>NZ_JBQFRP010000001.1:0-571630 GCF_056537465.1 Ruegeria sp. CE8
GCGGCAGAGACGATGTTCTCGGACGCGATCAGTTCGATCTCGTCACGCTGGCGGCCCAGCTCGGACGTGATCGAGCCGAACAGCTCGGGATCACGGTCAGACAAAGACTGGGTGAAAAATCCGGTATCACGGAGATTGGCGTTCATGGGCGCTCCACATGGCTGGGTAAGAATCTTGCGGATTTCCTATCGGAAACGGTACATACGCAAAAGCTTTAAAGCGACGATTTGGCCCGCTGTGGCGTCAAGTCTGGCCTATCGGGGAAAGGTATGGTTGTTTCGGAACCAAATGTGCAGCACCGGAAACCGGAAAATATGACAAAGAGAATCGCCTTTCTCGCCAGCGACGTCAAAGTGGCGCAAATTGCGCGGGACAGCCTTGTGAAACTGTACGGCAATGCGGCACCCCGGGATGCGGATGTGGTGGTCGCCCTGGGCGGGGACGGGTTCATGTTGCACACGCTGCACAACATGCAGCACCTCGATACGCCGGTTTATGGCATGAACCGCGGCACCATCGGGTTTCTTATGAATGAGTTTCATGAAGACGACCTGATGGAGCGTTTGGCCGCGGCCGAAGAAGAGGTGATCAACCCTCTGGCAATGCAGGCTATGGATCAATCCGGCAAGCTGCATGAGGCGCTGGCCATCAACGAGGTGTCGCTGCTGCGCGCCGGTCCGCAGGCGGCGCGGCTGAAGATCAGCGTCGATGGGCGGGTGCGGATGCCGGAACTGGTCTGTGACGGAGCCCTGCTGTCGACGCCAGCCGGATCGACAGCGTACAACTATTCGGCGCATGGTCCGATCTTGCCAATCGGGTCAGACGTTCTTGCACTGACGGCAATTGCGGCGTTCAGGCCGCGTCGGTGGCGCGGAGCATTGTTGCCCAAGATCGCTAAGGTACGTTTCGATGTTCTGGATGCCGATAAGCGTCCGGTCATGGCGGATGCGGACTCGGTGTCATTTGCCGATATTGACTGGGTCGAAATCCGGTCGGAACCGTCTATCCAGCACCGTATTCTGTTTGACCCCGGGCATGGATTGGAAGAACGCTTAATCTCTGAGCAATTCACGTAAATTAGTGTCAATACGAATTTTTTTGGACTTGTGTGAACCAGTTCACACGAGATTCATTAAGTTTTCGGTAACCTGAAAATGCCCGGAAAATACGTCAAGGTGGGAGTGAGTGGCCACCAAACGGCGTTGTCGAACGAGTGCGCAGTTTTCGCGCTGGCGAGGGTAGGTGGTGCTACGCTCGTTAGAGATATCCGGGTATATTTTAGCAAGCGGACCCCGGGCACAATAACCCGGGGTCTATTTTTGTGCCCGCCCAATTCATACGGGCGCGGCCATCTTGTCCCAAAGCGGAAAACACATCTGGCCGACACGCGCTTCGATTGCGGCGGCCGCGTCGACGGCCATGTCTTCGCGCCAGCGGCGGGCGGCAATCTGGACGTTGATGGGTTGCGGACCTTGTGGCAACTCCGCCAGCCGGGCCGGAACGCAGGCCGCGGGCAGGCCGAGGAAGTTCATCGCATAGGAATAGACCGCGCAGCCCAGAACTTCATGCACCCCTTCTGCGCCTTCGGTGTCCCGGTCCGGGCCAAAGAACGGTTGCGGTAGGAAGGGTGACAGAACCAAAGGGTAGTCTTCCATGAACATCGACCATTCGCGTGCGTAATGGCTGCGCTTGGCAAGCATGCGGATCAGGTCGGTTTCCACGATGGGCGGGAATTCCTGAAAGTAGACCTCGAAAATCTCACGGATGGTCTCTGACCCCGCAGCCTCGATATCGCTTCGTAGCAGCGTCAAAACTTCTCCCATCAAGGCGCGATAGCCGGACCGCCCGCATTCGAAGACGTCGGGCGGATTGATCTCGTCGACCAAATACCCAGCATCGACCAGCGCGTCGCGGGCCGTGTCCAGAGCTTTGTCGACCTCTGGATGCAGGGAATAACCAAAGGTGTTTTTGGTGAAGGCCACTTTGATAGGGCCATCTATAGCGTCACCGCGCCACGGCATTGGAACGTGAAATGGGTCGCGCGGGTCCGGGGCGATCATGCTGGGCATCGACAGGTGAAGGTCAGCCGCCGAGCGAGTGATCAACCCTTGTACCGACATGGATTGCGCCAAAATTCCGCGTTCAGCCTGTTGACTGGGGTTCCATGCTGGAACGCGGCCGAGACCGGGTTTGACGGTGACCGCACCGTTGGCCGCAGCCGGAAACCGCAGGCTGCCGCCGATGTCATTGCCGTGGGCCAGCGCACCGATCCCCGCCATCACGGCCGCGCCTGCACCACCCGAGGACCCGCCGGGTGAGATATGCCGCCCCCACGGATTATAGGTACGCCCGTGCAAAGGATTGTCGGTATCGGCCCGGAATGAAAACTCGGGCGTGTTTGTTCGCCCTATTACGATAGCTCCGGCGTTCTGAAGGTTGCGCACGATGGGGGCATCGTCGGGCGCAATCACATCCTTCAGGGCGACCACTCCATTCGAAGTCGCGTGTCCCGTTTGATCAACGTTGATTTTGATAGTGACAGGAACCCCATGGAGGGTACCCGCAGGCGCACCGCTCGCAACTGCCGCATCCAGATCGCGTGCTCGGGCCAACGCCTCGTCGCTGAGGTCCTCGACCACCGCGTTCAAGTCAGGATTGACCTGATGCATTCGGTTGATGGCGTCCTGCGTGACTTCCTCAGCACTCAGGTCGCCGCTGCGGGTCAAGGCTGTCAGGTCGGTGGCGCTCAGACGCCAGATGTCGGATTCTGTCATGGGCCCTCACTGTCTTTGGATGACAGTAGGGGGCCTGTTTCAGGTTGCAAGTGAAAGAGGCGCGACGGGCGACGGATCGTCGCCCGCTGTTCGATTACTGCGCGTAACCAATGGTTTTCAACGCATCCGAGATCTCGTCCAGGATTGCCGGATCGTCGATGGTTGCCGGCATCTTGTATTCCTTGCTGTCCGCAATCGATACCATCGTCCCGCGCAGGATTTTGCCCGAGCGTGTCTTGGGCAGACGATCCACCACTACGGCCAGTTTGAACGCAGCAACCGGCCCGATCTTTTCGCGCACCAGCTTGATCACATCCTGAACGATTTCGCTATGGTCACGGTCGCAACCAGCGTTCAGGCACAGGAAGCCAACGGGCATCTGGCCTTTCAACTGATCCGTCACGCCGATCACGGCACATTCGGCCACGTCGGGGTGTGCGGCCAGAACCTCTTCCATCCCACCGGTAGACAGACGGTGGCCTGCGACGTTGATTACGTCGTCCGTGCGCGCCATGATGTAGAGATAACCGTCCTCGTCCACCATGCCGGCATCGCCGGTTTCATAATAGCCGGGGAAGTGGTTCAAGTAAGAGCTTTTGAACCGCTCTTCCGCATTCCACAGTGTTGGCAGAGTACCCGGGGGCAGGGGCAGCTTGACCGCAATCGCACCCAGTTCGCCGGGTCTCATCGGGTGACCGCCTTCGTCAAGGATTTGCACGTCATAACCCGGCATCGGCTTGGCGGGCGAGCCCAGTTTGACAGGCAGTTCCTCGATACCCAGCGGGTTGCCTGCGATGGTCCAACCGGTCTCGGTCTGCCACCAATGGTCGATCACCGGCACTTTCAGCGCGTCTTGTGCCCATTCGATGGTATCAGGGTCGGCGCGCTCACCGGCCAGGAACAATGCACGCAGGCAGGAAAGGTCGTATTTCGCCAACAACTCGCCCTTGGGGTCCTCGCGTTTGACGGCGCGGATGGCGGTTGGGGCGGTGAAGAAGCTTTTGACGTTGTGCTCTGAAATCACGCGCCAGAAGGTTCCGGCATCGGGGGTCCCGACCGGTTTACCTTCGAACACGATAGTTGTGTTCCCGTGGATCAGCGGGGCGTAGCAGATGTAGGAATGCCCTACGACCCACCCGACATCGGACGCCGCCCAGAATACATCTCCGGGATCGACATCGTAGATGTTCTTCATCGTCCAGTTCAGCGCGACCAGATGGCCAGCAGTCGGACGCACGACGCCTTTGGGCGCGCCCGTTGTGCCAGAGGTATAGAGGATATAGGCCGGATCGTTCCCGGCCACCGGCACACAATCCGCCGGTTCGACCCCGTACTGAAACCCGTGCCAGTTGACATCACGGCCTTCGACCAATTGCGCCACTTCCTGTTCGCGCTGGAAGATCACGCAGAACTCGGGCTTGTGGCTGGCCATGTCGATGGCGCCGTCCAGCAGCGGTTTATAGTGCACTACGCGCCCCGGCTCCATCCCGCAGGATGCGGCGATGATGGCCTTGGGCTTGGCGTCGTCGATCCGCACGGCCAACTCGTTGCTGGCAAAGCCGCCGAACACCACAGAATGCACGGCGCCCAGGCGGGCACAGGCCAGCATCGCCTCCAGCGCTTCGGGGATCATCGGCATGTAGATGATGACCCGGTCGCCTTTTCCGACGCCTTTGGCCCGCAACGCTCCTGCCAGCGTGGCGACGCGGTTGCGCAGCTCCATATAAGAAATCTCGCGCTTGGTATGCGTGATAGGGCTGTCATAGATGATTGCGGTCTGTTCGCCGCGACCGTTCTCAACATGCCGGTCCACCGCATTCCAGCAGGTATTCACTTTGGCATCACTGAACCATTCGTACAGAGGGGCGTTGTCGTCAAACAGAGCCTTGGTTGGGGGGTGAACCCAATCGATTGCCTGCGCGGCCTCCATCCAGAATGCTTCTGGGTCCGATTTCCAGCTTTCGTAAACGTCCTGATAAGCCAAGATGACCTCCTCCGAAAATTCCTTGAGAAGTGTGTTATGTGGCCGACGGACACCGCACAAGCGAGCGCAATGACGGAGCGTCACTTTATCGCAAAATATTTGCAAGAATTGCTGATTTCCGCTGCAAACTTTTGCAAACCGACGTCGATTAACGGGGTTTTTGCGATTGATTTTGCATTTTTGCAAATTTGAATAGTTCGGCGTGCAAATATTGAGCAACCGCCAGAATCAAAAAAGGGCGCCACTGTTGGCGCCCTTGGTATTGTACGCTGGTTAATTAACCGTAGTGCGCAACCGGAGTCCCTGCGATCGCCGCCATATTCAGCAACCCGCGCGCTGTTATGGATGGCGTTACGATATGAGCCTTGTTGCCCATCCCCATCAGGATCGGTCCGACCTCCAGGCCGTCGGCCTTCATCTTGAGGATATTGCGCACGCCACTTGCCGCGTCTGCATGGGCAAAGATCAGAACGTTGGCCGGCCCCTCAAGGCGGGAATTCGGGAAGATGCGGGACCGAAGCTCGGGGTCCAGTGCCACATCCAGGTTCATTTCACCTTCATAGGTGAAATCGCGCGGTTCGGAGTCGAGGATATCCAACGCCGCGCGCAACCGTTTCCCTGACCCCTCGGCCTGATTGCCGAACTGCGACTGCGAGCAGAAGGCGATTTTGGGTTCAATCCCGAACCGCCGAACGTGGCGCGCGGCACCAATTGTGGTCTCGGCCAGTTCTTCGGGTGTCGGCAGTTGTCGGACATGGGTATCGGCGATGTACAGGGGGCCGTCTTCCAGGATCATCAGCGACAGCGCCCCTTGAGGACGCAGATCGCCGTCGTCCAAAACCTGTTCGACGTAATTCAGGTGCCAGCGGTATTCGCCAAACGTACCGCAGATCATGCTGTCGGCCTCGCCTCTGTGTACCATGATCGCCGCAATGGCGGTGTTGTTGGTGCGCATAATCGCTTTGGCCAGATCGGGCGTAACACCGCGGCGCTGCATAAGCTGGTGGTACGAGTTCCAGTAGTCATAATACCGGGGGTCATCATGCGGGTTCACGATCTGAAAGTCTTTTCCGGGGCGTACCGTCAGACCCAACCTTTCGCACCGCGTGTTGATCACGTCCGGACGGCCGATCAGAATCGGAGTCTCGGTCGTTTCCTCGAGAATGGCCTGAGCGGCGCGCAATACCCTCTCGTCTTCACCTTCGGCAAACACGATCCGGCGTGAGGCGACGGCGGCGGCCTCAAACACCGGGCGCATCAGAAGGGCGGATTTGAACACGGTCTGGTTCAATTTTTCTTTGTACGCCTCAATGTCGGCGATCGGGCGCTTGGCGACGCCGCTGTCCATCGCGGCCTTGGCGACGGATGAGGACACGACGCCGACGAGGCGCGGGTCAAAGGGCTTGGGGATCAGGTAGTCGGGGCCGAAGGTCAGCTGTTCGCCCTTATACGCCGCCGCTGCCTCGGCACTGGTTGTGGCACGGGCCATTTCTGCGATGCCGTCGACGCAGGCGATCTGCATTTCATCGTTGATTTCCGTCGCGCCGACATCCAACGCACCGCGGAAGATGAAAGGAAAGCAGAGCACGTTGTTGACCTGGTTGGGGAAATCGCTGCGGCCTGTCGCGATGATCGCGTCTGGGGCAACCTCACGCGCGGCTTGCGGCAGGATTTCCGGGGTCGGGTTGGCCAGCGCAAAGATGATCGGGCGCTTGGCCATTTTCTCGACCATCTCGGGCTTCAGCACATTCGGTCCGCTAAGGCCGAGGAACAGATCCGCGTCGCCGATCACGTCATCCAGTGTACGCAAGTCCGATTTCTGCGCGAACTGATCCTTGTGGGGGTTCATGTCCTCTTCCCGGCCTTCGTAGACAAGCCCGTGAATGTCGCACAACCAGATGTTCTCGCGCTTGACGCCCAGTTTGACCAGCATCATCAGGCAGGCAATACCCGCCGCGCCGCCGCCAGTAGAAACAACCTTGATGTCTTCAAAGCTCTTCCCGGCTACGTGCAGAGCGTTCTTCGCCGCAGCACCCACGACAATCGCAGTGCCGTGCTGGTCATCGTGAAATACCGGGATGTTCATCCGCTCGCGACATAATTTTTCGACGACAAAGCAATCCGGTGCCTTGATGTCTTCCAGATTGATCGCGCCAAAAGTCGGTTCCAGCGCGCAAACGATGTCTGCCAGCTTTTCCGGATCGGGTTGATCGACCTCGATGTCAAAGCAGTCGATCCCGGCGAACTTTTTGAACAGGACCGCTTTGCCTTCCATCACCGGTTTGGACGCCAGCGCACCAATATTGCCCAGCCCCAAAACCGCTGTTCCATTTGAAACCACGGCCACAAGGTTGCCGCGCGCGGTATAGAGTTCGGCGTTGGAGGCATCCGCTTTGATCTCGAGGCTGGCCTCGGCGACGCCCGGCGAATAGGCGCGTGCCAGATCGCGGCCGTTTGCCATCGGTTTCGTAGCCTTGATTTCAAGCTTACCGGGCTTCGGATGGGCATGATAGTCAAGCGCGGCCTGCCGCAGGCTGGGTGTGTCGGACATCGGCGATTCAACTCCTTCGGAAATTTGATTTAGCGTTAAACTAATTTTCTCGATTTGGCTACGTTACGTCATTTTGCAACAGTTTGGTAAAACTCTTCCGGGCTCCGGTTGAAAGCTATCATAGAAAATTTACATTCGAGCAACTTTGGACCCAATCCGGACCTATCGAGCATCGGCACGCGTAAATGAGCTATAAGGATGAATTTCAGGCCGGGACTGCCCTTTCTGTAGGTCAGGTTTCCGTTGGCCCAGAGCGTTTGGTTTACGCATCTGTGCTATTTGCTGCCCTCGTAGTTCTCGCGGCTGTTTGTATCTGGCCCATTCAAGCCCTGCCTTTTAACGAAGAGGGGGGATTGTTCGAAACGATCTCTGCCGCGGCGCTTTTTGCGGCTGGACTTGTCGCGCTCTGGCGGTATCCTGGAATCAGCCGTCTCTACATCGGATTGGTTTGCCTGTTGCTGGCTGAGCGCGAGCTTGAGGCGGATATCTACCCGGTAGACAGTGTGCCATATTGGGTGCTGAACGGCCTCGACGGTTTGCTTGATATGACGCTAGTCCGGATCATTCTGGCGGTTCTCGTCGTCGGCGGTGTTGTCTGGCATGGCGTGCCAAACGCGTGGCGGGCTGTTAAGCGTCGGGCTCCGTTCTTCGTTATCTTTGTTCTGACAGGGATGCTGGCCGTTATTGCCCAGCTTATTGAAGAAGTTTCCGGAATCTACAGCGCCGATCTGTCAGCAATCATGATGGTGCGTTTTTTTGTACTGGAAGAAACGCTTGAGATGTTTTTTTCGATTGGCATTTTGACCTCGGTTCTGATCGGATGGCCAAAATCCGACAGCGAAGAGACATTGAATGACTTCGAGCCCCAAAAACAGCCAGACGCGCGCTGAAATCCGCCTGCCGACAAACGAGCTGCGCGACGACATCCCGTTTTTCACCAAGGTCCTTGGTATGAGGATGGACATGATCTATCCCGCCGATGACCCGCGCGTTGCCGTGTTTTCAGGTCATGGTCTGCGCCTACGGGTCGAAAAAGACGCGCCCGAGGCCGCCGGGACGATCCGAATTCTGACTGACAATCCTGATGAATTTGCTGAAGGTCGGCGCAGTCTGGTTGCGCCGAACGGGACCCGTGTCGAGATTGACGAACTGAACCCACCGATGGTGATGCCTGAAACCGTGCACTCTTTCGTGGTGCGTAGGCTCAAGGATCAGGCGCCTTGGATCATCGGACGGGCCGGGATGCATTACCGCGATCTGGTGCCGGACCGGCTGGGTGGCTCGATCATCGCCAGCCATATCCGCATTCCCGATGGCGGTCCGGTTCCGGACATGGTGCATTTCCACAAGGTGGGTTTTCAGCTGATCTTCTGCATTCATGGTTGGGTGGACGTTGTTTATGAGGATCAGGGCGACAAGATGCGGCTGACGGCCGGGGATTGCTTTATCCAGCCGCCTGAAATCCGCCACCGTGTGTTGGAGGCATCGGACAACGTTCAGGTTATCGAAATCGGCGTGCCCGCCGAACACGTAACCGAAATCGATCACGAGATGGCGTTGCCGACACCTCATTATTGCCCGGATCGTGAATGGCAGGGTCAGCGTTTCGTCTACAACAAAGCCGAGGGGGCGGACTGGGGCACGTTCCGCTTGCCGGGCTATGTCTGTCGCGACACCACGATTGCCGAGAACACCAAAGGCGTTGCAGGGGTGCAGGTTGTGCGCAAAGGGCAGGGCGATCCTGTTTGGGCGTCTCATGACACCGATATCCACTTTACCTTTGTCATGAATGGCGAGGTGACGCTGGAAGGCGAGGGGCGCGATCCCTTCCGGTTGGAGCAAGGCGACGCCTTCGTAATCCCGCCCGGAATGCGCACCTGCCTGTCCGATCCCTCGGATGATGTCGAATTGCTTGAAGTCACCCTGCCGGGGACATTCAACACCAAGCTGGGTTAGGTGGAAAATAGCTCAGGAATCTTGCGTCCGGGGGTTCAACTCCCCGGGCGTTTTCAATTAGGGTATTATTTTCTGACCAGTTGATCAAAAAATGAGGAATCGCCATGACTTTGAAAGATGCAGCGCTGTCTGTCCGGGAAAGAGCCTATGCGCCTTATTCCAACTTCAAAGTTGGTGCCGCGATCCGTTCCGCAAGCGGTGAGGTCTATTCCGGCTGTAACGTGGAAAACGTGGCGTATCCGGAAGGCACTTGTGCCGAGGCCGGTGCAATCGCAGCGATGGTTGCGGCGGGCGAGCAGGAATTGTCCGAGGTCTATGTGGTCGCTTCTAGCCCGCAACCGGTGCCGCCGTGCGGCGGGTGCAGACAGAAGCTGGCCGAATTTGGTAAGCGTGAGGTCAAAGTAACCCTTGCGACAGTCGACGGCGCTGAATTCGCGACAACGATCGGCGAACTACTGCCCGGCGCTTTCGACGCCTCACACATGGAAGACGCCTGACCCCATGGACGCGCGTTCGATCATTGCAAAACTGCGCCGGAACGAAGTGCCAACCAGCGACGAGTTGAATTGGTTTGCGCAGGGCCTTGCTGATGGTGGCGTCAGCGACGCACAGGCGGGGGCCTTCGCTATGGCTGTTTGCATGGGCGGGCTTAGTGCGCAGGGACGTGCTGATCTGACCGTCGCGATGCGCGACAGCGGAGACGTTCTGAGCTGGGACTTTGACGGTCCGGTGATCGACAAACACTCCACCGGCGGGGTCGGTGATAGCGTGAGTCTGGTGCTTGCCCCGGCGCTGGCCGAACTTGGGGCTTACGTTCCCATGATCTCGGGCCGTGGGCTGGGCCATACTGGTGGCACGCTGGATAAGCTGGAGGCAATTCCAGGTGTCAGTACGCAGATCGGGCAAGACCGCTTGACGCAAATTCTGCGCGAAACCGGCGCAGCCATTGTGGGTGCTACAGGGCAGATCGCTCCGGCGGACAAGCGGCTTTATGCGATCCGGGATGTGACTGCGACCGTGGAAAGCCTGGACCTGATTACCGCGTCTATTCTGTCCAAGAAACTGGCCGCCAGCCCCGAGGCATTGGTGCTGGACGTCAAAGTCGGCAGCGGCGCATTCATGAAAACGCTTGAGGACGCGCAGAAGCTGGCAAAAGCCCTGTCGGAAACTGCAAACGCAGCGGGATGCCGGACATCTGCCGTGATCACCGATATGCACCAACCTTTGGCCCCCGCGCTGGGCAATGCGCTGGAAGTGGCCGAGGTGATGAAAGTCCTGACGCAGACGCATTATGCGCCGCTGGTCGAAATCTCGGCTGAACTGGGTGGTGTCCTGCTCGCCGATGCTGGCATGTTCTCCACCCCGGACGAGGGGCGCGACAAAATCACCGACGTCATCCGCGACGGCCGTGCCGCCGAACGGTTCGGGCGCATGATGGCCGCTGTTGGTGGGCCTTTGCAGTTCGTGGACAATTGGTCCCGCTATCTGCCCGAAGCCAGTGTGATCCTCGAAGTTCCGGCTCCGGCCAACGGCCATATTACGGCCATCGACGGCGAAGCTCTGGGTCTTACCGTGGTTGCGCTGGGCGGCGGGCGGCAGGTCGAGGACGATGTGATCGATCCGGCGGTGGGTCTGTCGAGCATCGTCCGGCTGGGCGACAAAATCGAAAAAGGCGCGCCCCTGGCGGTGATCCACGCTGCGCGCGAAGATGCTGCGCAACAGGCTGCGGCTGCGGTTCTCAAAGCCATCACAATCGGCGATGATGCCCCCATGCTGCCCGCGCTTATCCACGAAAGGATCACACCGTGACCCGTGCGTTTCTGGTGGTTATGGACTCGGTCGGCATCGGTGGTGCACCGGATGCGGATCGGTTCTTCAATGGCGATGTTCCCGACACCGGCGCAAACACGCTGGCCCATATCGCGCAGGCCTGCGCAGAAGGACGGGCTGAGGAAGGACGTTCCGGCCCGCTGATCCTGCCCAATCTGGAGGCGCTTGGCTTGGGGGCCGCCACGCGGCTCGCTTCGGGGTCGGAAACACCGGGGTTGGACGCAGAACCCACTGGCCTTTGGGGATGCGCGCGCGAGCATTCGCCGGGCAAGGACACGCCTTCAGGACATTGGGAACTGGCCGGGCTGCCCGTGCCATGGGACTGGCACTACTTCCCGGACACCACACCGTCCTTTCCCGCCGATCTGAGCCGGGCGGCCGCTGAAGCCGCCGGGACCGACGGCATTCTCGGCGACCGCCATGCCTCGGGCACGGCTATCATTGCCGAGTTGGGGGCCGAGCATATGCGCACCGGCTGGCCCATCTGCTACACCTCCGCCGACAGCGTCTTTCAGATCGCGGCGCATGAAGAGAGCTTTGGCCTCGACCGTTTGCTGGAGATGTGCAAAGCACTTGCCTCGCGTCTGCATGGTATGAAGGTGGGCCGTGTTATTGCGCGGCCATTTATCGGCTCACCAGAAGAGGGCTTTACCCGCACCACCAACCGAAAAGACTTTGCGATCCTGCCTCCTGGGCCGGTTCTGACAAACTGGGTGCAGGACGCGGGCCGTCGAGTCCATGCGGTGGGCAAGATCGGCGACATCTTTTCGATGCAAGGGATCGACACGCTGCGCAAGGGCTCGGATGTCGAACTGATGGGGCACCTGTCCGATCTGGTCGATGAGGCCGAGGAGGGAAGCCTGACCTTTGCCAATTTCGTTGAATTCGACAGCCTTTATGGCCACCGCCGCGATATTAGCGGCTATGCGCGCGCGCTGGAGTGGTTCGACCAAGAAATCGGTGTGATCCTGAGCAAACTGCGCCCGGGCGATTTGATGCTGTTGACCGCAGACCACGGCAATGATCCAAGCTGGATTGGTACCGATCATACGCGCGAACAAGTGCCTGTTCTGATAGCCGGGCAAGGGGCGGGTCAAATCGGTTCCGTTAACTTCGCGGACGTTGCGGCCAGCATCGCACACCACCTCAACATTCCGGCACAAGGGCCGGGGAGGACTTTTCTATGAACGTCGCAGACCTGCCCAAAATCGAGCTGCACTTGCATCACGAAGGCGCGGCCCCACCTGCTTTTATCCGTCAGCTGGCACATGAAAAACGCATTGATCTGAGCGGTATCTTCAAACCTGATGGGAGCTATGATTTCCGCGACTTTGCGCATTTCCTCAGTGTGTACGAAGCCGCCTGTGAAGTACTGAAATCACCTGAAGATTTTCGACGTCTGACGCTGGCCATTCTGGAAGAAAGCGCTGCCAACGGAGTGGTTTATTCCGAAACCTTCCTCAGCCCCGACTTCTGCGGCGGCGGTGATTTGCACGCCTGGCGTGACTACCTAAACGCCATTCAGGACGCAGCAGACGAGGCGGAGCGTAAGTTCGATATCACTCTGCGCGGTGTTGTTACCTGTGTCCGCCATTTCGGACCGGAACAGGCGAAACAAAGCGCCCATTGCGCCGCCGAAACTGCGGGGGACTGGATTACCGGGTTTGGAATGGGCGGCAACGAATCCGTCGGCAAGCAGGGCGACTACAAATGGGCCTTTGACTGCGCACGCGAAGCCGGGCTGCGCCTGACCACACATGCCGGAGAGTTCGGCGGCCCGGAAAGTGTGCGCGATGCGGTTCGTGAGTTGGGCGTCGAACGGGTCGGCCACGGGGTTCGTGCTATTGAGGACCCTGACCTGATTCACGAAATCATCGACCGCGAAGTCACACTCGAGGTTTGCCCGGGGTCGAACGTGGTTCTGGGTCTATTTCCTGATTTTGCGGCGCATCCGGTTGCCCGGTTGCGCGACCATGGCGTCAATGTCACCGTCTCCACCGATGATCCACCGTTTTTCCATACCACGATGCGGCGTGAATATGAGATGCTGGGCAAAGCCTTCGGCTGGGACGCCGAGGATTTCGCAGCCCTGAATGACACGGCCCTGAACGCGGCCTTCTGCGATGATGATACCCGCGAGCGGGTCAAGAAAAGACTGGAGAGAACATGAGCGAACACCTGACCGTCGTCGACCACCCGTTGGTCCAGCACAAACTGACGCTCATGCGAGACAAGGGCACCTCGACCGCTGAATTCCGTCAGTTGCTGCGCGAGATCACGCTGCTTCTGGCCTATGAGGTCACGCGTGAGATGCCTCTAACCACCCGCCATATCGAAACTCCGATGGAGGAGATGGACGCCCCCATTCTGGCGGGCAAGAAACTGGCGCTGGTGTCGATCCTGCGGGCCGGAAATGGCATGCTGGACGGAGTGCTTGAACTGGTGCCCTCGGCGCGTGTCGGGTTTGTCGGGTTGTACCGCGACGAAGAAACGCTGAAGCCGGTGCAGTATTACTTCAAAGCGCCTGAAGGTCTGAAGGACCGTCTGGTCATTGCCGTTGACCCGATGCTGGCCACGGGCAACAGCTCAGCTGCAGCGATTGACCTGCTGAAAGAGGCCGGGGCCACCGATATCCGCTTTCTCTGCCTGCTGGCTGCGCCTGAAGGCGTTGAACGCATGAAAGAGGCACATCCTGACGTGAAGATCGTCACCGCGTCGTTGGATCGTGAGCTGAACTCGAAAGGCTACATCATGCCCGGCTTGGGTGATGCTGGCGACCGGATGTTCGGCACCAAATAATCCGGCTTACTCGCCGCAGATATTCTGCAGCCGGACCCAATCGCGGTCCGGCAACACTTGTGACAGGGGGCGGCCCGCCATCGGGTCGGCTTCGATCAAGCCCAGAACCGTCTCGCCTGTCACATCCACAGCGTAAGCGTAGGGTGTTGAAGGCAACGCCGCTTGGGCAAAAACAGCCAGCAAGTCATCATCCGGTAAAGACGGGCGAGGTTCGGACAGCACCTGCTCGGTATAGGCGTCGACGATTTCGGGTGTTAGTTCTCCGGTCGTCAGCAGGCGAAAGGCCGTTGTAGCGCCGGTGCGGTCCAGCAATTCATCCAAGGGGTCTTGTGCGGTTGCACGTGCGCGTTCAGCGATGATGTATCCTGCTGCGACCGATGGATCCTCGTGGTCTTCGACCAACGACCGGTTCAGCAGGATGATCCCACCGGGAAGGCTGAGGCTGGTTTGAACCCCGGCGGGCAGAATGACAACTTCGCGAACGCCTGTACGGGCCGCCAACTGATCCAGTGCAGGTTGCGCGTCTTCGGATGCACATGCTGTGCCGGAAACACGCTCGATCCGACGAAGGATCGCGTCGCCGATATCATGACGCTTGATGTCCGGGACAACTGACACGACGTGGCTCTGCAATGCGGCCGGAACCCAAAACAGCAACAGCGCGGCAACGGCACAAACCACACCCGCAACGCTGAGCCAGCGCAAGCGGCCGGGATGTGGCCGCGATCGGTCGATGGCCTTTTGCAGACGGTCGATTGCCCCGATCATTGTGGACTCGGATTCTTCCAGCTCAAGCGTTTCGTCCGGATCTCCGTCAGGGTTGAAGATGGCTGGATACGCACCAGGATTCTGCCGCTCCAACGCGGCCAGGGACCAATGAGTCAGCGCCCGGTCGTTGAAATCCGAAATCGTCAGCGTCGCCTCGCCAATGGACACCACGACCTCGCGCCGTTGAACGTCGGGCGAAGGGCGCCACAGACCGGTGGCTTCGATCCGTTGGTACTGTTTCAGTGCCGTCATCAAGGTGAGGTTTGCTCGTTATTATTTTGACCCAGCTTAACATGGTAAATTCAAAGGGCGCAAACCTGTTGCGTGGCAATCGGTAATTGTGCTGGATATCACGACGTGCGGAAAATCGGATTGCCGTGCACCAATGCGAAACCGGGGCGGAAGATGCAGGCGGACACTCAAACTTCACCGATACTGGCGTCAGTCTTGATGATCAGTGCGATGGCGATCATCGGTGTGATCGACAATGTGGTGATCCTGTTGGCCGACTCGATTGGTCTGTGGCAATTCCATCTGAGCCGCGCATTGCTGATGTTGCCACTGATTTTTGTATTGTCGCTGCTTGGTCTGGGCGGGATGCGACCCAAGCGGCTTGGCCCAGTGATCCTGCGCAGTGTGCTGATCACACTGGCCATGCTGTTCTATTTCGCCTCGCTGGCGGTCATGCCGATTGCTCAGGCGTTGGCAGGACTGTTCACTTCGCCCATATTCGTGCTTCTGATCTCGGCTCTTGCCATGAAACAACGGATCGGACCGTGGCGCATTCTGGCCGTTCTGCTCGGATTTGCGGGTATTCTGTGTGTGCTGCAGCTCAACCCTTATGAGTTCGATGCCCGTAGCTTGCTGCCCGTCGCCGGAGGCTTGTTTTATGCGCTGAGCGCGGTGATCACGCGCAGCCATTGCTCCGGTGAAAGCACCGTTGCGCTGCTGGCGGCGATGATCGTCACACTCGGTCTGGCAGGGGCAATCGGTCTTTTGGTTCTGGAAGTGTTTCCGATGGCTGCGCCCGACGGTCCGGACGGGTTTGCCACGCGGGGCTGGGTCTGGCAGATGCAGCCCGCTTTGCCATGGGTCGCGATACAGGCGGTCGGATCCACGATTGCTGTCTTCATGTTGATCAAAGCCTATCAGGTAGGTGAACCGTCGTATGTTGCCGTCTTTGAATACTCGGTCATGATCTTTGGCCCGTTGTTTGCCTGGGTGGCATTCGGACAGGTCATCGGCGCGATGCAGATCGCGGGGATCGGACTGATTGCAACTGCAGGTGCCCTTTTAGGTTGGCGCGCCGGGCGCGAGGCAGCCCGCCCCGAGGCGGCTTAGCGTTTTTCCTTAACTCGCCTTCAGGCGCTGCCTGGCAACGGCGTATATCTCCTGATGAGTTTTGCCGGGTTTGGTTGAGCCAAGGCTTGAAATTGCCGTAAGGCATCCAACTAAAGGCGGTTTTTGTCTCGCATCTTGATGCAACAGTCACCGTCAGGCAGTCGGCCAGAATCAAGTTGGACGTCACTCGCACTCGAAATTCATAGTTTCCAATTTACTGCTTATTCCGATTTTTTGTGCAGGGTTGTTCGGGGTTATGTGAGTATCAGAGCTTCAACGACCCAAATTTGGCCTCAATGTGTCAAAAATAAGTCTTGTATGTAAATGGTATGTTAATCGTTTTTCGTAGTTGGTTTGTGTCAAAAGTGGGTGCGGCACGTGTTAAAAGTACAGAGTGTTATAGGCTATTCAGCTGTTCCGGATAATGCGAGGCAAGTCGGTCCTCCGGTGTCGCTGAATGCGCGCAGAGGTGGGTTTGTCCACGGAACAAAAGTCGCAACGGACCGTGGGTGGAAACCTGTTGAACGATTGCGCGCTGGCGATCTGGTCCGGACACTGGATAATGGCTTTAGGGAAGTCTGCCGGGTTTCAACAAATTGCATCTCGGTTCCGGCCAACGAGAACCGGATAGAGAATCTGCTTGTTCGGGTGCCTTCGAACACATTGTACAACGGACGCTCGGTTTGGCTGATGCCTGAACAGGGTGTGGCGTTGGACAACACCAAGTTGAGCCGTGGTCCAATAACGTTGCCCATCAGTATGCCGGTTGTTCCTGCGCGGGTTTTAAGCGAAACGTTCCGGCTTTCTTCCGGCACACCTGCATCTTTCTTTGACGTCAGTTCGCTGTTCTTCGAGCAGGACGAAGTGATCTACATCGAAGGCGGTCTGCGCGCGTATTGCCCCGCAGGACGGTTTGGAACACGCAACCTGCCTCAGACAGCCTCATACGAACTTGTCGACGCTGATCAGGTGGCAGATTTAGTCGATATGGTGGCGCATAGCAGAGATATTGCGGTTCTGGCTAATTCGCTGGGCGCATTGCCTGCGCCGATCATGCAGAACCCGATTTTTCCGGCGCGGCCAGTAAGGGGAGCAAGGCGTCCAGGACGGCCGGGGCGGCCTGCTCCATTAATCTGAATTCATTAAAGCTATTTTTATAAAGAATGACGCTGGCGCGGTATCCCCCACCAGCGTCAATTTGTTTAGGCAGCTTTTGCTTCGGGGTCGAAACGCCCATAGAAGCTTTGGCCTTTGTCCGCCATCTCACGCAGCAGCGGCGGGCATGCAAAGCGCTCGCCGTATTGCTCGGCCAGTTGGTCGCAACGCTCGGCCGCGTAAGGCGTGCCGATGATATCCAGCCAGCTCAGCGGGCCACCCGACCAAGGTGCAAAGCCCCAACCAAGGATCGCGCCCACGTCGCCTTCGCGGATATCTTCCAGAACGCCTTCTTCCAGCGCGCGCACCGCTTCCAAAACCTGAGCGAACATCAGACGTTCCTGAACTTCGATCAGATCAGGCTGGTCTTCGGCATGCGGATATTTCTCCTGCAGGCCCTTCCAGTACTCGGTGCGCTTGCCCTTTTCGTCATAGTCGAAGAACCCTGCATTCGCCTTGCGGCCCAGACGACCCTCTTCTTCCATCCAGAAGATCAGATCATCGCCCGGGTTTTCCGGGTAGGCATCGCCCATCGCGGCTTTGGTCGCACGAGCAATCTTGGCCCCCAGATCTATCGAGGTCTCGTCATTCAGTTGGATGGGTCCCACGGGGAAACCCAACTGACGTGCAGCGTTGTCGATCAGTACGGGGCTGACGCCTTCGGTGATCATACGCAGACCTTCGTTGATATAGGGGATGATGCAGCGGTTTGCGTAGAAGAAGCGCGCATCATTGACCACGATCGGCGTCTTGCGGATCTGGCGCACATAGTCCAGCGCCTTGGCCACCGCGCGATCACCGGTTTCCTTGCCTTTGATGATCTCGACCAGGAACATCTTCTCGACGGGCGAGAAGAAGTGGATGCCGATGAACTGATCTGGGCGCACGGATGCTTTGGCCAGATCGCTGATCGGCAGGGTCGAGGTGTTCGACGCAAAAATGCAGTCCTCGGGGATGATAGCCTCGACCTTCTTGGTCATCTCGGCCTTGACGCCCATGTCTTCGAAGACGGCTTCAATGATCAGATCACAGCCTTTGAGGTTGTCCAGATCCGGGGTCGCGGTGATGCGGGCCAGCATGGCTTCTTTTTTCTCAGCCGTGACCTTGCCGCGCTTCATACCTTTGTCCAGGTAGCTCTCGGTATAGGCCTTGCCCTTGTCCGCAGCCTCTTGGTCACGGTCGACCAGAACCACTTCCATTCCAGCCTGAGCCGACACCAGCGCGATACCGGCGCCCATCATGCCTGCACCCAGAACACCGATCTTCTTGACCGATTGGTCCGGAACGCCGGCAGGACGCACAGCGCCTTTTTCCAAAGCTTCCTTGTTCAGGAACAGCGACCGGATCATCGCGCCCGAGGATGGGTTCATCAGCACGGAAGTGAACCAACGCGCCTCGATTTTCAGTGCAGTGTCGAAATCGACCAGAGCACCCTCGTAAACCGCGCTCAGCAGAGCCTTGGCCGCAGGGAATGCGCCTTGGGTCTTGCCGTTCACCATCGCCGATGCACCAACGAAGTTCATAAAGCCAGCAGGATGGTAGGGGGCACCGCCGGGCATCTTGTAGCCCTTGGCGTCCCACGGCTTAACGATGTCTGCGTCCTTGGCGTTCAGTACCCATTCCTTAGCTGCGGCCATCGGGTCTGCCGCGATCTCGTCGATATAGCCAGCGCCCTTGGCTTTCTTGACGTCCAGCATCTTGCCTTCCAGCAGCAGCGGAGCCGCTGCAATCGCGCCAACTTTGCGGACCATCCGTGTGGTGCCACCCGCACCGGGGAAGATGCCGACCATGATCTCGGGCAGGCCGTATTTTGCCTTGGGGTTTTCGGCGGCAAAGATGCGGTGCGTGGACAGAGGCAGCTCCATGCCGATCCCCGCAGCGGTGCCTGGAAGAACGGTGGCAATCGGCTTGCCGCCCTTCTTGGTTTTGGGGTCCATGCCTGCCATCTCGATTTTACGCAGCAGGGCGTGCATCTGCATTGTGCCTTCGAACAGACCTTTTGCCGGGTTGTCGCCCGCCTGTTCCTTCATCACGGCCAGCAGGTTCAGGTCCATGCCCCCAGCAAATGAACCTTCCTTGCCCGAGGTGATGATGATGCCTTTGACCTCGTCATCGGCCAGCGCCTGGTCGATCTGATCGCTCAGCTGTGCCAGCCCGTCAAAGGACATCACGTTCATGGTTTTCCCGGGCACATCCCAGGTAATAATGGCGACGCCGTCCGCGTCTTTCGTCAGAGTGAATTCAGTCATTGTCATCTCCAATCTGGTCAGCCGTCAGCGGGCTGCCATCCTTGCGGGTGAAGGCGAATCCGTTCTCATCATCCTTCACCATCATGTCTATGTCGCTGTAATAGCCGGTCTCGGTCGGGGTCCGTGTGCCCACCACCAGAAAGGTCGCGGGCGCATCGGTTTTGTTCACAAGGTGGTGGCCATTGGCCTCACCTGCGGGCCAAGCGGCGCAATCGCCGGGCTGCATCTCATGCTCACCATCGTCATCAATCAGCACGCAGGTGCCGCTGAGCATGATGGCGAACTCGTCCTGCTCCATGTGGTAATGGCGCAGCGAAGACATGCCCTGCGGCTCAAGCCGCACGATGTTGACCCCGTATTGGGTCAGCCCGCCTGCATCACCGACACGCTGCACGAAACGACCTGCGGTCGCCTCGGCCAGCTTGCCGGGATAGGCCGAGCCGCCCTTGAACGGGATCTGTGAGAGATCCAGCTTGGGCATCAGACCCGCTCGATAATGGTTGCTGCACCCATGCCGGACGCGATGCAGAGCGTGGCCAGACCGGTTTCTTTGTCCTGACGCTCCAGCTCATCCAGCAGCGTGCCGATGATCATCGCACCGGTTGCGCCCAGCGGGTGACCCATCGCGATCGAGCCACCATTGGGGTTGACCAGCGCCGGATCCACGTCAAACGCCTGTTGGAAGCGCAGCACGACCGAGGCGAAGGCTTCGTTGACTTCGAACAGGTCCAGATCGCCGATCTTCATGCCGTTGTCGGCCAGGATCTTCTCGGTCACCGGAACAGGGCCGGTCAGCATGATGGTCGGGTCGGTGCCAATCTTGGCGGTTGCCTTGATGCGCGCGCGCGGCTTGAGGCCGTACTTCTCACCAAATTCCTTGTTGCCGATCAGAACGGCGGCCGCACCGTCCACGATGCCCGAGCTGTTGCCGGCATGGTGGATGTGGTTCACACGCTCAAGATGCGGATATTTCAGCATCGCAACCTTGTCAAATCCGGGCATCTGCTCGCCCATCATCTGGAACGACGGGTTCAGCGCTCCGAGGCTCTGCATGTCAGTGCCCGGGCGCATGTATTCGTCGCGGTCCAGAATGGTCAGGCCGTTCTGGTCTTTGACGGTGATGACCGACTTTTCAAAACGGTTGTCGGCCCATGCTTCTGCGGCGCGCTTTTGCGATTCAACCGCCAGCGCGTCGGCGTCATCACGAGAGAAACCGTACTCAGTCGCAATGATGTCGGCCGAGATGCCCTGCGGAACGAAATAGGTATCCATCGCCAGCGAGGGGTCAACGGCAATTGCAGCACCGTCGCTGCCCATAGCCACGCGGCCCATCATCTCGACACCGCCAGCGATGTAGGCTTGGCCTGCGCCGCCTTTGACCTGGTTTGCGGCCAGGTTCACGGCTTCCATGCCGGAGGCGCAGAAGCGGTTGATTGCCAGACCGGGGATAGACTGATCCAGATCAGAGGCCAGAACCGCCGAGCGCGCAAGACAACCGCCTTGCTCCATCACTTGGGTGACGTTGCCCCAGATCACGTCTTCTACGGCGTGGCCTTCGAGGTTGTTACGCTCTTTCATCGCGTTCAGGGTCAGGGCGGACAGGCGCACCGAGGTTACCTCGTGCAGGCTGCCATCCTTGCGGCCCTTGCCGCGCGGGGTGCGCAGGGCGTCATAAATATATGCTTCGGTCATGGGTCTTCTCCTCAAGCTCGATCCGACGGGTTGCCGGGCATCAGGTCATAGGGGTGTTTCCAGCCAGGCTGCTCGGACAGACGAGTCAGCCAGGCGTCGATATGGGGCCAGTCGGCGCGGTCGAAACCGAATGGTTCGGGATAAAAAAGATAACTGCAACAGCTTAGATCGGCGTTCGTGACATCGTCGCCAACAATCCAGTCGCGGCCGTCCAGATGATCGTTCAACACTTGGTAAGCGGCCTTCAGGCGCCCCTGATTGAAAGCGATCACATCAGGATTGCGGTGCTGTTCCGGGAGGAAATTGATCAGGAAACGGGTCAGGCCGGCCATGGAGCTGAGCTTGTGATTGTCCCACAGCACCCAGCGCAGAATATCATAGTTTTCTTCCCGGGTCTTGCCGCCGAACTTGCCAGATTTTTCGGTCACATAGGCCTGAATGGCACCGGATTGACTGGTGCGAAAATCGCCGTCGATTAGAACGGGCGCTTCACCCATTTCATTGACTTCGGCGCGGTATTCGGGGGTACGTGTCACGCCTTTGAAGAAGTCGACAAAAACCGGTTCCCAATCCAACCCGGACATCTCCAGTGCCAAGGCAGCCTTGTAGCTGTTTCCGCTCTCGCCGAAGCAGTGAAGTTTTATGGTCATGTGATCGCCCCTCCCAAGGCGCATGGTGCGAAATCGAAACTCGCGTATTTCGAGAAAGACCAACCAATCGGCCATGTGCCGCCGGGGATGGTCTTGCCGAAAACACGCCCACCTAATTGCAGGTGGCTGATGTCCTTAACGTTTCCGATCGTCCAGTTCGGAATTGAAGATCCGTAAACGGTGGGTCAGATTGTCCTCGTTAATCACGCTTTTGAAGTTCTCGAACAGAAACGACAGTGCCTCTCCTTCGTCCAACCCAGCCTCGCGCGCGAATGCTTTGAGCTTGCGATACCCGTCCTCGGTCATTGCGACGGGAAAGCGGCGGGTCAGTCGAAAACGTTTTGGCATGTGGTTCCTCCGGTAAGTTGGGTCCGGGCAATGTTACCCGGACCCAGACTGTGATCAGAAGTTCGCTGCGTCCAGAGCCATGACCGTATCAGCACCCGTCTGGATGCGCGCCAGGTGCATCGCTGTCGCGGGCAGGCGGCGGGCCATGTAGAAACGGCCGGTGTTGATCTTGGTCTCGTAGAACTCTTTGTCCGAGGCTCCTCCGTCCAGGGCTTCCTGAGCGGCCTTGGCCATCTGCGCCCACATCAGGCCCAGGCAGACATGGCCGAACATGTGCATGAAGTCATAGGAACCGGACAAAGCGTTGTTCGGGTTCTTCATGCCTTCCTGCATGAAGTACATGCCAGCGGATTGCAGGTCCTTGGACGCAGCTTTCAACGGTTCGATGAACGCCTTGTCATAGGCTTCGTCCTTGCCACTGCTTTCCTTGCAGAAGGATTTGACCATTTCAAAGAAGGCCATGACATGCTTGCCGCCATCCTGTGCCAGTTTACGGCCGACAAGGTCCAGCGCCTGAACGCCGTTTGCACCTTCGTAGATCATGGCGATGCGGGCGTCGCGGGTGTACTGTGACATGCCCCATTCTTCGATGTAACCGTGGCCACCATAAACCTGCTGTGCCTGTACGGTCATGTCGTAGCCTTCATCCGTCAGGAAGCCCTTGATGACCGGCGTCAGCAGCGAGATCAGCCCGTCCGCGTCCTTGTCACCCGAGCGGTGCGCCTTGTCGATCATGGTCGCGCCCCACAGGATGAACGCGCGCGCGCCTTCGGTGAAGCTCTTCTGGTCCATCAGGTTGCGGCGGATGTCGGGGTGAACGATCAGCGGATCGGCGGGGCCGTCCGGATTCTTTGCACCGGTCACATCGCGACCCTGCAAGCGGTCCTTGGCGTATTCGACGGCATTCTGGTAGGCGGCTTCGGCCTGAGACAGGCCCTGCATGCCCACACCCAGACGCGCTTCGTTCATCATGGTGAACATGGCGCGCATGCCTTTATGCTCCTCACCCAGCAGCCAGCCGGTGGCTTCGTCATAGTTCATGACGCAGGTCGAGTTGCCGTGGATGCCCATCTTCTCTTCGATCTTGCCGACCGAAACACCGTTTCGTTCGCCTGGCGTACCGTCTTCATTGACGATGAACTTTGGCACGATGAACAGCGATACGCCCTTGATGCCCTCGGGGCCACCCGGGATCTTGGCCAGCACCAGATGGATGATGTTGTCGGCCATGTCGTGATCACCGGACGAGATAAAGATCTTCTGTCCCGAAATCTTGAAGCTGCCGTCACCCTGTGGTTCTGCCTTGGTGCGCATCAGGCCCAGATCGGTGCCGCAATGCGGTTCGGTCAGGTTCATGGTGCCGGTCCATTCACAGCTGACCATGTTGGGCAGGTACTTGTTCTTCTGCTCGTCGGTTCCGTGGGCGAGGATTGCCGACGCCGCGCCGTGCGTCAGGCCCTGGTACATCACGAATGCCTGGTTTGCTGCCGAGAACATCTCGCCAACGGCGGTGCCCAGAACGTAAGGCATATTCTGGCCGCCATACTCTTCCGGCATGTCGAGGCCAGTCCAGCCACCTTCTTTCATCTGCTCGAAGGCGTCTTTGAACCCGGTGGGGGTATAAACGATACCGTTTTCCAGACGGCACCCTTCGGTGTCCCCCACTACGTTCAACGGATGCAGAACGTTGGTGGCAACCTTGCCTGCTTCTTCCAGAACCGCGCCGGTGAATTCGGCTTCGAGCTCGTTGTAGCCCGGAACATCGGACTCCGAGACTTTCAGAACATCGTGCAGGATGAACTGCGTATCTTTGGTTGGCGCGTTATAGACGGGCATGTGAAGCTCCCTTTAATTCATATGTCCGGGTGGCAGGCAGGCGAGGGGGTTACTCGGCAGCCTTTTTGTCTTGTTTCATCGAGGCGATAACTTTTTCGCCCCAACGCAACTGTTCTTTCAGGTCGTCGATGGCTTGCGTGAGCTCTTCACGGCGCGCTTCCATATCCTCCAGACGTTCGCACGCGATTTCGTAGGTGCGGGATATCTGGGTCAGTTGCTGGTCGCCTACATGGTAGAGATCCAGAAGCTGGCGGATTTCCTCAAGGCTGAAACCAAAGCGCTTGCCGCGCAGGATCAGTTTCAGGCGGGCACGGTCACTTTTGGTGAACAGCCGTTTTTGGCCTTCACGGATAGGAAACAAAAGCTCCTTGGCTTCGTAGAACCGCAAAGTGCGTGGCGTGACATCATATGTCTCGCACATTTCGCGGATGGTCATCAGATCTTCGGTCATGGTCTTAGCACTCTCGTCACTGGCGTCTATGAAAGTCAGGTGCGCAGTCGATGCGCACGTTACAACACGTAGATGACGTTCACGTAATGCGAACGCTGCGTCACAAATTAAGTTTACGTAACATCCTCACGCGTCAAGGCGCGGATTGCCGACTTTTTTCGGGTTTGACGTAACGGAACTCTGGGCGAGGAAAGACGCGCCACAACGCTGGCGCACCCGAAGGTACACCCGGAGCAACCGGAATTCGCGTCATTTTCTAGGTGCCAAAAGGCGGCGGGGTGAGAATCAATTCAGCGATTTGGCTGTCTGATCGCGCATGTGGGTCAGGGCTTCGATCGCTTCATCCAGCTGTTGCCTTTGCTTATTCAGCTCGACGATCTGTTTGTCTGCCACTTCAACAAAGGCCTGCATCTGGACCTCGTTGCCTTCGTTTTCATAGATCAGCAACCACTGTCGTATATCTTCCAGCGAAAACCCGTATTTGCGGCCGCGCAGGATCAAGGTCATGCGCGCGCATTCCCTGGGGCCATAAAAACGCGACCTGCCTTCCCGGTCGGGCTGCAGCAGCTCGATGTATTCATAGTAGCGCAGGGTACGCGGAGTCACGTCGAACTCAGCGCACATCTCTTTGAATGACAAACGGTTGTCGGACATTCCTGATCTCCTCTGCGGCAGCCTATGTTTTGTCCGCGGCAAGCGCAACCGGTGGGCTTGCTCTTTTGGCGGACACAGGCTCATAAAGGGATAAACCAAATTAACGGATTCAAGTACATGGTCGACAAAGCCGCAATTGCGCGCCAGTTCATCGAGGCGATCCCGCATGCCAGGGCATTGGGTTTGAAGCTGACCACAATCGGCAATGGCGAAGCGGGGATTTCTATGCCTTACAGCAAAGAGCTGGTCGGTGATCCGCGCACCGGAGTGATTCATGGCGGCGCGGTTTTTGCGGCGCTGGATACGTGTTGTGGTGCCGCCGTCATGAGCCACCCTTCCGCCCCTGGCGGTACGGCGACAATTGACCTGCGGATCGACTATATGCGCGCTGCAACACCGGGGCAGACCATCACGACGCACGCGACCTGCTATCACATCACCCGAAACGTCGCCTTTGTCCGTGCCACGGCGATGGACGAAGATGAGGGCCTTCCGGTGGCCACCGCTGCGGGCTCATTCACTGTGGAGGGGTTGTGATGGCGCGTCCTCGTCCCGAACCCGTTCAGGTCGTCAAACAACGCCGGGATGCGGCGTTGAACGCGATTGTCGAAGGCGTGCCTTACATTCGTTTCCTCGACATTGGCTTTGACCGCCGGGGCGATGAATTAACAGGCGTTTTGAACTTCGACGAAAAGCTGATCGGAAACCCTCTGCTACCCGCGCTGCACGGCGGAGTCACAGCGGCCTTCCTCGAGGTCACGGCTGTTATCACGCTCAGTTGGGACTATTTCCTGCCAAAAATTGAAAGCGGTGAGCTGGATGCCAGTGACATTGCCGGATATGAGCGGGTGCGCTTTCCCAAGACAGTCGATTTCACCGTCGATTATCTGAGATCCGGCTTGCCGCGAGATGCTTACGCCCGCGCATTCATCAGTCGGGCAGGGCGGCGTTATGCTTCGGTGCGCGTTGAAGCCTGGCAGGACAATCACTCGCGGCTGTTTGCACAGGCTTCGGGGCATTTCCTGATGCCGCAGCCGAAACCCACCGACAAGTAGGGAAAGATGCAGGACGCCTCGGCACCCATCACGCATAAGCGGGTGCTCAAGATCGCAGCACCGATCGTCTTGTCCAATGCGACGGTCCCAATTCTGGGCGCCGTGGATACGGGTGTCGTAGGGCAGATGGGCCAGGCCGCTCCGATCGGCGCCGTCGGTATGGGTGCCGTCATTCTGGCGACGATCTACTGGGTCTTCGGGTTCCTGCGCATGGGGACCACGGGACTTGCCGCGCAGGCGCGCGGGGCGGGGGACACGGCCGAAACCGGTGCCCTTTTGATGCGCGGGCTGCTGCTGGGCGGAGCAGCAGGTGCGTTCTTTGTCCTGACACAAATCTGGGTGTTTTGGGGTGCATTTGCCCTGTCGCCGGCCAGCGCCGAGGTCGAAGCGCTGACCCGCGCCTATCTGGAAATCCGCATCTGGGGCGCGCCGGCCACGATTGCGCTCTATGCCGTGACCGGTTGGCTGATCGCGGTCGAGCGTACAAAAGGCGTGTTCGTTCTGCAGGTCTGGATGAACGGGCTCAACATCCTGCTGGACCTTTGGTTCGTCCTCGGTCTGGGTTGGGGCGTCGAGGGTGTTGCCATTGCGACGCTGATTGCCGAGTGGACCGGACTGGCACTTGGCCTTTGGTTGTGCCGCGATGCGTTCAGTGGAAACCAATGGCGTGACTGGCCAAGGATTTTCGACGCTGCCCGCCTGCGCCGGATGATGCAGGTGAACGGGGATATCATGGTGCGGTCGGTCCTGCTGACCGGTTCGTTTACGACGTTCCTGTTCGTCGGGTCCGATCTGGGGGATGTCAATCTGGCAGCCAATCAAGTGCTGCTGCAGTTTCTTGAGATTACGGCCTTTGCCCTGGACGGCTTTGCTTTTTCTGCCGAAGCGCTAGTGGGCGGCGCGGTTGGGGCGCGTGACCGCGTTCAGGTTCGTCGTGCGTCCATCATGGCGTCGCAATGGGGCGTTGGCGGAGCCTTTGCGCTGGGTCTTGTTTTCTTCCTTGCCGGACCGGCACTGATTGATGTGATGTCAACCTCGCCTGAGGTTCGGGTTGCCGCGCGCGAGTTCCTGTTCTGGGCTGCGCTTGCCCCGGTGATCGGCGTGGCCAGCTGGATGTTCGACGGTATCTACATCGGCGCGACTTGGACGCGTGCCATGCGGCAGGCGATGATCCAGTCCGTCGCGATCTATGTCGTGGCCTTGTTCGTGCTGGTGCCTACTTTCGGTAACCACGGCCTCTGGGCCGCGCTGATGGTCCTGAACATCGCGCGCGGGGTCACGCTGGGTTGGCGGTACCCCCGACTGGAAGCGCAGATTGCTTAAAGCAAGGCCATCAGGTTCTCCGGCGGCCGACCGATTGCCGCTTTGTCGCCGGCAGTGGCCAAAGGGCGCTCGATCAGGATTGGATTTTCGGCCATCGCCTTGATCAGATCATCCTCGGACGTGGTTTTCGTCAGGCCCAGTTCCTTGAACCGCTTCTCGCCGGTGCGCATCATACCTATTGCGGGAATGCCCAGTTGGGATAGTACGGCGCGCAGCTCATCTGCAGATGGCGCGTCCTCCAGGTACTTACGAACTTCGACAGATGCGCCGTTCTCTTCCAGCAGCGCCAGACCGGCGCGGGACTTTGAACAGCGCGGGTTGTGCCAGTATTCAATCACAGCCAATCCTCTCGCTTACTGCCAACGGCCTGATCGACCGATGAGAACCCGTCCTTAGCCAGCAAGTCGTCCAGCCCCCGGGCAATCTCGGCCGCCAGAGATATGCCGCCGTAGACCATTGCCGTATAGAACTGCACGGCTAAAGCTCCGGCGCAAATCTTGTCATAAGCCTGCTGGGCAGAGCTGATCCCACCGACCCCGATCAACGGGATTTGTCCGTCGGTCAGCTGACTCAGGTGCGCCAGAATACGGGTCGATTTCTCGAACAATGGCGCGCCGGACAGCCCGCCAGCCTGATCCTTGTGGACGCTGCGCAAACCGTCGCGGGACAGGGTTGTGTTGGTGGCAATCACCGCATCCACATGCGTTTCGCGCGCCACTTCGGCGATGTCTTGCAGCTCAGCTTCGGTCAGGTCCGGCGCAATCTTCAGAAAGATCGGCAAAGGCCGGGGCAAGGCGTCGCGCGTCTCGATCACGCCCCCCAGCAAGGCACCCAGCGCGGCCTTGCCCTGAAGATCACGCAGCTTTTCCGTGTTCGGGGACGAGACATTGACCGTGGCAAAATCCAGATGTTCGGCGCAATGGGCAAGCACTTTGGCAAAATCACCGGGGCGGTCATCGCTGTCCTTGTTGGCCCCAAGATTCAGACCGATCACTGCGTTTTTGGGGCGGTTGGCCAGACGGCGCGCCATGACCTCCATGCCTTCGTTGTTGAACCCGAAGCGGTTGATCGCAGCCGTATCTTCGGTCAGGCGGAACAGCCGTGGCTTGGGATTGCCGGGTTGTGGCCGCGGGGTCACGGCACCCACCTCGATAAAGCCAAATCCGGCCTGTGACAGAGGCGTCAGAACCTCTCCGTTTTTGTCAAACCCTGCGGCAAGACCAACTGGGTTCGGCAGGTCCAATCCTGCAACTCGCGTGCGCAGCCGAGACGACGTAACCGGCCCCGGCGTTGGGGCCAGCCCGGCCTTCAGTGCCTTGATAGACAGCCCGTGCGCGGTCTCGGGGTCCATCCGGTGCAGGGCGCTCAGGCCCAGTTTTTCGATCAGGTTCATCCAAAAGCCTCTCCGCCCCGGGCGGGGGTACAACGAATAAGGCGCGAGGTCGCCACAGCCGCCTGACGGTGAACAACGGCCTTTTGATAATCGGGGTCTGTCACCATTTCCAGAAAGGCGTGCGCCGTAGGATAGCTGGCGACAAAGACCTCGTCCCACGTTTCGTCCTGAGGTCCGATCAGCGTCGTCTGAAACGCGCCGCGCCACAGGATCGAGGCGCCAAGACGGGCAATGATCGGGGCGGTCTCTGCCCCATATTTGCCATACGCCTGCGCGCCGGTCAGACCCGCGCCTGCAAGTTCGTGATCTTCGGGATACTCTGCGTTGTCGCGGAATTTCACCAGATTCAGCATCTCGATCGGGTGGTCGCGATCCAGCCCCTTGAACGCCTCGAACTGTGCGCGGTCCGGGTCGATGAAGGCGGTCATTTCATATCCTGCGGGAACTGATGTGCGGTTCCGTCAAAGGGCAGGGCGCGCGACCAGACGACGTCTGTCATTCTGATCTGTCGATAAAGATGCGGGAACAAGGCGCCACCCCGCGAAACCTCCCATTTCAGGTCGTCGCCCATCGCGTCGGCGTCGCAGGCCAGCAGCGTCAGCCCCTCGACACCAGCGAAGTGTTTGGCCGCCGTTTCCTCGGCCTGTTCGGCCGTCGAGAAATGCACATACCCGTCGGAAACATCAATCGGCGCCCCATCTGATGCACCTTGCGCTTGCAGCGTTGCCCATTCGTCGGCACGGAAAATTTTGTAAATCAGCATGGGGTCGTGATGCACCGGGCCACGGGTAGAATCAAGCCGGATTTCCCCCTTTGACTCTTGGCGTTGCGCGTCGCAACATCGCCGCAATGAACAATAGGGAGTTAAACTATGCTCACCCGTCTTTTGACATCAGCCGCTGTACTGAGTTTGACATCAGGCATGGCGCTGGCCGAGTACAAGCTGACGATTCTGCACACTAACGATTTCCACTCGCGTTTCGAGCCGATCAACAAATATGACAGCGGTTGTGGTGACGAGGACAATGCTGAAGGCAAGTGTTTCGGCGGTTCCGCGCGTCTGGTTACCGCAGTAAACGACGCACGTGCACGGGCCGAGAACTCGATTCTTGTCGATGGTGGGGACCAGTTCCAGGGATCGCTGTTCTATACCTACTACAAGGGTAAGGTCGCGGCCGAGTTTATGAATAAGCTGGGTTATGACGCGATGACGGTGGGCAACCACGAATTCGACGACGGCCCCGAGGTTCTGCGCGGCTTTATCGACTCGGTCGACTTCCCGGTACTGATGTCCAATGCGGATATTGCCGATGAAGAGTTGCTGACCGACAAGATCAAGAAATCGACCGTTATTGAAGTCGGTGGCGAAAAGATTGGCCTGATCGGCTTGACACCAATCGACACTGATGAGCTCGCCTCGCCCGGTCCAAACATCACGTTCTCGGATCCGGTTCCTGCGGTTCAGGCCGAGGTCGACAAGCTGACCGGCGAGGGCATCAACAAGATCATCGTGCTCAGCCACTCGGGCTATGGGGTGGACCAACGTGTCGCGCAAGAGACGACCGGAGTTGACGTAATCGTTGGCGGTCACTCGAACACCTACCTGTCGAACACCTCGGACAAGGCTGCGGGCCCGTACCCGACCGTAGTCAACGGCGTCCAGATCGTTCAGGCCTATGCCTACGGTAAATTCCTGGGCGAACTGAACGTGACCTTCGACGATGACGGCAATGTCGTTTCAGCAGCGGGTGAGCCGCTGATCATGGATAACACTGTCACCGAGGATCAGGCCGCTCTGGACCGTATCGCCGAGCTGGCCGTGCCTCTGGACGAAATTCGCAACAAGGTGGTCGCAAACGCTGCTGACGCTATCGAAGGTGATCGCGCAGTTTGTCGGATTCAGGAATGCCAGATGGGCAACCTTGTGGCCGACGCCATGCTGGCGCGGGTCGCGGATCAGGGTGCTCAGATCGCAATTGCCAACTCGGGCGGATTGCGTGCCTCGATCGATCCTGGCGACGTGACCATGGGTGAAGTGCTGACCGTGCTGCCCTTCCAGAACACGCTTTCGACCTTTGAGATCACCGGTCAGGTCGTGATCGATGCGCTGGAAAACGGCGTCAGCCAGGTCGAAGAGGTCAAAGGTCGCTTCCCGCAGGTTGCTGGGCTGACCTTCACCTGGGATCCGAGCGTTGCGCCGAATGAAGGTCGTATCCAGGAAGTTATGGTCGCCGAAGGTGACGGGTTTGTTCCGATCGACCCTGCAGCAACTTATCTGGTCGTAACCAACAATTACGTCCGCAACGGCGGTGACGGGTACAAGATGTTCGAAGGCGACGACAAGAACGCCTACGACTTTGGCCCCGATCTGGCTGATGTCACGGCAGAGTATCTGGCAGAGAACGCGCCATACCAGCCGTACCTGGATGGGCGCATCAAGCAGAAGTAATTTTGCTTTGACAAACAACCCAAAAAGGCCGCGTTCGACGCGGCCTTTTCTATAGTAAAGTCGGATGTGATCCGAGTGCGTTCGAATAGCTTTGAGCCCGGTCAGGCTGCGCGGGCTGTATGAATCTGAAAGCAATGAAACAGGGGCAATGGCCATGTGCGGACGGTTTGCTGTTACGCTTCCCAACGATGCGATGGCGCAGCTGTTTGCGGCCCGTCCGGCGAACACTCTGCCGGCTGTGCCAAATTTCAACGTTTGCCCGACCAATCAGGTCCATGTGGTTCGGGCTGGAGAAAACGGTCGCACGCTTGATCCTCTGCGCTGGGGATTTCTGCCGCATTGGTACAAGGCGGAAAACGCCGGCCCATTGCTGATCAATGCGCGGGCTGAAACGCTGGCCGAAAAACCAGCCTTTCGCGCCGCATGCCGCGAGCGCCGCTGCCTTATCGCGGCTACCGGGTTTTATGAATGGACCAAGACGGAGCAGGGCGACAGGCTGCCGTGGTACATTTTCCGTCAGGACGAGGCACCGATCGCTTTTGCCGGTGTCTGGCAGGATTGGGGGCCCGAGGAGGCGCGACAGGGCACCTGCGCCATCGTGACGACCGCCGCCAACCGTCACCTCAGCGCGATTCATCACCGCATGCCACTGATCCTTGAGCCCGAAGACTGGGCACTATGGTTGGGGGAGGCTGGAAAAGGGGCCGCGCGTCTGATGCGGCCGGGGGCCGAGGATATCCTCAGCTTTCACCGCGTCGACCCGACTGTGAACTCGAACCGCGCCAGGGGGCCGGAGTTGATTGAACCGATCCAGGACTAGCCCCGCCTTTTCATTCTCAGCTTTGCGGGATAGACCACTGACATGGTTCTGAAATTCTCCAGCCTGCCTGATCTCTATGCGCATGACTTCGACACGGTAATCGATGTGCGCAGCCCGGCGGAATACGCCGAGGATCATCTGCCCGGCGCCATCAGCCTTCCCGTTTTGGACAACGAAGAACGCGCCCGCGTTGGTACGATCTATGTACAGGAAAGCCCTTTTCTGGCGCGTAAACTGGGGGCCGCGCTGGTGTTTCGGAACGCGGCCAATCACATCGAGAACAGACTGTCCCATCACGAAGGGGCGTGGCGGCCTTTGGTCTATTGCTGGCGCGGTGGGCAAAGATCGGGGTCGTTCACGTGGATGCTGCAACAGATCGGCTGGCGCGCCGAAGTGGTTGAGGGTGGTTATCGCACCTATCGTCGGTTGGTGAACCGCTACCTCTATGATGATCCGTTGCCGCATCGGCTGGTTGCGCTGGACGGTTATACGGGGACGGCCAAGACGGAATTGTTGGCACTCTTAAGAGAGCGCGGCGTTCAGGTTCTGGACCTTGAGGGGCTCGCCAATCACCGGGGGTCTCTGCTGGGCGAGATGCCCGGTGGCCAACCCAGCCAAAAGGCTTTCGAATCCGCTCTGGCCGCAGTGCTCTGCCGTCTGGACCCGTCGCGCCCCGTCGTGGTCGAGGCCGAGTCGTCCAAAATCGGGTCTTTGATCCTACCGCCAACGCTTTGGACCGCATTGCGCAATGCGCCGCGCATAGTGATTCAAGCTTCCACTCGGGCGCGCTCGGCCTATCTGGTGTCGGCCTACGACGATATCCTCTCGGACAAAGATCGCTTGCGCGACCGCCTTTCACCTCTGCGTTTTCACCGAGGCAATGAGGTCGTCGACAACTGGCTGGACCTGATCGATACCGGAGACAAGCGGGCACTGACCCAAGCCCTCATCGAGCAGCACTATGACCCGGCGTATGCCAAATCCAGCCGTACACGCCGCGCGGACGTAATCGCGCAGATCGACGCGCCCGCACTGGATGAAATTGGCTTGAATCAAACGGCCTCACGAATCCAAAGCTTTCTGGATCAGCTTTGAAGGCGCAGCCCCGGTGCGTCGGTCATCTGTCCGATGATCGTGGCCGAATATCCGGCTTTTCGCAGCGCGTCGCACACTGCGTGCGCCTGGTCTACCGGAACAGCTGCCAGTAAGCCGCCAGCTGTCTGCGGGTCGTATAGCAGGTCCGCTTTGCCGCCTGTTGGTAATTCAGGTACGACCGCGCGGTTGTCCTCGAACAAGGTTGAACGGATACCTTTCGCGCAAAGCTCCAGCGCTCCGGCCATTACAGGAATAGAGCCCAAATCAAGCGAGGCCCCGCAACCCGAGGCCTCGGACATGCCCAATAGATGCCCCGCCAATCCGAAACCGGTAACGTCTGTCATCGCGTGTGCGCCCGCCAACAAACCCGAGGCCGTGCCCTGCGGTTCAACCATTAGCGACAGGGCCGCTGCCACCCATTCGCCGTTCGCCTCGCCAGCCATTTCTGCGGCCATCAGGACGCCGCTGCCCAATGGTTTGGTCAGGATCAATGCATCACCCGGCTGCGCCCCGGAAAGGGTGATTGGGTCATGCTCGCACAGGCCGGTGAGGGTAAAGCCGATCGTCATTTCATCGCCCATCGAGCTGTGACCGCCGATAATCTCGGCACCGGCCTGACGAATGACCTCATGAGCGGTGTGCATGATCTCGGCCATCGTCCGACGCTGAAGAGCAGGTGACATACGCGGCAGGATCACGGTTGCAGTGGCCGCTTGCGGATTGGCACCCATCGCCCAAATGTCGCCCAGAGCGTGAACGGCCGCGATGCGGGTCATCAGGACCGGGTCGTTGACGAAACTGCGCAGATGATCCGATGTCATGACCTGCCGCGTGTTCCCAAAGTTCAACAAGGCAGCATCATCGCCGGGCAACGGCGTGACGTCGGAACGCGTAGGGGCGGGCAACTCGCTGAGGACCGATTGCAGCGCGCCGCGCCCGACCTTTGCGCCACAGCCGCCACACATGGGTTTTTCGCCCAACGCGTCATCTATCCCATCCGCGTGGTGGCGCGGCAGTGCCGGCGCTTTCATTTGAGGCAGATCGCGGAACTTGTTCATAAAGCTTTGATCGATATGATTTTTCCACTTCCACATCAACGGTCCGCTGAATGAAGTGCCCAGCCGTTCGGCCAGTGCCGATTTGCCGCCCAGCGAGATCAGCTTCAGGTAATCCTTTTGCGGTTCATAGCGTCGCAGAGTTCCGGCCCCCAGCGTGGCGCGTAGGTTGTTGAACAGAACAGGGGCTTCTCGCACCGCATAGACCCCGGCCTTGGGGCGTGGGTTTTCGTTCAGATGCGCGCAGTCGCCTGCCGCGAAAATCACCGGATCGCTGGACTGCAGACGAGCGTCTACGCGGATGAAACCGTCTTTCAACTCTAGCCCGGTATTGGCGATCCAGCCATATGGCTTTGCACCGGCTGCTCCAGTCACGAAACTGGCCTCAATCTGGCGTCCATCCTCCAGCACCACCTGGTTTGCCGAGATGTGCGAAATCGTTGCCCGTTCGATCACCTCGATTCCCAGATCGCTCATCGCCTTGCGAATTGTTTCCGCCGACTTGGGCTTTGTCGCCGTTAGCGCCTCAGCATTGTCGATCAGGGTCAGCTGCGCCGCGCGGTTCTTTTTGCGTAGCGCGTGGGCCATGGCCATAACCAGTTCTGCCCCGGCCACACCGCCACCAATAACTGCGACGGATGCGAGACCCGTCCCATTCAGATAATCGGCCCATTTTGCGGCGAACGGTCCCAGCGGTTTGGCCGGAACCGCATGTTCGGCAAAGCCGGGCAGAGCGGGCATGTCCGAAGTGATTCCGACATTGACCGAAGCGACATCAAACGCCACCGGCGGTCGGCCAGGTACGTGGACTACGCGCGTGTCAGGGTCGATCCCGTCGACCGAGCCCAGAATGACACGTGCGCCAGCAAAGCGAGCCAGTTTTACCAGATCGATATCGAGTTCCCAGCGTGCATAATGACCGGCGACGAAGCCGGGCAGCATCCCCGAATAGGGTGCAGTGGGGCCGGGGTTGATGACCGTCACTCGCGCTCCGGGCAATGGGTTCATACCCCATTTGCGCAGCAGCAGCGCATGGGTATGGCCACCGCCAATGAGAACCAGATCGCGGGTCAGGGGCAGCGGTGGGTGGTGCATGTAATTCAGGTCTTGCTGTGATCAGGAACGTCTTCGACCTGCTCGACCGCGTGGGTGGCCCAAAGCTCATCCTCGCCCGCGTCCGGTAGATCGCTGGGCTTTTCATGGCGATGAATGTGCCATTTGGCAATGAACAGGGCCGTGATCGGAGCTGTCAGAAAAAGGAACAGGGTGATCAGAAGCTCGTGCAAGGAAAGGTGCTGTTCGATCAGGACGGAATGGCAGATCGACGCCAGCAAGACGCCGCCAACGCCCAGTGTCGTCGCCTTAGTGGGCGCGTGCAGGCGGGACATGGGATCTTTCAGCTTTATCATGCCGTAAGACCCGACAAAGCCGAAGATGCCGGACACGATCAGGAAGAAGGCGATCAGAAATTCGAAGACAAAACCCATACCATCCTCACTCGATAATGTTGCCGCGCAGCATGAAGCGCGCATAGGCAACGGTTGAGACAAAGCCAAGCATGGCGATGATCATGGCGGATTCGAAGAAAATCTCGGTTCCCAGATTGAGGCCATAAAGGATCATCAGGGCGATCGTGTTAATGACCATCGTATCCAGCGCCAGAACGCGGGTGCCGACGCCGTCTGCGGTAATGATCCGCCAGAGGCACATCATGATCGCCGCTCCGAAACAGGCAAACGCAAACCAGATTGCAAATTCGATCATTCGAAAATCTCCTTCAGGCGGCGTTCGTAGCGGTGTTTGATCTGATCGCGTACCGCGTCAGGATCGGGCGCGTCGAGGCAATGTACCAGCAGGTTATGCCCCTGCGCGGACAGATCGCTGCTGACCGTGCCGGGGGTCATGGTGATGGTGCCTGCCAGCACCGTAATCGCCTCGGGCGTACGTAACTCAAGCGGGACGCAGATCCAGTTGGGCTGACGGTCCGCGTCGCGTTTGAACAGGATGATCCGGGCCACTGTGATATTGGCGATCACGATATCCCACAACACGACAAGGATGTACTCGACAACCATGGGCCAATTGCGCAGTTTCGGCCGATCAGGCCAGTAGGGCTGAGTGATGAACGGGATGATAATCCCAAGGATCAGGCCAAAGACGACAGAGTTTAGCGTCAGGTTGTTGGCCAGCAATACCCAGACCACGGTCAACAGGAACGTCAGGTGCGGGTGCGGGAAAACCCGGTGCAGTAGTCTGATCATGCGTCGCCTCCCAATACGGCCGAGATGTAGTTTTCGGGGGTGAACAACTGCTCGGCCGTTTTACTGGTATACTCCAGAGCTGGCCCCGCAAACAGCGTCAGCAGGACAAGGCCCATGGCCATCACGAATACAGCGGTGAATGTCAGACCCGGGTTGGGCTCGGGCGCGGGTGCAGCCTCGGCCTCTTCTTCGTTTTCCGGGTCCATTTCCGTGTTGTGCTGGGCGTCGTGGCTTTTCCAGAAGACCAGAGAGCCCGCACGGGCAAGGCCGACGATGGTGATGAACGACCCTATCAGGATCACGGCCCAGATGGCGTTTGCATCCTGCGCCTCGCGCGCGGCGTCCAACACCAACAGCTTACCGATGAAGCCTGACAGCGGCGGCATTCCGGCCAGGGCAATTGCGCCGACGAAAAACAGGGCTGAGATCAGACCGCTTTGCGGCATGGGCGCTGTTGGGGCGATGGCGCCGCCCCGGCGCTCCATTACCAGATCGGCCACAAGGAACATCAGGGCCGTGGCCAGTGTCGAGTGATAGATATAGTACAGAGCAGCCGCAGTGGCGGTTTCGGTGAATAGCGAAATGGCAATCAGCAGTGTTCCCATCGACGTAATCGCGCAGAACGCCACCATTCGTGCGATATGCTGCGCGCCGAGAATACCTATCGCACCAATGGCCAGCGTTACCATTGCTGCCGGCTGCAACCACGTCCCGACCAGGCCCTGCGTTGCTTCGACCTCGGGGCCGAAGCCAAGTGTATACATCCGCAGGATCGAATAAGCGCCGACTTTCGTCATGATTGCGAACAAGGCTGCCACGGGTAAAGGCGCGTTGGCATAGCTTGCTGGCAGCCAGAAATGCAGCGGCAATACGGCGGCCTTGATGCAGAATACCAGCAGCAAAAGCACAGCACCAACGCGTAGCAAGGCGGTGTCTTCGGCGGGTAATTCGGCAACACGCAGTGCCATGTCGGCCATGTTCAGCGTTCCGGTCACGCCATAGAGCGTGCCCAGTGCAAACAGGAACAGTGTGGAGCCAAGAAGGTTGTAGGCCACGTACTGGACACCCGCCTTGAGCCGGACAGATCCGCCCCCATGGGTCATCAGGCCGTAGGAAGCGATCAGCAAAACCTCGAAAAACACAAACAGGTTGAAAGCGTCGCCAGTCAGAAATGCCCCGCAGACACCCATAAGCTGAAAGTGAAACAGGGCGTGAAAATGTTTGCCCCGGTCATCCCAGCCGGAGGCAATGGCATAAAGCACAATCGGCAAAGCCAGCAGGGCGGTCAGAAGAACCATCATGGCCGACAAGCGGTCCAGCACCAGAACAATGCCAAAAGGCGCGGGCCAGTTGCCCAGCTCATAGACCTGAATATCTCCACCAGCAGCCTGCGCTGTGATGGTCAGAGCAATACCCAGCAGTCCAACGACACCTGCGACCGAGAAGATACGCTGCAGGTCCAGATGGTATCGCAGCACCATGATGATGAACGGAGCCAGGATCGCGGGCAGGACGATCGGCGCAACGATCCAATGGTTCATGCGTCTTCTCCCGGCGCATCCACGCTGTCCTGCGCGGTCATGTCGATATGGTCATCCTTCGAGGACAGGTAAGCGCTGAGTGCGATCATCACGATCACGGCTGTCATCCCGAATGAGATCACGATGGCTGTCAGCACCAGCGCTTGCGGTAGCGGATCAGTGTAAGGCACGTCCTTGTACTTGTTCAGAACCGCTGGCGCGTCCAGCGCCAGCCGCCCGGTCGCGAACAGGAACACGTTCACCGCGTAGGTGATCAGGGATAGGCCCAGAATGACGGGGAAGGTCCGGCGGCGCAGGATCAGAAATATCCCGGCAGCGGTCATGACGCCTACGGCAGAGGCTACGAGCGCTTCCATCAGGCCTGCTCCTTTTCTTGCTCTTCTTCCGGCGGATCATCCCGTAGCGGGTTGATATCCATCGGGAATTCCTGTGCCATGCCCGGCTGCCAGGCAAACCGAGACAGGCTGTCGAGCGCCAGCATTACAGCACCCAGAACGGCCAGGAAGACGCCCGTATCGAACAGAATGGCCGTGGCCCATTCGAACTCTTCCAGCGGCGGCCAATTGATATAGCCGAAATCGCTTGTCAGGAACGGGCGCTCGTTGAACCAGGCTCCCAGACCGGTAGCCGCGGCGATCAGGACGCCCCAGCCTATTGTGCCGTGATAGTAGAACCGCTGGCGTTCGATGGCCCAGGTATAGCCACTGGCCATGTATTGCATCAGGAACGCGATCGCGACGATCAGACCGGCGATGAAACCGCCTCCGGGCTGGTTGTGGCCACGGAAAAAGATGTAGGCCCCGACCATCAGGGCGATGGGCATCATCATCCGAGTCACGACCACCATCATCAGCGGGTGCGAGTCCCCTGATTGCGGCCAATGCGGTTTCCGGTTCAGCAAGTAGCTGCGGACATTGGTGCTCAGAACGGCTTCGGTCAGGGCAAAGATGACCAGCGCGGCAATACCCAGAACGATGATCTCGCCAAAGGTATCAAAACCCCGGAAGTCCACCAGGATCACGTTGACCACGTTGGTGCCGCCACCACCTTCATACGAGTTTGCCAGATGGAAATCCGAAATTGTCGGAAAGGCAAAGTCCCGCAGTAGTATCGCATAGACCAGCGCGCCCGAACCGATCCCCGCTACGACCGAGATCGCAGCGTCCCGCCAGCGTCGCGCGGCGCTGCTGTCCCACGGGGTGTCTGTGGGCAGGAAGTTCAGAGACAGCAGCAGCAGGATCATCGTCACCACTTCGACCGAGATCTGCGTCAGCGCCAGATCCGGAGCCGAAAGGTAGTTGAACGCCATCGATACGATCAGGCCGACCACGCCGATCAGCACCAGCGACAGCAAGCGGTTGCGGTGGAACCACATGATCGCCAACGTAGCGCCCACAAGGCAGATCCAGCCGATGACAGGGATGGTCTGGATCGGCAACGGCTCGCGGGTCTGGGGGCCGATCGTGCCGGTCGTATAGGCATAGTATCCCAGCGCCAGGGTGAAGCCGATCATGATGATCGCATAACGGCTGAGAACGCCGTTGTGCAAAGTGTCGGTGATCAACCGGCTGAGTTTTGTCAGCACTCCGATCACCGCCTCAAAGATCACCTTGGCCTCGGGGCGGGGCAGCGCATTCCACACCTTTTCTTCGTGCCGGTGCAGGCTGAGCAGGAACAGACCGCCAAGTGTCGCCACTGCGGACATGTAAAGCGCAGGTGTCAAACCGTGCCACAGCTTCAGCGAATAATAAGGAAGCTTCTCGCCCCCGATCACTGCGCTGGAAACGACGGCAACCAGAGGCCCGACAATGGCGTTGGAATACAGTCCGATCAGAACTACCAGAACGACGAGGAAAGCCGGGGCCAGCCACAACCCGACCGGGGGGTCATGCGGATGCGCGGGATAGTCGTGGCGCTCCGGCCCGAGGAAGACGTGGCTGATAAAACGGAAGGAATAGGCTGCTGAAAAAAGCGCCGCCAGCAGTGCCAAGCCAGGCACCAGATAGTGCGAGTTCAGCCAAGTGGTGTGAACGGTCTCTTCCAGCATCATTTCCTTGGACAGGAAACCGTTCAGCGGTGGAATACCGGCCATCGACAGTGCAGCGATGGTGCCAATCGTAAAGGTAATCGGCATCAGGTGTCGCAACCCGCCCAGCCGCTTGATGTCGCGCGTGCCCGTCTCGTGGTCCACGATCCCGGCAGTCATAAACAGGGCACATTTGAAAGTCGCGTGGTTGATGATGTGGAAGACCGCGGCAACGGCGGCGATCTTTGTGCCAAAGCCCAGCAACATGGTGACCAGCCCCAGATGCGATACGGTCGAAAACGCCAGCAGGGCTTTCAGGTCATCTTTATACAATGCGATCACTGCACCGATCAGCATGGTGACCAGTCCAGTTGTGGCTACTATATAGAACCAGGCATCCGTACCCGCCAAAACGGGCCACATCCGCGCCATCAGGAACAGCCCGGCCTTCACCATTGTGGCCGAGTGCAAATAGGCCGAAACGGGCGTCGGCGCCGCCATTGCGTGGGGCAACCAGAAATGGAACGGGAACTGGGCAGACTTGGTGAAACAACCCAGCAGGATCAGGATCAGCGCGGGCAGATAGTATGGCGACCCCTGAATGAGTTCCTTGTTCTGCAGAATGACGCTCAGGTCATAGGATCCGACGATATTGCCCAGGATCAGCATTCCGGCAATCATCGCAAGCCCGCCGCCACCGGTCACGGCCAGCGCCATCCGGGCGCCCTGGCGCCCTTCGGGCAGGTGTTTCCAATACCCGATCAGCAGGAATGAACTCAGCGACGTAAGTTCCCAAAATATCAGCAAAAGCAATATGTTGTCCGACAGAACAATCCCGACCATCGCGCCCTGAAACAGCAGCAAGTAGGTAAAGAACTGCCCCATCGGGTCTTCGCGTGAAAGGTAGAACCGCGCATACAGGATGATCAAAAGTCCGATACCCAAGATCAGGCCGGCAAACAAAAATCCCAGCCCGTCCAGCATGAAATTTGCGTTCAGCCCCAACCCCGGAATCCAGTCGAACCGGGCTGTCACAACGTCTCCGCGCATGACCGAAGGGATGTGGATTAGTAGACCTGCCAAAGCGAGAAAACTGGTCAAACCTGCCGCGGAAGCGGCTGCATTTCGTCCTGCCCTGATCAGGAGGGCTGGGAAGACAGCGCCGAGAAAGGGAAGGGCCGCGATTAGGAATAGGGACAAGTGCGATACTCCGTTCTTGGCGGTCAAGTGGTACTGATTTTGTACGGATAATTTTCTTACTGTCCAGCTATTACAATTTATTTGTCGCGCACTACTGCCGTCAGACAACGGTGATTTTTGACAAAAAAAATGACGTGAACTTGATCCGCCGGGGCAAAATCGGCGCGGATTTGAAAATCACGTTGTGATAGAACCGTCCCGTCAGGTCAGGAGGGTGCGACGTGGCCCTAAACGCAAACCGATCCCGCAGGTGGATCTTGATCGGAGGCTCCGCTGCAGCGGTGGGCGGATTTGCGATACGCGAGTACCGCCTGATCCCCCCTGATTACGCCGGCAAGCAGCTGAGCGTTCAGGCTGCGCACAAGCAGGCCGTTTCCGGCGACATATTGTTGTTGGACATTCGCACACCCAGGGAATGGCAGGCCACCGGCATCGGGGAAGGTGCCCATTCTCTGGACATGCGTCGCGAAGACTTTGTTCCTGCACTGGCGCAGCTTTCTCAAGGCAACAAAGGGGCGGCGATCGCATTGATTTGCGCGCGCGGCGTCCGTTCGGCGCGGCTGAGCAACAGGCTGACCGAGGCAGGTTTTACAAACATCATCGATGTACCGGAAGGTATGTTGGGCTCGGCCGCCGGGCCGGGATGGGTGCGCGCCGGATTGCCGGTCCGCGATTACGACAGGAGTGCAGGATGATCCGGGAACTGACTCTGGCAACGAGTTTGGCATTTATCGGGCAGGCGGGCCTTGCCGCATGCGCTGATCAGGACGGTATGTGCGAGACCGCCTCGGGCGGGTACCACATCGAATTGCCCGAGGTCGAGAACCCGCCGTTGGTTGTCTTCCTGCACGGCTATGGGGGAACGGCCACAGGAACCTTGAAAAACCGTGGGATGGTCGAGCCGTTACTGACGCGCGGCTATGCCGTGATGGCACCGGAGGGTTCGGAGCGCAACGGGCGGCAAAGCTGGAACTTCTTCCCGGGGTGGGAGGGACGCGATGAAACGGCCTTTTTGACCGAGGCCGTGCAAGACGCCGCGGATCGGTTTGGTGTCGATGCGGATCGGGTCGTTCTGGGTGGGTTCTCGGCAGGCGCCTTTATGGTCTATTACCTCGCCTGTGCCGCGCCTGAGACGTTCTCGGCCTACGTGCCAGTGTCTGGAGGTTTTTGGCGGCCACATCCCGAGGCCTGCGACGGTCCGGTGCGCCTGTTCCATACCCATGGCTGGACGGACAACGTCGTCCCGCTGGAGGGGCGTTTGCTGGGCGGCGGGCGGTTCCATCAGGGCGATATCTTTGCCGGTCTTGAGATCTGGCGCGAGGCCAATGAATGCGTCGACACAAAGCCCACCGGTTTTAGCACGACCGGCGACTTCATGCGTCGCAGGTGGACCACATGCGCCGATGGCAGCGCGCTGGAATTCGCGCTGTTTCCTGGCGGTCACAATGTCCCCAAAGGCTGGGCAGACATGATGGTCGATTGGTACGAGGGCCTGCCGGGCGGTTGATCACTCGGCAGGGGTCAGGATGCCTTTACCCTCGATCACGTTCTTCAACTCATCTCGATAACGACGGGCCGAACGCGTAATGGCGGGTTCCTTGAAGTCCTCCTTCATGCCGACCATTCGACGTGCAGCGCCAGCCGAGACACCGCTGAGCGCGGATAGAGGGATTGCCAACGCAAGGCTAATAGCAATCGGGGCCAACCAGATCGAGACGAGGCCGGAAAGAATACCTAAGCTCAGTGCGATACCGCTGATTGTCTCGACCGTGTGGCAGAGGATCAGCGTCCGCAGGCTGTAGCTGCCACCATCGCGCGCTTGCGGCGACCAGCCCTTCTGGATGCCAAAGGCAGTGCGGAAGACGGCGATCACCTGCTGCACCATCAGGATCGGGGCGTAGAGGATGGAAAGAACGACCTCGGCCAGGAACGAGGTCAAAAACTTGAACCATCCGCCAAATTCCGCGTACCGCACACCGCTGAGCGGCAAAGCCAGTGCTCCAAGAACTTTCGGCGCCAGCAGCATCGCGTACATGACGAGAATAATCAGCACATGCCGCGTTTCCGTCATCTCGGGCCATTGCGGAAACATCGGATTGTCCGGGCTGAAATAATGCAGGACCGAGGCGTCCTCACCCTGTCCGATCAAAGCCCACATCACCAGCAGGGCAAACCACAGCGGCGACATCAGATATCCGACAGCGCCATGGAACATATGGAATCGTGATACCGGCTGAAATCCGGCGGACCGCAACAGTTTTAGGTGTTGCAGGTTGCCCTGACACCAGCGCCGGTCGCGCAAGGCGTGGTCTATGAGGGTCGGAGGGGTTTCTTCGTAAGACCCGCGAATGCGGGGCAGAAACCGCACGGCCCATCCGGCACGACGCAGCAGACCGGCCTCGACAAAATCATGGCTCATGATCAGTTTTTCCTGACCATTCAGCGCCCGCAGCTTCGGCAACCCAGCACAATTGGCGAATGCCTTGGTGCGGATGATCGCGTTGTGGCCCCAGTAGTTGCCTTCCTGGCCGCACCAACGTGCGAGACCTTCAGCAAATGCGATCCCGTAGACGCCATTGGCGAACTGCTGCATCCGGGCAAAGACCGATTGCGCGCCGATCAATTGCGGATAGCTTTGGATCAGTCCCGCGCCCGGATCCCGTGCCAGAGAGTCCGTCAGACGGGTGATGGCGCGACCTGTCATCAGGCTATCGGCATCCAGCACCAGCATGGCATCCCAATCCGCACCCCAGCGGCTGACCCAGTCGGCGATGTTGCCGACTTTTCGGTCGGTGTTTTGTTCGCGGCGGCGATAATAAAGCTCAAGACCGGGCGCGAGGGTCGTGCGCAGCGCCTCGATACTGGCCTGTTCCTGTGCTGCGATCTCGGGGTCACGAGTATCCGACAGGATGAACATGGCATAGTGATGCTGCCCGCCCCGCGTCTGCAGATCCTCAAGCATCGTTCGGGCATTGCCCAGCACGTTCCAGGGAACCTCGTTATAGACCGGCATCAACAGCGCCACGCGCAGCGGTTGCGACCGCGCTTGGCGGATTGGACGCTCCTGCCGGGACAGCGACACCATGCCCAGCAAGACAGTACAGACCGTGAAGGAAATCCAGAAGAAGTTGAAGGAGATCAGGGCAAGCAGAATGCCCTCGATCAGGTTGATGCCTTCCGCATCGAACCAATCGGTCATAACCCAAAGCAGGCCAAGCGTCGCCACCATTGCCGGCGAAAACGCCAGCGCGCGCCAGAACCCGGCCGAGGGGCGCTTGCCGTCCGGCACCTGCGCATCCCGAAAACCTGCGCTGAAATCCTGCGCAGGCATGGCCAAAGGGGCCTCGGGGGGCATGATATGCAGATCTCGTTTCATGAGGTCCAACGGTAAAGCCAGACCTCAGAGGCCGGCTGTTTGTCTTTCAGCAATTGCGCGCGCAGCTCGACATGGTCGCGGTCACCGGGCTCGAATGAAAACGCCAGCCGTAGCCCGCCGGTGTCCGGGTTGCGCTGCAGCACACCTTCAGATGTTTCGGCATGAGGGGAGTCCACGAAAATGGTCATCGCCTCTGGGTCGTCGAACAACTCGCTTTCCTCAAAGTCGATGACGGCCAGGCGCCCTTCACCAAAGGTGTTGTCGCCCATGGCCGTGTTGATCACGCGTGCCATCGGGGTGCGCTGGGGCTCGTCACCCCAGATCAGGCGATAGGACAGATCGACCTGGCTACCCGCCGCATAAGGTTCAGCTGGGCGCCAATAGGCGACGATGTTGTCGTAAATTTCCTGATCGGCCGGAATTTCAACCAGCGTGACCGAGCCTTTGCCCCAATCCGCTCCGGGTTCGACCCATAGGCTGGGGCGCTTGTGGTAATTCGCCTCAAGGTCGGCGTAATCCGAGAACTCACGTTTCCGCTGCATCAGGCCAAAACCGCGCGGGTTCGTGTCGACGAACGACGAAATCTGCAAGCGGGTCGGGTTTGCCAATGGCCGCCACAGAACTTCTCCGGCACCGTTGCGGATCAGCAGGCCGTCGCTGTCATGGACGGCAGGGCGGAAGTCGTCAAACCGGCTGTGGTTGGTCTGATCGAACAGGAACATTGACGTGCCGGGGGCGATGCCCACATGGCTTAGTTCCTCGCGCGGGAACAGGGTGGCTTCGATGTCCATCACGCAATCCGCACCGGCGGTGACGTTGAATCGGTAGGCACCGGTCACACTTGGGCTGTCCATCAACGCATGGACGACCATATCGCGCTGTCCGGGTTTGGGACGCTCTAGCCAGAAACGGATGAACTCGGGGAATTCTTCACCATCCGGGTCGCCGGTTTTCAGCGCCAGACCACGAGCGGACAGGCCGTAAACCTCGTGCAGACCGATGGCGCGAAAATAGCTGGCCCCTTGCCAGACGCAGAACTCATCGGTTTTGCCGGGACGATGCATTTCGGTGCGCAGGCGCAGGCCGGAAAAGCCCAGTGTGTCGTCAATGGGTAGTTCCGGGACCTCTTCGGACTTGTCGAACATAGCCAAGTCGAAAGCGACCGGAGTCGCCATTCCGTTCTCAACGGTCGACACTTTGACCGCGCGCGGGAAGTACAGACCCGGGGTAAAGAAATCGACATTGAAGGGCGTCTCAGTTTCGTACCAAAGCGCTCGGTCCAGCCGGAACCGGATCGAGCGGTATTGCTGGTACGTCAGGTCCTGCCATTCCTGCGGCACCATTTCGCGTTCGGCGTAGGGTTGGCTGGCCAGTTCGCGGGCCAGCGCTATGACGTCGTTGCGGTCAAACGGGGATTCCCCACCGGTGGCAAATGTGGCCGGCGCGAAGGCAAGCGCCGAAGTCGAGGCCAAAAATGCGCGACGTGTAAAATTCATTTCTTTGACTTCCAGGGTTGTGACTTAAACCAAGCGGCCATGTAAGCCACGCCGATGATCATCGCAAAGCCAATCATGTTGGCGACGAATACACTGGCAACATCCCGCCCACTCAGGTCCAGTCCGACGCCGATAAGTCGTGCGGCTGCCATCGAAAAAACGAACACTGCCAGTGATTGCTGCCCAACTTTTGTGATGACGGTCAGCAGGAACTGCCAGATTTTGGCAGCCATTCCATGACCGGTGGCGATCAGACGGTGGCCGTGTTCCCCCGCAACGACCCAGCCCAGATAGGCTAGCGAAAGGAAGTGCAGATAGCGGAACAGGCCGAAATCGGTCTTGTCGCGAAACTCTGTCGTCACGGGCCAGACTTTGCGGATCTCGTCCGCCAGATCAGGGGCTGCGGCGTTGATCCAGGTGAACACTTTCCACGACCCGAACGGCATCGAAAAGATCAGGAACAGTGCGGCCGCCCAGATCAGGGTTTTTGATACCGGCGGTGCGGGAATCCATCCCCGCATGAAGGCAAAACCAGTGAAGAACAGCAACTGCCAGCCGAAGGGGTTGAAGAACCATTGGCGTTCCGACCATGGCTCGGCGGGTAAGGCCAGCGCGCCGGTCTGGGCGACCAGCCAGATCGCGACAGAGGCCGCAGCGACGGCCCAGAAGCCGATCCGTGACAAGCCCATGAACAGCGGCATCATCGCCAGAACCACCAGATACATCGGCAGGATGTCAAAGTAGTTCGGCACATAGGTCAGCGTGAACAGACCGACGATCTGCGGGGCAGGGTCGTTGAAGAAATGCTGCAGGTTCAGGGAGGAAATATAGCTTTTCTCGAACAACCCGCTCTGATCCAGCGCGGCCATCGACATGGCGACAAAGAAGAACAGCGCGATATGTGCCCAGTAAACCTGCCAGATACGGAAAGCTACGCGGGCAGTGCCCATCCACCAGCCCTTGCGCAGGAAGGCTCCGCCAAAGGCGATCGCCGAGGCCATGCCCGAACAGAACACAAAGATTTCAGTCGCGTCCGAGAACCCGAACCGCGCGGGGATCCATTTCGCCCAGGGGTCATTGGGAATGTGCGCGATCAGGATGATGAACATCGCGATACCGCGATAGAAATCCAGACGCGGGTCGCGCGTGCGGGCAGGGGCCGCCACAGAGGCAGCCACCGGCGCAAAATCAGAAGCGGGCGAAACTGTCGCCATACGAATTCTGTCCTTCTTGGTCTTGTTTTTGTTATTCAGCCGGGACGCTTTGTGCGTCTCCGTTATCACGTGCCGCATCGATCAATGCGCGGCGCGCTAGAGCGTAATTGTCTTCGCCCCCGGCTCTTTTGGCGCGGCGGTCGTCGAGGATGCGCTCGACAGCATCCAGACGGCCGGCACGCAGGCCGGAATCAATTGTGATGCGCTCGAAAACATCACGTTGGGCGTGGCTGCCCCCTGCCAATTGCATGGACCCGCGGGCCGTCGACAAAAAGTCGAAAGCTGCGCCATAGAGGCCTTCGCCAAAGGCCTCAAGCCCTTTGGCCGCCGCAACGCCCGGATCGGACATGCGGATCGGGGTGTCCCCCTGATTACGTTGTGCATCCTTCTGAATACGCTTCAACATCTTACCGGTTGCGTCCGAGCGGTTGTCACCGGTCAGCGCCAGCAAATAGTGAAGGTCGGCAAAGATCAGGCAACCATCTTCGGTACGTGCGGCGCTGAGGTCAGCCAGCTCTTCCCAGCGGTTGCCCACGTTGACGCCTTCAAGCTCAAGCCGAGACAACAGCGAAGTTGCGTTTGATATATCGCGGTAGTCGTCGGTCTTGTCCTGACGGATGTACTGGTCGTAAAGCTCAATGACCTGATCGACCTGACCCAGATCCAGATGCATCAGCGCCTTGTGCCACCAGACGTGATAGCGGAAGTTGTTGCAATGCGCCCAGGCGGCCTCGCGCCCGGCCAGCCAGTCGAGGCCCAGTTGCGCGTTGCCCGTCATCTCATGCACATGCGCCACGGCATGCAGGCCCCAGGCATCGTCCGACACCATCCACAGCGCCTGACGGCCGGCTATCTCGGCCTTTTCATACGAGCCGGTTTCCTCCAGCGCGAAGGAATGACATCCCAGCAGGTAACCCCGGCCCGCATGGTCGGGCTCATAGGCGGGCAGGACGCGCTCGATCGAGCGGCGCATCCCCTCTGAGTCCCCCAGCACAAAGCGTGTCGCATGGCTGAGTTTCATCGCCAGCGTGTCCTGCGGGTGGGCCCGGAGGACTTCTTCGAATTTCTGAATGGCCTGCGACGGAAGATCGGCAAGGTACAGCCCCAAAGCCTCGACATATAGCCGTTCCCGCTTAGAAACCGGCTGACGTTCCATGGCGCTGTTGGCGGCGGCTAATGCCTCGACCGCAACGCCCATCATTTCGCGGCGGCCGAGCAGAACCATGAACAATCCTTTGACCGCATGGCCCAGGGCAAAATCGGGCTCAAGCTCAAGAACTGTGCCAAGATGCTGCGGCGTTACGGCGGCATGGGCCATGAACCCAAGCAGAACACCGTCCCACGCCTCGACGCTTGCCGGATGGCTCAGGGTGTTCATCTGTCCGAAAACGTCTTGCTTCATGTTCATGTTCCGATCCAATCGAGAATTTCTACAACAACTGATGTAGCAGAGACTCTGAGAGCGTCGTATCAGTATCGGCTCTGCTCTCGAATTGGTGAAATGTTGTGTGGACAAAAATTGAAAAAAACCGCCGATTCAAGGGCATGTTTCAGCAACATGCCGCCTAAACAGGCAGAGTGTTTCAATCGTCAAAGGGGTTTTCAGCGCTCAATACTGCCTGAGTGTCTGCTCCGAAGACGGGCGGAGCCGCACGATATGTTACAGGTGTTCGCGACAGTTTCAGCGGATTTCCGATCAGTTGAACTTCGCCCGGATCGGCCTGCATCGCGATCTGCATTTGGCGAGCATCGACCTGATCGGTGGAGAAAACCTGATCCAATGTCTGCACCGGACCAACGGGGACCTTACGGGCCTCAAGCTCGGCAATAACGGTCGCTGAAGTTCGTGACTTGACAGCCGGGCGCAGCACAGCGTTCAGCGCGTCACGATTTTCCAATCGGGCAGGATTGGAGGAAAATCGCGGATCATCCGCCAGATCGGGGTGCCCAATGAACTCACAGAACCGGCGGAACTGGCTGTCATTGCCAACGGCCAGAATGACATGTCCGTCGGCCGTTTCGTAGACGTCATAAGGCACGATGTTGGGGTGTCCGTTGCCGCGCCGCTGCGGGACGTTGCCCGAGGTCAGGTAATTCACGCCCTCGTTGATCAGCCACGCGATCTGCGCATCTACCAAGGCCAGATCGATCTGCTGACCCTCGCCGGTCTGATCGCGGTGGCGCAACGCAGCCAGAATGCCAACGCTAGCATACATCCCGCACATCACATCCGCGATGCCGACACCAACCTTCATTGGCGAACCTTCCGGATCACCGGTCAGGGACATGATCCCGCCATATCCCTGGGCCATCAGGTCGTAGCCGGGCTTGGACGAATTGGGCCCAGTCTGGCCGTAACCAGAGATCGAGCAGTAGACGAGGCTCGGAAATTCCTGCGACAGGGTCGCATAGTCCAGGCCGTACTTTGCCAACCCACCAGGTTTGAAGTTTTCGATCAGGATATCAGCGTGCGAGGCAAGGCGTCTGACTTCAGACTGTCCCTCGGGGGTGGTAATGTCGATTGCAACGGATTTCTTGTTGCGGTTTGCCGCCATGAAGTAAGCGCTCAGATCGGATCTGTTGCCTTTGGCATCTTCGACATAAGGAGGTCCCCATTGCCGGGTATCGTCCCCTCCGGTTGCGGGGTTCTCGATCTTGATGACGCTGGCGCCCAGATCGCCCAACAACTGCGTGCAGGTCGGGCCAGCCAGAATGCGGCTGAGGTCCAGTACTTTGACGCCCTTCAGCGGTCCTTCAGATCCGGCCATCGTAACCTCCACGGTCGATTTCGGCGGCAATAACGGTGAAAGTGTCGGCCTTCATTGCGTCATTCAGGGCCGCGCGCAGCTCTTCGCGGTTACGCACCGTGTGCCCGTTGCCACCAAAGGCACGTCCCATGGCCGCAAAGTCATGACGGTCAAAGTCCACACCCATATTGCCCATCTGGCGTTGACGCTGTTTCAGCTCGATCAATGCAAGGCTGGCATCGACAAAGACCAGAAAGATGGGGTTTCCGCCCATCTCGGCTGCGGTCGACAACTCTCCGGCGACCATCAGGAACCCGGCGTCTCCCGAGAAGCTGATGACCGGACGATCCGGTTCGGCAAGCTTAAGGCCAATCGCCATCGGTATCGCGCAGCCCATCGTGCATAGGGCCGAGGACTGGATCAGCCCGCGCTCTTCGGAACATTCCCACATCTGGCTCAGCAGGATGCGATGTGCGCCGCTGTCGGCCGTGGCAAGCGTTTCAGCGGGCAGGGTGACGCGGGTTTCGGCGATGACAGCGGCGGGTCCCCATTCATCGCTCGTCGGGAAGGCCTTCGCCAACGCGGCTTTGACTTGCGCGGGTTCGCCGTCTGGCCATGTTTCGCGCGCGGCGTTGCCCTTGGCCATGGCCTCCAAGGTGGCACCTGTATCGGCCACCATATTCAACCCGGCCTGATGCATGTAATGGTCATTGACCACGGCCGAGATATCGATGACGCGCTTTTCCTCTGGGTCCCAGATCTCACGCCATCCGGGGCGCATTTCGATGGGGTCGTAGCCCAGGCACAGAACCAGATCAGCCTGTTCCACCAGCGGCAGCAGGTGCTTATCGGCCAGAGGCGACAAACCAGCGCCCCCAAGGCACAGCGGATGATCTTCGGGTACGACACCTTTTGCCTTGTACGTGGTGACAAACGGGATGCCGAAATGTTCCAGAAACGCCTGCACGATATTGCGCGATCCGTCATAAAGAACATCGAGACCAACGATGGCGATGGGACGTTCTGCGTCGGCCACCCAGCGGCGGGCTTTTTCAAGGCAGTTGCCTTCGGGCGCAACGGCGGCAATCGGGGCGCGTCGCCGCACCTTTACGCCCGACACTCGCGTATCCGCGACCGAGATAGGTACGTCGATATGCACAGGGCCGGGGCGCGGTTGATTGGCAAGCGAGACAGCTTTGTCCGCGACGACATCCGCGCCTTGTGCGGTCAGCACAAACGTCCCCTTGGTGATCGACCGATAGACTTGCGCGTGATCCATCACCTGATGCGTGTAAGTCAGTGCCTCATCGGAATCGACGCAGCCTGTCAGCACGATCATCGGCACCCGATCCTGCAGCGCGTTGGCGACAACATTGATCCCGTTCATCGCCCCGGGGCCGAGCGTGGCCACCAAAATGGCAGGCGCTCCGTCGCGATGATGCACCGCCTCAGCCATAAACCCGGCGGCGTTTTCATGCTTGGTCAGATGAAAGGTGATCCCCGCCTGTTCCAACGCATCCACCAGCGTCAGTACCTCGCCGCCTGGCATGCCGAAGGCGTGGCGGCAACCGGCCTCATACAATCTTTGCGCCAAAAGGTCAGCGGCGCGGGGCGAGAGGTCCTGCATCAGTCATGCTCCGAAATAATACGTCACTGCAGATTGCGGAGGACGCGTCCGGACGCAAGCAGGTTCACGTCAGTGTGACTATTTGACGGCGGATTCCGCCACTACCTGAAACTTTGTGTCAAGTTCCTGGGCAATATCACGCAGGGGCTCGCCACCCTCATACACATAAGGCGCGAACACATAGCTGGGTGTTTTATAGGACAGCGTGGCTGTTCCGTCCTCGTTCTCGGTCACATAAAACCGGATAGGCGCCTCGATCATCGCGCTGACTGACGTTTCCAGAACGCGCACGGCATAATCGTTGTTGAAAGCTCCAATCACCAGATTGCCCGGAATGACAATGCCTCGTGCCGCGGCGGCCTTGGTCGGTCCGGCCTGTGTGACCACGATCAGGCCGTTTTCCTTAATGGCTGATTTGGTGTCAGCGACCAGCTCATCATAACTTTTGTCCGTCGGATGAACGGCCCAACCCGTGAGCGGTTCTTGCGCAACGGCGGGCAGGGCCAGCAAACACAGTACGGTCGAGACAGCCTTCATCGCACGCTCCTATTCATCAGGGATGCGTGATTGATGCCAGAAACCGGAGTGCAGCGCACTCACAATCGCGTGCGCCTTCGGGACTGAAATCGCTGTGGTAAAGCGGCGGTCGGATCAATTTGTACGCTTTTTCAGCAAATATACATCCATGATCCAGCCGTGATCCGCCCGCGCCTGTGCCCGCGTCTCCAGAATCTGGTCAGCCACGTCGGTCAGAGCGCCTTTGATCAAAATTTCTTCCTTCATACCCACATAGGCGCCCCACCAGATGTCGTAATCGGCCATCTTAAGGCTTTGAAAAGAACATTCCCCATCCAGCATCACCGCGACTTTCGACACGCCGTTTGGCCAGCCTTCATCACGTATGCGCCGTCCGGTCGTAACCACGTATGGCGCGCCCAGATCATTGACCGGTATCGCATGCGCCGCCGTCAGTGCCTGCAGGGCGGTAATGCCGGGAATCACTTGGGTGGCTGGTTGTGGGTCCAGCCGCGACGCGATCCGCAGGGAGCTGTCATATAGCGACGGATCACCCCAGATCAGCAAAGCAACCTGGCGCGCATCAGGGTGAGCCTCGATCGCCTCGTGCCAGCGAACAGCAATCGCGTCATGCCATTCGTCAACGCCCCGCAGGTACCCATCATCAGCGCGCCGCTTGGGAATGTCGAAATATGCGATCTTTGGGGGCGTGTCGGTGACCTGCGCGATAATCTCTTCGCGTAACCCGGCCAGATCGGCTTTGTTTTCACCCTTTCGCGGGATCAGGATCAGGTCCGCATTCCGAATGGCCTGCGCGCCTTGAAATGTCACATGGTCCGGGTTGCCGGTGCCAATACCGATCAGCGACAGCTCATACATCATCGAACTCTGCCAGTGGCCCATAGAGGATCAGCGCTGGCGCCGTTCCGATTTCATCCGCCAGCTTTTCAGCCAACCCGCCAATCGTGGATCGGTGCAAAGACTGATCCGGCGTCGAGACCGCCTCGGCCATCAGTGCCGGTGTGTTCAAAGGCAGACCGTGTTCATGCAAGGTGCTGACCAACAAAGGGAAGGTGCGTTTGCCCATGAAGACGACGGTTGTGGCGTCCGGATCGGAGAGGGCGGCCAGGTTCAGATCGTCGGGCAGCTTGCCGCTGACGTCGTGGCCTGTGACGAACTGGACACGTCTTGCCGTCAGGCGCCGGGTTAGCGGAATACCTGCCGCCGCGGCCGCTGCTACGGCCGAAGGGATACCCGGGATGATCTCGTACTCGATCCCTGCCTCGCGCAGTGCCACCAGTTCTTCTTCCAGCCGTCCGAACAGCCCGCCGTCGCCGGATTTCAAACGCACCACGCGGGCACCGGTTTTGGCGTAATCCACCAGCAAACGGCTCACATGATCCTGCTTGGGCGAGGGGCGTCCGGCGCGTTTCCCAACTCCCACCAGATCGGCGTCCTCATGAGCGTGGCTCAGGATCGGGCCGCTGCTGAGGTCGTCAAACAGCACAGCATCCGCCTTTTGCATCCGGTCGACAGCCTTGAGCGTCAGCAATTCCGGATCACCCGGTCCAGATCCAATGAACGAAACAAAACCGCTCATGCCTGTGCCTCTGCGATCAGATGAAAGAATGTTCCGGTCACGTTGCCGCGTACCGAGCCTGTTTGTGGGCCTTCAACGCCTTCGGCATCATATACACGTGCCAAAGGCGCATCCGGTTGTTCTATGATGGACGAATAGTGGAACTCGTGGCCGCGCAAGGTCGTGTCAGTGGCGTAACCCGGCATGGGGGTCAGCAATTGCGCCTTTCGATATCCAAGGTTGAACTTGCGCTTTTCATATGACGTCACAAGCCCAAGCAGGCCTGCCATCCGATGTCGGACACCTTCCTTGTCGATCAGGGCCTCACCCAGCGCCATGTACCCGCCGCACTCGCCATGTACGGGTTTTGTTTCAGCGTGCTTGCGCAGGCCAGTCAAGAAGGTATCGGCAGAAGCCAGAGTGCCAGCGTGCAGTTCGGGATAGCCGCCCGGCAACCAAACCAGATCAGCCTCCGCTGCCGGGGCTTCATCGGCCAGCGGTGAAAACGGCAGAATTTCTGCCCCGGCCGCGCGCCAGCCTTCCAGCAAATGCGGATAGGTGAATGAAAAAGCGGCGTCCCGGGCCAACGCGATCCGTTGGGCGGGCGGCCGCGGCAGTGCGGCTGACGATGGCCCCTTGGGGCCTGAGGAAGCCGCAGCCTTGATCGCTTCAAGATCCACGTGCTCACGCAGGAAAGCGGCATACCCGGCAATAGCGCTTTCCAGATCGGGATGCTCAACCGCCTGAATCAGGCCGAGATGCCGTTCCGGCAGGGTCAAATCTCCACGCCGGGGCAGAACGCCAAGAACTGGCAGGCCCGCGCGTTCCATACCCAATCGGGTCAGGCGCTCGTGTCGGGGGCTGGCGCAGCGGTTCAGGATCACACCGGCAAAGGGCAGGTCGGGATTGTACATCCGAAATCCCAGCGCGGTCGCCGCCGCAGATTGCGCCTGACCGCCGACATCCAGCACCAGAACCACAGGCCAGCCCATGCGCTGGGCGGTTTCCGCGCTGGACCCATGGCCCAGCTCCCCCGGCTTGGCCACGCCGTCAAACAACCCCATCGATCCTTCAGCCACTACGATGTCTGCACCCTCGGCTTGCGAAGAAATCGCATCTAACAAGGGTTCGGCCATTGCCCAGCTGTCCAGGTTGAACGACGCCCGCCCGGCGGCGGCCCGATGAAAGGCCGGGTCGATATAGTCTGGCCCGCTTTTGAACGGCTGCACGGTCAGGCCGTCCTCTGCTAATGCGCGCAGCAGGCCCAGCATCACGGTGGTTTTGCCGGTGCCGGAAGACGGCGCAGAGATCAGAATTCCCGGTGGGTTAGTCATCCCCATGGCTCCAGCTTGACCAGGGGCTATCCGCGCTTTGCGGGCGATAGCGGCGGTCGTAATCTTTCGAATAAAGGCAGCTTTCGTCGAACCCTTCGCCAGCCAGTGCTGGTCCCACCAAGATCAAGGCGGTGCGAGAGATGCTTTCATCCAGCGCCTCTTTCAGGGTCGCCAATGTGGCGCGGATGATCCGCTCGTCCGGCCAACTGGCGCGATAGACGACGGCGACCGGGCAGTCCGCGCCGTAAGCGGGGGTCAGGTCGGCGATCACCTTGTCCAGATTCCCAATCGACAAGTGAATCGCCAGGGTTGCACCGGTTCGAGCAAAGTTCTCCAGCGTTTCGCCCTCGGGCATCGACGACGCACGGCCAGGGGTTCGGGTCAGAACAACCGATTGCGCCAATCCGGGCAGGGTCAGTTCGGTTCCCAACGAGGCCGCAGCGGCTGCAAAGGATGGAACGCCAGGCGTTACGCTGATCGGAATACCCATTTCTTTTAGACGTCGGATCTGCTCACCCATGGCGGACCAGACCGACAGGTCACCGGAATGCAGGCGGGCCACGTCCTGACCTGCCTTATGGGCAGCTTCGATCTCGGCCATGATCTGATCCAGATCCATCGGCGCGGTATTCACGATTTTTGCTCCTTCGGGGCAGTGGCCCAGAATCTCTTCCGGTACCAGCGATCCGGCATACAGACAGACCGGGCAGGACGCGATGATATCGCGTCCGCGCAGGGTCAGCAGGTCGGCGGCACCCGGTCCGGCGCCAATGAAATGAACGGTCATATCTGTCCTCCGATGGCGACGGCGCAGGTTGCAAGCCGGTCGTCCGAGATCTGTCTGGGAGAGGTCAGCCGCGCGCCGGGACCGGCGGCGGCAAGGGCGGATGCTTCGGCCACACTGCCAGTGCCATATGTGGCGCGGCTGCGGTTCGAGCAGGTGAGAGTGCGCTGTCCGGCAAGATCGGCTGGCGCGATGAAATGCAAGGGCAGGGCCGTGGCTGAGGCGAATTCAGCCAGCGCCGCGTGGCCGTTCTTGTCCGCAACCGTGGCCAGCGCGTCCACATTTTGACCGGCGCTTGCCGTTTCAAAGGCTGTGCGCAGGCTGTCGACGGTGGCTGTCGACGAGAATCCAAGCCCCGCCACGATCATAAGGTCACGCTCCACTGCACGACCGGATAGGCGGATTTCCAGCCACGCCGTGGACCCAAGGCCGAGGCTTGCGCCAGTTCGATACGCAAAAGTTCTCCGCCCAGCTTGTCCTGCCACTGCGCCAGCACGGCCTCGCTTTCCAATGTCACGGCGTTGGCGACCAGCCGTGTGCCAGCTGGCAGAGATGTTTGCAGCCATTCCAACAAGTCAACGCTCAGACCGCCTCCGATAAAGACCACATCCGGCAGCGGAAGGCCGTCCAGCGCGTCCGGAGCGGTGCCATGCACCACGCTCAGACGATCCTGCCCCAACGCATCCGCGTTACGACGAATGCGCTCTGCACGATCCTCAAGGGGTTCGATCGTAGTTGCGGTCAGGGTCGGGTCACACATTAGCCATTCGATGCTGATCGAGCCGGTTCCGCCGCCGATGTCCCATAGGTGTTCCCCGCGCTTGGGGGCCAGCGCCGACAGGGTCAGTGCGCGTACAGGTCGCTTGGTGATCTGTCCGTCGGTTTCGAAAATCTCGTCCGGCTTGCCGGATGCTTTTGGCAGAGCCTGACCTTGGCCAGCAACCTCAAGCCCGACGCAGACCGGGTGGTCGAACCCGCCCAGCAAAGCCTCGGTCAGGGTCACACTGCGCGACCGTTCACGCGGGCCGCCAAGGGCCTCCATGACGTGCAGCTGGGTATCGGCAAAGCCTGTTTCGTTGAGGTACGTCGCAAGCTCGGCAACAGCCGCCCCATTACGCAGCAGCAGAATGGCGCGCAACCCGGGTGCCAGATGGGGCCGCAGTCGCGTAAGCGGTGCTGCGTGCAGGCCAAAGGTTTGTGTGCTTTCCAACGGCCAGCCCAGACGGGCGGCTGCCAGCGAAAAGGTGGATTGACCGGGCAGGGCGACCCACTCTCCGACGTCGAAATTGCGGGCAATCACAGACCCGGCACCGAACCAGAACGGATCGCCTGAGGCGAGAACAACCGTCGGTCGCCCCCGAAATCCGGTCAGAATCGGCAGCCCGTCGGAAAAGGGCACCGGCCATTCCACGCGCTTGGCACCTGTGTCTGGGATCAGAGACAGGTGCCGCGGTGGACCCATGATGATTTCAGCGCGTTCCAGCACTTGACGGCTTGCGGGCGGCAGTCCATCCAGTCCATCTTCGCCCAAGCCCAGAACGCTTAGCCACGGAGCCTCATGCATGACCAACCTCCTGATCCTTGGCGGCACGACCGAGGCTAACGCGCTGGCCAAAGCCGTGGCCGAACAGGGTATTCCGGCGACCTATTCCTACGCCGGGCGCGTTGAAACCCCGCGCCCGCAGCCCTTGCCAGTGCGCGTCGGAGGGTTTGGCGGCCCCGAAGGGCTGGCAAGCTTTTTGGAAGACAATGCGGTTACGCATGTTGTCGATGCCACTCATCCCTTTGCAGCCCAGATGAGCCGGAACGCCGTTGCGGCCTGCCGTAAGACCGAAGTACCGCTGGCTGCGCTGACCCGCCCGGTTTGGCGCGCGCAGGAGGGTGATCGCTGGCATCACGTTGCCGACATTCAAGCCGCCGTTGCCGCCTTGTCCGGCCCGGCCCAGCGCGTCTTTCTGGCCGTGGGTCGGATGCACCTTGAGGATTTTACCGCCCAGCCCCAGCACCACTATCTGTTGCGGCTTGTCGATGAACCGGATGGCCTGCCGCTGCCGCATTGCGACGTGGTTGTCTCGCGTGGGCCGTTCACCGAGGCCGACGACCGCGCGCTGATGAAACAGCATGGCATCGAATTGGTCGTGTCCAAGAACGCGGGCGGCACCGGAGCACGCGCCAAGCTGGATGCCGCGCGGGCGTTGGGCTTGCCGGTGCTGATGATCGACCGTCCGGCCCTTCCGCAAAGGACCGAACTGTCGAGTGTGACGCAGGTTCTGGACTGGTTGGCTCATTTTTGATCCTTAGCCGGAGTGAACCTCGGGGTATAGACGATCGGGGTGCTGTCGCGTTCGATCACGCGGGTCAGGGATGAACCCACAATGACCACCGTCTGCATGTCGGCCATGTCCGGTGTTGCCTCTGCGAGGGTTGAAATGCGGATCGCCTGATCCGGACGTGACACCGCGCGGGCGAACAGGATCAGACGCTCGGGCTCGCATTCTTCGCGCAGGATTTCCAGTGTTTTGACAAAACCTTCGGGGCGGGACTTGGACCGCGGATTATAGAACGCCATCGCAAAGTCGCCTTGCGCCGCCAGGCGCAACCGCTTTTCGATCAGGGACCAGGGTTTGAGATTGTCGCTGAGGTTGATGGCGCAGAAATCATGACCCAACGGCGCACCGGCTCGCGCCGACGCCGCCAACATCGCGGTGATCCCGGGCAGCACGTCAATGGGGATTTCGCGCCATTCAGCCGGGCCATTCTCCAGCGCCTCAAATACTGCCGCTGCCATCGCAAAAACCCCCGGATCGCCGGAGGATGCGACGACCACCCGTTTCCCTTCGGCTGCCATCTGCAGCGCGTGCTGAGACCGGTCGATCTCAACCCGGTTGTCGCTGGCGTGCAGCGTCAGGCCGGGGCGTTCCGCCACACGCGCGACGTAGGGGATATAGCCGACCACGTCCGTAGCCTCGGCCAGCGCGGCCGAAACTTCGGGCGTCACCAGTTCTTCGTTGCCGGGCCCAAGGCCCGCAATCTTGATCCAGCCGCTCATGGCCGCCGACCCTGACCATGCACGATGATGATCGAGAAATAAGGAGTGACCTTGTCGCAGGCCTCGGACAGTTTTGTCACCGTCTGGTTCGGCATTTGCGCGAACTCCACTATCCATGCGCGGTCATACAGACCGGCCGTTTTCAGGGCCCGCTTCACCTTGTCGATATTGCGCCCGATCTTCATCACCACCAGCGCGTCCGTCTGCGCCATGCGCCGTGCCAGATCGTCCTCTGGCAGGGTGCCGACCAGTACGGTCAACACGTCATCGCCCCATGTGATTGGGTCGCCGGTCGCCGTCCACGCGCCGGACATGCCGGTGATGGCGGGAACAACTTCGACTTCAGCTTGATCGCGCAAGCGGCTGTAAAGGTGCATGAAAGACCCGTAGAAGAACGGATCGCCTTCGCACAGGACCACAACCGCCTCGCCCTGATCCGACAGCGATTTCAGATGCGCTGCGCATTCCTCATAGAATGCCGACAGCAGCTCGTTATAGCGCGGGTCGGTTACTGGGATTTCGGTGGTCACGGGGTATTCCATCGGGAACTCCACCGCATCTCCTGGGATCATGCCGTTGACGATTTTTCGTGCCTGGCCGCTGCGACCCGGTTTGCGGAAAAAAGCCACGTGACGCGCGTTTCGCAATAGCCGGTCGGCACGAACGCTCATCAAGTCCGGATCACCGGGGCCGAGGCCCAACCCGTATATCTTGCCCGCGCTCATTCCGCGCGGCTCGCGATGGCGTTGATGGCTGCAACGGTGATGGCGCTGCCGCCCAGACGGCCTTTGACGATGCAGGACGGCACGGGTTGTGCTTCCCACAGCGCGTCTTTGGACTCGACTGCGCCGACAAATCCGACCGGGCAGCCAATGATGGCGGCGGGGCGCGGGCAGTCGGGGTCTTCCAGCATGTTCAGTAGGTGGAACAGGGCAGTCGGTGCGTTGCCGATAGCCACCACCGCTCCTTCCAGTTGCGGACGCCAAAGCTCCAACGCGGCGGCCGAGCGGGTGTTGCTCATTTCGGCGGCTAGCGGACGCACACGCTCGTCATGCAGGGTGCAGACCACCTCGTTGTCTGCGGGCAGTCGGAACCGGGTCACGCCTTCGCTGACCATTCGCGCGTCGCATAGGATTGGCGCGCCGTTTTCCAGCGCGGCACGAGCTGCCGTCACAAAGCCCGGCGAGAAATGCAAGAACTCTTCCAGACCGACCATTCCGGCGGCGTGGATCATGCGCACAGCGACCTGTTCTTCGTCGACGTCAAAACGAGCCAGATCAGCCTCGGACCGGATCGTGGCAAAGCTCTGTTTATAGATCGCCGCGCCATCGGTTTCGTATTCATAGGGCATCAGGTCAGGTCCATAGTCTTAAGTGTTTCGGGGCTTAGCCCACGCTGGGAGGGCTCATCCCCCGCGCGGCCGTTTTTGACAAGATCAAATCGTCCGTGATTGCCGACCAGAGTGACATTTGCGGGTCCCATGCGGGCACACCCTTTGGAGCAACCAGAGACATGCAGGATGCCTGCGACCCGACTGGCCAATGCACGCGCAATAGCGCGGGTTTCCACCTGCGCCTGCGGGCAGAACGGCGCCCCGGGGCAGGCGTCGGTCGTCATCAGCGGGTCGGTGCCTTCCGTGACAAAGTCAGAGGCGGGTATCGCCGCCCCGCCTTCCAGCAGGAACAGCCGCCACGGTGTGACCCGCAGGGCAGAGGCACCGCTGTCTTCGATCAGCTCATGCAGCTTTCGTGCAGGCAATTGCCCGAACGCGGCACCATAGAGGGCCCCCAGCGGGCAAACAGTCGGTTGCAGCGGGTTGACTGTCGGTCCGGGAGCACTGCCTTGCCAGATTTCTGGCAGGTCCGTGGCGGCGACAAGTCGCGCCATTCGACGGGTATCAGGGGTGTGGTTTTCGGCAAACCACCGTGCCAGTTCGATCAGTTGGTCGATGGCCTCGGTTTCTTCGACAGCTCGTCCCGTAGTTGCGCCATCGGCACGCAGCACCAGCCCATGTACACCGGTTTCCAGTCGGATATCGGCCGAGTCTTCTGATAGCAGCCGCGCGGGGCCGGTGTCGATTGCGAACCCGAACTTGGCCGGCAGTGCGGGCAGTTCGCCCAAACGGTCGATCAACTCCTGCGTCAGCCGTGCGGTGAGGTCGCCCGATTGATACAGTGGCGAGACAAGGATGTTGCGGCGCACTTCAATGCCCGGCTCGGCATCCAACAGGTTGAGCGAGGCCAACTCCTCAAGCAACAGTTGGTGGTCGTCTTCCTTGACCCCGCGCAATTGCAGATTGGCCCGATTGGTCAGGTCGATGGTGCCGTTGCCAAAGCGTTCAGCCAGGTCACACAGGCCAAGCGCCTGTGCGGCACTAAGCCGGGCTAGGCGCGGGCGTACCCGAACAACCAACCCATCGCCCGACATCATCGGTCTGTGGGCACCCGGGCACCAACCCTGGACAATGGGGGCGCTCATCCCAATCCCTCCAGATCGGCTCGGATCGAGTTCCGGCGTGTGTTCCAAAGTCCTGCCTCCAATAGCGCGCGGAACCGGTCCTGCATGGCCTGATGCGCTTGCGGGTTGGCCTCTTGCAGGAAGGCATCCACCTCGGCGTCGCCCAGCGTGGCGTCGTGGTAAAGATCGAACAGGTGCGGCGCGACCGTGCCGGACAAATGCGCGAACGACGCCATGTGATCCAGTGTTGCGGCGATCTCAGCCGCCCCCCGGAATCCATGCCTTTGCATTCCTGCGATCCAGCCCGGATTGGTGGCGCGGGCGTGGACGACGCGGCTGATCTCTTCGGGCAGGGTGCGGGCGCGCGGGTTTTCGGGGTTGGTATTGTCCAGATGATACAGTTGCGCGGTGCCACCGGTGATCTTCTTGGCAGCCGCAAACCCGCCCTCATGGGTGGCATAGTCATTGGCCAGCAGTAGGTCGGTTTCAGTCAGGTCCTGCAGGTGGACGAAACTATCCGCATTGGCGACGCGCTGAGTGATCCCGTCCTTGTCCTGCGCGATATGCTCACCTTCCAGCGCGAAGGAACTGGCGTCCAGCCAGGCCTGCCCGGCCTGTTCGCGCGCCTCGTCGGTGTAGGTTTCAGACAGATGCGTCATGTTCAGGCCATAGCTGCCCGGCGCCGGGCCATAGACGCGAGCTGCCGGAACCTGCCCCGCATAGGGGTTCCAATCTGGCGCCTCATCACGTTCGCACAATGCGCGAACCGCCTGTCCATAAAGCGCCGAGAGCGTCGGAAATACGTCCCGGAACAGGCCCGAGACACGCAGCGTGACATCCAGACGTGGGCGGCTGAGATCGGTGATCGGCAGTATCTCGATGCCGGACACCCGCTCGGATCCCTTGTCCCAGACCGGTTTCGCGCCCAGCAGGTGCAACGCCATTGCGAATTCCTCGCCAGCCGTCCGCATGGTGGCAGAACCCCACAGATCGACAATCAAGCCCTTGGGATACTCACCTTCTTCCTGCAGATGTCTACGCACTAGTTCCTCGGCCAGTTTCACGCCTTGGGTATATGCGGCGCGAGTAGGCACCGAACGCGGATCTGTTGTATAAAGGTTTCGTCCTGTGGGCAGCACATCCGAGCGGCCCCGATAGGGCGAGCCCGATGGTCCGGCCTCGATCCGTTTCCCGGCCAGTGCATCGATCAGGGCGCTGCGTTCGGCATGGGCCGAGGGCGCAGGGTCGAAATTGCCCGTCACCTCTGGCACGCGGCCAAAGATATGTAGGCCGTCGCCGAATTGGCTTTCCTTTATGTCGCAGACAAATCGGTCGATGCGGGTGATTGCCTCGGCGGAGCAGGTGGCCTGGTCAAGGCCAAGATCAGTCTCCAGCCCGATGGCCTGCGCCTCGTCGCGGATATCCTCTTGCAGGCGGTCGCGGCGTTTGGGGTCAAGCCCGTCGGCGTTCGAGAACTCATCCAACAGCGATTCAAGCCGCACCATCCGATCCGGCGTGCCGCTTTCTTTCATCGGGGGCGGGATGTGACCCAGCGTGACCGCCCCTATCCGGCGCTTGGCCTGAGCGGCCTCGCCGGGGTCATTGACGATGAAGGGGTAGATCACAGGCAGATCGCGGATCAGCGCTTCGGGCCAGCATTCGTTGGACAGGGCGACCGACTTGCCTGGCAGCCATTCCAGCGTTCCGTGGGCCCCGATATGGATCAGCGCATCGGCACCAAGGTCTTTTCGCAGCCACATGTAAAAGGCGACATAGCTGTGGCGCGGGGTGCGCGACAGGTCGTGATAATCGTCATCGCGCAACTCGGGCGTGCCGCGTTCGGGTTGCAGCGCGACCAACGCTTTGCCCCGACGTACCGCGGTGAAGTGGAATGCGCCATTCGCAAAACTCGGGTCGTCTTCGGGCTTGCCCCAGACGGTTTGCAGATCGGTTCGCAATTGGACCGGCAGGTCAGCTAGCGCGCTGAGGTAATCCCGCAGCGGCCACGAAATTTGGGCGTCCAACAAAACATCCGCAATCGGCTCTGCCGGGGCGGTGTCATAACCTTCGCACTGCAGATCGGCCAGCATCGCCTCGGCCGAGGCCAGCGCATCGAGGCCGACTGCATGGGCCATCTGCCAATCCTTGCCTGGATAAGTGGACAGCACCAACGCCGGGATTTGGTCGGACTTTGGCTTTTCGTTCAGGTTCAGCCAACCAGTCACACGATCGATAATCGCTTCGATCCGTTCAGGCTCAGCCCGGTGGGCAAAACGGGAATACTCCAAGTGCGGATCGCGTTTCCCGGGCTCTTTAAAAGAGGCGATCCCGGCCGAAATCCGACCGTCCACTTCGGGCAGCACCACATGCATGGCAAGGTCGGCGGGGGACAGGCCTCGCTCCGCCTCAGCCCATGCTTTGCGGCGCGAGGTCGCCAGAGCAACCTGAAACACCGGCACACCTGCCACATCGAGCGGAGAGGTTCCAGACGCGCCCTTGCCCGAGAATGAGGTGGCGTTGATGATCGCGGATGGGCTCAGGTCAACGATCTGTTCGCGCAGCCAGTCGGCTGCTGCAGGGGCTTTCAAAGATGGCGCGAACAGCCCAACCGCGTCCAGACCACGGTTCCGCAAGTTGCGGATCAGGGCTGCGACTGGCGCGGTATCCGCCGAGGTCAAGTAGGCCCGATAGAAGCTCACAAGGATGCGCTTCGCGTCGCCCGAGAACGCCTTGTCCACCGGGATGACGCCACGATCCGGGCACCACGCGCCACATTCCGGCAGGGTTTTTGCGCCCATCACCGGCCCGGCATAAAGCCCAGCCGCCAGAGCCATTTGTGCCAAAGCAGCTTGCGCAGCAACTTCTCCGCCGGTGTCGCAAAGATGCGCCAGCCGCCTCAGGGTCGAGACAGGCAGCGTCGAATAGTCGTCAAGCCGTGGGTCTTCCCGCCCGTCGGCTGGCAGAACGGCGAGGGCGATGCCTTTGGCCTGAGCCAGCGAAAGAACCTGCTGCAGGCCGTAAGACCAGTAGGGTACGCCACCGATCAGACGGATCAGAATGCCTTTGGCCCCGTTAAGCGTCTGCTCGAGATAGGTGTCGACGGACAGCGGGTGCTTGAGTGCCGTCAGGTTGGCCAGCCGCATCGTGGGCATCTGCCCCTCGGGGCCGCCACCGCGGTGCCAGCCTGCTGCGAAAGCGCCGAGGTCGCTGTCCGAAAAGGACAGCACCACCAGATCCGCCGGGCTCTGGCCCAGATCGGTTGGGGTCTCGGTTTCTTCTAACCCGTGGCTTTCGCGGAAGACGACGTGCATGGCTTACTCGGCGGCCTCGGCTACACCCACGAGAATATCGCGGATTGCGGCCTCTTTGATGTCGTCATGCTCGGCGATCACGACCAGACGCGAGCGGCGCTCTTCGCCGGGTTCCCATGGGCGGTCGTATTGGTGACGTACACGGGCACCTACAGCCTGAACCAGCAGACGCATCGGTTTGCCCTGAACTGCGGCATAGCCTTTGACGCGCAGGATGTTCAGCTCGTTCGCAAGACGTTCGATATTGGCGACCAGCGCGGTCGGGTCGGTCTGTTCCGGCAACTCGACGATGATGCTTTCGAAATCGTCATGCTCGTGGTCGTGATGACCGTCGTGATGCGACGGACGGGCGTCCATGTCATCCTCGGCGGCGGCCTCAAGGCCTAGTACGACGCGGACGTCCACGGCACCTTCAGGCACTTCGACCACGGGTAATGGACGCGGAGCCTCGGCTGCGATGATCTCCTTGGCTTTGGCCACGCCTTCGGGGCCGGCCAGATCGGGCTTGGTCAGCAGGATGATGTCGGCGCAGGAGATCTGGTCCTCGAACACCTCGGACAGGGGCGTTTCGTGATCGATCGAGTCGTCGGCCAGGCGCTGGGCGTCCACGGCTTCGACATTTGGCGCAAAACGCCCAGCAGCTACAGCCTCGGCATCTGCCAGAGCAATCACGCCATCCACGGTGATTTTTGAGCGGATATCGGGCCAGTCAAAGGCTTTCAACAGCGGTTTTGGCAGCGCGAGGCCGGAGGTTTCGATCAGGATGTGATCGGGGCGCGGCTCCAGTGCCATCAGCGCCTCGATGGTGGGGATGAAGTCATCGGCCACGGTGCAGCAGATGCAGCCGTTAGCCAATTCCATGATGTTTTCCGCCGGGCAATCCGGAATGGCGCAGGATTTCAGGATATCGCCATCGACACCCACATCGCCGAATTCATTGACGACAACGGCCAGCCGCTTGCCCTGCGGGTTCTGCATCAGGTGCTTGACCAGCGTAGTCTTGCCCGAGCCCAGAAAGCCGGTGATCACAGTGACGGGGAGTTTTTCGAGATTGCTCATTTCAGGGCTCCAATCGGGGGAATACGGGCCGCACAATTTTTGCGGAAGTGTTCGGGGCGTTCACGCCATTTCACCAGGCCATCTTCCGTGGCGAGATACTTGGTTGCACCGTCAACAATGGTCTCGACATGATCGGTTTCGTTGAGGTGCTCATAGACAAAGGTCCAACGGTCCGGGCCTCCGCGCAGCACGATGGAGCAACCCTCATCGCAGTTTGACAGGCATTCAACGGCTTTCAGAGTGATGCCATCGGGCAAGTCGGCCTGTTCCAGCGCTTTGTGCAGCAATGCGCCGGGTCGTTGCGCGTCGTCTTCGACAGGCAGGCCACGGCGGCACGTGGTACAGACCAGCAGCTCGACCGGTGCGGTCGCGGTCATGTCTCTCATCCCCCCAAATCCTCTTCGTGGGGGACGGGGTTTCATGCGGGCCACGTGTTGCGACATGGACCCGACACCGGAACACCCCGTCCGGTTTCATCTACGGGCGCTGGCAGGTCTCCCGGCTTGCAGATGTCAGGGCTTCGGCCCTGTCGGATGTCCCGCCTTCCCGGCCTTTTGGGCCAGTGGCTTTGGGCACCCTCTCCGGTCACGGTCGCGGGGGCGGCTGTGCTTGGCGGTAGATCCGCTGCACATTCCCTTTTCATCCATCCGAAGATGGACACCAACGAAAGGGACATGCGGCACGGGCAGGGGGCTTGTCAAGCGCGAGCAGGATGCAGAAAACGCGCAGGTCGGAAAAGCGACAAGCCAGTGTCAGTCAGCGGCATCCGCAGCCAGGCGATCACGCAGCCAGGCACAAAACACACCCGCTGCGGCGGATGAGCGCGTGCGCCCGGGCGCGGTGATCAGATAGTGCGATTGCGCAAACGGAATCGCTGGGCCTGCAATTTCTATCGGCGCGCCCTGAGCAATGGAATTTTTAGCGAATCTTTCCACAATGGTCGCGCAGCCTGCACCGGCCATCACCAATTGCAATGCGGCGACGGATGTATCGACCGAATGAAGGGATGTTTGCTTGGGTGGCTCCATATCATGAGCGTGAAAGTAGCGTGCCCAGTTGTCCTCGTATCCGAGGATGTGAATCAGCGGCCCTTGCCGGAGGTCCAGCAAGCTTGGGTAAGCCTTTCCAACTCGGCAAACCGGCACCAGATTCTCATCGGTCAGCTTTTCGGAGATGACCCCCGGCCAATCGCCGTAGCCCATCCGAATTTCGACATCCACATCGTTTGGCGCGATGCTGTCATTCCAGATGTGCGATACCAGCCGAACGGGAATGTCCGGGTATTGCGCGTTGAACGCGGGCAGTTCAGCGGCAATCCAATAAGTTGCCGTGGAAATCGCGGCCCGAACTGTGAGTGTTTGTCGGGACGCAGGACCAAACAAACTGTTGGTGGACAGCGCGATGTCACCCAGGGCCCGCCGAACCGTCAAAGCATAGGATTGCCCCAGCTCGGTCAACTCGAGCCGTCGTGCATTTCTGGTGAACAGGTTTTGACCAAGTTCCGCCTCGAGAGATCGAATGTGCAGAGATACGGCTGTCTGGGTCAGCCCAAGTTCCCGTGCCGTGGTGGTGAAATTCAGGTGCCGAGCGGCGCATTCAAAGCTGCGCAGCCATGCAGGGTTTGGAAGCCGGTCCATTTATCACCAAAAATTTTTTGCCATAAAGCGGATTATTATTCGTTTTGCTTTTGAAATTGCAACGCCGATACTCGGTTAACAGCATCGCAGACGCACACTTTCGGGAGGGAAACATGAAAGTCGGCTTTATCGGATTGGGAAACGTTGGCGCAAAACTGTCGGGATCGCTGCTACGCAACGGCGTGGACCTCTCGGTCCATGATCTTAACCCGGATCTGGTGCAGAGCTTCGTGGCCAAAGGTGCCAAAGCAGCCGAAAGTCCGGCGCAACTGATGCGGGATTGTGATGCCGTCATCACCTGCCTTCCTTCCCCTGCAGCCTCTGACGCCGTGATGCGGGAAATGTTGCCCGAAGTTGGCCCCGGCAAGATCTGGATGGAGATGTCCACGACGGACGAGGCCGAGGTAAAACGACTGGGCGCGATGGTGATTGAACGCGGCGGTGCTGCTGTCGATTGCCCGGTTTCCGGTGGCTGTCACAGGGCCGCAACGGGTAATATTTCGATCTTTGCCGGCTGTGATCGCGCGACGTTTGACAAAATATTGCCATTCCTGACGACGATGGGGCGGCGCATCCTGCACACGGGCGAACTTGGGTCCGCGTCTGTTCTGAAAGTCCTGACGAACTATCTGGCAACCGCAAACCTGATCACTTGTGCCGAAGCACTGGTGACCGCCAAGGCAGCAGGCATGGACCTCAACACGACGTATGAGGCAATCAAAATCTCGTCGGGCACATCGTTCGTACACGAAACAGAAAGCCAGGTAATCCTGAACGGCTCGCGTGATATCTCGTTCACCATGGACCTCGTGAAAAAAGACATCGGCCTGTTCCAGGAAGTCGCGGACCGTGCGGGAGTGCCCCTTGAAATAAACCCGGTGATGATCCGGATCTTCGAAGACGGAATCGCCAGGTACGGGGACCGCGAACTTTCGCCCAATATCATCAAGCGGCTTGAGGAGGCGACGGGTCTGGACATCCGCGCCCCGGGCTTCCCGCCCGAAATGCTGGACGATGAGCCGGAAGAGGCGGGCTATGAGGTTGTGCCGCAGGGACGTGAGGCCGTGTGACGCACGTCACCTTTCACTGGAAAGTCCCATCTAATCAGGAGAGTGGAGGCGAGTACCGGAATCGAACCGGTGTACACGGATTTGCAATCCGCTGCGTCACCACTCCGCCAACTCGCCTTTTCAAGTAAAATCAAATACTTGCCGTGGTGTGACAGGCGTTTTAGCAGCTTTCGGCAGGGGCGTCCAGAGGGGCAAACGCAAATTTCGGGGTCGGGCGTGAACTTCGTCTTGGGTTGCGACGTTATATCTTGCGATAATTGGAAAGTTTCGGTGTCGGAGCCGTTGCCGGTTTTCCAAGGATGTGGCAAAACTCGATCACCTAAGGGAACAGAACGAGCGATCCAATGACAGATTTCGCAGCCCGGCGCCGGACGATGGTTGATACGCAGGTACGCCCCTCTGATGTTACCAAATTTCCTATCATAGATGCGATGCTGACCGTAAAGCGCGAGAATTTCGTGCCGGATGCGCAGCGCGAAGCGGCTTATGTCGAGGGGGTGATCGATCTGGGTGAGGGTCGCTGCATGCTGGAACCCAGAACACTGGCCAAAATGTTGGACATTCTGAATATTTCCAACGACGAAGCGGTTTTGGATATCGCCCCTGCCATGGGATACTCGACCGCTGTTGCCGCGCGAATGGCACAGCTTGTCGTTGCCGTCGAGGAAGATGAAAACCTGGCTGCCGAATCTCAGTCGATTCTGCTGGAAGCCGACGCCGACAACGCGATTGTCCACGTTGGTCCGTTTGAACAGGGTGCGCCCGAGCATGGCCCATATGATGTCATCATGATTCAAGGTGGGGTTGAACAAGTGCCGGACGCATTGCTCGCGCAACTCAAGGATCATGGTCGTATCGCGTGCCTTTTTGTCGAGGGAGAGCTGGGTACGGTCCGGATTGGCCACAAGTTTGGTGATCGTGTGACCTGGCGGGACGCGTTCAACGCCAATGCGCCGATTTTACAGGCATTTTCCACGAACCGTGCATTTTCGCTATAGTTTGGCGGCAGATTGTTCTGCCGTCTTGATTAGTTGAACACAAACGCGCAAACTGTCGTCAGGGCAGCGTAATTTTGATTTGAGAGGATTTCGTTATGAGTTCTATGGCGGGAGGGAAGCTGGTCAAGGCGCTGGCGGTTACGGCAGGGGTCGCACTCAGCATGGTACCAGGGCGTGCGGTTTGGGCGGATAACATTACCGACGCATTTATCGGCGCGTACAACACCAGCGGTTTGCTGGAACAGAACCGTGCGTTGCTGCGTGCGGCAGACGAAGATGTCGCGATCGCATTGTCGGCACTTCGGCCGATCATCAACTGGACGGTTCGTGTCAGCAGTGACTATACCCGACGGAACATCGACAATGTCGTAACCAGAACCGATCCGAACAATTTTTTCACCGGACTGACGCTCAGCCAACTGCTCTACGATGGCGGTGCTGCTGTATTGGGCAAGCAATCGGCGCAGGAAACCGTTCTGTCCACACGGCAGACCCTTCTGGATATTGAACAGCAGGTCTTGTTCCGGGGCGCAAACGCTTATCTGGAGGTTCTTCTGCAGGAAGAAACGGTTCAGATTCGACTGAACAACGTCGATGTTTCGGCGGAGGAACTGCGTGCGTCGCAGGACCGGTTTGACGTAGGCGAAGTGACACGAACAGACGTCGCGCTGTCTCAGGCGCAGCTTGCAAGCTCGCAAGCGGATCTGGCGGTGGCACGCGGTAACCTGGACACAGCGCAGGCAGAATATGTGAACGCTGTTGGCAAATCGCCCGGACGGACCGCTGGTCAGCCGAGCCTACCGAACCTGCCAGGCTCGGAAGCGCAGGCCGTCAGCCTGGCACAACGCAATCACCCGGCCATTCTTTCGGCACAGCACCAGGTGCGTGCCTTCGATCTGATCGTTGCCCAGCAGCGCGCCAACCTTGGTCCGAATGTCAGCCTTAACGCTGATGCGGGGATCACGGAAAGCTATGACAACGATGACAACATCGAGGACGCAACGGTTTCTCTGGATTTCACCCAGCCGATCTATGCCGGTGGTCGTCTGGCCGCAAATGTGCGCCGGGCAATGGCGACACGGGATGCATCGCGCGCAAACCTGCTGAACGTGCAGAAAGACATCACTCAGGGCGTTACCGAAGCCTACGCTCGCTTCCAGGCCGCAACTGCAAGTCTGCGGGCGTCGACCGAGCGGGTTCGCGCATCGCAGGTTGCGTTTGACGGTATCCGCGAAGAGGCAACCCTGGGCGCACGAACCACGTTGGACGTCCTAAACGCTCAGCAGGACCTTCTGGACGCGCAATTGGCCGAGGTTGCATCGCGGATTGAACGGTCGCGGGCAGCTTATCAGCTGCTGCAGGCGCAGGGTCTTCTGACGGCCGAGCGTCTTGGACTGGCCGTACAGATTTACGATCCGACGCTGTACTACAATCTGGTCAAGCGCGCACCGGCTCAGGTTAGCAAGCAAAGCAAGGACCTCGATCGCGTTCTCAAAGCATTGCGCCGCGACTAAGGGCCAATACTCCCTGTTGTTACGCCCGTTATGTTTGGCTACACTCAATCCTGAGGATAGAGCGGTAGAGAACAATGACGGATAAAGTCGCAAACAGCGGAGTGGAGGACGTGCTGTCCTCGATCAAACGGCTGGTCGGTGAAAAAGGTCAAAAAGCCTTGGATACGATGCCCCCGTCAATCGCCCGCAAGCCCGGGCGATTGGTGCTTACAGATGCATTGCGCGTTGGCGGGACGTCCAGTGTTCAGGACGGACCAGAAAACGAGGCTGAGGCCAAAGAGGGCTACGCCGCCGACGCGTCGGTCAAACCGATGCTCCTGCGCGCATGCGACATCGTTAATCGCGAAGATCCCGCCAACAAAGAACCGTCCGAGTCCGAAGCTCCCAAGGACCCCACCAACAGTCTGAGCGCTAAGATCGAAGCCCTTGAGGCCGCGATTGCCCGAACCGAGGATCAGTGGGAACCCGATGGCGACAGCGAAGATGAGTATTCCGGATTTCCGGCGAAATCCCTTCATTTCAGTGCGCAGACCGAATTCGCCGACGCCGTGCAGGAACCGGCAAAAGAAACTGCCGTAGAAGCTGAGGCGAATGAGGTCGTCGCCACCACCAAAGCGACTTTTGTTCGTGACCCCGAGGTAACCGCCGCGGCCCCGGCGCCATCCAAGGAAGACGCCTCGGAAGACCTTGCGTCAATGGAAATGGACCAAGAGGCCCTTCGCAAACTTATCGCGCAGGTTGTGCGCGAAGAATTGCAGGGCGGGCTTGGCGAACGCATCACCCGGAATGTGCGCAAGATGGTACGGCGCGAGATCTACAAGGCACTGGCCGAGCAAGAGCTCGAGTAACCCTCATGTCCTTCGGGGCGTCTCGGCAAGCGCCAGCAGGCGGTCCAGATCCATGTTCTTTTCCAGGTGGTCCGCCAGCGCGTCCAACGTGTCTTCGACATCGTCGTCATAAGCCAAGTCCGACACGACACCGAATTGCGTCAGGTAACTGGCCCGGAACGCATCCGAGGTGAAAATACCGTGCAGGTAACTACCGCGAATGCGACCAGAGGCATTTGCGGCACCTTCAGGCCGCCCATCGACTTCCAGCCAGGCACGGGCGCAATCGGGGCCTTCGGTTCGACCCATGTGGATTTCGTAGCCCGACACCGGCTCTCCACCCTCAAGGGCGCGGGCCGAGGTCAGAGTCACCTGTTTCCTCCCGGCCATAATGGTTTCAACATCCAAAAGACCCAGTCCCTCGACAGTACCCGGCCGTCCATCGACCCCATCAGGGTCCGCGATGCTTTTTCCCAACATCTGATAGCCGCCGCAAAGCCCCAGGACATGGCCGCCCCGGCGGACATGGGCGTACAGATCCACGTCCCAGCCTTGCGCGCGAAAGTATGCCAGATCTCCGATCGTGGATTTGCTGCCAGGCAGAAGAACCAGATCCGCGTCGCCGGGCAGGGCGCGGCCTGCCGGGACAATCTCGACCGTTACTCCTGGTTCGGCCGATAGCGGATCAAGATCGTCGAAATTGGCCATGCGTTCCAGTTGAGGAACCACGACCTTACAGGCCCCACCGCTGTGCGAGCGGATATCCATCATATCCTCGGCGGGCAGCTTCCACGCGTCGTAAAACCATGGCACGACGCCCAGACAGGGCCAGCTTGTGCGCGCGGCAATGTCATCGCGCCCTTCGTCGAACAGGGAAACATCGCCTTTGAACCGATTAACGGCAAAGCCCCGGATCATCTCGAGATCACTCGGATCCAGAACCGCCTGAGTGCCCACGATCTGCGCAATCACGCCGCCCCTGTGAATGTCTCCAACGAGAACAACAGGCACGCCTGCTGCGCACGCGAATCCCATATTGGCGATGTCGCCCTTGCGCAGGTTTGTTTCTGCCGGGCTGCCCGCGCCTTCGATCAGGACCAAATCCGCATCGCTGCACAGCCGGTCGAAACTTTCGAGCGCGGCGCCTAGAAGTTTGGATTTGTCCTTTCGGTAATCACCTGCTTTCATCGTGCCCGCGCGCTGGCCCTGTACGATAATCTGAGCGCCGGTGTCTGTTTCCGGTTTTAGGAGGATCGGGTTCATGTCCGTATGTGTTGCACGCCGTGCGGCGCGGGCCTGCAACGCCTGCGCGCGCCCGATCTCGCCCCCGTTTTCTGTGACAGCGGCATTGTTCGACATATTCTGTGGTTTGAACGGTGCGACCCGCAAACCGCGCTGCGTATAAGCCCGGGCCAGACCGGCCACGAGAACCGATTTCCCGACATTGCTACCGGTGCCCTGAATCATGATGGACCGAACCATGGCCTGTCTCCTATGTTGACGCGCAGATGACCTGATTTGCAGGCAAAGGAAAAGCCCAAGTTGAACACGCCAGCGCATCTTTTGATCGGGGCCGCTGCCTTTGCCCGTCCGGCCCATGGGCGAATCCTTTGGGCGGCGCTGTTGGGTTCGCTGTTGCCCGACCTTTCGCTATATGTGATGGCGAGCACATCCCTGTTCGTGCTCGGCATCCCCGAAAGCGTTGTCTTCAACCAGCTCTATTATTCCCAAAGCTGGCAGACGGTGTTTGCGATCGACAACTCCTTTGTTCTTTGGGGATTGGCGCTGTGTGTTGGTTTGTGGCGGGGCTGGACCGTATTGACCGTCGGAGCGTCGGCTGGACTTTTGCATCTTTCGATGGATTTCCTGCTACACGCAGGGGACGGGCGGCCTCAATTCTGGCCGTTCAGCGACTGGGTGTTTCACAGCCCGATCAGTTATTGGGACAGCACCCACCACGCTCTATGGGTTGCGCCGCTATCCATGGCAGTTTGCATTATCTGCTATGTTGTCCTGTGGCGTCGCGGGATTTCTGTGCCAGCGAAAGTGTTTTTCGCCGCACTGCTCGCTGCCGAGTTTTGGGTCGCGCGGCAGTGGCTTTTGTTCTTCTGACACCTGACAAAAAGAAAAGCGCGCTCCCTTTTCAGGAGCGCGCTTTTTCATCAGAAGTCGCCTTGGATCAGGCGGCTTCGGCTTGTTGAGCAGCGTTGCGACGTTCGCTTTCTTCGCGCGACAGCGCAACCGAGGTGCGAACACCACGTCCAACGAACTCCATCAGGCCGCTGACAACCCGTTCATTCGGGTCGATGCCCGCGCAGGACAGCACTTCGCGACCGTCCCGCGAACGCGCCCAACGGGCGATTTGTTCAGGGCCGTTGCCGTATTTCTTGTCATCGGCAATGGCGTCATCCAGAGCGGCCAACACAACAGCCGCGAAAAGTTTGCGTGCACGATTGCCTTGTTCGTTGTTAAAGGCAGTGCCGTCAACGAAATCTCTCATCTCGTCTTCCTTATTTTTCTTGCTCTTGCAATTTTCGGCGTGACGGTCCTTATGACCGATAAAGTGCGATTCGGATACAGCTAAATTGCATAGTTGCGTTGCGTCATTTGCATAGCTTGCTGCATGTGCAGCACTAGGTGTCGTTGTCTTGTCAGGTGTGTTCCCGCCAGATATAGGGACGGGAACTGACGCATCAACCGTTTGTGAAGGATTTAAGTCATGCCCAAGATAAATGGGAACGAAATTCGCCCCGGCAATGTGCTTGAGCATAACGACGGGCTGTGGGCCGCGGTCAAGGTTGACCACGTAAAGCCCGGTAAAGGCGGTGCTTTTGCACAGGTCGAATTGCGCAACTTGCGCAACGGCTCGAAACTGAACGAACGGTTCCGCTCGGCCGACAAAGTCGAACGTGTGCGCCTTGAGCAGAAGGATCAGCAGTTCCTGTACGAATCCGACGGCATGCTGGTGTTCATGGATTCCGAGACCTACGAGCAGATCGAACTGCCTGCGGAACTGCTGGGCGAACGCCGCCCGTTTCTGCAGGACGGCATGACAATTGTTGTCGAATTTTATGAAAGCGAGGCGTTGAACGCCACTTTGCCGCAGAAAGTGACCTGCAAGATCGTTGAAACCGAGCCGGTGGTTAAAGGTCAGACTGCGGCGAACTCGTTCAAGCCGGCCATTCTGGACAACGGCGTCAAGGTCATGGTGCCGCCGTTCATCGGTCAGGATGAAATGATCGTCGTGAACACGGAAACCATGGAATATTCCGAACGCGCGTAAACAGGCGTTTTCCGGGACAAGAAAAAACCGCGAGGGCCTGTGCCCCGCGGTTTTTTTGTCAGCGTCTGTTTTCGATCTGCCGATAGCGTTCCGGGTTGGGGCCAAAAAGCTCGAGCATGAGTTCGTACTTGATACGGTTTGCGCTGACCTGCCTGTAGAACGCGATCAGAAACGCCGAGGGGCCCTGAATTCTGCCAAGTCCGCTTGTCGCAGCCACGACAGTACCGACATCCGTTTTGCCGTTCAGCACCAGATACCCCCCCAACATCAGAACACCGACTGTTCCCGCCCCGTTGATTACGCTGAGAAGAAATTTGGCGGACAGCTTCCACAGGAACATCCTGCGCCGGGTCTCATAAATGTCGTCGAACAAGGCATCGACCTCTTTCGAGACCGCGTCGATGTCCTCAACTGTCAGCTTGTCGGTTGCGCCCCTCAGGATACGGACGCGTTCGGCGACAAAGACGTTCACCTTGCGCTGCGAAATCAGCACGATGATGATTTGAGGGACGATCATCGAAAAGGCGATCATACCAAGACCCGGTTGGGTCGATGAGATATAGCCGATAACGCTGATCAGGGTTCCGATCTGGACCACGGGGTCTGAGAATGCACCGCCTGCGAATTTGCCCAGCTCCTCGGCTTCGGCCGATATGGCGGTACTCATTGTGCCCTTGCGAACGTCCTCACCCGAGCCCTTGATATCTGAGGCACGCACTAACAACCGTTGCCGGATCAGGCGGATCACGTCCTCGCCCAGCGTTCCGGCGCGGTACCCCAGAAGCCATTTGAGCGCGAGGCTGAGCAGAACGACGGACATCATTCCAGTGCCCAGATAGATCAGCTTGTCGGTGCTGACATCGTCGGCGGTGAGGTGGTTTATGATATCGCGCTGAAACTCCAGCGGAACGGCCGCCAACCCGGCGATTGCAATCGACAAAACGATGAGAATGATCTGCCGCCCGGCGCTGGCCCGCCAGATCGCTCTGTATAGCTGGAACATAGGTGAATCCGGTTTTCTGAACTCAAACCAGTGTGACAGCGCGCGGGGCTATATTCAAACCTGACGGCGGACACGGGTTGGCCCGCCGTGCCGGTTCGGCAACATGTTAAGAATCCAACAGAAGGCTGGCACCATCGGCCTGCATGTCGTCCCCGACGCGGTCCAGGCGCAGATACGCGATCGCGCGGCCATTGGACTGAGTGAACAAGGTTCCCGCCGGTTTTCCGCCCGAAGTAATAGCGGTTCCAACGGCGGCAGACCCTGTGATGCTGACACTGCGCAGACCTTTGCGCAGCTCGGTCTTGTGTTTCATCCGAGCGGTAACCTCTTGCCCGACATAGCAGCCCTTTTTGAAGTCCACGCCGTTCAGCGCCTCGAACCCGGATTCCAGGATGTAACTATCGGGGGTCAGTTCGATGCCCGTTTCAGGAATGCAGTGGCGCACGCGAATTGCATCCCAATCGGTGCCATCATCGTTTTCTGACTCAGTTGTGTAAGCCCGCCAGCCCATATCCGGGTGGCGCGGGTCGGGCAGGGCGCCTTCGGGAACTGGGCCGGTCCCGCGTTGCAGGTTCAGACCGCTATCCTCGATGCGCACATCTGCGCGCAACTTGTACATGCCCAGCCGTTTGGCTAAGCCGTCAGCAAGCTCTTCGGCGACGTCGAGCAAAATGGCGTCGCCATCGCGTTTGAGAAAGAAATCCGCCAGATACTTGCCCTGAGGGGTCAGCAAGGCCGAATAGACCAGCCCGTCTTTCATACCGTCGATGTCGTTGGTGACCAGACCCTGCAAGAAACTGTCTGTGTCCGAGCCGCTGAGGCGCAAAATACGGCGGTTGGGCATCTGAGTTGTCCTCGTCTTTTCCTCGGGCCTCGTGATATAGAAGTTTCCGCTGCCATGACCAGAGGGTTTCCGCCGTGCCTGCGCCGATTAGTATTGTAATCCCGACCCTGAATTCGGGTGAAACGCTGCCTGCGACCCTCGGCGCCTTGATGGAGGGGCTGCACGGCGGGCTGATCCGCGAATTGATTATTACTGATGGTGGGTCGACTGATCAGACCCACGAGATTACCGATGAGGCTGGCGCCGAGACGGTGACCGGACCTGCCTCGCGAGGTGGGCAGTTGGTCCGGGGGTGCAGGGTGGCCAAAGGCGAATGGCTTCTCGTTTTGCATGCCGACACCATCCTGCAAGAGGGTTGGAGCAAAGCCGTCGCAGATCATCTCGGGTCCGGTAATCCGGCTGCGTTTCGGCTGGCATTCCGGGCCTCGGGGTTTGCGCCGACATGGGTGGCGGGATGGGCCAACTTGCGCAGTCGGCTGTTCAGCCTTCCTTACGGTGATCAGGGTTTGCTGGTTCCGCGCGCGATGTACCAAAGCGCGGGCGGCTTTCCCGACCAACCTTTGATGGAGGACGTGGCCCTTGCCCGCAGTTTGCCGGGCATCACGCTGCTGCCCTGTCGGGCTTTTACGAGTGCGGATCGGTATGAGCGGGCGGGGTGGATACGTCGCGGGGCGCGGAATCTGTGGACTCTGACGCGGTACTTTCTTGGTGCTGATCCCGAGCGGCTGGCACAGGACTATCGGCGCTGAGCGACGCGCGCAGCTCAACAATGGATTTGCCCAAACGGAAGGGCGCGGCAAAGCTGACCAGGCACAAGGCGACGATCTGCAACACCAGAATATGCGCATTGGCTTGCAGGTATTCCCATTCGTCTTTCAGCTTTCCGACCTGATCCACCAGATCATCATAGCTCTGCGCCAGGATCAGGTAATCACCGGCAATCGCGGGCACCTTGCGGCGCATATTGTCGATGGCGGCCTGCGTCATGTTATCCAGCGTGGTGAAAACGAGGAACTGGTCGATGCTGAAAGCATCGGCTTTGGCGGCCATGGCGCGCATCTCGTCCTGTTCGTCTTTTGCCTGACGGCCAAACAGAAAGTGGAGCCCCTGAAGCGGCGCAACCTCGTTTGTGACGGCGATAAATAAGGGCAGATCAGCGTTGCTGGCAGTTGAGGCGGACAGGAATTCGACCTTGTCGCATAGCACTGCGGTATCGGGGTCAAAAGCAGGGTCGCAGAACCGCAGCCGGAACCGGGCTGCGTCGCGGTCAAAGGCAAGCGTGGCGGCATAAGCGACATCAATTTGCCGGTCCAGCCGCGAACTGTCTGAAGTGTAGAGCCCCGCCAGAACCGCCACCAAGGCGCCAACCCCGCCCAGCACGACCCAGACCAGATCGGCAAGTTTCCATGCGCGATGCCCGGCGGGCTTGCGGAACAGAAAAGCGGTGCCAATTGACCCGAGAATAAAGAAGAGGATCAGCAGAGGCAGTTGGTTCTCGGTCACAAAACTCATGGCTTCAAAGTGACGGTCCGCTTTGCCGCTGGCAACACTCCTCACGCTCAGTTGTACCAAGTAGCAGGAAAAAGGCGTTATGAGCCCGAGCTTTGGCCGAATTTGCGGAACAGTTTGGTACGGTCAAACGCCTGTTCCAACTCATCCGTGCGCTCTTTGACCGAATCCCATAGCCTTTCCTGCACTTCGGCAATGACGCATTCCATGAGGACAAGAATGGACGCCATCGAGTCCCACGCTGATGGCACGGCGATCCGCGCGGCAAAGGTGTGCTTGGCCAGCCTGTGAATGGGTGAGCGCCATTGATCCGTGAATAAAATGATCTCGGCTTCGCGTTCATGGCACAGCTGGCCGATCAACAAAGACGAGTTTTCATAGCGGCGGACATCCAGCGCGACCAGCACATCGTCTTTACGGACATCCAGCAGATCATGCGTCCATGACGCCGCGACGGGCAGCAGACGGACATCGGGGCGGATCATCTGCAGATGCAGATACAGGTATTGCGCCAGGGTTCCGGTGATGCGGCCGCCGGTAATAAAGATGCGTCGGTCGGGATCGCATAACAGGTTGCAGAAACTGTCGAATTCGTCCGGGTCGACCTCGTCAATAGTGCGTTTCTGATTGGCCAGTGTCTGCTGGGAATACCGGTTTAGAATGTGCTCTTCAGGCAGATCATTCTGCCACAGGTCACGTTTCGCGACCGGCCCCGAGATCATCTCTTTCACCTCGCCCCGCAAGGCGGCCTGAAACTGCGGATAGCCGTCGAACCCGGTTTTTTGCAACATCCGTGCGACGGTCGTCGTGGAAACCGAGGCCGCGCTGGCCAGTTCGGTGATGCTGCCAAGGCCCGCCATCGGGTAGTCGTCCAGCAGGACGCTGACCAACTGTCGTTCGGACGGGGTCATTTTTTCCTTGTGGGCCAGCAGCCTGTCCGTCACCCGCACTCAACGTTCCTCCTGCATAATTTCGACCCTAGTGTGAATAATTTTTCAGCATGATCAAGTGTGGAGAATTTTGTACAGGAAAATTATTGACAGGTTAAGGTCTCATGTGGAAATTTTTCCACACGCATCTTTAATGGAATCGCAGGGCGGTATTTTGGACTTCGGAACAGTTGTTCACACAGACATGGCGGATGGTCCTTTTTCGGTGGTGTTGGTCTGCGAACACGCGTCCAACCGTATTCCCGAATTCTTGGGGGATATGGGTTTGTCTGCCGATGCCTTGCAGAGTCATATCGCGTGGGACCCGGGGGCTTTGGCCGTTGCGAAGCTGATGGCCGAGCGCATGCAGGCACCTTTGGTGCATGGTGGTGTATCGCGGCTGGTCTACGACTGTAATCGCCCACCCGAAGCCTCAGGGGCTATGCCCGTACGCAGTGAGGACTATCAGATTCCAGCCAATACCGACATGTCCGATCAAGAGCGTAACTGCAGGATTGAAGGCATCTATAAGCCCTTCACCGCGGCATTGTCCGGGCTGATCGCCGATAACCGGACCGAACTTGAGCTTATGGTTACGATCCACAGTTTCACGCCAGTCTATCATGGCGAAAAGCGCGAGGTTGAACTGGGCATTCTGCATGGCGTGGATGACCGATTTGCCCAGGCGCTGATGAGTTCGACGCCTGATGATCAGCCCTTTGTGGTCCGTTTGAATGAGCCGTATTCGGCCGCTGATGGTGTTGCCCACACGCTGGACGCCCGGGCACTGCCGTCTGGCTTGCTGAACGTCATGATCGAAATCCGCAATGACCTGATACAGACGCCCGAGCAGCAAGAAGCGATAGCTGACCGTTTGGTGCCGTGGATCATGCGAACCCTTGTGGAATTGAAGAAAGGGGGCGCGGCGTGATCAAAGCGATGGCGTCATATGTGCGGGTCGTCGATGCGGTGAATTACCGGATCGGGCGGGTCATGATGTGGGGCCTGTTCGCGATGATGGGCATCCTGCTTTGGTCCTCGATCTCGAAAACCTTCTTCCTGCCTTCACTCTGGACGCTGGAAATGGCGCAGTTTGCGATGGTGACCTATTATATCATGGGCGGCCCGTATTCGATCCAGATGGGGTCGAACGTGCGGATGGACCTGTTCTATCACAACTGGAGCCCGCACAGGAAAGCCTGGTTCGATGCGATCACCGTTCTGCTGCTGATCTTCTATCTGGGTGTTCTGTTCTATGGCGGGCTCGGGTCTACAGCTTATAGCCTTGGCTACTGGGGCGATGAGCCGGTTTCCTACTTCTTTGGCTTGCTGACCGGCAGTGAGGAAATTGGTCGGCTTGAGCGCTCATCCACGGCATGGCGCCCGTATATCTGGCCAATCAAAACCATCATGGTGTTCGGCTTCTTCCTGATGCTGCTGCAGGCGATATCGGAATTTTTCAAAGACATAGCCCGGATCAACGGGCAGGAAATCGGGGTCTCACGGGCATGAGCCAGGAATATATCGCCATCTTCATGTTCGCGCTGATGATGCTGATGCTGTTTACAGGTCAGCGCGTTTTTGGAGCGATTGGTGCAGTTGCCACCATTGCCGCGCTGGCGCTGTGGGGAACGGGCGGGCAGGACATCACGTTCTCGGCCGCGATGAAGCTGATGAAATGGTATCCGCTGCTGACGCTGCCGATGTTCATCTTCATGGGCTATGTGCTCAGCGAGAGCCGGCTGGCTGATGACCTTTACAGGATGTTCCACGTCTGGATGGGGCCGGTGAATGGAGGTCTGGCCATCGGCACGATCGGCCTGATGGTTCTGGTCTCGGCCATGAACGGGCTAAGCGTTGCTGGCATGGCCATCGGCGCGACAATTGCGTTGCCCGAGCTGTTGCGGCGCGGGTACGACAAGACAATGGTGACGGGGGTTATTCAGGCCGGGTCCAGTTTGGGAATCCTGGTGCCTCCTTCGGTGGTTCTGGTTCTATACGCAATGATCGCGCGCCAGCCTGTCGGGCAGCTGTGGTTGGCCGGAATCGTTCCGGGCTTGCTGATGGCCGGGATGTTCATCCTGTACATCTGGATCAGGTGTCGAATTCAACCCGAGCTGGGGCCGGCCATGGAAGACGCGCACGAGGTGCCAAGGGCCGAGAAAATCCGGCTGCTGGGGGCAGGGGCGCTGCCGCTGATCATCTTCGCCGCGATGATGGTGCCGTTTGTGAATGGCTGGACATCGCTGGTTGAAAGTTCGGCCATCGGTGCGCTGACCGCTTTGGCCGTTTCCGTCATTAAACGGCGGATGACTTGGAAAATATTCGAAGACTGCACCAAGCAGACGCTGGCCATTTCCTGCATGTTCATGTGGATCATTTTGGCCGCTCTGGGTTTTGGAGCCGTATTCGACGGTTTGGGTGCCGTGAAAGCCATCGACAACCTGTTCACCGAACAACTTGGCCTGTCGCCGTGGATGATCCTGATCCTGATGCAGCTGAGCTTCATCGTCATGGGTACCTTTCTGGACGACACGGCAATGCTGGTTATCGTCGCCCCGCTCTACGTGCCGCTGGTCGGGGCGCTGGGCTTTGACCTCATCTGGTACGGGGTGCTTTATACGATCACAACGCAGATCGCGTACATGACGCCGCCCTTCGGCTATAACCTGTTCCTGATGCGCGCGATGGCGCCGCCGGAGATTGGGTTAAAGGACATCTATACCTCGATCTTCCCCTTTGTCGGGGTGATGGTCCTGGCCCTGACAATCATCATGATTTTCCCGGAAATCGCGCTTTGGCTGCCCGGATATGTTTATGGAAACTAATAAGAATGCTCGGCGAACGGGCACAGGAACTTTAACGGAGAGGAAATTGACATGACTACAAGACGTAAGTTTCTGAAAACTGCCGGGGTCGGTGTTGCCGCCGCGCCGCTGGCAACGCCCGCGCTGGCGCAGAACACGATCACGTGGCGGATGCAGACCTATGCCGGTCCTGCTCTCGCCGAGCACGTGATTGATCCGGCCATCAAGATGTTCAACCAGATCGCCGGCGACCGGATGCAGATCGAGCTGTTCTATGCCGATCAGTTGGTCCCGACGGGCGAGTTGTTCCGTGCGATGCAAAAAGGCACAATCGACGCTGTGCAGTCGGACGATGACTCGATGGCATCGCCGACCGAAGTCACCGTGTTCGGCGGTTACTTCCCCTTTGCGTCGCGCTATTCGCTCGACGTGCCGGTCCTTTTCAATCAGTGGGGCCTGAACGAGATCTGGGACGAGGAATACTCCAAGGTCGGCGTCAAGCACATCAGTGCCGGTGCATGGGACCCGTGCCACTTTGCGACTAAAGACCCGATCAACTCGCTGGAAGACATGAAGGGCAAGCGCATCTTCACCTTCCCGACAGCGGGCCGTTTCCTGTCGCAGTTCGGTGTCGTTCCGGTGACTCTGCCATGGGAAGACATCGAAGTCGCGGTTCAGACCGGCGAGCTGGACGGTATCGCGTGGTCGGGTATCACCGAGGATTACACCGTTGGCTGGGCTGATGTGACCAACTACTTCCTGACCAACAACGTGTCGGGCGCATGGGCGGGTCACTTCTTCGCCAATATGGACCGTTGGAACGAACTGCCCGAAGACCTACAGACCTTGTTCAAGGTGTGCTGTGATCAGTCGCATTATTATCGCCAGTGGTGGTATTGGGGCGGCGAGGCCAACCTGCGCGTCAACGGAACCAAGATGCAGCTGACCACCATTCCGGACGAAGAATGGGCGACCGTCGAACAAGCCGCCGTCAAGTTCTGGGACGAAATCGCCGCAGAGTCGGAAACCAAGGCGAAGGTTGTTGACATCTTCAAGCGATACAACGCCGAAATGCTCAAGGCCGGCCGGCCCTATCGTTACGGCTGATAAATGAAATCCCGACGCGAGGGGCACCCCTTGCGTCGGGATTAGACATCAGGAAGCAACATCTTTTATGTTCACATCTGTTCCAGAAATAGAACGACAAAGCCGGATGCACACAAGTGCGCACCGGTTGATAGAGGTGTGAAGATATGGCTATCGCGAGCTTTTTGATTGAGATTTTCGCCGCAACCATGTTGCTGCTTTTTGCCGTGCGTTTGGTTCGAACTGGTATCGAACGGCGTTTTGGCGCGCTGTTCCAGTCGATCCTGACACGCCACTCTAACAGCTTTGTTGCAGGGGGGGCTGGCATGGTTTTGGCCACTATCCTGCAAAGCTCGGCCGCAGTTACGGTCTTGCTGACCGGCTTCGCCGCAGCGGGGATGGTAACGTTTGGAATGGCGCTGGCGGGTGTGCTGGGCGCTGATCTGGGCGCGGCTCTGGTCATTCAGGTTCTGTCTTACGATCTGGGTTGGCTTCAACCGGCGCTGCTGGCGTTGGGGGGCTGGCTGTACCTGAAGTCCGAGCGATCGAATGTTCGGCTCATGGGGCGGATCGTTCTGGGTGTCGCCTTCATTCTGATCTCGCTGCAATTCCTGCGCGAAGCGGTTGAGCCGATCCGCGAAAGCGCGTTCCTGCCTGCGATCGCAGGGTACCTTGAGGCCGACTATTTCAGCGCCTTTATCGTCGGTGCGGTGCTGGCCTTTGTCATGCACAGCTCGGTTGCGACGATCCTGATGTGCGTTGCCCTGGTTCAGATCGGCGCGATCCCGTTCGCGGCCGGGCTGTCTCTGGTGTTGGGGGCAAACCTTGGTTCTGCCTTCATCCCGATCTGGTTGACGCGAGATATGACCGTCACAGCCCGCCGTATTCCGCTGGCCAATCTGTTGTTGCGGGGAACTGCGGCGCTTGTGATGTTGATTGTCGTCAATTTGGCAGGGCTGCACGACGCGTTGATGGTGGCGGGTGCGGCGCAATCGCTGATCTTTGCACATATCGGGTTTAACCTGGCAGTTTTCCTGCTGGCGACGGGGTTCGTGAACCAGATGGAACAGCCGATGGCTATTCTGCTGGCGGAGCCCAAAGTCGAGAAGAATGCGTTGGATCAGTTCTCGGATGCGCTCACGCCGCTGGGGGATCCCAGCGGGTCGCGGGCCAGCGTTGCGATGTCTTCTGTGCGTCACGAGCTGTTGCAGATGATCACGCAGGTCGAGCGCATGTTCCGACCGGTGCTGGATATCTACGAGCAGGACGACAGTGACGCGATTTCAGCGCTTTGGCAGCAGGACAAACGGGTCAACACGCAGCTGACCGAAATTCGCCGCTTTGTCGCGCGCATGCCGCGGCAGAATATGAGCAAAGCGCAGATCAAAGCCGCGCGAGGGCTGGTGGAATATGCCATCCGACTTGAGGCAGCAGGCGATGTCGTCTCGAACCGGATGACCCGCACGGCGCAGATAAAGCACACAGAGCGCACCGAGTTTTCGGCACAAGGTTGGAAAGAACTGACGGATTTGCATTCGGCAATTCTGGAAAGCTTCTCGCTGGCGCGGCATGTGCTTTTGGTTGACGACATGGATTGCGCGCGCCGGCTGGTGCTGGACAAGGCCGAGGTCAAGCGGATGTCGCGGGACAGCCGCAAAGCGCACCTGAAACGCCTTGAGCGCGGCCAGACCGAGAGCTTTCAGTCCTCCGATCTGCATCTGGAAACGTTACGCGCCATGCGTGATCTGCATGGTCACATCGCGGCCATCGCCTATCCGATCCTCTACAAAAGCGGTCAGGTTCTGGAAACGCGGCTGGTGATGGAAATGGACAAGGATCCTGCCGATGACTGATGGCAGGCAATCGAAACCGAGGTCTCACTGAGTGACAAAGGATACCAATGATGGGCAATGATGCGATTTTGGCCGATCTGAAAGCCAAATTCGAGGCGGGCGAGGTCGACACGGTTCTGGTCTGTATGGTGGACATGCAGGGCCGCCTTATGGGCAAACGTTTCCACGCCGGACACTTCGTGGCCGGCGCGTGGGAAGAGACGCATTGTTGCAATTACCTGCTGGCCACGGATCTTGAGATGGCAACGCCGGACGGTTACGCCGCGACCAGTTGGGAGCGAGGTTACGGCGACTATGTCATGAAGCCGGATCTCAGCACTCTGCGCCCGGTGCCATGGCTGGAAGGCACGGCGATGGTGATGTGCGATGTGCTGGATCACCACACGCATGAGGAAGTGCCGCATGCGCCGCGCTCGATCCTTAAGAAACAGGTCAATCGTCTGAAGGCGATGGGCTATGAGGCGATGTGCGCCACGGAGCTTGAGTTCTTCCTGTTCGAGAAGAGCTTTGACCAAATTCGCAAGGAAGGCTTCCGCGATTTGGAGCCGATTTCGGGCTATAACGAAGACTATCACATCCTCCAGACCACTAAGGAAGAGCATGTGATGCGTCCGATCCGCAACCATCTTTGGAATGCGGGAATACCGGTTGAGAACTCAAAGGGTGAGGCGGAGGCCGGGCAGGAAGAGCTGAACATCAAGTACGCGTCGGCCATGGACACGGCCGAGTATCACTCGATCGCCAAGAACGCCGTGAAGGAGATCGCCTGGCAGCACGGTCACGCGGCGACGTTCCTGCCGAAGTGGCATCACGACAAGGTCGGCAGTTCCTCTCACGTGCACCAGTCGCTATGGGCCGATGGCAGACCTGCTTTCTATGACGCATCGGATGAGTTGGGCATGTCGGCGCTGATGAAAAGCTACATGGCGGGTCTGCTGAAATACGCAGGCGACTATACCTATTTCATGGCGCCCTACATCAACAGCTACAAGCGCTTCATGAAGGGCACCTTTGCGCCCACACGGATCATCTGGTCGGTCGACAACCGGACTGCCGGGTTCCGCCTGTGCGGTGATGGTACCAAGGCGGTTCGGGTCGAGTGCCGGATTCCGGGTTCGGACATGAACCCCTATCTGGCAATGGCCGGGATGCTGGCGGCTGGTATTGCGGGCATCGAAGAGGGGCTGGAGTTGCAGCCACCGACCAAGGGCGATGTGTACCAGGGCGAAAGCGGCATGATCCCGGGCAATCTGCGCGCGGCGCGGGACGCGTTGCACGGGTCAGAGATGCTGCGCGCAGCCTTGGGGAATGACGTGGTCGATCACTATACCCGCGCGGCCGAGGTCGAGATCGAAGAGTTCGAGCGTGTGGTGACGGATTGGGAAATCGCTCGCGGGTTCGAGCGGGCTTAGAGGGCTGGCTGGGGGCTCTGCCCCCAGACCCCCGAGATATTTTTGGCCAGATGAAGCAGGGGATCCTGTTTCTTTCGGAAATGGAGTGAATATGGGGCAGATGTTGCAATGTGTCTCGCCGATCAACGGATCGGTTTATGCGGAACGTGAGGTTCTGTCGCGTGAGGCTGCGTTTGAAGCCGCAGCCCGCGCACGGGTCGCACAGGCTGAATGGGCTGAGCGTCCTCTGCAAGAGCGGATCGATCTTGTGATGGCGGGCGTGGCGGCCGTTGGCGCGATGAACGATGAGATCGTGCCTGAACTGGCGCATATGATGGGTCGCCCGGTGCGTTACGGCGGAGAGTTTGGCGGCTTTAACGAGCGCGCCAGCCACATGGCAGGGATTGCCGAGGCGTCTCTGGCTGATATAGCGGTCGGTGAGGATGAGACGTTCAAGCGGTACATCAAGCGCATCCCGCATGGCGTGGTTTTTGTGGTGGCGCCGTGGAACTACCCTTACATGACCGCAATCAACACGGTGGCCCCGGCATTGATCGCGGGGAACGCCGTGATCCTGAAACATGCCACACAGACCCTGCTGGTCGGTGAACGCATGGCTCGGGCCTTCCATTCGGCAGGTGTGCCCGAGAATGTGTTCCAGAACGTGTTCCTGAGCCATGACGTGACCAATGATCTGATTGCGGGCAATGCGTTTGATTTCGTGAATTTCACCGGATCGGTCGGTGGTGGTCAGGCGATGGAGCGTGCGGCGGCGGGGACATTCACCGGTGTCGGCACCGAGCTGGGCGGCAAGGACCCGGGTTACGTCATGGACGATGCCGACCTGGACGCCGCCGTTGATACGCTGATCGACGGGGCGATGTTCAATTCGGGCCAGTGTTGTTGCGGCATCGAGCGGATTTACGTGCATGAGAGCCTATACGATGACTTCGTTGCCAAGGCGGTTGAGGTCGTGAAGGGTTATAAGCTGGGCAATCCGCTGGATACTGAGACGACAATTGGCCCGATGGCCAATGTCCGCTTTGCCAATGAAGTCCGGGCGCAGATTGCTGAGGCGGTCGAAGCGGGGGCTGTGGCCCATATCGACAATTTCGCCGAGGATGATGGCGGTGCGTATTTGACGCCCCAGATCCTGACCAACGTCACTCACGACATGCGCGTGATGCGGGATGAGAGTTTTGGTCCGGTGGTCGGTATCATGAAAGTGTCGTCGGACAACGAGGCCATTGCGCTGATGAATGATAGCGAGTTTGGCCTGACCGCCAGCCTGTGGACCCGCGATGTAGACCGTGCGGCACGGGTGGGTGACGCCGTCGAGACCGGCACGGTGTTCATGAACCGCGCGGACTATCTGGACCCAGGCCTCTGCTGGACCGGTTGCAAGAACACCGGGCGCGGCGGCGGATTGTCCGTCATCGGCTATCACAACCTTACACGTCCTAAATCCTACCACCTGAAAAAGGTCACAGGCTAAGGGCACCGGCCTGCTCTGGACAGACCCCCTCGCCAGAGCAGGCCTCAAATAACAAAGGAAAACCTGACATGTCACTTGTTGGAAACTGGTCGTACCCGACCGCGATCAAATTCGGGGCAGGGCGCATCAAGGAACTGCCCGAAGCCTGCGAAACTGCGGGCATGAAAAAGCCTCTGCTGGTCACGGACAAAGGGCTGGCCGACTTGCCGATCACAACGCAGACGTTGGAAATCATGGAGGCCGCCGGTCTGGGCCGTGGCCTGTTCAGCGATGTGGACCCGAACCCGAATGAAAAGAATTTGGAAGCCGGTGTGGAAGCCTACCACGCGGGGGGGCATGACGGTGTGATCGCCTTTGGCGGCGGCTCCGGGCTGGATTTGGGAAAGATGGTTGCCTTCATGGCGGGTCAGACGCGCCCCGTCTGGGATTTCGAGGATATCGGTGACTGGTGGACCCGTGCAGATGCAGACGCCATCGCGCCGATCATTGCAGTGCCCACCACCGCGGGAACAGGGTCCGAGGTTGGCCGCGCCAGCGTCATCACCAATTCCGAGACCCATGCCAAGAAGATCATCTTTCACCCCAAGGTCCTGCCAACCGTTGTGATCTGTGACCCCGAACTGACCGTTGGCATGCCCAGGTTCATCACCGCCGGTACCGGGCTGGATGCATTCGCGCACTGCGTCGAGGCGTTCTCAAGCCCGCATTACCATCCGATGAGCCAGGGTATCGCGCTGGAAGGTATGCGGCTGGTCAAGGAATACCTCCCGCGCGCCTATGCCGATGGCACCGATATTGAGGCGCGGGCCCAGATGATGAGCGCCGCTGCGATGGGCGCAACCGCCTTCCAGAAAGGACTGGGCGCGATCCACGCGATGAGCCACCCCATTGGCGCGTACTTTAATACTCACCACGGCACCACCAACGCGGTCTGTATGCCTGCAGTGTTGGAGTTCAATGCCCCGGCCATAGCAGACAGGTTCCAGTCGGCCGCAGCCTATCTGGGCATCGACGGAGGCTTTGACGGGGTCCGAGGATTTGTTCAGGAATTCAACGACTCGCTGGGAATCCCGGTCAAACTGGCCGAATTGGGCGTGACCGAGGATGCGATCCCAGAGCTGGTGCAAGGGGCCATCATCGACCCGTCCTGCGGCGGGAACCCGATCGAATTGACCGAAGAAAATCTGACCGACTTGTTCAAAGCCGCGTTGTGATCGGTTCAACGCTGTGCAAGTAACGTAACCGGCCCGTTTCTCGGGCCGGTTTTCTCTGCGCGAAAGGTTGGGACGTGACCCCGTTTGTAATCGCCATCATTCTGACGGCCGCGCTGCTGCACGCAGTGTGGAACGCGATTGTCAAAACCGCGGCCGACCGGACCACAACACTTGGGCTGGTCGCGTTGGGCCATGTCATCCCCGCAACGGCAATGATCCTGCTGCTGCCGCTTCCCAGTGCCGAGAGCTTTCCGTATATCCTGATCTCGACTGTCGTACATTTCGGCTACTACTACATGCTGGGCAAAGCCTATCAGCACGGGGATCTCAGTGTCGTCTACCCAATCGCGCGCGGTATCGTACCCGCGCTGGTCTCGCTCTGGGCGATGATCCTCGTAGGCGAGGTGCTGCCTTTGCAGGCTTGGGGTGGCATCGCGCTGATCGCACTCGGTATCCAGCTCAGCAGTTGGAAGGCCTTGAGGTCCGGCGTCGGACGCTGGGCCTTGGGGTTTGCGGTAGGAACCGGCTTTTGCATATCGGTTTATTCGGTCGTGGATGGGATCGGCGTCCGGTTGTCCGGCAATACGCTGAGTTATTGGGCGTGGGGCGCCTTTCTGCATCTGTTCATCGCTGGTTTTGTCGGCGTCAAGAAGCGCAACACCCTGGCAAGCCTCCCTGCCAAGACGTGGATGATCGGCATTCTTGGCGGGTTGGTGTCGATGACAGCTTACGGCCTCGTGCTTTATGCAAAGAACTTCGCCCCGCTGGGCGCGGTTTCGGCGCTGCGCGAGACTTCGGTCATCTTTGCCGCACTGATCGGGTTTGTTTTCCTGAAAGAAGGCAACTGGATGCGTCGGCTGGGGGCTGCTGTTTTGATGGCCTTTGGTGTTGCTTTAATCGGCTTGGCCGTCTGATCCAGGCGGCCTTGCCGCTTGCCGCCTTTGTCTCGCATAGTGGGTGCGAGTGACGAGGGAGCGATTTGATGACCAAAGAGATTGTTCTGATCCACGGGGCCTTTGCCGGGCCGTGGTGCATGCGAGACTACGCAAATTTCTTCCGCGCGCGCGGCTGGACAGTGCACACCCCGGCGTTGCGCTATCATGGCGGGGACCCCAAGGCCGAACCCGACCCGGGCCTGACGGATACCAGCGTGATGGATTACGCCAATGATATCGCCGAGTTCGTGCAAGGGCTGGACAGCAAACCTGTGCTACTGGGTCACGCCATTGCGGGCGTTGTGGCGCAGCAGGTGGCCTCACGCGGGCTGGCCAGTGCGATTGTTCTGATCAACCCGAATGCGCCGTGGGGCACGCTGCCCGAAACCGACGACGAACGCGCCATCCCGCGTGCGCTGATGGAGGGCGGGGCGTTCTGGAAACAGCCCATGCGGGTCGAGTTCGACCTGATGGCACCCTTTGCATTGAACAAGATGCCCGAGGCGCAGCAGCACGCGGTCTTCGACCAGCTGGGTGCGGAAAGCGGACGGGTAATGTTCGAGATGTTCTTCTGGATGTTCGACGACCACCACGCGATGAAGGTGGATATCGAAAAGGTCGATTGCCCGGTGCTGGTCGTCTCAGGCACCGAGGACCGGGCCGTGAACCCCAACACCTGCCGCGCGCTGGCTGAGCTGTACGGAGAGCGCGCGACGTTTATGCCCGTGGAAGACCACGCGCATTTCCTTTTCATGGAACCCGGCTGGGAACATCCCGCCGGGCAGATCGCGGAGTGGCTGGAGAAGAAGGTGGGTTAGACCGCCCACCTTTTCGGGTCAGCGATTGACCTGAATACCGCTCTCCGGTTTCCACTTCATGGCACCGTCGCCGCCTTTGATACAACGCAACAGGTGTTCTTCGCGCGCACTGGACGTTTCGGTCACGGTGTTGTTGCCAGAGATCACAACATAGGCGTCCACCGAAAAGGCGAGGCCGTTGTAATAGCAGAACCGCAACTCTGCCCCGACCGGAATAGGCGATGCGCCGATCAGCGACTGCTGCGCGCTTGCCTGACTGGCCAGCAAGGCTAAGGCCAGCCCGAGGGTTAGTGATTTCATGTCGTCCTCCCGTTCGAAATTTATGTTCGTTCAAATTGGGTCTTGGACGCTCGGAACCTCAAAAATTGTTCTTGCATGACAGATTGCGCGCAAGTGTGAACGGGATCAACGGGTTAGGCAAGGGGGGTGTTTGGCTGGCGATTGTGGGGTGGACTCGCGCCATCCGACTAATGCTTGATAAGAAGCATCAAGCGCGCCCCCGACCTGCCCTTCAGAGCGGGTGCCAATATTTTGGAGGCGGTAATCAGTGTTTGCAGGCGCGATTTTGGTTCCGCACCCTTTACTGGCTTCATTCAAAATTAAACGACAGGTACTTTTTCCAATCCCATCGAAAATCCTGATGTGGATGGCTTCGCCCGCGTTATCCAAACACTCTCGTTTGTGAGTAAAGCCTTTACATCATGCAAACTTACTCGTGACCTAAACCCAACAATTACTTTTGTGAGGTTTAGATTTCCTCCGAAATCGAAAAAAGAGAGATCTGCACCGTGGGGATATTTTACAAACTTCCGATATTCCTCCTCATACTCCCAATGCTTAGATTTTGTTCGCATGGCATACTCGATCCACCCTCTAAACAAATTACCGTTTTCGGGCGCTAATGCTGCGTCCGGAAACGCTTCTAATGTGTCTACATAGTCTATTTTTTCTATCCATCGTGATGGTGCCCTTGTGAAATTGCTTTGGACTGTTGCATCGAACTCAAGACAAACTCCGCGATGATTGTCGGCATAGTTCGCCCACATTGAAGGGCTTTCGAAATTCCCACTAAAGGAAATGAAACCGGTCGTAGTCTCGCTGGTTTCTAGAATTTTCTGAAAGCGTTCACGACTCTTTTCACTCGCAAACCTGAATGGTCGCATTTCAAATGGATCATTGGTATCTGTTGGTTTTGAAACTTTTAGCCGCTTTAGGGCCAAAGTCTCCAAAGCGTACCGTTCACCGATAAACTTATAAATTTTCATTCACAGGCTCAAACATCCAACTCTTCCACAAACCTCGCGTTCTCCTGAATGTACTGGAACCGCAGTTCGGGTTTTTTACCCATCAGGCGCTCGACTAGATCGCCGGTCTCGCCGGGTTCGTCCTCGTCGATGGTGACGCGGATCAGTTTACGGGAGGCCGGGTCCATCGTGGTCTCTTTCAGGTCCTTGGCGTCCATTTCGCCCAGACCCTTGAAGCGGGACACGTCGATTTTGCCTTTGCCGCCCAGACCTTTCTCAAGCCATTCGTCGCGCTCGGCCTCGTCCAGGCAATAGACGCGCTTGGCACCTTGGGTCAGGCGATAGAGGGGCGGGCAGGCGAGGTAGAGGTGGCCCGCGTCAATCATTGGGCGCATCTGGGTGAAGAAGAACGTCATCAGCAGCGCCGCGATATGCGCCCCGTCCACATCCGCGTCGGTCATGATGATGACCTTGTCATAGCGCAGGTCGTCGACGTTGAACTTGGTGCCCAGCCCCACACCCAGCGCTTGCGTCAGATCGTTGATCTCGGCATTGGTGCCCAGCTTCGAACTGGCCGCGCCCAGCACGTTCAGGATCTTACCGCGCAGGGGCAAAAGCGCCTGCGTTTTGCGATTTCGGCCCATTTTTGCAGAACCGCCCGCAGAATCTCCTTCGACGATGAATAATTCGGTGCCGTCGCGTGTTGAACTAGAACAGTCCACCAACTTGCCGGGGAGACGCAGTTTCTTAGTGGCGGACTTTCGTTGTGTTTCCTTCTCGGCGCGTCGGCGCAGACGCTCCTCAGCCCGCAGGATGAGGAAGTCCAAAATAGCGCCGGCGGATTTCGTGTCCGCGGCCAGCCAGTTGTCGAAATGGTCGCGGACCGAATTCTCGACCAGCCGTTGTGCTTCGACCGTGGCCAGACGGTCTTTGGTCTGGCCCACAAATTCCGGTTCGCTGATGAAACAGGACACCAGGGCGCAGCCTCCGGTCATCAGGTCATCGCGGGTGATCTGCGCGGCCTTCTTGTTGTTGATCAGCTCGCCATAGGCTTTGATCCCTTTGAGAACCGCAGCCCAGAAGCCCGCGACATGCGTGCCGCCTTCAGGCGTGGGGACGGTGTTACAGTAGGATTGGATGAACCCGTCGCGCGAGGGCGTCCAGTTGATCGCCCATTCGACCTTGCCGGGGGTTCTGAATTTCTCGTTGAAATCCACCGTGCCGGCAAAGGGCTGCTCGGCATAGGTGGATGAGCCGTTCATCGTCTCTTTCAGATAATCGGATAGCCCGCCGGGGAAGTGAAAGGATGCTTCGGTCGGAGTTTCGCCGTCGTCGATGTGGGATTTCCAGCGGATTTCAACACCCGAGAACAGGTAAGCCTTGGAGCGGATGGATTTGAACAGCCGCGCAGGTTTAAAGCGGTGATGGCCAAAGATTTCCTCGTCCGCGTGGAAGGTCACTGTCGTGCCGCGCCGGTTGGGGGCCGCACCGATTTTTTCGACAGGACCCAGAGGGACGCCGCGTGAGAACCGCTGCTCGAACAGTTGTTTGTCGCGTGCCACCTGAACAACCATCGAATCCGACAGCGCGTTGACCACTGACGCACCCACGCCGTGCAGACCGCCAGAGGTCTGGTACGCTTTTCCCGAGAACTTACCACCCGCGTGCAAGGTGCACAGGATCACCTCGAGCGCTGATTTGCCGGGGAACTTGGGGTGCGGATCGATCGGAATGCCGCGTCCGTTGTCCCTTACAGTCAGGGCGTAGTCAGCGTGCAGTTCCACCTCGATCCGGTTGGCGTGACCAGCGACCGCCTCGTCCATCGAGTTGTCGAGGATTTCGGCCACCATATGGTGCAGCGCACGCTCATCCGTGCCGCCGATATACATGCCGGGGCGTTTTCGGACCGGTTCCAGACCCTCAAGCACCTCAATGGAAGAGGCGTCATATGTAGCGGTGGCGCTGGGCGTCAACAGATCGTCTGGCATGGGTGCTGCTCTTGTTTTTCGGTTTGATCCCATTATGGCAGGTGATGTGTCCGGGGGAAAGAGGGGCGCGAGGTGTTGTGGGTAAATGGGGTGATCGGAGGGGACGGTCGAAATTTTGAGTGTTCAATCAAGCTCTTTCAGGAACGCTTCGACCATGTCTGCAAGGTTCCCGCCGGCCAGGTTCATGAAGATTTCGAACTGATTTGCGCCGGATTCAGCGCCAGCAAGGTCAGACAGCGCCCGAAAGGCCAGGAATGGTACGCTGTTCACATCCGCAACCTGTGCTATGGCCGCCGTTTCCATGTCCATCACTCGGGCATTGAAAGTGTTATGAGCCCATTCACGGAATTTCGCGTTGTCGACGAAAGCTGTTCCTGAAACGCCGCCGCCGCCGACGTAGATTTGCGGCGCGCGGGCGAGGTGCCGACCATCCGCTGCGGTCGAAGAAAGCTCCAGTTTGCTGGCCGCTGCTTTCGCTGCAGCGAGGAAGGTCTCGTCGGCGGGAAACCAAAACTTGCTGGTTCCATGCCCGGCGAGCTCTTCGAAAACGCCCAGATTTATGGTGTGCATCATTCCGAAATTCGCGAAATCAGACGACAGAAAGGGCGGCAGTTCGTAGCCGGTGTCAGTTTCGCGCGCGAACGCCATTTCCATGTACTGTCCCCATTGAACCGGAACCGCGATATCTCCGATGGACAAGTTCGGATCGGCACCACCGGCAACACCGGACACGACAATTCCCTTGATTGCGAAATGATCGAGGGCAAGCTGGGTTGTCATGGCGGCGTTGACCATAGACACGCCCGACGAAAACACGACCACCGGCTGCCCGGCCAGCGTCCCAAGTACAAAGTCGGTTTTTGCACGTTTCACGGTCTCGGCGTCTTGAATTCTGCTTCGCAGGATTTCGATCTCGGGCTCGAAGGCGGAAATGAGGGCAATTCTGGGTGTCGTGTCGATGGGGGAACTCGGGGACGTGGGTTGGGTCATGACTTTCCTTCGCTCCGGCGGTGATTTCTGAGACAAATTTGGCACCTGTACTGCGCGCCGACAAGTGGCTTGCATAGTCACGCAACATCTCTGGGGGTTCTGTCTCGCGGATTGTTAAACGAATGATTAAGGTATTGGGAATCATCGTGAAAATGGCAGGAGGTTTCATGAGTTGGATAAAGACGGTTCCGTTCGAACAAGCCACAGGCAAGCTCAGGAAGCTTTATGAGCGGGTGACGGGGCCCGGCAACAACGTCGACAACATCATGATGGTGCATTCTCTGCGGCCACATTCGATGGAAGGCCACATGGCGTTGTACAAAAACGTTCTGCACCATTCGGCAAACACGATCCCGAAGTGGTTCCTTGAAGTGCTGGGTGTCTGGGTCAGTGCGCTGAACAGGTGCGGCTATTGTGTCGAGCATCATTACAGCGGTCTGCAGCGGTTGCTGGACGACCCGGAGCGCAGCACGGCTATTCGCGCTGCGATTGAGGTCAACTCGCCGGAAACGGCTCCGCTGAATGCCGCTCAGATCGCGGCGATGCAGTATGCGCGCAAGTTAACCGAGGCACCGGCAGACATGACCGAGAATGACGTGCTTGCCCTACGGGAAGCGGGTTGGGATGATGGTGAGATACTCGAAATCAATCAGGTCTGCGCCTATTTTTCATACGCGAACCGAACCGTTCTGGGGCTGGGGTGTTCCACGGATGGGGATATTCTGGGTCTGTCGCCGAACAATTCTGATGACCCTTCGGACTGGGGCCACAGGTAACGGCGTTAACTTTCCATCCATTCGATGATCGCCTGTGCCACCAAGTCAGGTCGTTGGTGGTGCAACCAATGATCCGCGTCCGGAATGTCGACGCGCGTGAGGTCCGGTGCGAACTCTTCGAGCCCTTCGGTCGACTCGGGCAACAACGCCTTGTCATCGCGCCCCCACAACAGCAGGTGGGGGCAGCGAACCATCAACCTCTCCTTCGGCAACTCCGGTAAATCTGTGCGCGGCATACCGGGTTTGGCGACGACCAACGGGGACGCGCGATACCAGTTCAGCATGGCCTTCAGCCGACCGGGCCGCGCCCACTCGGCGCGGTATTCCTGCATTTGCGCTTCTGACAACCAGTCTGTGCCCATGCCAAAGCGAAAGAACTGTTCGAGCTTGGCGAAATTGTCAGCTGACAGGCGCTCTGCGGCGTCCGGAGCGCGCAGGGCATTGATGTACTGCGACGCCTCGGACTGTGCCCCCCCAGCGGCCATCGCCTTTTGGAACGGCACCGGATGGACACCGTTCGCAATGATCAGCCGGCTGACCAGATCCGGGTGGAACATGGCCAACCCATAGGCCACCGACGCGCCCCAGTCATGGCCCAACACGCAGACCGGGCGACCCAGCCCTTTGATCAGCGCCACCATGTCCGCGACCAGTTGCGACAAGGCGTAGTGGCCGACGCCTTCAGGAGCCCAGCTTTGCCCGTAACCACGTTGATCCGGGGCGATGCAAAAGAAGTCGGAGGACAGATAAGGGGCCAGGTCTTGCCACGCCCCGCCGTATTCCGGAAACCCGTGCAACATCAGCAGAGGAGGCTGCGCGGGATCTCCCCAGCTGCGTAGGCAAAAGTTTTGACCATTAAGCTCGATAAACCTGCAATCCATGACCTGAAACCTGTGTTGACCACGCAAAATGCGCGGGAAAAGGTGTAGCAGTTTGATACCAATCAAGGCGGAATTTTCAAACGTTTGCTAGGCGTCCTGTTGGACAGCGCAACAAGGAGAGCCTGAATGGAAACAGTGACGCAGATCAAGAATGAGCAACCGCTTGTCAGTGTTGCGGTAACGCCCAAAACAATGCCGGCCGAACCCAGCCCCGAGAAGATCCGTCAGGCCTTTGAAAGCGGCAGGTACCCTTACGGCCGCAAGATGGCGCGTAAAACATATGAGATGGAGAAAGCGCAGCTTCAGGCCGAACTTTTGAAGGTGCAACTTTGGGCACAGGAAACCGGCCAGCGGTTTGTCTTGCTGTTCGAAGGTCGCGACGCAGCGGGCAAGGGCGGCACGATCAAACGGTTCATGGAGCATTTGAACCCCCGTCAGGCGCGCGTTGTGGCACTGAACAAACCGACCTGGGAAGAGAAGGGCCAGTGGTACTATCAGCGTTACATTCAGGAAATGCCCACTGTCGGGGAAATGGTGTTCTATGACCGCTCCTGGTACAACCGCGCCGGAGTTGAACGGGTCATGGGGTTCTGCTCGCCCAACGAGTATCTCGAGTTCATGCGTCAGACGCCCGAGCTTGAGCGGATGCTGGTGCGTTCGGGCATCCAACTGTACAAATACTGGTTCTCGGTCACGCAATCCGAACAGCAACGCCGCTTCAAAAGCCGCGAGACCGACCCCCTGAAGCAGTGGAAGCTGTCGCCCATCGACAAGGCCAGCCTGGATAAATGGGACGACTATACCGAGGCCAAAGAGGCGATGTTCTTCTATACCGACACCGCTGACGCCCCTTGGACCATCGTGAAGTCGAACGACAAGAAGCGCGCCCGCCTGAACTGCATGCGCCACTTCCTGTCTACATTGGACTATCCAGACAAGAACCTTGAGGTCATTGGCACCCCCGATCCTTTGATCGTCGGACAGGCACATCACGTGATCCAACGGTCCGAACACATTCTGGGCAATTCACTGCACCCGGAATCGTAAAGTCATCTGTCCACTGGGCTGCGGATCAGGTTTCCGAACCGGGGCGTTAGTGTCAGTGTGAAATTTCGTCGTTCGCCTCTTGTCCCGGCCTCTGGCCGGGCATATGGCTGATGCGATGAACAAGGTTATGACATATGGTGGCCACTTCAAGGCCATTGCCGTGCTGGGCCTGCCGCTGATCGGCGGGCATTTGGCCCAATTTGCAATCGGTTTGACGGATACCGTTATGCTGGGGTGGTACGGCGTCGAAGCACTGGCCGCTGTGACGCTGGCCAGCAGCTATTTCTTTGTGCTGTTCCTCTTTGGGGCAGGGTTCGGACTGGCCGTCATGCCCATGGTGGCAACCGCTGCGGCCGAAGAAGACGAAACGAGCATTCGCAGATCGACCCGCATGGGGCTGTGGTTGTCGTTAATCTACGCGGCGGTGATGATGCCGATGCTGTGGTGGTCTTACCCCATTCTCATCGCGCTGAAACAGGACCCGCAGGTTGCTGAAACCGCGTCTCAATACCTTCGCGTCGCGGGGTGGGGGTTGTTTCCTGCGCTTTTGGTCATGGTCCTGAAATCCTATCTGGCTGCGTTGGAGCGGACACAGATTGTTTTATGGATCACCGTCGCGGCCGCAATGGTCAACGCTTTCACCAACTATGCGCTGATCTTTGGCAACTGGGGCGCACCGGAACTGGGTGTGATGGGAGCGGCCATCGCCTCTGTGGTCACGCAGATCGTGTCTTTGGTCTTTGTGGTTATCTATGCCGTTCGCGTTTTGCCCGAGCACAGCCTGTTCCAACGGTTTTGGCGCCCCGACTGGGAGATGTTTCTGAGTGTCTTGCGTCTCGGCGTGCCGATTGGCCTGACAACGCTGTCCGAGGTCAGCCTGTTTGCGATGTCGGCGATTATGATGGGCTGGCTGGGGCAGGTTCCCTTGGCCGCACACGGGATTGCGCTGAACCTGGCATCCGCAACGTTCATGGTCCATCTGGGGCTGTCAAACGCGGCCACGATCCGGGCCGGGAATGCGCTGGGCCGCAAAGATCGGCCACATCTTGAAAGGGGCGCGATCGCGGTGACGGGGATGTCGCTGGCGATCTCGGTCCTGACAGTCACCCTTTTCCTGACCTGTGCTGAGCCGTTGATTTCGTTGTTCATGGAACCGGATGATCCGCAACGTTCGGAAATTCTGGCTATCGGCACCGGCCTATTGGCGATGGCGGCTTTGTTCCAGCTGGTGGACGGCGCTCAGGTGATCGCGCTGGGGCTGTTGCGTGGCTTGCAGGACGCGAAAATCCCGATGTTGATGGCTGCGCTCAGCTATTGGGGCGTGGGGATCACGTCCTCGTATTATTTCGGTTTCGTGCAGGGTATGGACGGGATTGGTGTCTGGCTGGGCCTTGTTCTGGGCCTGGCATGCGCCGCTGTAATGCTGATGGCACGCTTCTGGATGCGTTCAGTGCGTGCGGTTGGCGTACCCGCCGAGTAAACTGCGGCAGGTCACTCTTTGCCGAACCGGTCCGCCTTTTTGCGCACCAGAACGGTGCGCAGATCGTGCATCGCCAGCAGCAATCTGTCCGTCACGTCCTCAAGCTGCTCGTCCGTGGCTTTAGATTGCGCCCATTGAGTGGTCAGGTTCAGGTAATCGACTGCGCGGTGAATGTCGTCGATATCGCGCTGGGCCAAAAGCTCTTTGCGTTCGTCCATCCAACGCGCGATCTCGGCCTTGTCGGCATCGGACAAGATGCGCTGACCCTGAGGTTTCACCTCGCCGTTGCGGATATTTATGACCGCGATCTGATCCATCTCGATCCGGCGCTGACGGTTCTCGGTGTCGATCTTGAACACCGCCGCGCCGTTTTCGCGCACGCGGAAATAATATTCGGGCAGCTCTGTGGTCATCGGATTCTCCGGTCAGCGCAGAGAGGCGCAAAAGCGTTGGATGCGGGTGCAGGCTTCGGTCAGTGCCTCATCCGAGGTCGCGTAGCTGACCCGAAAGTTTGGCGACAGACCGAAGGCCGCGCCGAAAACGACGGCAACGTCCGCCTCTTCGAGCAGCGCGGTGGCAAAGGCTTCGTCCGTGTCGATGACGGTGCCCGCTGGCGTGGTCTTACCGATCAACCCCGCAATCGAAGGATAGACGTAAAACGCGCCCTCCGGGGTCGGACAGGTGACACCGTCGATCTCACTCAGCATTCGGACAACCAAATCGCGGCGGCGTTTGAACGTTTCATTGTTCGGGGCCAGAAAAGCCTGAGTTCCGTTCAGCGCTTCGACCGCAGCCCACTGGCTGACCGAACAGGGGTTCGATGTTGATTGCGATTGAATTTTGCGCATCGCGGCGATGATCTCGACCGGACCGGCGGCATAACCAATGCGCCAGCCCGTCATGGCATAAGCCTTGGAGACGCCGTTGCAGGTTAGCGTCCGGTCATACAGGCCGGGTTCTACCTCGGCCGGGGTGCAGAACTCGAATCCGTCATAGGCCAGGTGTTCATACATATCGTCGGACATGATCCAGACATGTGGATGGCGCATCAGAACATCTGTTAAAGCCTTGAGTTCCTCTCGGCTGTACCCTGCGCCGGTTGGGTTGGACGGAGAGTTAAAGATGAACCACTTGGTTTTTGGTGTAATCGCAGCCTCAAGCTGATCGGCCGTCAGTTTAAAGCTGTTCTCCAGCGTTGTTTCGACCACGACCGGAGTACCCCCGGCTAGCAACACCATATCGGGATAGCTGACCCAATAGGGGGCAGGGATGATGACCTCGTCGCCTTCGTTCATCGTGGCCATCAGCGCATTATACAGCGTCTGCTTGCCACCGGTTCCAACCGAGATCTGCGCGGGGGTGTAGTCCAGCCCGTGATCGCGCTTCATCTTGGCGCAAGCGGCCTGTTTCAACTCGGGGATACCGTCCGGCGCGGTGTACTTTGTCTTGCCCGCGGCGATGGCCGCAACCGCTGCGTCCTTGATGTTCTGCGGGGTGTCGAAATCCGGTTCACCTGCGCTCAGGCCGATAACGTCGCGCCCGGCGGCTTTTAACTCGGCTGCTTTTGCTGTCATTGCGATGGTGGGCGATGGCTTCACGCGTGACAGTGTCGCAGAAAGGAAACTCATGGGCGGCCTCGATTTGTATGTTCAGCCTGACTGTCATAGGGTGCGCTCGAATGACGATCAAGCGATATGAATTTAGGAATTGGAGACCCCGATGAACGACGAGAACGACTGGTACGGACCGGACTCAGCGACATTCGGGGACAGGTTGGCGGGGGCACGCGAAGCCGCCGGCATGACGCAGGCTCAGATGGCTCGCCGTCTTGGAGTCAAAAAAGCAACGATCGCAGCTTGGGAAAATGACCTGTCCGAGCCGCGCGCGAACCGACTGTCGATGATGGCGGGCATGGTCAACGTGTCGATCATGTGGCTGCTGACCGGCGAGGGCGAAGGCATGGATGCTCCGGTCGAAGCAGACGAAGGCACGCCCGAGCTGGCGGATATCGTGGCCGAGCTGCGCTCGATCCGCGGTGAGATGCGCGCCAGTGCCGAACGCGCCGCGAAGCTGGAGAAAAGGTTGCGTCTGATCGTGGAGCAATCCCGGTGACCGAACCTCGTGACATTCGCATCAAGCGTCTGAAAATGCGATCCATGCGCCGCGGGATCAAGGAAATGGACCTAATCCTGTCTGCCTATGCGGAACGGAACCTGACGGCGATGGATACATCCGGTCTGGATACTTACGACGCGCTGCTGCACGAAAACGATCAGGACTTGTACCAATGGGTAACGGGGCAGGTTCTGCCCCCTGAAGGTTACGCCGATCTGATATCCGACATCGCGCAGACGTTCCAAAAATAAAAGAAAAACCTGCTTAACCGATTTTTCGGGAATTCGATTCATTCTGCCTGAAACAGCGCGACTGAATCGGAGGGTCGGATGAGTATGGAAATGCAGGTCTCCGCGCCGGGAACCAAGGGGTTCATGACCAGCTATCTTGAGGCACTTGCCTTGGTGGAACGGCTGCACCGGTTGCTATTGGACGTCATCAAGGATGAGTTTGAGCGTGTTGGCGTATTGGAAATCAACGCGGTCCAAGCGTTGCTTTTGTTCAATATCGGCGATCACGAAGTCACCGCCGGTGAGTTGAAAAGCCGCGGTTATTATCAGGGCAGCAACGTCAGCTACAACCTGAAAAAGCTGGTTGAAATGGGTTATATGCATCACCAGAGATGCGAAATCGACCGCCGCTCGGTCCGAGTTCGGCTGACACCGCGCGGACGCGAGATACGAGACATCGTTTCGGAACTGTTCTCGCGTCACGCCGAAGGGTTGCAAAGCCGCGGAGTGCTGGGGTTGGAAGGTATCGACGACATCACAACATCTCTGCGGAGAGTTGAGCGCTACTGGACTGACCAGATCCGATACATCTACTGATCAGCGAACGCATCTTGGGCGTCCGAAAGGGTCAACCCTTTCAGTTCGCGGATCAGTTTTCGGGTCATGGAATCTTCGTAGGCTTCAAAGCCCAGAGCGACTTCGACAAACGCCCCGGGCCCGAGAATAACCCAGGCGTTGTAATAGGCCGACAGTTCGCCAACCTGAACGTATCGCTTGTCTCCATGAGTGGGGTCGTCGGCCCCGATCACCAGCCCGTTTACCGTGATGCCGGACGCCCGCAACATGCGTTTTGCTTCGCGCGGATGGGGGCCAAGGTTGTGCTTGCCGTCCCCGGACAGGTCCAGCGTCCGTTTCCAGCATTCCTGCTGTTTGGATAGCAACTCAGCTCCAAAAAGCATTGCAGAGCCAACTGCGGTGCCCCGAGGGGCGCTGCTGCGTTCCACGTTGTTCAAAAGGGTGCTGATCCGTGTCAGGTCGTGTGTCGTACGGATTTCAGTCCAGTTCAACAGCATGCGGTGATGGCGGGGCTCACTCCATTCGTAGATGGCCATTTTAATAGGCGCGCCAATGTCCGACAGGATCAGCCGGACGACCTCAGGTCGTTGCAATGCGGCAGCCAGCCCGTCCAATTGTAACCGGTATTCCCGAGTGTCGACAGAGCCGGACACGTCGAGCCCCAAAGCCAACGCCTGTCTGCATTCCGAAGCGGCGGAATTGCCCAAGATGGTGAAAAGGACGGCCAAAACACGGATCATTGGCGCGCAGCGTCCCGCAAAGCGCCGATCTGAAGCCCCGACAATTCGCGTTCCAGTTTGCGGCGCATGGCGCGTTCGAAATCTTCGAACCCTTGCGCGACCTCAAGAAAAGCACCGGGGCCATGCAGCACATTGTTTTCAAAGAACGGGATGAGGAACAGTTCGCCTTCAAAGTCTGCAGCGTTGATGACCAGCCCGTTGACCACCGTGTTTTCAAACGGAAAGTGCCGGTACGCTGAATCGGGCCCATAGCCGTCATTGTTGGAGCCATCCCCCGACAAATCGATGGTTTGAAACAGACAAGGAGGTGCCTGCTGCATCAAAGTCGCACCGAATGCCAGAGCATAGCCCATCGCTGTGGCCGACCCGCTGTCCGAACGGACAGATTGTTGCACGGTCGATGCCGCGACCAGCAGGTCTGCCTCTGACGTAATCATCGTCCAATCAAGAATGACCCGCTGGGTCGTGCGGCCGCTCCATTCATACACGGCCAACGCAACCGGCATGGGAGAGGAAAAAAAGGCCTCGACCACCTCAGGCGCAATCAACGCGGCTGCCAGCCCTTGCCGTTGCAGTATGTCTTCGGTCTCATCGACCGAGGTCGAGATATCCATGGCCAAGGCCAGGGCAAGACGACAGGTCTCGGCCCGAACAGGGCTGGCCATTGCGGCCAGACCCAATGCTATCAGCCAGCGGATCACCAGTGGCCAGTGCTTTCCATGCTGGCCCAGGGCTCGGCCGGTTCCAGCGCTTCGCCGTTTTGCAGCAGCTCGACCGAGATATTGTCGGGCGAGCGGACAAACGCCATACGACCGTCACGGGGGGGGCGGTTGATGACCACCCCATTGTCCTGCAGGTGCTGGCAAACTTCGTAGATGTTGTCGACCCCATACGCGAGGTGCCCGAAATGCCGACTGTCGCTGGGCAGGGCGTCATCTCCGTCCCAGTTGTGAGTCAATTCGATCGGTCGGTCCTCTTGCCCCGGAGGGGCCATGAAGATCAGCGAAAACCGTCCGGATTCGCTGTCGTACCGGCGGGTTTCTTTCAGTCCCAGCAATTCAAAAAACGCCATCGACTTCTCCAGATCCTTCACGCGGATCATGGTGTGAAGATATGTCAGCCCCATAGCGGCTTCCTTTCCGTTCAGGTGATGCGCAGCAGCTTAGCGCACGATCATTGAGTGTCGAGGGGCAGTTCGGACACAATTTAGGAATTGGACAATTGCGCGCACATATCGCGGTTCCGGTAACCGTATTGCCGAGATATAGTGGTAGGCGACTCATTGCTGGAAAGGAAATTTCATGCCGCTCTCCTCTGACCAACTGGCCGAGATCGAAGCGCAACGGGCGCAATCGCATCCAACACGCCGCGTTGTGGCTGAGGGTATGGAAGACCACCTCTATACCGCCCATCAGGTGCTGGACCATGGCTTTGTGCGCGTGATCGACTATATGGGCGATGACGCGGCGATCTGCCAGGCGGCGCGTGTGTCTTACGGCAAGGGCACCAAGTCGGTTCAGAATGATGAAGGCCTAATCCGGTATCTGATGCGCCATTGGCACTCGACCCCGTTTGAAATGTGCGAGATCAAGCTGCACGTCAAACTGCCGGTCTTCGTGGCGCGCCAATGGATCCGTCACCGTACAGCAAATGTGAATGAGTATTCCGCCCGCTATTCGATCCTGGATCGAGAGTTCTACATTCCCGCGCCGGACCATGTCGCCGCTCAATCCGAAGTGAACAATCAGGGCCGGGGCGAAGCGCTGCAGGGGGAAGAGGCTGCGCGCGTGCTTGAGATGCTCAAGGCCGACAGCGCGCGGTGCTATGACAATTACGAAGCGATGATCAGCCAAGATGGTCAGCAGGGACTGGCGCGCGAATTGGCGCGGATGAACCTGCCCGCGAACATCTATACTCAGTGGTACTGGAAGGTGGATCTGCACAACCTGTTCCACTTCCTGCGCCTGCGTGCCGATCCGCATGCCCAGTATGAAATTCGCGTCTACGCGGACACCATGTGCAAGATCGTCGCCGACTGGGTGCCGTTCGCGTACAAGGCGTTCGAAGATTACCGGTTGGGCGCTGTCAATCTGTCGGCCCAGATGGTCGATAGCCTGCGGCGTATGCTGGCCGGTGAAGCCGTGACACAGGAAAATTCAGGCATGACCGCGCGGGAATGGCGCGAGTTCGAAGCTGTCATACGCGAGACCTGACGTTCTCTCAGGCATAGCGATTGTCTATACGCGGTGTCATGAAGCTGTTACGATTGCCTCATGGCACCAGTCTCTTTTATCCGTTGCTCGTGTTTGGCGTTCGCCCTATCGGCACAGCCCGGTCTGGCAAAGTCGCCAATCGCCGAAGTGCTTTGCGAGCCGACCTCCAGATTGCACGAAAAACTAGAACGTCAGTTCAGGTCCCAGCGTGCGGCGACAGGGCTGCGCGGACCAGAGCAACTGATGGAGGTCTGGACCAGCGACACGGGTGACTGGACAATGGTGGTGACATATTCCAGCGGCACGTCCTGCATCGTGGCGATGGGACAAGACTGGTACACTCATGCCGATAAGAAGCCGGCGCGAGGATAAGGTTTCCAACCTTAGGTAATGGACAACGGCCGGAAATTGGCCGTTGACCTGCTTTTAGTACCCGCAGATGACGGGGTGTTTTATAACGGCTTCAAATCAGAGGCCATTTGGCGGCCGTCGCGTCCGTCTTGCAACTCGTACGAGACTTTCTGATTGTCAGCGAGCCCGGTCAAACCGGACCGTTCAACGGCCGAGATATGAACAAAAACGTCCTTGCCACCTTCATCAGGGGCAATGAACCCATAGCCTTTCGTGGTATTAAACCATTTCACGGTGCCAGTTGGCATTTCCCGTGTCTCCTTCTACTTACGCGTTGTCCCACAAAAATGGTGGGGGCAGTCGTTGACGCAACCACAACACATCACCGCTTCGCCCACACGACGCGGCCCGGATTGCGTGTTTCGTCTTTTTCAACATTGCACGGTGAAGTAAAAAATCAAGAATTACCGAGTGAAGCAGGCGAAAATGCCAAAAATTCATACAAATACAGGAGCAGCCTAAGCATGCGTCTTTACGGCCTGAAAAACTGCGATACGTGCCGCAAGGCATTGAAAACACTCCCAGATGTTGAGTTCATTGATGTTCGGGCGCAAGGTGTGCCTGAATCTTTGCTGAAGCAGGCGTTAAACGCCTTCGGCGAAGCTTTGCTCAACACGCGGTCGACGACATGGCGTGGATTGGATGCAGAACAGCGCAGTCGGCCTCCTCTGGAATTGCTTCAGGAGCACCCGACTTTGATGAAGCGTCCCCTGATCGAAAACGACGGTGCGTTGCTGTTGGGCTGGACAGCTGAGACCAAGGCAAGCCTTGGCGTTGCTTGATCAGGTGCTTATGTGTCTGGCGTGAAAATGAGGGTTTAAATGCGCAACGCATCCATGATTTTGGGCATCATTGCCGGGTTGATCGGAATGATCGTCGGCTTCTTCGGGTATGGCTATATCGAGTTCATAGACTACTACGGCGAGATCGAAGGCATTGCCGAGCAGGTAGACAATGCTCAGTTCATCCAGGCGGCGTCCATTATTGCGCCTCTTCTGGCCATCGCAGGGGGCGCAATGGCGCATGCTCGGGCTCTGATCGGTGGGGTATTGCTGCTGATCTCGGCCGTCGGCATGTACTACGCGTTTGGTTTCAACGCGTTCACAATGTTCCCGGTGGCCTTTGCCGCCGTGGCGGGAATCCTTGGGCTGGCCGCAGGTAAGCCGGACGAGCCCAAGGCACATTTCTAAATTACTTGATGCGCAGGATCCGGTCGAGCGAGAGCGGACCTGCGCCATTGATCACGATCACAAGCAGCAGGAAGGTCCACAGCGTCCGGTCGTCCAGCAAGCTCACGGCGTTGGTGAAGTAGCTGCCCAACTCGGTGCCGTGCCCGTTGACGTCCACAACGGTCTGGACCCAGACAAAGGCGACCATGCCCAATGCGGCAAACCGCGACAGCAGGCCGATAACGATCAGTGTTGGCAGAAGGAATTCTGCCCATGTCCCTGCGACAGCAATGGCCCAGTGAAAAATGCCCAATTGTGAGCTGTCATAGCTGACCGCTTCCATCGCCTTGGGGAAGATCTGGACATAGGCGCCGTCCGACGGGGACAGAAAGCCGAAGAAGCCGCTGCCTAATTTGGTTTTTGCCGAATTCCAGTAATACACCAGCAAAGTTGCCGCAAAAACCAGCCGCGCCAGGGTCGGTGTCAACCAGCCAGAGATTACTTCCAGCCTTCCCAGGGTGTTGTTGTGCAATGAGATCAGGGCAGTCATGTTGCCAGCCTTTCGATAGTCACAGAGGTTATTGCGCCGCCTTGCAATAGCAGCGCCAGAGTGGCCCCAAGGTCAAATTCGGGGAATTCAGCAGACGTTTGTTCAAACGCTTCGCCAATGGTTTGTCCGGCTTGCACGCGCGCGATCCAAGCCGCGCCGCCTGCTGGCAGAAGTTGTGGTGTTGGGTCGTATTCGGGCCGAGTAATCAGAACGTCCTCGGCACCGGGGGTGGGTTTCGGGGCGTCAACTTCCGAGTTGAAGCGCCAGACCGAGAACAGCGGCCACTCGGATTTCACGACCTGCATTGATGGTGCAAACTCTAGTTGCGCCTGTACGATCTCTTCCGGTGGGATGGAGAGAGCATCAGCCGGGGCGGCCTCGCTGTCGGCAGCGTGGTACGAATGACGCAGTGCCAGTTCCAACCTGGCCACATCCGAAAGATAGCCAAGGTGCGAAAGCTGTTCCATTCCAGCGAGGAACTCGGGGAACTCTTCGCCGTAGAACATCATCAGAGGGGAAGAGGGCGGATGCTTGCGCAGAAAAATCCCCGCCAGCCCGTCCATGTTCTGAGGCCCCAACAGGCGCGTTATAACAGGAAAGGCCTGATGCATGGCCTCGGTCAGCGAGACAGCGACGTTGTTGCGATAGACGCTGAACCGTCTTCCCGCCGGATGTTCTGCGGCATCCAGCAGTCCGTCCGGAACAGCCGCCGACGGGTCCAGCAGCGCATCATGGAAAATTGTTTGCGAAACGCTCATGCCGGAATGCGGTCCAGAGCCGCTTGCGCGCGGTCCGCTTCGGCTCGCAGAATTGGCCAGTCTGGTACGTCTGTATCCCACTCGATCAGAACGGGTTTGGGGCCAGAGCGCTCCAGAACATAATCCAGCAAGGTCCACACAGGATCGACCACTTCGCGCCCATGGCTGTCGATCAAAAGGGGGCGACCGTGGTCGTCTTCATCTTCATCATGACCACCCAGGTGGATCTCTGCGACTTTTTCAAGTGGGTAGGCGTCGATGTAGCCTTGCGGTGAAAAGTCCAGATTGGTTGCCGAAACAAAAACATTGTTCACGTCCAGCAACAGACCGCAGCCAGTACGCCGTGCAACCTCGCGCAGGAAGTCGGGCTCGGACCATGTGCTTTCTTCGAAAGCCAGATAGCTGGATGGGTTTTCCAACAGCATCTGCCGCCCCACGGTTTCCTGAACCTCGTCGATATGTGCGCAAACTCGGGCGAGCGTCCCGTCGGTGTAGGGCAGGGGCAGAAGGTCGTTTAGAAAATGGCTGTCATGAGTCGACCACGCCAGATGCTCGGAAAAGCTGGCCGGGTTCAGCCATCCTACCAAGTGCTTCAGGCGCGCAAGGTGATCGGGGTCAAGGGGGCCTTCTCCACCGATAGAGAGGCCGACGCCGTGGACCGAGATCGGAAACTGCTGAGAAAGATGGCGCAGTTGCGCAAGCGGCCTGCCACCATCGCCCATGTAATTTTCAGCGTGAATTTCAAGCCACGCGACCGGTTGGGCGTGGTCCAGAATCTGTTCAAAATGCTGAGGTTTATAGCCGACGCCCGGCGCTGCGGGCAGCCTGTTCGATCGAAGTGTACTATCCAGCATTTGCAAATCCTCCGGTCACGAAAAGAGGCGGGCGATAGTGCCCGCCCCTTCGGTTCTCAGATGCTTGGGCTTATGCCGGCAGGTCGCGTTCCAGCGGCTCCAGCGAACCTTTGCGCGGGGTGCCGTTTGCTTCGGCGGGCAGCTCGATATCGGCGCAGGTGCCTGCGTCGACCAGAGTCCAGGCGTTGCCCTGATAGTCAACGGTCGAGGTGCCGGCGCAGGTGGTGCCGGGGCCTGCAGCGCAGTCGTTCTGACCGGCTTTTGACACGCCATAGCATTTCTCTTTGGCTTGTGCGGTTGCGGTTGTAGCTGCGCCCGATACGGCTGCTGCAACTGCGGTTGCGATAACCAGGGTTTTTGCGGTGTTCGACATCTCGGTAATCCCTTTTGATGACTGCGTATGTCTTCTTGTGACAATGACAAAGGTAGTAGCTTAATTGGGGCAGGTGAATTCACGAGCCCGTGTCTCACAACCCCGTCAAAGAGCGTAATGCCCCCTTGAAGGTTAACAAATTGTTTTTGAAATGAAAAATGGAAATTGTTTCAATCCGGCCCCGAATTTAGGGCCGGATTTATGGCGATATGCTGCCGAATGTTACAGAAGGTCAGGCGGGGTTGCGGCCTGCGCCAGCTCTTTTGTTACAGCCTCAAGCGATTGAACCTGCGTCTGTTTTTCACCGAGGCGGCGCACGCTTACGGTGCGCTCGTCAACTTCGCGATGACCGACGGCCAGAATGACCGGAACCTTGCCGACCGAGTGCTCGCGGACTTTGTAGTTGATCTTCTCGTTGCGAATATCCGCTTCGGCACGGACGCCCGCAGCCTTGAGGGTTTCAACCACTTCCAGCACATAGTCATCCGCTTCGGACGTGATCGAGGCGACAACCACCTGACGCGGGGCCAGCCAGAACGGCAGCTTACCGGCGTGCTCTTCGATCAGGATGCCGATGAAGCGCTCGAACGAGCCAAGGCAGGCGCGGTGCAGCATAACGGGGCGATGCTTGGCACCATCAGCACCGATGTAAGTCGCATCCAGTCGCTCAGGCAGAACAAAGTCCACCTGGAATGTGCCGCATTGCCAATCGCGTCCAATGGCGTCTGTCAGGACGAACTCAAGCTTCGGGCCATAGAAGGCACCTTCGCCCGGGTTCAGTTCTGGTTCAACGCCTGCCGCTCGGGTCGCGGTCAGCAGAGCTTCTTCTGCCTTGTCCCAGACTTCGTCGGAACCGGCGCGCTGTTCGGGACGATCAGAAAACTTCACTTTAAAGCTATCGAACCCGAGGTCCTTGTAAACATTGGTCAGGAACCCGATGAAGAGGGCGCACTCTTCGCCGATCTGATCTTCGGTTGAGAAGATATGAGCGTCGTCCTGGGCGAAACCACGTACGCGCATAATGCCATGCAGGGCACCCGACGGTTCGTACCGTGCGCACGATCCAAACTCGGCCATACGCAACGGCAGATCGCGGTAGGATTTCAGACCCTGCTTGAAGATTTCTACATGGCAGGGGCAGTTCATCGGCTTGAGCGCGTTTACCGATTTCTCTCGCGCGTGTTCCTCGTCCACTTCGACAATGAACATATGCTCTTGGTACTTGTCCCAATGGCCGGACTTTTCCCACAGCTTGCGGTCTACGACCTGCGGCGTGTTCACTTCGACATAACCGCCACGATGCTGGGCGCGGCGCATATAGTCCTGCAGTTGCGTGTAAATGGTCCAGCCGTTCGGGTGCCAGAAGATCTGGCCGGGGGCCTCTTCCTGCATGTGGAACAGGTCCATCTCGCGGCCCAGCTTGCGGTGGTCGCGTTTGGCGGCCTCTTCCAGCATGTGCAGGTGGGCTTTCAGCTTTTCCTTGCCGGTAAAGGCTACGCCGTAGATCCGCTGCAACATCGCGCGCGAGCTGTCGCCACGCCAATAGGCGCCAGCAATGCTCATCAGCTTGAAGGCGTCGCCCGGCAATTGGCCGGTATGCTGAAGATGCGGTCCGCGGCATAGATCCTGCCAATGCCCGTGCCAGTACATCCGTAGCGGCTCATCACCGGGAATGGATTCGATCAGCTCGACCTTGTAGGGCTCGTTATTGGCCTTGTAGAACTCGATCGCGCGGTCGCGGTCCCAGACCTCGGTGGTGACGGGGTCCCGCTTGTTGATGATCTCTTTCATCTTTTTCTCGATGAGGCCGAGATCTTCGGGCGTGAACGGTTCATCCCGATCGAAGTCATAGTACCAACCGTTTTCGATAACGGGGCCGATGGTGACTTTGGTCGCGGGCCAGATTTCCTGAACCGCACGCGCCATCACATGCGCCAGATCGTGACGGATCAGTTCGTTGGCCTGCTCTTCATCCTTCATCGTGTGGATGGCGATGTCGGCATCCGCATCAATTGGCCATTGCAGGTCCCAATGCTTGCCGTTCACCGTTGCGGAAATGGCCTTCTTGGCCAGAGAGGTCGAGATATCGGCAGCCACTTGCGCCGGCGTTACGCCTGCGTCGTAGGATCGTGCATTGCCATCGGGAAAAGTAAGGGAGACTGACTGTGAGTCCAGGGCCATATCGGCTCTCCTCGTCGGTTTGGCGCCCACTGAACGCCCGGTTGCGGGTTATTGTGTGCGCCTCATGTGGCAGGTGCAGCATCAGCTGTCAAGAATGGAGGGCTGCAAAACTGACGCGGCGAGAGGTTGGAATTCGGCAATTGCGGCCCGTGTGCAGCCGTGCATGATGATCAGCAAAGAAGAATGAGGAAAACATGGCGGCAACGAATTTTCTGACCACAGGGCAAGGGCGGCAGCTGGCGTATCACAAGACAGAAGGTGCGGGGCCGACCATCGTGTTTCTCGGTGGGCTCAAATCCGATATGGAGGGCACCAAGGCAATACATCTTGAGGCCTGGGCCAAATCCCGCGGACAGGCGTTTCTGCGGTTTGACTATTCTGGTCACGGCGAAAGCTCGGGCAAGTTCGAGGACGGCTGCATCGGTGATTGGCACGAGGATACTGTGACCGCCGTGACCGAGCTGACAGTCGGACCGCTGATCGTTGTCGGGTCGTCGATGGGCGGCTGGCAGGCGCTTTTGCTGGCAAAGGCGATGCCTGAACGGATTGTGGGTATGGCGACGATCGCTGCTGCGCCGGATTTTACCGAGGACGGATATTGGGCGTCTTTCTCTGACACACAAAAACAGGTGTTGGAGACTGAGGGATATGTCGAATTGCCGTCGGACTACATGGAGCCGTACATCATCACCAAGCGCATGATCGAAGACGGCAGACAGCAACTGGTCCTACGCGAGGCGCTGGATCTGACGTTTCCGGTCCGCTTCCTGCAAGGCACGGCGGACACCGCGGTTTCCACCGAAACTGCGGTTCGATTGCTGGAACATGCAACAGGCCCAGACATGCGTCTTTTGCTGGTCAAAGACGCGGATCACCGCTTCTCCGACGGGCCTTGCCTTGAGATAATCGAAAATGCCGTGCTGGAAGTGATGGGCCAGCAATGATCCGGGGATTTGGAAGGGGACTTGGGCGCCTGTTGCTGGCGCTGGTTGCAGTAGGTGCGCTTATCTACTGGTTCGGTCCGCGTGAGGACGTAAACCTGAACCCGACCTTTGAGCCGCGCAAATTCGGCGAAGGCGTGCAGGTCTATTTCGAAAGCACCGAGTCCGCCTATGACGATATCGTCCCGGGTGTCGAAAAACGGGTGATCTGGCAGGACGGGTTCAAAGAGCAGCGCACGCCGGTTTCAATTCTGTATGTCCACGGGTTTTCCGCTTCGTCAGAAGAAATTCGCCCCGTCCCCGACATGGTAGCTGACGCGCTTGGCGCCAATCTGGTCTACACCCGTCTGCAGGGTCACGGCCGGAGCGGGCAGGCGATGGCCGAAGGCACCGCCTCGGGTTGGATGCAGGACATGGCCGAAGGGCTGGCTGCCGCGCGCGCGGTCGGAGATCAGGTCGTAGTGATCTCGACCTCGACCGGAGGAACGCTGGCTGCTGCTGCTGCGCTAGATGACGCGCTGATGGAAAACGTGGCCGGTCTGGTCTTTGTCTCGCCGAATTTCGGTGTGAACTCGCCCGGCGCATGGATACCCGGCCTTCCGTGGGCGCGCACCTGGCTGCCGATGATCATGGGTGAAGAACGCGATGTTTCCGGACCGGATCCGGAAAAGAACAAATACTGGTCGTCGGTCTATCCATGGGAGGCCGTTGTTCCGATGACAGTTCTGGTCGAGGTCGTCTACGCATTGGATTTTTCACAGGCCAAAGTACCGGCGCTGTTCTGGTTCTCTGACGACGATCAGGTTGTGCGTCCAGACCTGACCCATAAGGTGGCAGAGGCTTGGGGCGGCTCGGCAAACGTTAACACAGTGACGATGGGGCCGGGCGATGATCCGTCGTCACATGTTATCGCGGGACGTCTGATGTCGCCGGAACAGACCGATGACGCCGTTGCGGGTATTCTGGGCTGGTTGAAAGAGCAGGGGATTGAATGATGGAACAGCGTGTCAGCTTGATAACTGTCGGGGTCGACGACCCGGAGGTCGCCGCTGCATTCTATGAAAAAATCGGCTGGAAACGTGTCGACAGTCCGGACGGTGTAATAGCCTTTGACCTGATTGGACAGACGCTGGGCCTTTACCCTTTGCCTGCGCTGGCCGATGAAATTGGCGTCGATGTCGGCACGTTGGGGCGTGGGGCGTTGACCCTCAGCTACAACTGCCGGTCAAAGGAGGACGTCGCGCAGGTGTTGAACAAGGTCGAGGAGGCCGGTGCCGAAGTGCTGAAACCGGCGTCAGACGTGTTCTGGGGCGGACATCACGGCTATTTCCGGGCGCCCGAAGGCACGATCTGGGAGGTCGCTTTCAACCCGTTCTCGCCGCTGGCGACCGATGGTGCTTTCCGTTGGAACGGGTACGGGTGATGCGCAAGCCGGGCAGCATGTGGAGCCTTGAAACGCTCGGCCGTGTGCGCCTGTCCAGGCACTTCTTCATGCGCGATTTCCTGTATTCCGAAATCGGAAATTTCCATGAAAAACAAAACCTTCCCGAAGATCCCGACCTCGCGATCGAGACCGGTCGAGCGTTTTGCCAGACCCTTCTGGATCCGTTGGAGGAAACCTTTGGCCGAATAGCCGTTCGCTCGGGTTATCGCTCTCCTTCGCTGAACCAGTACGGCAATGAAAACCGGCTGAATTGCGCGCGAAACGACAACCCGCTGGAATGCCATATCTGGGACTGGGGGATGGGCGATGAGCGGGTTGCGGGCGCGTCACTCGTAGTCCCGTGGTTCGCGGACCAGTACGCAGAGGGGCGGGATTGGCGCGACCTTGCGTGGTGGATGCACGACCATCTGGACTATTCCGAAATCTGGTTTTTTCCCAAACTCTGCGCATTCAATCTGGTATGGCGACCAAATCCCATGAAGCGTATTGACAGCTATATCGCCCCGCGCGGATGCCTTTTGCGTGCCGGGGCCGAACCGGACGAAGACCTGCAAACCCGCCAAATGCGATATGCGGACTTTCCTGCATTCCGGGGCATCGCTTATCCGTGAAGTTTGACTTGCCCGCGCAGGAAAAACCACTCATCCTGAGAAAAAACGAAGCCGCCCGTGAGGTCGAGACGAAGGAGGCCGCGCTTGATCGAGCCGCTGGTTCTACTGCCCGGATTGATGTGCGATGCAAGGGTTTTTGACCCTCAGATCGCCTACCTGTCTCGTCAGCGCGCCGTCACTGTTGCTCCGGTTTCGTTAGGGGAAAGGATCGAAGAGATCGCCTCGGGTCTTTTGGACCAGTTGCCACACCGATTTGCACTGGCAGGGTTAAGCATGGGGGGTGTGGTCGCCTTGGAACTGGCCCGCCGCGCGCCTGACCGTATTTCGCGGTTGTGCCTGATTGCCACGGATGCGCAGGCGGATACCCCTCAGATTGCGGCAGCCAGAGAAGAGTACATGGTCGCTGCGAAAGCCGGGCGGCTTGAAGAAGTTATGCGCAAGATATTGGGGTCCGACACCTTGGCCCCCGGGCCTAAACGCGTTCCCATTCTGAATGACGTGATCGCCATGGCATTGGATCTGGGGGCGAACGTGTTCGAACGCCAGATGAGGGCGTTGCAGAGACGCCCGGATCAGCAAGGAGCGCTGCGAATGATCAAAGCTCCGACGCTCGTGTTATGTGGTGCGCATGACCTGCTGACACCTGTACGAAAGCACGCATTCATGGCGGACCTGATCCCGGAGGCACAGCTTAAGGTGATCGATGACGCAGGGCACCTGCCAACGCTTGAAACTCCTCAGGTCGTCAATGAGGCGCTTGAGAACTGGTTGAACACACCCGCGCGGGCTTCTTACGGGTAAAGGGCCGCGCGTTCGGCCTTTCTGAGGATCACCGGCTTGGCAACGGGATCTGCGGTATCCGGATTGAAGAAAGGCGTGTTCTTCCAACTGCCGGACCAACGCGATTTCGCGACGCGCGTCACCAAGCCGTAGATGGCCGATCCAATCTTTTCGTGCGCCTGCTTGCCGTTCCCTTTGGGAACAAACCCCCGAGTCGTAATCGGTCCCAGCCCGCCCGGGTCGGGAATGCATTTGACGATAAATCCGATAAATGGAAACTTCGGTGTTCTTGTGGTGGTCCCCAGCGGGGCATTGCAGCAGCTGGCGTACCAGCGCAGCATTCCATTGGGGCTGAGTTGCATCACGGCAAGGTGTTCTGCACCGCTGTCAATAATGATGTCTTCCGGTAGCGTCTGCAGGATCTCAATGGGGCCGGGAAACGGGTCCGGCTGTCCGAAATACAACTGAGCAGCGCGGCAATCGTGGCAAAAGCACACGGTATGCGTGCCATGTTTCACACCCGCCGCTGTGATCCGTCCTTGCAAGGAGCCACATGAGCAGGAAAACGAGGTTTCAGTCGCTGTTTTCCTGCTCATCGAACTCAGGCCACTTTGTTTTTGTTGGCCGCGCGACGCTGCGGTTTTCGCGAGTTGGCGTTCATGAAGTCGATAACAAGCGGCCGGATATTGTCGCGCCAGCTGCGGCCGGCGAAGATACCGTAGTGGCCAGCGCCCGGTTCGACATGGCTTGCCTTTTTGGCGTCCGGCAATCCAGTGCACAGGTCAAGCGCGGCAATACACTGACCCGGTGCCGAGATGTCGTCGTTGGCACCTTCGACCGTTTTGACAGCGACATCGGTGATATTGCCGATATCCACCTTGTGGCCTGCAACAATGAACTCATTGCGGGCAATCTCGCGTTTCTTGAAGACACGTTCGACGGTCGACAGGTAGAACTCGGCGGTCATGTCCATGACGGCAAGGTATTCGTCGTAGAACCGGTTATGCGCGTCGTGGTCCGACGCCTCGCCCCGCATCACGCGCTGAATTTGATCCGAAAAAGCTTTGGAATGACGGTCTGCATTCATCGACATGAAAGATGCCAGTTGCAGAAGGCCTGGATACACCATGCGGCCGACGCCTTTGTATTTGAACCCGACGCGCTGAATCATGGTTTCTTCCAGCTGGCCCATGGTGACGCGGGCACCGAAATCAGTCACATCCGTTGGGGTGGCATCGGGGTCAACCGGGCCGCCGATCAGGGTCAGCGTACTGGGCTGTGCCTTGGGGTCCACCTCGGCCAGATAGGCAGTCGCGGCCAAAGTCAGAGGTACGGGTTGGCAAACGGCGACGACATGCGTATCCGGGCCCAGCTCTTTCATAAAATCGACAAGATACAGCGTGTAATCCTCGACATCGAACTTGCCTTCGGAAACGGGAATATCACGCGCATTATGCCAGTCGGTAACGTAGACCTCGCAATTGACCAGCAAACTTTTGACGGTAGAGCGCAACAAAGTCGCGTAGTGCCCGGACATTGGTGCCACCAACAGCACCTTGCGGGGTTGTTCTTCGCGGCCATTGACGCGAATATGGATCAGGTCGCCAAATGGGCGCTCCATTACGGGAACAATATCAACAAGGTGGTCTTTGCCATCCTCACACGTAAACGTTCGTATACCCCAGTCCGGCTTAGCGATCATGCGCTGAAAGGTGCGCTCGGTCACTTCGCCCCACGCTGCCATCATGCTGAACGCAGGATTCGGTATCATGGAAAACAGCGGGTAAGACGCCATTGCGCTGGCTGTCGCTCCCATCCACTGGTTCGTATTGCGCATCGTTTCCATCAGATCGTAGGTGATCATATAGCGCATGTTGGGGGCCTCCTGGCTGCCGGTGTGAGTGTCGGACTATTCGTCGCTTTGCTCCCCAGGCCCACGACGATTATTCTGCATAGCAGCGAGGTTAGGGGGGAATTGTTAAAATGACAACAAGCGAACACCAGACACCGGATATGTCCCCGGAACACCTTGAACGACTTAAAGAAAATATGGGCAAAGTCGAAGAGCTGTCAAAGCGGCTTGTCGAGGTGATGGCCGGAAAAAAGACGCACAACCCGGCGTTAGACGGCCCGAATCAGGAACTTTATGCAAAGGCAGCATCGGCCTATTGGGCAGAAGCAATGCAAAACCCGGCCAAGCTGCTTGAACAGCAGATCGAGTTCTGGGGAAAGTCGGTTCTGAATTTCGCCGAAGCACAGCAGGCGCTGACGAAAGGCGAAACCGATGACGACAACTCCGGGCCGATAGATAAACGGTTTTCGAACCCTTTGTGGGAAACAAATCCATACTTCAAGTTCATTCGCCAGCAATACCAGACCAATGCCGAGGCAATCTCTCAAGCCGTGGCATCGGTTGAGGATCTGGACGCGACGGATAAACAGCGCCTGAAGTTCTTCTCGCAACAGATCATCGACATGATGTCGCCGACGAACTTTCTGGCGACCAACCCCGACGCGCTGGAAAAAGCGGTTGAGACAGAAGGTCAGTCACTGATCAAGGGGCTTGAGAACCTTGTGGCTGATCTTGAGGCCAATGACGGCGAAATGGTCGTCAAACTTGCCGATGACAGTGCCTTTAAGGTTGGGGGCAATATCGCAACGACACCGGGCGACGTTGTATACCGCAATCGTCTGATGGAGCTGATCCAGTACAAACCAGCGACCGAGACGGTTCACGAAACGCCGCTGCTTCTGTTCCCACCCTGGATCAACAAGTTCTACATTCTGGACCTCAAGGCGAAAAACAGCCTGATCAAATGGGTGACTGAGCAGGGGTACACCCTGTTTGTCGTCAGCTGGGTGAACGCAAACGAATCCCACGCCGATATCGGGATGGAGGATTACATCCAGGAAGGCTTCCTGACCGCAATCGAAGAGGTCAAATCGATTTGCAAGGTCAAGCAAGTCAACGCGGTTGGCTATTGCATTGCGGGAACCACGCTGAGCCTGACCCTGTCGCTACTGAAACAGCGCGGCGACAAATCCATCAAGTCGGCGACGTTCTTTACGGCGCTGACGGATTTCGGCGATCAGGGAGAGTTCACGCCCTTCCTGCAAAACGACTTTGTGGATGGCATAGAGGACCAGATCTCGAAAGACGGCGTGCTGAAAGCCTGGGTCATCGGACGCACAATGTCGTTTCTTCGGTCCAAGGACCTTATCTATGGGCCTGCGATCCGCAGCTATATGATGGGCGAAACGCCTCCGGCGTTCGACCTGTTGTTTTGGAATGGGGACGGGGCCAACTTGCCCGGTCGCATGGCTGTTCAGTACCTGCGCGGTTTGTGTCAGAGAAATGACTTCGTCACGGATGGGTTCGAACTGCTGGGGCACAAGTTGCATGTCCGGGATGTGGATGTGCCTTTGATGGCGATCACCTGCGAAACGGATCACATCGCGGCATGGAAGGCATGTTATCGCGGCGTGCAGGAGATGGGGTCGCGCTCCAAGATTTTCATCGTGTCGGAATCCGGGCATATCGCCGGGATTGTGAACCCGCCCAGCAAGAAGAAATACGGCCACTATACGAATTCCGATTTGAAAGTGGATGCTGACACCTGGCTTAAAGAGGCTGAGTTCCACGAAGGGTCTTGGTGGCCAAGGTGGGAAGCCTGGCTCAAGAAGCGTTCCGGCAAACAAGTGCCCGCGCGGGAAACCGGCGATTCGAAGCATCCTTCGCTTGCTCCGGCACCCGGAACCTATGTTTTAGCCAAGGCAACCAATTGATTTTCAAACTGATTTGAAAATTTTTCTGCACCGCAGCAAGAAAAAACTTGCAATGCTGCGGTGCGGCAATCATATTGTCCTCAAGCTGATGAAAACCGGGGTGGGCCCGGTTCAGCAAAAGGATTTGGACAATGGCAAAGACTCAAGACTTTACCGCGACCCTGAAAGACATGATGGGCGCATTCCCCGTTGACACCACCGCTCTGGAAGGTGCCTTCAAGTCGACCGCGACCCTGAACGAAAAGCTGTCGGGCGTTGCTCTGGAAGCTGCTGAAAAGTCGGCTGAAATCTCGAACAAATGGACCAAGGACACCCTGGCCAAGCTGACCGAGATGTCGAAAGCAAAGGCAGAGCCCGCTGACTACGCAAAAGCTGCAACCGACTTCGCAAGCGCATCGGCTGAGGTTGCCGCTGAAAACATGGCTGCTTTCGCTGAAATCGCGAAAAAAGTGCAGACCGAAACCGTTGAGCTGCTGATGGCGGCTGGCAAAGACGCTGCAGAAGACGCAACCGCAGCCGTCAAAAAAGCCACTAACGACGTGACTGCAGCTGCCAAAAAAGCAACTGCTGCCAAGTAAGTTAATGCCGCGAGGCGCACCCACTCCTCCCATTTGGTGCAATCGCGTGGGGCAGGTCGTTCGACCTGCCCTTTCTTTTTGTTCTGCGCTCGCATAATCTCTGCTGCAACGCATCATCCTTGGGGAGGGTAAACGGTGACAGAACAAGAAAAACCACTGTTGATAAAACGTTATGCCAGCCGTCGGCTGTATAACACCGAGACCAGCGACTATGTCACGCTGGAAGACATCGCGTCGTTCATTCGGGACGGGCGTGAAGTGCAGATCATCGACCTGAAAACCGGCGATGACCTGACACGGCAATACCTGCTGCAAATCATCGCCGAACATGAAAGCCGCGGTGAAAATGTGCTGCCGGTCAACGTGCTGAACGATCTGGTCCGCAGCTACATGCTGCCGGGCGGGGGTGTGATGCCGCAGTTTCTTCAAAGCTCGTTCGAGATGCTGCGCGAAAGCCAGAACAAGATGATGGAAAACATGAATGCCATGAACCCGATGTCACAGATGCCGGGGTTCGATGCGCTGCAGGCGCAACAGCAGGCATTTCTGAAAGCCATGACAGGCGGTCTGTCCAGCGGGTGGTCCGGACCTGACAAGGAAGACGAGGCCAAGTCGGAACCCAAAGAAGATCTGGACGACATCAAAAAGCAGCTGGCGGAATTGCAGCAAAAGCTGTCCAAGCTGAACTGATTGCACGCGGATGCGCTGTTTGTTCCTGAGTGCCGCAATACTCAGTGGAACATTCGCGTGGGCGCAGGGAGACTTTTCCGAGGTCTGGTCACCGATCTGCACAATTGGAACGACGGCGGAAGAAGGCTGCAAAGACATTCGCGCGCGCGAGATTCTGGACGCCGCAGAGCCCGCCTGGCGCGCAATTGGTCGCGTCAACTTCGCCAGCCGGGACCAGCGATCGCATTGCACCGGTGTTCTGGTGGCAGACGATCTGGTTTTGACTGCGGCCCACTGCCTATACAATTCGTCACGAAAGACTTGGATACCTGCCTCCAGCATTCGGTTCGCCGGGGGGTATCAGCGCGGAGAAGCGTCCGCATTTTCAATGATAAAATCATACCGGTTGCATCCTTATCAGGCCGCTGATTCAGGTTTCAATGATCGCGCTGAACTGGATTGGGCCGTGCTTGAACTGGCTGAGCCCATTGGTCAATCACTGGGATACTTTGAAATCGGAAACTTGGACACCGAAGCAGGGACTGTGGCCGGCTATGCGGGCCTGCGCCCACACGTCCTGAGCCGCACGAACAACTGCCCCGTACGTCGCTCAGCGGATGGTCTGTTGCTCGCGATTTGCCCGGTGATGATGGGCGATTCCGGGGCGCCCTTGCTGGTGGAAACGCCTTCAGGGATCAGGGTGGTCGGCATCCTGTCGCGGGTTGCCGCGACCCCTCAGGGGATTGCGGCGCTGTTTGTGTCGAGCGAGAGCTTTGCTGTGCCCGACTAAAGCTCAGGTGCCGTAAACCGGAACAGGACCGGTTACTTCGCCCATAGCGGCCAGAAGAATATCGGCGATCACATCCAGCTCTTTGCGCGTCAGGCGAACCGGAAGCCGCACATCGCAGGCTTTCATCAACATCGCGCGGGTTTGTGGCAGGTCGACCTGCTCGGGCAGGAACTGCCAGTTCCAGAACGCGCGGGCGTTATCCTCGCTTAGACCGAAGACTTGAACCTTGACGCCGCGCGCCTCGGTTGCGGCGGCAAAGGCGCGGATATCATCGTCACTCATGTCCACAAGGTTGAACTGAATGGAATCCGGCGCTCGGCGTTCGGGTGCCAGAGGGGCAGGGACGTGGATAAAGGGTGACGTGTTCAGGCGCTCGGCCACGTAGTCGTGGTTGGTCAGGCCGTCCCTTACGCGACGTGCGAGTTCCGGGATTTGCGGACGGATCACGGCGGCGCTGAGGTTGCTCATCCGCAGGTTATAAAGCGGCAACTGGTTCTGCCAGCGTGCAAAAGCCTGCTCCAGCTCGGGCGAGTTGTCGCCGTGAGGGCCCTTGTGCTTTTTCCAGTTGTGTTCGTAAGCGCCGGACATGATGACGGCACGCGCTACCAAATCGGCGTCGTCGGTGATCAGGATGCCACCTTCGCCCGCATTGATCATCTTGTAGGACTGGAACGAGAAGCAGCCGATCTTGCCGATCGTTCCGATATTGCGCCCGTGCCACGTCGTTCCCAGCGAGTGGGCCGCATCTTCGATCACAGGGATGTCACGCGCGTCGCACAGGGCCATGATGGCGTCCATATCCGAAGTATGGCCGCGCATGTGGCTGATGATGACCGCCTGTACACCGTCCAGCTTGGCCTCGAAATCGGCCATGTCGATGCGATAGTTCTCACCCACTTCGCACAAAACCGGAATGCAGTCCGCGTGCACGATTGAGGACGGCACGGCGGCAAAGGTGAAGCCAGGGATCAGAACACGTGCGTCACGTGGCAGGTCCAGAGCCTTTAGCGACAGGAACAATGCGGCCGAGCAGGACGATACTGCCAGCGCGTACTTGCTGCCCAGCAGCTCGGCAAATTCGGCTTCGAGCAAGGCAACCGGTGCATCCTGAGGCGCGGTATAGCGAAACAGGTCGCCAGACTGCATCAGGGCGTCGATGGCTTCTCGTGCTGCTGGGGGAATGGGTTCGGCGTCATGAACGTTTGGAGGAAGCGTCATATTTGGTTTTCCCGAATTCTAACTTTGGAAAAGATAAAGCTAAACATTGGGCGTTCCAACCCCCTTTCGCCAACACGGCGAAATTTCACCAATCTGTTGCAAAACAGAAGAAGTTAAAGGCCCAGGCGATCCCGAAGCGCAAACCAGGTCATCGCCAGGACCAGCAGCGGGCTACGCAATGCGGGGCCACCGGGGAAGGGAAGGGCGGGTACACGGGCCATAGTGTCGAACCCTTCGGCCTGACCCTGAATGGCCAGCGCCATCAGTTGGCCGGCATGGGTGGCGGTGCCTACACCGTGACCGGAATAGCCCGATGCCGACAGTACATTGGGCGCGACCCGAGCCAGATAGGGCATTCGGCGCATAGTGATGGCCAGCGTGCCGCCCCAGGCGTAGTCGATCTTAACATCCCGCAAATGCGGGAAAATCTCGGTCATGGGCTTGCGTACTTTGGTTGCGATGTCGCTGGGGAAGCGGTAGCCATAGCTTTCGCCACCCCCAAACAGCAGGCGGCCATCGGCGCTGAGACGGAAGTAGTTCACCACGAATTTGGTGTCGGCGACGGCGACGTCGCGGGTCAGAACCTGCGCGGCCTCGGCCCCCAAAGGTTCCGTGGCTGCGATGAAGTTATTGATAGGCATGACCCTAGCCGCCACCTTGCGGTTCAGGTCGCCGAGGTATCCGTTGCAGGCCAGAATGACGTGGTCGGCCGTGACAGCGCCCTCAGCAGTCCGAACCACAGCCGGGAGGTTTTCTTCGATGCCCAAAACCTCGGTGCTTTCGAAAATGCGCACACCAGCTTTGGCTGCGGCCTGCGCCAGCCCTAACGCGTAGTTCAACGGATGCAAATGGGCAGCACCCATGTCCAGATAGCCGCCTTTGTACGCGGGCGAAGGACACAGCGCATGTCCGGCATCTGTATCCAGCAGTTCGATCTGGTCATAGCCATATCGCCCAGACAAATGGACGGCGTGATCGCGCAGTTCCTTTTGTTCCGTATCCGACAGGCCCAGAACAGCGATGCCGGGCTTCAGGTCGCAGTCGATCTGATGCCTCGCGATCAGGGACTTGACCAGGTCCTTTGCGTCTTCGGCCAGTTCCCAGAGCTTAGCCGCGTCGTCATCGCCGACCAGACGCTCGAGGTCCTCCTGATCCATGCGCTGGGCGCTGCCAAGTTGCCCGCCATTTCGGCCCGACGCCCCGAAGCCCACGCGATGCGCCTCAAGCAGGACAACATCGAACCCTGCTTCGGCCAGATGCAAAGCAGCCGACAACCCGGTATATCCGCCGCCCACGACGCAAACATCCGCCTTGGTGTCGCCTGACAACGCCGGAAATCGATCCATCTGATTGGCGGTCGCAGCGTACCAGCTGGCCGGATGCTCCGACTTGCGGTCATTGGAATAAAGCAGGTTCATTGCGTGCCTCAGACGTTCATCAGCAGATGCTCACGCTCCCACGGAGAGATGACCTGCAGGAACTCCTCGTACTCGGCGCGTTTGACGATGCCGTACACGCGGGCGAACTCGGGGCCCAGCACCTCGTGAAGGGCGGTGGCCTCATCAAACAGGTCCAGCGCATTGCCCATAACCTGCGGGATGTCGCCTTCGCCCTCATAAGCGTCACCGTAGAACTGACGGCGCGGGCGTTCCTGCTGGGTCAGGCCCAAATAGCCACAAGCCAGCGACAGTGCGATGCCCAGATACGGGTTACAGTCCATGCCTGCGATGCGGTTCTCCACCCGACGAGCCTCAGGACCGGACAGCGGTACGCGAATACCGGTCGTCCGGTTGTCGCGCGCCCATTCCAGATTGATCGGCGCTGCATGGTCCTTCACATAGCGCCGATATGAGTTCACGTAGGGCGCCATCACGGCCAGACCCGCGGGCAAGTGGTTCTGCAGACCGGCGATGAAGTTGTAGAACGCGTCCGTTTCACCGCCCTGAGGACCCGAGAAGATGTTCTGGCCAGTTTCCATGTCGATAATCGAGTGATGGATGTGCATGGCCGAACCAGGCTCATCCTCGATCGGTTTTGCCATGAAAGTTGCAAAGCAGTTGTGCCGCAGCGCGGCCTCGCGGATCAGGCGTTTGAAATAGAATACCTCATCGGCCAGCTTGACCGGGTTGCCATGACGGAGGTTGATCTCCAACTGACCCGCGCCGCCTTCCTGAGTGATGCCGTCGATTTCGAACCCCTGGTGTTCGGCGAAGTCATAAATATCGTCGATCACCGGTCCGAATTCGTCCACCGCCGTCATCGAATAAGCCTGGCGCGCCGCAGCGGGACGACCTGAACGGCCCATCATCGGTTTGATTCCATGCGCCGGATCGACGTTCGGGGCGACCAGAAAGAACTCCATCTCGGGTGCGACGATCGGTTTCCAGCCTTTGTCCTGATACAGCTGCACCACGCGTTTCAGTACGTTGCGCGGGCTGAAGGGGATCGGCTCGCCATCGCGGTCATAAGCGTCGTGGATCACCTGCAGCGTCCAGTCCCCGGTCCAGGGCGCGGCGGACGTTGTTGAGAAGTCGGGCTTCAGGATCATGTCCCGTTCGATGAAGCCATCATCCCCTGCAGCCTCACCCCAGTCGCCTGTGATGGTCTGGTAAAAGATGCTGTCTGGCAGGTGGAAATAGTCCTGACGGGCGAATTTCGATGCCGGAACGGCCTTGCCTCGGGCGATACCGGGCAGATCTGAAATGATGCACTCGACCTCATCGAGCCTCTGGCCGTCGATATAGTCCCGTGCCGCTTGCGGTAGCTGATCTTTCCAGTCGGCCATCAGGCCCTCTCTTTCTTTAGAAACTCCGCCATATACTTTCCGATCAGCGGATTGTCATTTCGGGTCGGCAGGCGATTTGCAGCGGCTTCCATAAGCCCATCAGGGACCACGCCTTTGCCGCGTGTTTCCATCAGGCCCTGTATGAAGGCGTCGCCGTATTCCGGGTGGGCCTGTACCGTCCAAACGTTGTCGCCGTAGCTCACCATGGCATTGCGGCAGAAGTCGTTGGTGCCAGTAACGCGTGCGCCCTCGGGCAGCTCAACCACCTGGTCCTGATGCCAGGCGTTCAGTGTTACCGTTCCGCCTTCAAAGTCATAGTCAGTTCGTCCAACAGACCATCCGGCCTTGAACTTTTCGACTTTGCCGCCCAAAGCCTGCGCGATGATCTGGTGGCCAAAGCAGACACCGATCAAAGGCTTGCCACTTTTCTGAATGGCGCGGATCAGGTCCTCAAGCGGTGGAATCCAAGCGTGATCTTCGTAAGCACCATGACGCGAGCCGGTGATGATCCAGCCATCGGCCTGATCCTCATCCCGCGGAAACTGATCGTCCACGACTGCGAATGTTTCGTATTCAAAACCGTTGCCGTCCAGAAGTGTGCTGAACATCGTGTCGTATTCGCCGAATTGGCCGTGCAGCTCGTCCGGTGGATGGCCGGTCAGAAGGATACCGATTTTCATGGGTCACCAAATTTGATCAAATTTATTCTAGCCCACCGAATCCGGGCGGGCAAGGGGGCTCATACGGCTTCTATGTAACTCAGCCAGTGGTTTTCGGGAGGGCGGTCGGCAAAGCGCCTGATTTCCTGTCGCTTGGTCATTGCAAAGTAGCGGATCAACTCGGCAGGAAAGATGCGGGCGACGCTTGGATCGGTTTCGAACGCTGCAATGGCCTGAGGCCAATCGCTGGCAAGCTGAGGCAACCCGTCGATGTCATAGGCATTGCCCGAAATCGGGGCGGGCGGTTCGGCTTTGTCTTCGATGCCGTTCAGCGCCGCACCCAGAACAGCGGCCAGCATCAGATAGGGGTTGATATCCCCGCCTGCGACGCGATGCTCGATGCGCCGCGCGGCTGGGGCGCCGCCGGGAATGCGGAGGGCCGCAGTTCGGTTCTCATACGCCCAGCTTGCGCCTGTCGGGGCGTGTGCGCCCGGAACAAGGCGCGTGTAAGAATTGCCATGCGGCGCAAAGACCAGCGTGCAGCCTGGCATTGCGGTCAGGCATCCCGCCACGGCCCAGCGCAGCAAATCGGTGCCTTCGGGACCGCCATTGTCAAAGACGTTGCGGCCTTGCTGATCCACCACCGAAAAGTGCACATGCATCCCATTGCCGGCATCATCCGCGTAGGGCTTGGCCATGAACGTGGCGGTGAACCCATGCTTGCGGGCCAGACCACGCGCCAAGGACTTGAAAAGCCAAGTATCATCTGCACAACGCATCGCTTCCTGATGGTTCAGGTTGATTTCGAACTGGCCGATGCCGCTTTCTGATATGGCGGTTTGCGCGGGAATGCCCATGGCGGCACATCCGTCATAAAGGTCCGTGAAAAAGGCATCAAAGGCGTCCAGTTCCGCCATAGACAGGACGGCCTCATCCTCCAACCGTCTTTGGGTGATGGGGCTCACGGGCGGCTGTGGATGAGCGCCCGAGGCGTCGAGTAAAGTGAATTCCAACTCGGTGGCTGCAATGACGGACCAACCGCGCTGGGCAAAACGATCCAGAATCGAGGCAAGCGCGTGTCTTGGGTCGCCGGGAAAGGGGGCGCCGTTGTCATCATGCAGGCTCATCGGAACCAGCGCGGTTTCAGTCGCCAGCCAGGGCACAGGAACCGGTCCGCGGTCTGTCGGCAACAGCACGCCATCCGCATCACCGGATTCAAACACAAGCGGGCTGCCGTCGATATCGGCGCCCCACAGGTCGACGTTCAGCGCGGAAAAGGGCATGCGCACCGCGCCCTTGTCCAGTTTGCTGGCATAAGAGGGCGGCACACGCTTTCCGCGCATCTGACCATTAAGATCACATGCTGCGACGCGAAAACTGTGCAGGGCGCTCAAGTCCATCGGAGTCTCCATTACTCTGGTTACCCGAGATGTAATCAAGACGCGCGGCGTTGTCACGAAATTTGATCAAATTATTTCGCACTGAGAAAAACCCCGCGCCAATTTAGTTAGGCGCGGGGGTAGGGGTTTAGATGAAGCTGACGCCGTTTTCTGCCATAGGCAGTTCCGCAACGTGAACGCCCGATAAGGCGTTGATCGCGTTTGCCAGAGCGGGCGCCGAAGGCGGCGTTCCAGGCTCACCCACGCCAGTCGGAGCTTCGGCCGACGGGACGATATGCACGTCGATGGCAGCGATATCGCCAATCCGCAGCGGCTCATAGTCCGGGAAGTTGAACTGGTCTACAGAACCGCTGGTCAGGGTGATCTGGTCGCGCATCACGTGACCGATGCCATAACCGACGCCACCTTCCATCTGGGCGCGTACGACGTCCGGGTTGACGGCAATTCCGCAATCCACGGCACAGGTGACCTTTTCGATCTTTATGCCGTCTTCAGGATTGCCGGAAACCTCAACCACTTGTGCCGCGTAAGAGCCAAAAGACTTATGGACCGCGACGCCCTGCGACCGACCGGCAGGCGCATTGCCCCAACCGGCTTTTTCGACGGCCAGTTTCAGGACATCCGCTTTCCGCTTCTGATCGGCATCACCGGCATCCGCAAGATGGGCGAGGCGGAACTCAACCGGATCGCGGCCCGCCGCAAGGGCTGCCATGTCCATCATCGTCTCCATGACGTAAGCCGTGTGCGTGTGACCCACGGATCGCCACCACAGAACCGAAGTCGCCTTTGGCGTATCGGTCAACCCAAGCGCCATACCAGGGATCTGATAGGGGCTGTCCGCGATACCTTCGATAGAGCTGTGGTCAACTCCGTCATGGACCAGCATGGCTTCGAAGGCTGTCCCCTTGATGATCGACTGTCCCGCGACCTGGTGCTGCCAGCCGACGATGTTTCCGTCGGCGTCCAGACCAACCCGGACTTTGTGCCCGAAGGCTGGGCGGTAGTAGCCGCTGCGGATGTCATCTTCGCGCGTCCAGACCAGCTTGACCGGGCGCGAGCGGTCGGTGACCACAAAGGCCAATGCGGCCTCGACCTGATAATCCGCATCCGGTGTTGCGCGGCGTCCGAACGAACCGCCCGCCAGCATCGTTTTGATCTGGATTTTCTCAGGCGGCAATTGGAAGATCTGCTGATACGCCATGTGCGGACCGGTTGGCATTTGCGCACCGTCATGCAGAACAATGGTGCCGTCCGCAGTCTGTTCAATGGTGCAGTTCAGTGGCTCCATCGGGGCATGGGCCAGCAGGGGGAAGTAAAAGGTCTTCTCAATGACCTTTTCTGCGCCATCGATTGCCGACGAAACGGCCGCCGCGTCCGCTTTGTTCACGTTATAGGTGGGCTCGGCATCCAGCGCGGCCATGATCTCGGCCTTGATTTGATCCGAGTCGCGGGTTTCTGCGCCGGACATGTCCCACTCGACCTCAAGCGCGTCGCGCGCCTGAATGGCGGCCCATGTGTTTTCGGCATAGACCGCGACCCCTGCCTGATTGGGCAGCACTGCGGCACTGATATAGCCTTTGACCTCTTTCGACGCGCTGTCGTCAAAGCCGTTGGCAATTCCGCCCTTTGACTCAGGACGCTTGATCATGGCGACCATCTGGTTCGGCAGGTGAACGTCCATTGCGTACATCGCCTGGCCGTTGCCCTTGATCGCCGAGTCCTTGCGTCGGACGGATTCATTGCCGATCAGGCGGAACTCCGACGGGTTTTTCAGGCGAGGTTCGGCAGGGGCTTCCAACTGCGATGCAGCAGCCACGAATTCCGCGATCGGGGCCGACTTGTCGCCCGCTTTGACGATGCCCTCTTCGATGGTGATACCGGACGCGTCCACGCCCCAGCTTTGCGCGGCGGCGTTGATCAGCATTTCGCGCGCGGCGGCACCCGCCTGACGGTATTGCATCCACGAGTTCGCCATAGCGGTCGAACCGCCGGTGCCCTGAAACGACCCGAATAGCAGGTTGTTGTAGACCTGTGGGTTGGAGGGAGCAAATTCGTATTCGATCTGGTCCATGGTCAGACCGATTTCCTCGGCGATCAGCGTCGGCAAACCGGTTGCTGGACCTTGGCCCTTTTCAAAATGCTTCACGATGGCCGTTACGGTTCCATCGGCGTCGATTTTTACAAACGGGTTGAATTGAGCGGTTTCGGATGAGCCCGCCGCCAGCGCGCCATCAGGGCGTGCGCCGACCAGCAGGACGGCACCGGCAGCGGCGGCACCTTTCAGAAATCCACGGCGGGAGGTGTTGATGGTCATGGATCAGGCCTCCAGAATTTCAGATGCGCGCTGGATACCGGCGCGGATACGTTGGTAAGTGGCGCAACGGCAGGCGTTGCCGGCCATGTAGTCGTCGATCTCTTCGACGCTGGGCTTGGGGTTTTCGGTCAATAGTCCGACCGCTGACATTACCTGGCCGGACTGGCAATAGCCGCACTGGACCACGTCCAGCTCGACCCATGCCTGTTGAATGGCCGCGCCAATTTTGTCGTCGCCAACTGCCTCGATTGTGGTTATCTCGGCATCTTCAACGTCTTCGATATAGGTCTGGCACGAGCGCACAGGCTCGCCATTCAGGTGCACGGTGCACGCGCCGCAGGATGCGACGCCGCAGCCGAATTTGGTTCCGGTCAGCTTGAGTTCGTCCCGGATCACCCAGAGGAGGGGCGTGCCGGGTTCGGCGTCGACCGTGTGGGTTTCGCCGTTCAGTTTCAAAGTCAATGCCATGAGGGGACTCTCCGTGTTGGGCTGGTTACCTGAGTCGGTAAACTGGCGGGTTTACACTAGGCGAAGAATTCGCGCGTGTAAACTGGAGAGTTTACGTAGAGTTTGACCTCGATCTGTCAATAGGTCTATAGCTTTGGATATGAACGAATGCACAACGCCGAATGCGTCCAAACATGCCCAGATCATTGAGGCGGCTGTGGCTGAATTCCAGGAAAAGGGGTTCGCCGCCGCCAGCATGGATCGCATCTCGGCGCAGGCGGAGGTTTCCAAGCGGACGCTGTATAAGTATTTCGAAAGCAAGGAAAACCTGTTTCGATCCATTGTGATCGAACTGGCAAACCGCTTCGCAGGCGTATTGGATATTCGGTATGAAAAAGGCCGCGATATTCGCGAGCAACTGACCGAACTGGCCTGGGCCGAGGGGCGCATTCTGATGCTGCCCGAAGTGATGGCGATGGCACGGATGGTGATCAGCGAAACCCTGCGCAACCCGGTTCTTGCGGCTGCGGCTCAGGGCAAGCTGGATAAAACGGCGATCTTTGTGCAGATGCTGAAAGATGCTGCGGCGGACGGTCAGCTACGAATCGACGACCCTGAAAGCGCAGGACAGGAGTTCATCGGCCTGATCAAGGCCAAAGCTTTCTGGCCCATGATCTTCACCGGCAGCGTCCTGAACGAAGCCGAGATGACTGCGACTATTGAAAATAGCGTGGACATGATCCTCAGCCGATACGGCGTTTAGTTGCAGGCGGTGCGAGGCGGGCATCGCAACGCACCCGCCCCGCCAACTTTATTCAAGCCGTCAGATCGTGCTTCACAGCCTGCGGCAGGACGAAAGGCACCTTGCCCATGGGCAGCGTGTTGATTGGCAGGTCAATTCCATAGACTTGCTCCATCGTTTTGTCGTTCAGGATGGTTGTCGGTGTACCCGAGCCCCAAACATTGCCTTCCGACAAGACATATACGTCGTCAGCAAAAAGCGCGGTAAGGTTCAGATCGTGCATGACCACAACAACTCCGCCGCCCTGCGCCGCGAAATCTCTTGCAACGCCTAGCACAGTAAACTGATGCGCGATGTCGAGGCTTGCAACCGGTTCGTCCAGCAAAAGCCATCTGGGCTTGTCGTGGTACTTCGCGTCCCAGACCTGAGTCAGAACACGGGCAAGCTGAACCCGTTGCTGTTCGCCGCCGGAGAGGTTCTGATAGGACCGATGCTCGAACCCGGCAAGATCGACATGGGCCAACGCCCTTGATGGCAGGGTGTCGTCCCCGGCCGCCAAGCCATTTGCCAGCCCCAGTTTGACGATCTCCAGCACGCTGAAGGGAAAGGCCACCGTTGACGATTGCGGCAGAACACCCCGCATTGCGGCCAGTTGCCAGGGTTTAAGTTCGGAAATTTCGCGCCCGTTCAAGGACACTTTGCCCAAGGATTCAATTTCGCCGGATAAGGCTTTGAGCAGGGTCGATTTTCCCGAGCCGTTCGGACCGATAATTGCCGTCACTTTCCCGGGCTCAGCCGCAAAGTCAACGCCATGCAGGATTTCCTTTCGTCCCAGACTGACCCGTATGTTCTCGCCCTTCATCACTTACATTCCCATTGTTCCGTGGCGCCGCAGCAGAATCCACAGGAAGACTGGCGCGCCAAGAATTGCGGTTACGATTCCGATTGGTAACTCTGCCGGGGCAACGACCAGTCGGCTGATCACGTCGGCGCCCAGCAACAGGCTGGCCCCCAGCAAGGCAGAGTTCATCAGTAGGCGATGGTGATCCGGTCCTGCCGCCAAACGCAGCAGGTGCGGTACGACGATGCCGATGAAACCAATTCCGCCAGACACCGCGACGGCCGCACCGGTTGCGCCGGCGACGGCCAGAATGGCGATGTTCTTGCTGCGCTGAACCGGGATACCCATATGGTGCGCCACAGCTTCACCCATGGCCATACCGTTCAGGGTGCGAGCGAGGAATTGTGCGACAAAGACCGAGATCAGGATGATTGGCGCAGCCGATGCCGCCTTGGTCCACGTCGCACCCGCCAACGACCCCATGCCCCAGAAGGTCAGGTCGCGCAGTTGCTGGTCATCGGCCATGTAGACCAGAACACCTGATACCGCTCCTGACAACGCACCCAGAGCGATCCCGGCCAGCAGCATGGTTGCAACGGATGTCTGCCCTCGGCGCGTTGAAACGCGATACAGCAACAGGACGGACGCCCATCCACCCAGAAACGCGGCGATTGCCACCAGGCTGTTTCCTGTCCACGCCAGAACAGACGCGGGCAAATAGGACCCCAGAATGATCGCGGAAATCGCTCCAAGACCGGCACCAGCGCTGACACCTACTATGCCGGGGTCAGCGAGCGGGTTGCGGAATAGCCCCTGCATGACGACACCGGAAACCGCAAGCGCGGCCCCTACAAGAACTCCCATGGCCAGCCGGGGCAGGCGGATGTCCCAAAGAACGATCCGGTCGAGGTCCGAGATTTCTCGTCCGGCGATCAGATCACTCAACGCAGCGCCGAGCGATGCATTCGATGCGCCGACCGAGATGCTAACCACGCTGGTGACGATAAGAAGAAAAAACAGGGCCAATGTGACCCGGCGCGCCGTCACCCGACGGTCACGCGGGGCCACATTCAGCCCATCGTGATCCACTGCCAGAGTCATGAGTCACTTATTTTCTGCAGTTCCGCGGATAGATCCGCAATCGCATCGGCTGTGCGAGGACCAAATCCAAGAAGGTACGCCCCTTGCATGCGGATCAGACGCTTGTTCCGGCCAGCCGGTGTCAGCTGAATTGCAGGCAGGGCAAACAGTTCTTCGTTGCCGGTGATGTGATTGCCCTGACGATCCATCATCAGGATCACGTCTGGTGCGGTCGAGGCGATCGCTTCGGGTGTCATCGGTTTAAATCCGGACACGCTGCCTGCCGCGTTCACGCCACCCGCCAACCGGATGATGCTGTCCGCCTGAGTGTCCGCACCACCAACCAGAATCCGATTGTCTTGCGCTGACAGGACGAACAAGACCCGAACCGATCCATCCAGCGCTGCGTCAACGGCGTCCGAATTCGCACCGTCAATACGTGTGCCGGTCTGCGCGGCCAGTTCTTCCGCTGCTTCGTCCACTCCAAGCGCGGACCCGACGGCCCGGATCTTTTCCACGACTCCATCTCGTGAGTAGGTGTCGCTGATCGTGACATACGCCACACCCGCCTCCTTGAGTACTTCGACAGCTTCAGGCGGTCCGGCTCCTTCCAGTGCGACGATCAAATCCGGCTGGACCGACAAGACACCTTCGGGGGACAGGGCGCGCATGTAACCGACGTCGGGCAACTCAAGCACCTCGTTCGGGTATGTCGACGTCTGATCGCGGCCGACAAGCCGGTCTTGCTGGCCCAGTGCGTAAACGATCTCGGTCACGGAACTGCCGATTGCGATTATGCGGTTGGGCTCTGCCTCATTTGCCGACATGGCCTGAGTGCCGAAAACGCCTGCGGCGAGAACGGCAAGGGCTGAGGCAACGCGTGTAACGGTATTCATTATGCCACCTCGGCTTCTTTTTTGGATTGCAGCTTTGCTACCAGTTCATCCCAGGCCGGACGGTGATCCTTCTCGCCCGAGCGACGGCCAAAGACCTGTAGGATAAGGCCGCCTTCGGCATCGAAAGCCTCGACAGAGACCGCAGGACCGCGTTGCGTAGGCTTGGAAACCGCCCAGACTTCGGCGATGTGGTCCGAGCGCAGGTGCAGGTTGAAACGCGGATCAAGCACATTGAACCAAGGTCCCATCTGTTTAAGCGTCTCAACCGGGCCACCATGAATTTCGATGCAACCCCGGTTTCCGACGAAGACCATGACCTCAAGCCCCTGATCCCGAACTTGTTCGAATATCTGTGAAACCGTGTCAGTCGAAAGCTCACGAGCCAGCGGTTCGCCCGCAACTCGGTAAGCCCCCAAGCGGTTCATTTTCAACTTTGACGTCAGGCGCAGAAACTGATGTGTGTCCGTCATCTTGGCCCATTCCGAGCGCAGGATGTCGACTTTTTCCGAGTTTACTTTGGCGGCTTCGATCGGCTTGCGCGGCTCAACAGTCAACGTCTGCGATTGGTCTTCCGAAGCCAACGCGCTGACGAGTTCGTTCCAGTGGTTCAGGTCAGACCCCTCGCGCAGAAAGATCTTGTGAACTGCATCCCCGGCAGCATCAAAAATCTGAAGCGACCGTTTGGTTCCGTTCTGTGTTTCACGTTCGATCGCAAATGCATGGACCCAATGGCTGGGGAACATGCGCAAGTCGATGTCTTCGGTCAGCACCATCGAAGCATGAGCGCCAGAATGGAAATTATCGTACTGCCCGACCTTTTCGATGACACAGGACGGGTTGCGCGTCAGCGCCATGACCTCGCCCAGCCCGTTCAGCTTTGGAAAGATGTCATCAAGCTTTGCCGACAACCTTGTCACATCAATCCCTGTGTTTGCGGCAACAAGTTGCCCTTCGGTGATACCAAGCGATTCCGCCAAGTCGCGGTCACGTTTTCCGGGGTTTTCAGCATAGGCTGCGCGAATTTGATCCGGGGCCATAAGCACCTGTTCCGTCATGGGTTTTTCCATCTTCGAGTGTCATGATTGAGGTGCTGGCATGGTCATCGGTGAGCGCGGTGACCTGCTGGCGGATGTCGTGCGAACGACTAAGAATTTATGTTGACTATTTTAGTCAGCTTTATTAGCGAACACAAGTCGCCAAACCGGCGATTCCAAAAATCAAAAAAGACTGACCAAGCCAGCACGGAGCAAGCATTTCCGGTCCTCTTAAATGTTTCGAAGGGACAGAAATGCGTTCGCGGATTCAAAAGATGGGGTTGCTGGGTACGGTGTCGTGCCTGAGCATGATCGCGGCTGGTGCTTCGGCGCAGGAACAGGATGAAGGCTTCCTGGGCACGCTGGAACTGGGCGAAAGCAAACGGGAAATCCAGACGGATACCGCCGTACCGATAACGAGCATTGATCAGGAAGAAATCAACGATCGTCAGGCCAACACGGTTGCAGAGCTGATCGACACGGTGCCCGGTGTGACACTGGTCAACGGCTCGACGCCGCAGGGTTCGGGGATCAACATCCGCGGATTCGGGGCCAACGGTACTTTCGGCACCGACCAGAAAGTGCTGATCCTTGTCGATGGGGCGACAACCGGCGCGGAAGAACTGTATCGGATCGGTAACCAGTTGTTTACCGACCCGCAGCTATACAAAAGCGTTTCGGTTATCCGCGGTACCGTGGGTTCGTTCGAATACGGCTCGGGTGTCGTAGGCGGCGTGGTTCAGTTGGAAACCAAGGACGCGTCGGACTTCACCGGTGGTGAGCCGGGCTTCCGGTTCCGCCAAACGCTGGAAGGATACTCCAACGGAAACGGCTTTGCGTCCTCGTCGATCCTGGCCTGGCAGCCAAACCGGCAGACCGAGTTCCTGTTCAACTACACCTATCGGGACCAGGACGATCAGGAGGACGGAAACGGCGACACCATCGGCAACAGTGCTTTCACGCTGCCGTCTCTTTTGGCCAAGGGGAAGTACAGCTTTGGGGACAACCTCGAACACTCGATCACCGCGTCCTACAACCAATCCACCTCGGAAGAGCGAGATGTGCCATATGACTCGTTCGGAACGACATCGGATTCATTCGGTAACGTAGACCGCGACATCGAAACCAAAATTGGCATTCTACGCTATCAATACCGTCCGGCTGGCAACGACCTGATCGATCTGGACGTGAACCTCAGCTACTCGGAACAGAAGATCGACAGCTCGTATGTGCCGGGATCGTCCAGCCTGGAGGGAACACCTTTCTTCCCAAGCATTCGTGCACTGGCCGATGCGACCCATAACTATGAAACAACCAAGCTAACGATCAAGAACACGTCCTACTTCCAGACAGGCATCGCGTCGCACGACCTGCGCGCCGGGATCGAGTTCATCAATCGTGAGCGTCTGGACGCGCCGTCGGCCCCGGGTGGAACAGACCGCCGTGTCGCCTTGTTCGCAGTGGACGATATCCAGATTGGCGATCAGCTGACCATTACTCCGGCCATCCGTTATGAAACGCAGGACATCGAAGGTGACAGAGATGCGCCGGCCCCGCGCAATGCGAGCTATGACAACAACGCGTTGATGGGGGGCCTGTCTGCACGATACGAGTTCGCAAGCGGCTTTGCCGTTTTCGGTAGCGGTGCATACACCGAAAACCTGCCGATTATCGACGATCTGGGTACGCCAGCGTATATGACGCAGCCTGAGAAGTCGCGCACTTGGGAAGCAGGTTTCTCGTACAACCGTGGTGATATCTTTGCCGAGGGCGACGTTGTTCGTGCCAAGGTCAACTTCTACAAGACAGACCTGTGGGACATTACGTCGTACGGCTCGGGCCGCCCTTCGACGCCGCTGTCCGAAGTTGAAACCAAAGGCGTGGAAATCGAGGCATCCTATGCCAACGCGGCTGGATACTACGTCGATTTCAACGCCAACATTGTCGACGGAACCGAGACAAGCTCGACCGGAGTGGAATCCCCGTGGCGCAACGAGCCGACAGACTCGGCCCGCGTGACGGTTGGCAAACGCTTCGGCGAGACACTGGATGTCAGCTGGGAGTTGTTCGGCGCCAAATCCGGCACCAATTCCAGCGGCGATCCGGTTGCAGGCTATGGCGTGAACACTCTGCGGGCGACCTATCTGCCGCAAGAGGGCGTGTTCGAGGGCTTCGAAGTCCGCGCCGGCATCGAGAATATCTTTGACAAGAACTACCTGCCGAACCTTTCGACCCGCAACTCACCGGGCCGGAACTTCAAGCTGACTTTGGCGAAAACATTCTGATCCACACGAAAGGACCAGTCATGCAAACAAGAACCAAGAGAAATGCTCGAGTGGTCCTGCTGGCCCTGCTCCCAATAATGGGGGCAGGGTTTGTCAGTGCAGAGGAAACCAGCAAGCCCGGCGGTATTTCCATCGAGCTGAGCTCGGCAGAGGCGAGGGGGCGAAACTGCCTGCTGAGTTTCGTGGCCAAAAACTCCTATGACACCGATATCGACAGTGCCGTTTACGAAACCGTCCTTTTTGGATCCGAAGGTCAGGTGGCATTACTGACCTTGCTGGATTTTGCGGAACTGCCCGCCGGACGCCCCCGAGTGCGTCAGTTCCAATTCAACGACATGGCCTGCAACGAGATCAGCCGAATTCTGATTAACGGAGTGCAAGAGTGTGAAACCCAAGGCGGTATGGCGGATGCCTGCCTGAGCGGGCTCGAACTCAAAAGCCGTCTAGAAACCGAGGTGATTGGCTAAAGTCATGAATGCGATACTTCAAAAGCTGATGGATATTCTGGCGCTGGGCGGGCCGGTTGTGGCCATCCTGATCCTGACGTCCATCGCAACACTCTCGTTGGTTTTATACAAGCTTTGGCAATTCAGGGCGGCGGGGGTTGGTCGTCACATCGAGCTTTCGCGGGCGATTCAAGCGTGGGATCGTCAGGATCACGCGGGCACCCGTGCGCATCTCAACAAAAGCCGCAGCTATCTGGCCTCGGTGATTGCGATGGCGTTGTCCGGTGATGATCGCACATTGTCCGAGCGTGTCGATGCCGAAGCCGAAGCACGTTTCGCGCAGCTTGAGCAGGGGTTCAACGTGTTGGACATGGTGGCTCAGCTTGCACCGCTTTTGGGTCTTTTCGGAACTGTCCTCGGAATGATTGAGGCGTTTCAAACTCTTCAGGGCGCAGGCAACTCAGTGGACCCCTCATTGTTGGCTGGTGGTATATGGGTGGCACTGCTGACAACGGCGGCCGGGCTGGCCGTCGCAATGCCGACGTCGATGGTTTTGACGTGGTTCGAAGCCCGCATGAACCGTGAACGCACCTTTGCCAACCGCGCATTGCGGACGGTCTTTGCGCCGGGGCATGCGGATAACGAAGTCGCGGCTGGAGAGCCCGCGCAATCAGTCTTTGCCCATGGCACTTGACGTTCGCAAGAAGCGGCGCAGTCGCCTGTCGATGACGTCCCTGATTGACGTCATCTTTTTGTTGCTTCTGTTTTTCATGCTGACGTCGACTTTCTCGAAGTTTGGCGAGATTGAATTCGCCACCGCCGCTGCCGGAGGACCGGAAACGGATCGGGCCATCCGGTTTGTCAAACTCGAGGCCAATCGAATTCTCGTCGATGGAACGCTGGTATCCTTCGAAGATGTTGGCGAAAGGCTTGCTGATAGCAAGCCCCAGACAGCGCTGATCAGCCTCGGCCAGGACGCAACCTCTCAGCAGTTGATCGACCTTCTTACAGTCCTGAAGGGTATTGATCAGTTGCGCGCGCAGGTGATCGGATGATTCAGCTGAAACCCAAGGCAAAACAGGGCCGAGAGCCGACGATCGCGTTGATCAATGTTGTATTTCTGATGCTAATCTTCTTCATGATCGCGGGCACACTCGCGCCGCCGCTCAGCAAATCGGTGAAGCTTGTGGAAACCGGCGATCTGGAGGGGCGCGAGCCGCCGGATGCTTTGGTCATTCGCAGCGATGGCACGCTGGAATACCGTGGCGCGGAACTCACGGGTGCCGAAGCGTATGTCGAACGCGCATCCATCGATCTGCCGCTGGACGACGTTCGCGTCGTGCCTGACCGTGCCTTGCCTGCGGTCAAGTTGAAAGAGGTCAGCGATACGCTGCGCAAGCTGGGCGCAAAGAAGGTCTATGTGGTCACCGAAAGGGGTTTGCAATGATACCCCGATCACGTGGCGCCGCCATAACCGCTTTGGCATTGGCCGCAGCAACGCACGTCCTCGCGTTGCATGACTTTTCCGCAGGTGAAACAGTGCACATAGAAGGAGGCGGCTCGGGTGAGGTCACCGCCTTGGGAGATTCATTCAAAGACTACGTCACTGGGGCCACCGCCTCTGCACCTTCGGCCATGCGCCAAAAATCAGTGACGCCCGCTCAACAGCAACCCTCGGTCACGCCGATATCCCAAGCCGAGGCGAGCGTTCCGCAGACGACCCGTCCCGCGGCTCCGAACAGCGCGGCGGCGGTCGCGGTGATCAACCCGCAAAAGCCAGTGGAGCCGGAGACAGCAAAGGCCCCAGAGCTACAGCCCACGAAAGCCGCCGCTTCGCAGCCGGAGGAGGTAACGCCACCTGAACCGGTGGAGCAGAAGGTCAATCAGATTGCATCGAAGCAGGGCAACTCGGAAAAGTCGGCCCAAAAGGGCAGCGCATCCGGAAAAACGAGCAAAGGTGCTGCGACAGCGAAAGAAACCAAGTCAAAATCGGCGGTGCAGGGTAACGCCGAGGCCAGTAACTACGCGGGGCATGTGAAGCGAAAAATCACGCGTGTAAAGCGCAAGAGCGTCAATATCCGGGGCGCGGCTCTGGTGAGCTTTCGGATCGGCGACAATGGTGACTTGCTTAGTGTCAGCATCACACGCAGCTCGGGGTCTGAGCGACTGGATCAAGTGGCCCTTGCCCAAGTGCGCGCTGCTGCTCCGTTTCAGCCACCACCAGCTGCGGCGAGGCGTGATTACACGATCGAGATCGTCGGCAAGTGACGGGGTCTTTCTGAGTCAATGTCACTCCAATTCAATCGCGACTTCAGAAGTGTTGTTTCTGAGAAGGCCGGTTTCCGGTCCAGACTTGTGTCCGCGCTCAGGGGTCCAAATAGTATCTTCCTAAAGATCTGCGGGCCGAATGAACGAGACTTAGAGATCTGCCGCGGCAAAGCGTATTATAGTTTTCAGGTTAGGCCTTGGCCTTGCCGATTTAATACGCGCCGTAGCGATCAATTGCTCGATCAGTTTCAGGACATTGGTGCGGGCCTGACCATTAACAAGATTCCCGGATTCAATCGCTTTCTCAATTTGCCTAATCCAAGTCAGGGCCGCGGTTCTTTTTGAAAACGTTGTTGAATTTGGAGAAGGCGACCCAGCCATAGTATTTTTGGCTGACCTGTGTCCGATGCGTGATGCCAGATTTGCCCTTGCGATCCACGGTAGCGCACATTACTTCCCATTCTTTGATTTGGCATACTGCGGATAAACGTTTGTGGAATGCCGCGTTCCAGTGAGTAAGCTAAAAGCTCAAAATACGGAAAACCCAGCAAAACAAGATCCGATCAGATCATCATACGAGCCAACAAAGATAGCCTAAATGACGGATAAGTCCTTAAAAACAAAGGCCGCGAGGCTGTCAGGTGCACCCATGATGGATTTGTGCGACTGATTGTAGGATTCTGAATTTAATAGACTGTTTAGGGGTGATTTCGGCATGTAGCACATACGTAGCAACTGTCCCGGCTTGATCATGAAGCTGCGCTTTACTCGGTTAGTTGTGCAGAATTTCAGCGTGCTGGGCAAACGACTGCTTCGTCGCAAAATGCGATGTGTCACCGGATCGCATTGAAGTTCGAAGACGAGGTCTAATCGACGAAGCCAAACCTGTCTTGCCAATGGATCCATCTTCTCCACTTTTTGCAACGCAAGTTATTTCTGCGGGGTTCATACCGAAATCCCGAAGAAGCAACTGTGCTGCACAATCTCGCCAACATTTCTCATGGTTTTCAATAGGAACCCGCCTCAGGTCAGCCAGTCATGGTGTTATAGCATTAGACAGTCGATCAGCATCCCTTTTGTTCTTGTGGCGGTAACGGGTACGATCAAAATGGGCGGTTCTGAACGCTCTGCAAATGATCGATAGTACTGTGATCCGCGTCCATCATCAGGCAGCGGTTACAAAAGGGGGACACCGAGACGGGGTTTCGGGCGTTCAAGAGGTGGCTTTACGACCAAGGTCCAACTTCTCGTCAATGCACACGATCTGCCAATGAGGACAGAGAACTCGCCCGGCCAGACATCCGATTATCGCGGTTTTGATCTGGTTATGGTCGACAATTTGCCCGGCCCGCGAGTATTACTTGCGGATTGCGGCTACGGTGTCGACAGCGGCAGGGCGAAAATGGAGGTCCGAGACTTGCAGCCCCAAATACCGATGCGGAAGTCCCGAAGGGAGCACATCGCTCTGGACCGATCGCTCTACCGTCTATGCAACCTCGTCGAACGCTGCTTCAACGAGCTCAAGAATGCCCGCCGCATCGCAACGCGTTACGATAAGACGATGGAGAGCTTCTCGGGATTCATCAATGTAACACCGATACGACACCGGCTCCGCAATTTGTCAACATGACTTTACCACTTGGAATGGACCAGGAGCTAAATGGCTAATAATTATTAACATTTCTTTCAAGAGACAAAGCTATTTGTCATTTAGGAACTGGGACCCCTAAATCAGATCTCTGACACCGTAATACATGTATGCAAGCGACAAACCGTGGCGGCGAAAGCTCGGGAGAGGGAATGTTGCCGGTTGTGTTTGTATGAAGTGAGGCAAGGGTGATTTGTAGGGCTTACCAGCTGCAATTCCTGCCAGCAGCCGCCCGGTATAGGTCGCCATTGCAACACCGCCGCCGTGATAGCCAAACCCCGACCAGGCGCGACGCCAGTTTCCAATCTGCCCGACAAAAGGGATAAGGCCTCGGGTGAGGCAGACCAGACCGCTCCAGTGAAACTCAGTTTCCGCATTGGTCAGCGCCGGGAACATCGCCTCGAATTCGCGGCGGATCTGACGCCGCATCCGCTGCATTGAGGCAGATGTGATATTGCTGGTGCCACGCATTCCAAACAGCACACGGTCGTCCGGCAGCAGACGAAAGTAGTGCAGCAGGTTACGGGTGTCGTAGGCGATGCGCCGGGTGGTCCACCCCTGGGTCTGTTTTTCCAGTTCGGTCAATGGCCGCGTGACCATGATATGTGACACCACCGGCAAATAGCGCCCCCGCAGCCAGTCCGGAAGGTTGTCGCTGCTGTAGCCGTTGCTGGCGACGATGAGACGATCAGCCTGAATCCGGCCGGCAGGCGTTTCTATGATGTAAGTGCCGCCCGGCTCTTCCTGCACCGAAAGCGCAGGGCTGCTGCCGTGAATCACAGCGCCGGCCTGCTGTGCCAGACGGGCCAGACCAGCAGCATACTTACCTGGGTTCAAGCCGAAGCCCTGGGGCAGCAGAAAACCACCGTGGAAACCGTCGCCGTGCAAGCCTTCCTGTTGCATCTCCTGTGCTGACAGAATCTGGCAATCAACCCCGGCATAGCGGCGCAGACCCTTCGCCACCTCTGGTAGTGCACGGGCGGCTGAGGCGTTGTGGGCCAGGCAGTATTCTCCGTCAACCTGGGCCTCTGCCTCAATGCCACCGCTGGAGGTGAGATCTCGGACCAGGGCGACGGCCTCCTTCTGGGCGCTGTAGAAAGCGCGCAGGTCATCCTCGCCGAAGCGGCGGATGATCGCGCTATCTCCCAGTTTGGCGCCGCCGAAGCCGCAGAATCCGGCATTACGCCCAGATGCCCCCCAGCCGGGCTGGGCGGCCTCGATTACAAGCGGCGCCTCGCCGTAGTCGCGGGCGAGATGCAGAGCCGTGCTGAGACCGGTGTAGCCAGCACCGATAATGGCCACGCCCGCGCGCCGATCCCCGTCCAGCGCCGGAAAGGCAGGCGTGGCAGGCATAGTAGCCTCCCAATAGCTGCCAATCGGTGTCTCGGTGTCATAGGCGTGGGCGTCGTAGATGCGGTGGAGATTTGGCATGGCGTTGGTCCGTTCCGGCGGCGCCCCTTCAGAGCGCTGCGATCACCTTGGTTTCAAGATATTCGAGAATACCTTCACGGCCGCCCTCTCGCCCGACTCCCGACCTCTTGATCCCACCGAAAGGAGAGCCCGCGCCAAGGAAGGCACCGTTCACATTGACCATACCCGAGTGCAGGGCGCGTGCGACGCGAGCCGCGCGGTCACTGTCGCCGGTTTGCACATAGGCAGAAAGGCCGTAAGGCGAGTCATTGGCAATGGCGATAGCTTCCGCCTCGTTGTCGAAGGGGATCATTACCAGAACCGGACCGAAGATTTCCTCCTGTGCGATGCGCATTGCATTGTTTACATCGGCAAAAATGGTGGGACGGGCATAGTAGCCAGTCTCAAATCCTTCAGGCTTGCCAGGTCCGCCAGCGACCAGCCGCGCGCCTTCGGCAATACCGGCCTCCATCATCTCCTGCACGCGGGCGTATTGCTGCGCGCTAGACAGCGGCCCCATGTGATCGCCCGGTTCAGCGGGGTTGCCGACGGTCATTTGCTCGCATTTCGCCTGCGCCAGTTCCACTGCGCGGTCATAGACGGTTTGCTCTACCAACATCCGGGTGGCGGCATCGCAACTCTGACCAGTATTGATGAAACAGGCTTCGATACCCTCGGTGACAGCAGTTTCCAGATCGCAATCGGCAAAGATCAGATTCGGGGATTTGCCACCTAGTTCCAGTGCCACCTTCTTGACCGTTTCCGCTGCGTCCCGAGTCACCGCGACACCGCCGCGGGTCGACCCGGTGAAGGACATCATGGCGACATCCGGGTGGCGTGACAGCGCAGCACCAACCACCGGGCCTTCGCCGTGAACTAGGTTGAATACACCCGCAGGTACACCAGCCTCATGCAGTACTTCAGCATAAAGAACCGCGGAAAGCGGTGTCAGTTCCGAGGGCTTCAGCACCATGGTGCAGCCCGCCGCCAGTGCAGGCGCGACTTTCAGCACGATCTGGTTGATTGGCCAGTTCCAGGGGGTAATCAGCCCGCAAACGCCTACCGGCATCCGCACAAGCGTGTCGCCGTTGGGCAGGGGTTCCTCGAAATCAAGCGCCTTCAGATCCGCGATGATGGCCTCCAGGTGGTCGATGCCCACCTGGGCCTGCATCTCACGCGACATGGAGATCGGGGCACCCATCTCCAATGAGATGGCCTGTGCAAAATCATCAACGCGGGCGGTGTAGACCTCCAGCACTCTTTCAAGGAGCGCGATTCGATTCTCCCGACTGGTGGCGGCAAAGGCGGGCAGCGCAGCCTTGGCTGCAGCAACTGCGGCATCGACGTCGGCTTCCTTGCCAAGTGCGAGATGGCCGAGAGACTGTTCGGTGGCAGGGTTGACCACATCAACAGTGCTGTTGCCGCAGGGTGTGGTCCAGTTGCCGCCGATATAGAACTGGGACATGTTGTACTGCATTGTCGTTTCCGATCTGGTTGGAGGGAAGGTCACGCGGCGGCCATTGCTGCGCGGGTTTCCTGTTTCTGGCGACGTTCTTGTCGGCGGTTGATGAGCGACGCGGCGATGACACCGGTGGCGACGACGCCTATCAGCATGGTCGAAAGAGCATTGATCTCGGGCGAGACACCAAGCCGGACGGAGGAATAGAGCTTCATCGGCAAAGTGGTGGAGCCGGGTCCTGAGGTAAAGGTAGCGATCACCAGATCATCGAGTGACAGAGTGAATGACAATAGCCAGGCCGAGATCACTGCAGGCGCGATTACCGGCAGGGTCACCTGACGGAAGGCGGAAAACGGAGTGCAACCCAGGTCGAGGGCCGCATCCTCCAGCGACCTGTCAAAACTTGACAGCCGGGAGGTGACCACCACCGAGGCATAGCACATGGAAAAGGTCGCATGAGCGACGGTGATGGTCCAAAACCCACGGTCGAGACCAATGGCAACAAACAGCAACAGAAGCGACAGGCCGGTCACCACTTCGGGCATTACCAGAGGAGCAAAGATCATGCCGGAGAACAGCGTGCGCCCTGGAAAGCGACCCATGCGGACCATGACGATAGCGCTGAGCGTACCCAGAACCGTGGCAAGAGTCGCGGAGACGAAGGCGATGCGGATAGTTATCCAGGCGGCCTCAAGGTAAGCCTCATTGTTCAGCACGATACCATACCATTTGGTGCTGAAGCCGCCCCAGACTGTGACGAGGCGCGAGTCGTTGAAGGAATAGACCACCACCAGCAGCAGCGGCAAATAGAGGAAGGCAAAGCCTAAGGTCAGCGATGTCAGGTTGAACAAGTTGAAGCGGCGGATCATCCCAATTCCTCCTGATGTTTCTGCTGATGGCGTTGAAACAGTACGATCGGCACTATCAGGATAGTAAGCAGCACGATGGCCACGGCCGCAGCGACGCCCCAGTCGCGGTTGGAGAAGAACTCGAGCCACAGGGTCTTGCCGATCATCAGTGTGCCGGATCCGCCCAGAAGGTCAGGAATCACGAATTCGCCGATTGCGGGAATGAAGACCAGAAAACAACCTGCGATCACCCCCGGCAGCGATAGCGGCAAAGTGATCTGGCGAAAGGCTGCAAATGCACTGCAGCCGAGGTCTTCGGCCGCTTCCAGCAGGCGGCCGTCGATCCGCTCCAGTGAGGCGTATAGCGGCAGGATCATGAACGGCAGGTAGGAATAGACGATGCCGATATAGACCGCGATTTCGGTGTGGATGATGGCCAGCGGCTGGTCGATGAGGCCGAGCTTCATCAGGGTGAGGTTCAGGAACCCCTCGTTCTTGAGAATGCCGATCCAAGCGTAGATGCGGATCAGGAAGCTGGTCCAGAACGGCAGGATTACCAGTAGCAGGAGCGTCTTGCGCCATTCCTGCGGAGCCTTGGCCATGGCATAGGCAACCGGGTAGCCGATCAGCAGGGCGAGGAGGGTTGCGATAGCGGCGACCTTGACGCTGTTGAGGTAGGCCTTGAGGTAGATGCCGTCCTCGGCCAGCCAGAGGAAATTCTCGAAATCAAGTTCCGCGAAGGATGCGCGCAGTCCGGCAAGCCCCTCATCCAGGCTGAAGGTGGGGGCATAGGGCGGGCTGGCGGTGACGGAATCCGACAGGGAAATCTTGATGACGATCAGGAAGGGCACCAGGAAAAAAAGCGTCAACCACAGGTAGGGCACGAGGATAAGCAGGCGTCGTGATGTAATCATGATCCTGCCCTCACGCGTCGACCAGCACGCAGGCACCTGCGCGCCAGCTGAGCCAGACCCTATCGTTCCAGTCGATCTCGCGCCGTGAGGTCAGCAACCGGTTGGCTTCCTGCGCACGGATCAGAAGGCCTCCGTCAAGCCGAACCAGAAAGGTTGAGGCGCTGCCGGTATAGGAAATTTCTTCGACTGTACCCTCGACCATGTTCACGTTGTGCGCTGCTGCCGGTTGGTCCTTGGTGAGGTGGATTTTCTCGGGGCGCAGCACCAAGATCTTGCGAGCACCGGGCGTCAGAACATCACCGGGCTGTGGGCGGAATACCAGTTGGGTGCCGCCGTCCCAACGGGCTATCGCCAGTTCTCCCTCCATGCCCGACAGCTCGATATCCAACAGGTTCACATTACCAATGAAGTCAGCAACATAGCTGGATGCAGGGTGTTCATATATCCGCGCGGGCGTGTCGGTCTGCAAGAGCTTGCCTGCCTTCATCACAGCGATACGAGAGGAAACGGTCATTGCCTCTTCCTGATCATGAGTGACGATTATGAAGGTAAGGCCCAGCCGGTCCTGAACGTCCATCAGTTGAAACTGTGTTTCCTCGCGCAGCTTTTTGTCGAGCGCGCCCAGCGGCTCGTCCAACAGCAGCACTTTGGGTTTCTTGGCCAAAGAGCGCGCCAACGCCACCCGCTGCATCTGTCCGCCAGACAATTGGTGTGGCTTGCGGTCTTCAAACCCTTCGAGCTGTACCAGCGCAAGCATCTCGTCCACACGGTCCTGAATGTCGCGCTTCTTCCAGCGTTCCTGCTTGAGACCGAAGCCGATGTTCTTGGCCACCGACATATGTGGAAACAACGCGTAGGACTGGAACATCATATTGATCGGTCGCCGGTTTGCCGGGATACCTGTAAGATCCTGCCCATCCAGCAGAATGCGGCCCGAAGTTGCGTCTTCGAAACCCGCCAGCAAACGCATCATCGTGGTCTTGCCGCAGCCGGAGGGGCCGAGGAGCGAAAAGAACTCGCGTTCCTGAATGTCCAGGTTCAGATCCGAGATTGCGGTGAAGCCGCCAAAGGTCTTGGTCACATTCTCGAAGCGGATCAATGGTGTCCGGGGCTGTTCCTGCGGACTGGCAGGTTCGGCGTGGGCGGCATGGGCCGGATCAAAGAGGTTCATTGCTGCAGGTTCCTCTGTCGCTGGTCTCTGCCGCGGACCGGGCGGGTGCTGCGGCAGAGCTAAGGATGCGCGGCCCGAAAGCCGCGCGTCAGGTCACTCGCCGGTACGGACTTTCGACCATGTGCGGGTGTAAAGTCGCTCGGTCTTTCGGTCCTGCAACACAGGAGTAGTCAGCATCTCCATCGTCTCTTCGGTCGGATAGACGGCGGGATTGCTGGTCAGCTCCGGGTCTATCTCAGCCTGGGCGGTGAAGTTGGCGCTGCCGTAGCGGATGAAGTTGGCATTCTGGGCCGACACCGAGGGCTGCATCAGGTAGTTCAGGAAGGCGTGGGCCTCGTCCACGTTTTTGGCATCGGCCAAAATGGCAAGGCCATCAAAATCCAGCAGCGTGCCTTCTTCCGGGATGATGTATTCCAGATTGACGCCATTGCTGGCCTCTTTAGCGCCGTCCGCAGCCCAGTAGGCATCACCGCTCCAGGTCAAGCCGAGGCAGGCGTCGCCATCCGACAGCGCTCCTATCATGCCATCGGTCGAAATCTGGGCGATATTGCCACGGATTGCGCCGATATGCGCTCCGGCCGCCGCAATCTGGTCCTTGTCGCTGGTATTCGGGTCATAGCCCATATCGATCAACGCCGCACCAATCACATCGATTGGGGAATCAGCGATCATCACGCTGCAATCTGTCAGTTTGCCGGAAATCTCAGGATCAAACAGCAAGTCCCAGGATTTGGGATGGTCTTCGCCCAGGCGCTCGGTCAGCTTGCCGGTGTTATACGCGATGCCGAAGGTCCACCAGTTGTAGGGCACCAGATATTCGTTGCCAGGATCGAAGGTTTCGATCAGTCCGGCGATTTTGGGCCAGACATGTTCCAGGTTCGGAATCTTGGATTTGTCGATCTTCTGAAGCACGCCGGCCGAAATCAGCCGCGCAGTGCCGGTGGAGGAGGGCACAATGATGTCATAACCTGAGCTTCCTGCGAGCACTTTGGTTTCCAGCATCGCGTTTGAATCATAGGTGTCATAAGTGACGTCGATTCCGGTTTCCGCTTCAAAAGCTTCGATGATCGCAGGGTCGAGATAGTCGCTCCAGTTATAGATCACCAGTTCGCCCTCTGCCGCAGCAGCGATGCCCCAGATAGTGGCGGCTCCTACCATAAGGCTGGTTGTCAGCTTGGTATTCATGGTTTCCTCCCGTGATGGGGTTGCGTTTTCTTGCGGTGCGGGCCTCAGGCCCGCTCCCGTTCCAGTTCGAGCCCCTGACCCAGCAATTCCTGAGTGGCGTGTTCGACACCTTCGGTAAGCATGTCGAACATGTCGTCGATCTGCGCCTTGGTGATCACCAGCGGCGGTGAGAAAATCGCCATGTTGCCATAGGGGCGGACCATCAGGCCCAGTTCCTGGCAGCGGGCGTCAATGACGGCACCAATGCTCGCATCAATCTCGGCACTGGCCTGACCATCGCGGGTCAGCGAGCATTCAATGCAGCCCACCAACCCCATTCCACGCACATCCACAATCAGCGGCAGTTCCAGCATTTGACTCAGGCGCTTCTGGAAATGCGGAGTCACGCTGCGGACGTGCTCCAAAATGCCGTCGCGCTCGAAGATCTCGATGTTTTTGAGACCGGCGGCGGCACAAACCGGGTGCCCGGAATAAGTGTAGCCGCTGGTGAAATAGACGTCCTTGGAGATATCACCTTCGATGTCCTTGAACAGACGGTCAGAGAAGATCGCGGCCCCCATCGGGGCATAGCCCGAAGTTAACCCCTTGGCGCAGGTGATAATATCCGGAGTGACACCGAAGAGTTCCTCGGACGCGAACCAGTGGCCAAGTCTGCCAAAGCCGGTGACGACCTCGTCTGAAATGTAAAGGACGTCATGTTTGCGGCATACCTCCAGGCAGCGTTTGTGGTAGCCTGTGGGCGGTACGATCACGCCACCGGAGCCTAGCACCGGTTCGGCGATGAAGGCGGCGACGTTATCCGCGCCCAGGTCCAAAATGGCATTTTCCAGATCTGCGACTTTTTCATCGAGGAAGGCTTCAATGCTCATGCCTTTCGGTCGGCGAAAGGCGTTCACGTCCGGCAGGAAATGAGGAATGACCTGATCGGTGTCAAACCACTGGCGCTCACTCGGCTTGCCGCTGAGTGACGCGGTTAGATAGGTGCCGCCGTGATAGGCATGGGCCCGGGTAATGATGCGCTTCTTGGACGGCTTGCCCAGCAGGTTGTTTCGGAAATGGACAAAGCGGATGGCGGTATCAACCGCGGTGGAACCGCCGGTGGTGAAATAAACCCGGTTGAGGTCGCCCGGTGCCCGTTCTGCAATCGCATGGGCGAATTCTGCGCTGACTGACGTGGCCTCGCTGAAGGGCGAACAATAGGCCATCTTGCGGGCTTGCGCCGCCATTGCATCGGCAATTTCAGTGTTGCCATAGCCGAGCTGCATGCACCACATGCCGCCGGGGCCGTCGATCACCTTGTTGCCGTGCTCGTCGTAGACATAGATGCCCTCGGCATATTCGCTGAACGTCCTGTCTGCTTTACCGGCGCCTTGGACTTCCAGCCCTTCCCACGGATGGAAGTAATTCTCCTTGTCCCATGTTTTATAGTTTTCGAAGTCGTTTCCAAATCTGGTCATCACGGCCCTCTGTCCGGAGTTGTTGCTTTCATGAATGAACGTACATACATTTGATATAAATGAATGGTCGTTCATTGTCGATGGAAATTTGTTCCGATATTGGGCAAAGTGTTCTAACGGCGCTAACCCAGCCGGGAGAAGAAAAGGGCAGGCAAATGACAAGTATCGGAGATACAAGAAAAAAGCGGAAGGTGGACAAAGATCTGCACCGTGAAGTGCTGCTGGAAGCTGCTGCCAACGTGATCCTGCGTCATGGGGTGAGCGGCGCGACAATCAGCCGAATCCAGGAGGAATCCGGGCTCTCACGCGGTATGATTAACCTGCACTTCCAGTCAAAGGACAATCTGATTCGCGAACTCGCGAAACACATGACGCGGGAATACAATGCGGCCTGGCAGGGCTTCACCAGCCAGGCACCGGAAGAAGTATGTACCCCGGAAGATGCGGCTGCCCGTCTGCAGGCGCTATTCGAGACGGATTTTTCAGAAGCAGTGCTGAACAAGCGCAGCGTACGACTGACTTTCGCTTTCCGCGCTGAACCTGATCTCCAGGCAGTTGGATCGGGTTACATCGAGACCCGTGGAACTGATCTGCATGATCATGTGCGCGGCTGCTGCAAGGTGCTCTGCGAGGCTTGCGGCACTCAAGGTGATCCCGAAAAAGTCGCTATGGCGATCATGTCCTTGCTGGAGGGGTTGTGGACCGATTTTCATGCACATCCCGACGAGTTCAGCAGGAAAAATGCGGTGGAAATCTGCCAAACTACCGCTCGTGCTTTTTTCCCGGGTTTTTTCTGAACGGAAAGACCAGAGTTACAAATTTTTGCGAGTAGACCGGCCGTTTGAGATTTCTGGACGCCATAAACCCCCATTGAGAGCGTAATATTAGTTTTCCCAGATATCAAAGGTTTCAGATACCCAGCCGGCAGGCATAAGGCATTGAAATTAATTTATATAAGATCGCTGAAAGCAGATCGGTAAGGTGTTCAGTCTAAGTGGAATTCTACCCCGTTCGACCGTCTTTTCCAGTAAGCCGCGTTGCAGCACCTTGTGCCCAGAGTGACACTCAAATTCGAACTACCGGCCAAGCAATGAAAGCCCAAGCGAACTCGCGGCATCGCGAAGCTGTCGTGCAACTCGGCCTGGTTACCCGTCGGTCTCGCTTCCATCGAACATCGCATACCCGTCCCAGAGACTCGGAGCCGCGCCGATTTCCTACGCGGTCATCAGGGAGGCTGGAAGGCCCGCGTCCAGCTTTGCCTGTGGCCAGGCGCGCACCAGAACCTGCGCGTGCTTTGGGAAATGCCGCCCGTCTGGTGTCAGGGTCGCGCTGGATTTTCCGCGTTTGAACACAGGCTGGCCAAGATGTTGTTCACGCGTCTCGGTACGCATGCTCACCGTTGATTGCGTGACGTGAACCTTGTTCGCAGCATCGTAGAAGGTTCCCGTTTCAACGACGCCCAGGAAGGTTCGGGCAAGTTCAACGTCCATAGGTTATCTATTCGAATATCCGATACTATCTACAACAAAAATTCGTTTTTTAGCACGATAAGTTCGTGCCATATTCCGGTTGTAGCGCGAAAGTGCCCCCCACCAGATCGGAACGCCAATCAATATTTCTCGTTTGTAGTGGAGATCTCGATCTGAGGACCGTTGCAGGCTGAAACCCATAGAAATGCCACCGACACCAGAGCGCTACACCAACCCAACAATGGGCAGAATGCCCATTTTCTGATGGAGAACAAAATGAGTCGAGTTTCTGTTGTTGCTCTGCTCTCATCGCTGTTTGCCCTGCCGGCATTTGCCATGCCAGCGGATCTCGATATGGATGGGGACGGCCTGGCGTCGCTGGCAGAGCTTCAGACGAAGTATCCTGAAGTCTCGGAAGATCTCTTCCTGGAGATCGACGCAAACGCCGATGGTTTCATCAATGACGACGAATTGCTTGCCGCTGTTGACGCAGAGCTTCTCCCTGGTCCCGCAGGGGATCAGTAAGCAAAGGTCGTCACGGTTATGAGGAAGCCCATCCCACCCTATAGATGGCTACTTGCCGCAATGGGTATCTGGTTGGTTCTGTCCCCATTTGTCCTGTTCCGTGAGGACGCTCTGTTACAGGGCATGGCTGAACTTGAAGCGCTCGCCTTCATCGCCATCGGCATTGCTGCCCTGGTTATGTCCAGCGCTGACGGTCGGAGCCACCTTCTCGCACGGGTGGCTCCGGTATCTGCACTAGGGATTTCTCTGATCGCCGCACCTGCGGCGCTGAGTTTCACCGGCCATATTATGGCAACGGCCAATGCATGGCTAACGGGATCGGCACTGATCGCGCTCGTCGCATGGGAGGTAATAGTGAGCCGCGGATTGCGTGCGATCTCGTAGACTGGCGCGGGGCGGGCAACTGCCCCGCGCTCTCAATATCAGGCCACCTACAGGCCAATTAAATGATTTCATCCTCATCGAACATTGGATCGCCGTCGAGCTGATTGGCGATCATGTCGACCCGCATTTCAACATCTGCGCTCGTCGTTTTGGCGATATGAAACAAGGCGTCGCCCTCGTGCACAAATGGCAAGTTGGTGCGGCCCACAATGATGCCGTCAGACTCTCCAAGAACATCCATTCTGATTTCACCAAACGGGCCCGAGATCCGGCCGAGCAAGTCGCCAACCTTCACATATTCGCCCGCTGCCTTGAACGTTCTCAACAAACCACCGACCGGAGCGCGTACCCAGGAACTTGTCCTTGCGTGAACCGGCGCCTCACGCACGGTGGCGATGCCACGCTTGGCGACCATGCCCATCGCGTTCATAACCCGAAGGATACCTGCGAGACCCGCCCGTGCCGAAAGCTCGTCAAAACGCAGCCCTTCGCCGCCTTCGAACAGCAACACATCGACGCCCCGCTCTTGGGCTGCCTTTCGCAGTGACCCGTCGCGCAGCTTGGAAATCATCACGACCGGTGCACCGAACGCATCGGCGTATCTGATCGTCACGTCCGAGGCCGGCGAAACTCGAATTTGAGGCAGGTTGGTGCGGTGGATCGCGGCAGAATGAAGATCGATACCGAGATCGGAACGCTCAACAATTTCGGTCATGAAGATATGCGCGAGGCGGCCCGCCAGGGATCCGCCCTCGCTGCCGGGAAACGACCGGTTCAGGTCGCGCCTGTCCGGAAGGTATCTCGATTGGGTCATGAAGCCGAACGCGTTCACGATGGGCACAACCAGCAACGTGCCCGCGACCTTGTCGAGTTGAGGTGCCCGTAGCAATCGTCGTGCGATTTCGACACCAATCACTTCATCGCCATGAATTGCCGCGCTGACAAACAGGACTGGTCCTGGGCGGCGGCCATGAACCACATGCACTGACATGCTCACCGGGGTATGATCGGACATCACGCTCACCGGCAGGTCCAGCGTGGCCCGCGTACCTGCTGGAACGCTGAAGCCGCCGATTTCAAATGGCTCGCGCATGGCCGTTACCCGCGCCCTCTGGTCTTGGTGTTTCCCTTGGCGGCGTTCTTTTCCAGAAACTCGATGATTTTGCCGGCAACATCAATGCCGGTTGCCTTTTCCACCCCTTCCAGACCGGGTGAGGAGTTCACTTCCATGACCACGGCACCATGATTGGCGCGCAGCATATCTACGCCGCAGACATTCAGCCCCATCGTCTTGGCTGCGCGCACAGCGGTAGAGCGTTCCTCGGGCGAGATCTTGATGGGTTGGGCGCTTCCACCCCGATGCAGGTTGGATCGAAACTCGCCCTCGGCCCCTTTGCGCTGCATGGCTGCAATCACGCGCCCACCAACCACGAGCGCACGGATATCTGCGCCGCCCGCTTCCTTGATGAATTCCTGCACCATGATGTTAACTTTCGCGCCGCGAAATGCCTCGACTACGGATTTTGCCGACCGGTTTGAATCGGCAAGAACCACCCCGATACCCTGCGTACCCTCCAGCAGCTTGACCACCAGTGGAGCGTCCCCCGCGAGTTTGAGAACTTCGCCGGTTTGCTTCGGGTCATGAGCGAAGGTGGTGACCGGCAGGCCAATGCCGTCCCGCGCCATGAGCTGCATGGAGCGCAGCTTGTCGCGCGATCTGCCAATCGCCACTGACTCGTTGAGTGGAAAGACCCCCATGATTTCGAATTGCCGCAGCACAGCCAATCCATAAAAAGTGACCGATGCTCCGATCCGGGGGATCACAGCATCATAACGCCCGAGCTTCTTACCATCATAATAGACCTCGGGTCGGCGTGAAGCGATGTTCATGTAGCAGCGCAACGTGTTCACGATATCAAGCTCGTGACCGCGCTGCTCGGCGGCTTCTTTCAGACGGCGGTGCGAATAAAGGTCCGGGTTCCGGGCCAGCATGACAAATTTCATTGGCGTTGTCCCTCCGGGTCCTTGCTTCTGGCTTTCTTTTTGATCCCTGCTGGAGCTTTTCCGGAACCCAGCAGATAGGAGTGACCCGGATCGACAAGAATCCCCCGCCTGCGAATGGCGGTGCGGCCGAGGATCAGATCAAATTCCATCTTCGCACGGTTGGCCAGAGAGACGTCGATCTGCCAGCGATGCCGTCCAAGCAAAAGCTGGGTTCTCACGATCAGTCGACGTTCGGGAACACCACCCGTGTTCTTGATCTCGCGTTCGTCGACAACCCTGGTTCGAACCCGGTTTGGCGAACGGCGGTTTTGGACTGGTATCATGAATTCGACCCATCGCTCGCCGTCAATCTCGAACACGGTCTGGTCCACTGCATGGAGTGCTGCGGTCCTTGCGCCCGTGTCTATCTTGGCGGGGATATTCTTTATTCCGAAGTCGGGCAGACTGATGCGTTCACGCCAACCTATGATTTCTGGGTGTACAGCACGCTTCACCATGGCATCTACTCTATGCATTCATCGTTGGCGCGCCTGTAGTTCACAAACGAATTGGCGCTCATCACGACATAAAACGTGTCCATATCGATTAACACGTACCCAAGTTCAAAAAGCGCGACTGACAATCCGCGGATGTCCGTTTCGTATAAACGTCTACGCCCTGCGATCCGACGCACGAGCTTGTCCGGGATTCGATAACGTCCATTTGCCTTACCGCCAAAGTCCTGATCGTAAAGTTCCGCCAAGCGTTCAGCGGTCATAGATATCCAGTCATTTTCACGCATGACTTTTCCTATTATGACAATGATTATTTGTCTATAGGCAAAAAAAATCTGTTATAAGGCCTGTATTGACCGGAAACTCCACCGAAGAAACGAATATGAGCGATACAGATACTTTCCCAAGGGAACTGGAAATGCAGCTGCAGCAGGCATTGTCTGAGCGTGACGGGGCCGAACTCGCAAACCTGCTTGATCCTCTTCCATTGAGCGATGCATTGCGTGAGTTACTCAATCTGCCGGTGGAACAACGGAGCGTCGCACTGTCTTTGCTGCCACCGGAACTGGCTGCCGAACTTATCGAAGAGGCACCGAATGCGATGGCGGTCGATCTTGTCGAGCGCATGGAATCGGAGCAGGCCGCAGAAGTTATCGAAGAACTGGATTCGGATGTTCAGGCTGATGTCATCGGAGAGCTTGAAGACGCGGACGCGGAAGCAATCCTTACCCGGATGGACCCCGAGGATGCTGCCGACGTTCGCCGCTTGGTGGAGTACGAGGACGATGTCGCAGGCGGGCTCATGGTTGCTGAGGCCTTCACATTTTCTGAGACCGACACAGTCGGAAAGGTGTTGCGGCGGTTCGCCAACGAAGAATATGACCTCGAACGTTATCGGGGTCAGCATCCCTATGTGCTGGATTCAAATGGTGCCCCTATTGGCGTGGTCTCATTACGTAGCCTCGTGTCGACACGCCGAAGCGCGCGTTTGACCGATATCATGGTCCCACCAATCGTCGTCCCGGCCACGATGCAGTTGGAGAAACTGGAAGACCTGTTCGATGAAAACCCGTTTCTTGGATTGCCGGTCGTCGAGGCGAACGGGCATCTGGTGGGTGTCGTCTCTAGGTCTGCCGTCGATGATGCTCTGCTGAAACGCGCGGAATCGTCCAGCCTGAAACGTCAGGGTGTTTTCGGCGACGAACTTCGGTCGATGCCCCTGCCGCTTCGGGCGCGGCGTCGGCTTCAATGGCTCTCGGCAAACATTGTTCTCAATGTGATCGCCGCCAGTGTGATTGCCGCCTATGAACAAACCCTCGCGGCTGTTATCGCGCTGGCTGTGTTCCTGCCGATGGTGTCCGACATGAGCGGCTGTTCCGGCAATCAGGCCGTCGCCGTCAGCATGCGCGAATTGTCCCTCGGCCTTGTCCGGCCCATCGACGCCATGCGGGTTTGGCTCAAAGAAGTGTCGGTCGGGGTGATCAACGGGTTCGTTCTGGGACTTCTGATTGGCGTCGTTGCCTGGATGTGGAAAGGCAACCCGTTTCTGGGGCTGGTGATTGGTGGAGCGCTTGGGCTCAACACCGTCGTCGCCGTGTCCATTGGCGGTGTTCTACCATTGCTGTTGAAGCGCATCGGTCAGGACCCCGCCGTCGCCAGCGGCCCTTTATTGACGACTATTACCGACATGGCGGGGTTCTTCCTCGTCTTGAGCCTTGCAACCGCAATGATGCCACTTCTGGTTTAACGCTTTCCCGCACCGGAACCATCAGTTTGGTCGGGCGCTTTCTCACGAGGGGCAAAGAATGACGATCTCAAGTATTGTCGAAGCACAGAATCTAAAAAGTCGCCCTTTCTGCGACGCTGACACAACCGTATTCGAAGCAGCGGTCACAATTGCACTTTTGGAAGTGAATGCCCTCGCCGTGCTTAAGGATGAGAAGTTGGTCGGGATCATCACGGATCACGCTGTGTTGCTATGTCTCGCGGATTCAGGGACCTCCTTTTACGAGCAAACCGTGGATGACTGGATGACAGAGAAACCAATCACATGTGCGACTGCTCATTGCCATCCACACGCTTGCGGATTTGTACCCGGTAGGAGAACTTTCTATTCTTATCTTTAAATCGGGTGATGTTCTGCTCCTTGAATTTTTCTCTGGGTCTCCTTGCGAGGTTTCTTTTTTTCTGCTCGACCGACGAAACCGGCAGGGTGTTTTCTGAAACCCCAGCAGCAGTCACAGCGGTAGCTTGAGAAGGGGAGCGGTGGAAGAGATTCTGGGCAGTAATCGCTGCGAGTACATCCGTTGTGCTGTTCTTGATAGTAGTCATGGAATTCGTCCCATCTTGCTTTCGATGATAGGGAATTCGGTTCGGTCACACGAAAAACATTCCGGGGTTTGATAGCGGAATTCCGAGGGAAACACAGAAAATGGAACCGCGGTGCCCGGACCAGAAACCAGCTGCATTTGGGCCACTGTTTGTATGCTTTGGATGTGCTAAACCGTAGCACGCTCGAATCGAGAACCTCCGAAAATCCCCGGAAATACGGTGAAATCAGGGGAAGTCGTGCTACGCGAAGTTTGGAGATAAATGGAGTTAGCGCTTTGAAGAATAACGCACAAAAAGCAGCGCGTTTAAGCGTGGCACCCATGATGGATTGGACGGATCGGCATTGCCGGTTCCTGCACAGACTGCTTAGCCAGGAAACGCTGTTGTACACGGAAATGGTAACCGCCCCGGCGCTTGTGCGTGGTGGAGCTTTGCATTTGCTGGACTATAGCCCACAGGAACATCCTGTTGCTCTGCAATTAGGCGGTTCAGATCCTCAGGAACTTGCGCAGGCGGCACGGCTTGGAGCGGACGCGGGGTATGATGAGATCAACCTGAACTGCGGGTGCCCGTCAGACCGAGTGCAGTCCGGCACATTCGGCGCGGTGTTGATGAAAGATCCGGGGCGCGTGGCCGAGTGCGTCGCCGCCATGCGGGACACAGTCGATGTTGAGGTAACCGTAAAATGTCGCATCGGCGTTGATGAACAGGATCCCGAAAAGGTCTTGCCAGACTTCCTGCAGGCCATTCGCGCAGTCGGGTGCCATCGCGTGACAATCCACGCGCGCAAGGCGTGGCTGCAGGGGCTGAGCCCCAAGGAAAACCGAGATATCCCGCCACTGGATTACGACCTTGTCCACCGGATGAAGGGTGCATTTCCTGATCTGCATATCTCAATCAACGGCGGCATAACGTCCCTGGATCAGGCGCGCGCGCATCTTGAGGCCGGGTTGGATGGCGTCATGATAGGACGGGCGGCCTATCACCAGCCGACTGATATTCTGGCTGGCGCGGACTCGCTGATTTTTGGCGCCGGGTATGCGGCCGATCCGATTGATGTCGTTCAAAAAATGGTGCCCTATGTCGAACAGCACCTTGCCGAAGGCGGGCGCTTGCACCAGATCACCCGTCACATGCTGGGCCTATTTGCCGGTCGCCCCGGCGCTCGTGCCTGGCGGCGTTATTTGTCCGAGGGGGCGGTTCACGAAGGTGCTGGCCCCGAAGTGATGCTGCAGGCTCTGGACAGCGTTGCGCCTTTGGCAGAGGTTTGACTGGAATTCGATACGGCCAAAAGGCCGGTTTGGGGGGATGATGCCCGAGACGATGTTGCTGGCCCAGATGCTGGGCCTTTTGCTTGCGATCGGAGCGCTGGCCGGTGTGCTGGCCGGGTTGCTGGGTGTCGGTGGCGGCATCGTTCTGGTGCCTGCATTTTTCTATGCGTTTCAAACGCTTGGATATGGCGGCCCGCAACTGATGCAGCTGTGTCTTGCAACATCTCTGGCAACGATCATCGTGACCTCCCTGCGTTCGGTTTTGGCACATAACAAGAAGGGCGCGGTCGATTGGGATATCCTGCGAGGCTGGGGGCCCGGTATCGCTGTCGGGGCCATCTTGGGTGTGCTGGTTGCCTCGGCCCTGCGGACCGAGGCTCTGCAAGCCCTGTTTGGCCTGCTGGGAATGGTGATTGGTGCATATCTTGGATTGGGCAAGTCGGAATGGCGGCTTGGCGATGCCATGCCCAAGGGACTCAAGCGTGCGATCCTGTCGCCCTCGGTCGGGTTTCTATCCGTCCTGATGGGGATCGGCGGCGGCAGCTTTGGTGTGCCGTTGATGAGCCTGTACCACACTCCCATTCATCGGGCGGTTGCTACGGCTGCCGGTTTTGGCGTGATCATTGCGGTACCTTCGGTTATCGGATTTTTGTTTCTGGATATCGCGCCTGAGCATCGGCCGCCGTATACGATCGGAGCCGTCAACCTGATTGCCTTTGCAATTGTCGTCGCCATGACGATGATCACCGCTCCGTGGGGCGTAAAACTGGCCCATGCGATGGATCCTAAGCCTTTGAAACGTGTCTTTGCCGTGTTCCTGACGTTGGTTGCATTGAACATGCTGCGTAAGGCGTTGGGCTTTTGACCGGTTTTTGGGAAAAAGGGTGGGTCCGGTTCCCACATGATCCGACGTTAGCCGAGTGGATAGAGCATGCGTTGCCCTCGGCTCGTGCCTCGGTCACAGATACGGCCTTTGCTGAATGGATGGACTGCGAAGGAACGTGGTTTATCGGCGTTGATGCACTGGACAATGATGCGGAGGGCAGGGTGGCGGGCTCTGCGCCTTTGGCCGGGCAGGCCATGGACTTCATTGCCGAACACTATGGGCGTTTACCGCTGCATAAGGGACAGGTCTCGGTTGTCTATCCCGGGTATCCCCGCCCTCGTCGTGGTGAGGGCGAGGCAGCCAGCAGATACAGACGGAACCGTGACGCGGCACATGTGGATGGGTTGCGCCCCATGGGGCCGGATCGACGCCGCCGGGTGGATGAGCCGCACGCCTGGATTCTGGGTATCCCGCTGACTGAGGCCAGTGCGGACGCCGCGCCGATGGTTCTTTGGGAAGGAAGCCACAAGATCCTGGGCGCCGCTTTCGCGCGCGCGATGGAGGGTCAGCCCAAAGACACCCTTCACCAAATGGACATCACCGAAATATATCAGACCGCCCGTCGTGAGGTGTTTGAATCCTGCGCCCGCATCGAACTCCCGGCAAAGCCGGGCGAGGCTTACCTGTTGCACCGCCACTGTCTGCACGGCGTCGCGCCTTGGGGCGACGGGGCCACTGCCGGGGCCGATGGACGGATGATCGCCTATTTCCGCCCCGAATGCGCCGGGGGAGTAGCCGAGTGGATCGAATCCCCCTAACGTGTTGCCATTATTTAGGTTTGGAGGTTTTTCGATGATTACGGTCCACACGGATTCTGAAGGTGCTCAGATCGAAGTCGAGCTGTCAGGCGAAGTGACCAGCGCCGATTACAGCGAGACGTTAGTTCCCGCAATCGAGGCAGCCCTGGCCGAGCATGACTCGGTACGTTTGTTGGCCATCGTTCAGCCGGAATTCAAAGGGTACGACCTTGGGGCGGCCTGGTCTGACACGAAACTTGGCCTCAGCCATTGGCGCGGGTTCGACCGCATTGCCGTCGCCGCCGATCAGAGCTGGGTGCAAACCAGTATCCGACTGGCGGCACCGATCCTGCCATGCCCTGTTCATGTGTTCGAGCTGTCCGAGGTCGAAGCCGCGCGCCGCTGGATGCGCGAGTCGCTTGGAGCGATTCATGTGACCGATCTGGGCGGTCCCTGTGTGCAGATCAGCCTGATGGGGAAACTGGACCCTGAAGAATACAAACAGGCAGAGCTGGATCTTGATGCGGTCTTGGCCTCGAAGGACGGGTTCCGCCTTCTGATTGATCTGCGCGAGTTTGATGGCTGGCAGGGTTTGACGGCCATGGCCGCACATTTCCGGTTGGCTCGGGGACATATCGGAATGCTGGATCGTGCGGCAATTGTGGGGGACAAGGCCTGGCAGCATTTGGCTCAGCGAATTGCAAGCCATGTCCTTGGCGCACGGACGCAGTTTTTTCCGTCAGAGGAATTTGAAAACGCTAAATCCTGGCTGGCAGCGGGCTAGGGGCTTCGGTTTGAAGGCCGCAAATGCGACCTGGCTTTACTTTTACGTAAAGTCAGGTTTGCGAACGCTCAGTTTTTCTTGATTGGTTGGTCAAAAAACGCTTAGAGTGGCCCTGTTCGTCCGCGAAAACCACTTCGGAAGAACACTTATGCTGAAGAGCGCCGCTGTGGGTTGCCACTCACTTACCGGATGTCTTCGAACTTAATCCCCCTCGGAGTTCAGACCAACCTGCAGCGGCGCGGATTCACGGAACCCGGCTCAGAACGAAATTCAGGAATTGTTCACGCGGGCAGCGCGTCCGCCGCGCCGTTTGGCCAGACGGGGCTTGCGGGCTGGTAGATCTTCCATGACCTCAGCACGCTCGGTGCTGTCCATTTTCGACCAGCGCGTAATCTCGTCGATGGTGCGATAGCAACCGGTGCAGATGCGTTCTGTCGGGTGCACGACGCATATCTGGATGCAAGGGCTTTCGACCTCGTTCCTTTTCCAGACCATGTTTGTCATCGGTGTACCCCGTTGCCACTAAAGAAAGCGCAGCCTGTCCAGCGCTCCTTGCAGAATATAGCCAGCCGCGACGTGATCGATAACCTGTCCGCGACGTTTTCGTGTCGTATCCGCCTCAAGCAGTGCCTTTTCTGCCGCTACTGTGCTGAGTCGTTCGTCCCAAAATCCGATGGGAACCTCGGTCAGGCGGGACAGGTTTCGGGCAAAAGCACGGGTTGATTGGCAGCGGGGACCTTCGGTGCCGTCCATGTTTTTCGGCAAACCGAGAATGACACCGCCAATTTCCCGGTCGGCAATAATGTCCAGTAACCTGGCTGAATCCAGCGTGAATTTCTTGCGCCGAACTGTTTCAAGCGGGCTCGCCACGGCGCGCATCCGGTCCGAGACAGCCACGCCAATGGTCTTTTCACCCAAATCCAACCCCATCAGGGCAGTCATGGGCGCGAGCGTGGCCGCAAAATCTTCGAACTCGTCAAGGATCATTGGGCGATTCCGGCCTGCAACGCGGCGGCGTCGATCATTTCAAGCGCCTCGGCATTTCCGGCGAATACTTCCATGGCTTCGTTTTTGATGTCGATGGCGCGCTGCCCTTCACCTAGAACGCCGAGAGCGGCGATTAGCCGAGCCCAATCTTCGGGCGCGCCGCCTTCGCTGGCCAGCCGGTCCGAGAGCTGATTGACCATGCTAAGGATCATTTCCTGGCGTTCTTCCGGGGTCAGCGCGGCGGCGGCCTCAACATCGTCCTGACTGGGGCCGGATGCCGCAGGAGCCTGAACCTCGGGCGCGTTGAAAACGCCAGCCCGGAAGGCCAGCTCATCCAATTGCGCATAGATCGCCTCTGCCCATGGCGCGCCGGAAGGCGCATTGCGCAGCGCGTCGACCCAGATGCGATATCCGATGTCGGGGCGTCCAACCTGAACCATCATCTGTCCCAGATAATACAGGGCGGGTCCATGGCGCGGATCGCTCTGCAGAGCTTGTCTCAGCGCCTCTTCGGCTTCAGGGGAAACATATCCGCCTGCGGCCAAAATCATCATCTCGGCCAAGTGCGAATAGGCATCTGCGGGAACGGTGTCGCCGGACAGCTCAATCACACGTTGCTGCGCCACGTAAGCCGCCACAAAGTTGCCCGCGTTCGCCTCGTGTTGGGCCAGTAAAATATGGCCTTGCAGGTCGTCGGGACGCGCAGCCACGGTTTCCCGCAATTGCTTCAACAGAGTTGCATAACTCTCTTCCAGCTCAGGTTGGGGCGCTGGTGTCGCGGTCGCTTCGAATTCAACCTGACTGGGGCGTTCTGCGCGCAGGGTTTCAGCCATCTCAAGCCTGAGCGATAGGGGCTGGTCCGGAAGTCCCGCCGCACCCATCCGATCATACATCCAGGAAGCGCCGCCAACCAGAATAAGGCCAACCGCAGCGATTGCCGTGACCGAAACCCAGCGCGGTGGTCCGACCTGTTTCCCCTGTGCTTGCATCTGGGCGTCCGCCGCCAGAATGCGTCGCGAGATTTCTGTTCGCACGCGCTCGGCATCTGCTTCACCGATAACGCCACGGGCCAGATCCTTGTCCACGCCCGCCAGTTGTTCGCGATAAACGCGCAGGTCATAGGCCGCAGCTGGTTCGCGTGTGTCGCGCCCCCGCAGCATGGAAAATCCCAGGAACACTGCCGTCACCAGTGCGGTTAAAATGATCAGGGCCCAGAATGTCATGGCTTCTCCGATATGGCTGCCCTGACTTAGACCTCTCGGCGGGCCGAAAAAAGGGACAAATGGCCGCTGGGCACCTTCATGTCGCAATAATGGAGCCTATGTCGCAATAGTGCGATATTACGGCGTTGCGCGGCAGGGGCTTAGTATCGTTACACGGCATATCTTCGCCCAATCACCGAACCGGATGGATTCGCCTATGAAACACTATTCAGCCTTTGCTGTAGCGCGCGAAGCGCTGCGCTATCACACCGGATGGGAACGCGCCTGGCGTTCGCCCGAGCCCAAGAAGAAATACGACGTCATCATTGTCGGTGCTGGCGGCCATGGTTTGGCCACCGCGTATTACTTGGGTAAGAACTACGGCATCCAGAATGTCGCCGTGATCGAAAAGGGCTGGCTGGGCGGTGGCAACACCGGCCGGAACACGACCATTATCCGCTCGAACTATCTGCAGGACCCGTCGGCAGCGATCTATGAAAAAGCGCGTAGCCTTTACGAAGACCTGAGTCAGGACCTGAACTACAACATCATGTTCAGCCCGCGCGGCGTCATGATGCTGGCCCAGACACAGCATGAGATTCGCGGCTATCAGCGCACGGCGCATGCAAACGCACTACAGGGCGTAAAGACCGAGTGGATCGGTCCCGAGCGCGTCAAACAGCTGGTGCCGATCATCAACATCGACGGTCCGCGTTATCCGGTATTGGGCGCGCTGTGGCAGGAACGCGGTGGCACCGCGCGCCACGACGCGGTGGCCTGGGGCTATGCCCGGGCGTGCTCGGCGATGGGTATGGACATTATACAGCAGTGCGAAGTAACCGGCGTACGGTCTGACAATGGACGCGTTGTCGGCGTTGACACCACCAAGGGCGCAATCGACTGTGACAAGCTGGGCATCGTCGTGGCGGGTCACTCCGGTCAGTTGGCCGAAATGGCAGGCTTCCGCCTGCCGCTGGAGGCGATTGCGCTGCAGGCGCTGGTTTCCGAGCCGATCAAACCCTGCATGGACGTTGTGGTGATGGCCAACACCGTGCACGGCTACATGTCGCAATCCGACAAGGGCGAGATGGTGATTGGCGGCGGGACTGACGGGTTTAACAACTTCACTCAGCGCGGTTCGTTCCACCATATCGAGGAAACGGTCCGCGCGCTGGTCGAGACCTTCCCGATGATCTCGCGCCTGAAGATGCTGCGGCAGTGGGGCGGGATCGTGGACATGACCGGCGACCGCTCGCCCATCCTGTCAAAGACGCCGCTACAAGGCTGCTTTATCAACGGTGGATGGGGCACTGGTGGCTTCAAGGCCATCCCTGGCTCGGGCTGGGGTATGGCGCAGCTGATGGCCACGGGCCATTCACCGCTGACAGAAGCCTTCTCGCTGGACCGGTTCAAAGAGGGCCGCTTCATCGACGAAAGCGTCGCCGCCGGGGTGGCACACTAAGGGCTCGGCCCAAAGTTGCCCGATAACAGAATTCTGGTCGGCCACAGTGCCGACCAACCGCCAAAAGGATGATCACATGCTGATCCTGAACTGTCCCTATTGCGGCGTCGATGCCGAAGAAACTGAACTGGCCGCCGGTGGCGAGGCGCATCTGAAGCGCTATGGCCCCGGATCGTCGGATGATGAATTCCACGACTACCTGTTCATGCGCGAAAACCCCAAGGGCGTTCATTTCGAACGCTGGCGCCACAGCAATGGCTGCGGCAAGTGGTTCCATGCCGCGCGCTGCACTCAGACGCTCGAAGTGTTTGGAACCTATTCCGCCCAGACCACCGAGCCGCCGCAAGAGATCAAGGACGCAATCTCTGCCAAACGTCCGGGATGGACGTGGAGAGAGTTCTCCTGATGCTTCATCTTTTCAAAAATACTCCCGCCGGAGGCTCCCACACCTCCACCTGCGAAAGGTCCGCAACATGAGCACCCGTCTCGCAAAACAAGGCCGGCTGATTGACCGGTCGAAACAGGTCACCTTCACCTTCAACGGCACCTCGATGCAGGGCTACGAGGGCGACACGCTTGCCTCGGCTCTGCTGGCCAATGACCAGATGATGATGGGCCGGTCGTTCAAATACCACCGTCCGCGCGGCGTTGTCGCCAGCGGCGCGGAAGAGCCGAACGCTCTGGTCGGTCTGGGGCAGGGCAACCGGTTCGAGCCCAACCAGCGCGCCACCACGACCGAGCTATTCAATGGCCTGACCTCAGTGTCGCAGAACCACTGGCCGAACCTCGAGTTCGACATCGGTGCCGTGAACACCGCTTTCGCCCGGTTCCTGCCGGCCGGTTTCTACTACAAGACGTTCATCCATCCGAAACCGTTCTGGAAGCACGTTTACGAGCCGATTATCCGTCAGTCCGCCGGTTTGGGCAAAGCGCCTGACAAGGACTCGCGCGATGCGGACACCTACGAACACTTCTACGCCTTCACCGATGTACTGGTGATCGGTGGCGGTGTTGCCGGTCTGCAGGCAGCCAAAGCAGCGGCGCAGTCCGGTGCCAAGGTTATGCTGATCGAGCAGACCGCCCATTGGGGCGGGCGTGCTCCGGTTGATGGGGGCACCATCGACGGCGAACCTGTGGATAAGTTCGTGGAACAATTGGTTTCCGAATTGGTAACAATAGACAACGTCACCATGCGCAATCGCTGCATGGGCGCTGGTGTCTATGACCACGGCTATGTTCTGGGGTATGAGCGTCTGACCGACCACAAACCGGGCACACAAGGCCCGCGTCACCGCCTGTGGCGCATTCGTGCCAAGCAGGTCGTTACTGCCACCGGTGCCATCGAACGTCCGCTTTCCTTTGCAGGCAACGATGTGCCGGGTGTGATGCTGGCCTCGGCGATGCGCGACTACGTCGTGAACTGGGGTGTGGCGCCGGGCGAAAAAGTGATCGTTGCCACCAACAACGATGATGCGTACCGCACCGCAATCATCCTGAAACAAGCCGGTGTAGACGTAATTCGCGTGGTCGATGCCCGTGCCGCAGCTGGTCCTCTGGCCGAAGAGGCGCGTCAGCTTGGCATCCGTGTTGACCCCGGTAAGGCCATTGCAAAGGTCAAAGGTGGCAAGCGCGTCAAGAAGGTCGCCCTGTGCAATCAGGAAGGCGTCGGTGGCGCTCGCGAGGAAGTTGAGTGCGATGCGGTTGCCATGTCGGGCGGCTGGTCTCCGGTCGTTCATATGTGGTCGCATTGCGGCGGCAAGCTGATCTGGGATGAGGCCAATGCCCATTTCCGTCCCGACCCGTCGCGTCCGCCCTTGGGTGCCAATGGCGAAGGGTTTGTTCTGGCCGCTGGTTCGTCGAACGGTCCGCTGGCGTTGGCTGACGTTCTGACCGACGCGCAGGCGGCAGGAAAAGCTGCGGCGAAGGCTGCGGGTTTCAAGCCCAAGAATACCAAGGCGCCTGTTGGTGAAACGACGGCAGAAGCCCCGATGGAAGCCGTTTGGCTCATGCCAGCCAATGCCGAAGTCCAGTTGCGCATGAAATCCTGGCTCGATTTCCAGAACGACGTCAAAGTATCGGACGTTCAACTGGCTGCGCGCGAAGGGTATGAAAGCGTTGAGCACACCAAGCGTTACACCACGCTGGGTATGGCGACCGATCAGGGTAAGCTAAGCAACATCAATGGCTTGGCGATCCTTGCTGATGCGCTGGAATCGGAAATTCCGAAGGTCGGCACTACCACTTTCCGCCCGCCATACACTCCGATTTCGCTGGCGGCCATCGGTGGCGAAGCGCGCGGTGAGGTGTTCCAGCCGATCCGTCAAACTCCGATGCACGACTGGCACGACAAGAACGGCGCGGACTGGGAGCCGGTCGGCCACTGGCGCCGGACCTATGCCTATGTGCGCCCGGGTGAATCCGTGCATGACGCGGTGAACCGCGAGGTCAAAAACACTCGGGAAAACCTCGGCCTGCTGGACGCGTCGACACTGGGTAAACTGATCGTCAAAGGCCCGGACGCCGGCAAGTTCCTCGACATGATGTACACCAACATGATGTCCACGCTGAAAGTCGGCAAATGTCGCTATGGCCTGATGTGCTCGGAAAACGGCTTCCTGATCGACGACGGCGTTGTTGCTCGTATCGACGAGGACACCTGGCTGTGTCACACAACCACCGGCGGAGCAGAACGTATCCACGGCCATATGGAAGAGTGGCTGCAGACCGAGTGGTGGGACTGGAAAGTCTACGTCGCCAACGTGACCGAGCAATACGCTCAGGTCGCCGTGGTCGGCCCCAACGCCCGCAAGGTGTTGGAAAAGCTGGGTGGCATGGATGTCAGCAAAGAGGCGCTGCCGTTCATGGAATGGCGGGACGGCAAGATCGGTGAGTTCGATTGCCGTGCATACCGTATCTCGTTCTCGGGTGAGCTGTCTTATGAAATCGCTGTTCCTGCCAGCCAGGGTCAGGCTTTCTGGGATGCGCTGATGGAGGCAGGTAAAGAGTTCGGAGTCATGCCTTACGGCACCGAATGTCTGCACATCCTGCGGGCCGAGAAGGGCTTTATCATGATCGGGGACGAAACCGACGGCACAGTGATCCCGCAGGATCTGGGGCTGCATTGGGCGCTCTCGAAAAAGAAAGAGGACTACCTCGGAAAACGCGCCCATTCGCGTAGCCACATGGCAGATCCCGAGCGTTGGAAACTGGTCGGTCTCGAGACTGTGGATGGTTCTGTCATCCCCGACGGAGCTTACGCAGTCGGCGAGGGCGTCAACGCCAACGGTCAGCGCAACATGATCGGCCGTGTGACGTCGACTTACTATTCGGCCAATCTGGGCAAGGGCATCGCGATGGGCCTGATCAAGCACGGTCCAGACCGGATGGGCGAGATCGTTGAATTCCCGGGCACCGACGGCAAAACCTACAAAGCTAAGATCGTGGACCCGATCTTCTTCGACAAGGACGGGGAGAAGCAGAATGTCTGAACCCATCAGCGCACTGAACCGCGCCAGCTATGACGGCATCGCCAAGGTCGAGGAAACCGGCCTGCAGGGTATGATCACCCTGCGGGGCGAGCTGTCCGACAAGGTGCTGGCCAAGGCCGTCAAGGACGCTACCGGTCAGAACGTGCCCAGTCAGCGCGAAGCTCTGGTCAACGGTGATACTGGCGTCTGCTGGATGTCTACCGACGAATTGCTGGTCCTGGTGCCTTATGCCGAGGTCGAGGCCAAACTGGCCGCGATGACCAACGCGCTAAGCGGCACGCATGCTCTGGCAGTCAACGTCTCGGACGCGCGGGCGGTTTTCCGCATCTCTGGCGCGAACGCGCGTGAAGTGCTGGGCAAGCTGGCTCCGGTTGAGTTGTCGGCCGAGGCGTTCCAACCCGGCCAGATCCGCCGCTCGCGCCTTGCGCAGGTGGCGGGCGCATTCTGGATGGATGACGCCGAAACCTTCCGCGTTGTCTGTTTCCGGTCTGCTGCTGACTACGTGTTCAAACTGCTTAAGGTTGCGGCGCAGCCGGGCAGTGAAGTCGGGGTTTACTGATCTACAAGTGATAATCGAAAGCCCCAAGGGATTGGGGCTTTCGGTATTTCGAGTTAACTCTTTTTGAGAAGGCATGTTCCGGTCGTTGCAGGAGGTTTTTTGATCCAGCGTTGAACGAATGCGCCGCGCAACTCAATGGTGGCCTTCTTTGGGTCAAGTTTGGCGAAGCAGTCTCTCCAAAAATTTTTGACCATTTGCGGCCTTTGGCTTTTCTTGCCACCGCATACGATTGCGGCCTTATGCGTCGACCCTGAGCTTGCTGGGCGCATGGCTTTGTCCAACGGCCGCGTATTTCGCTTTGTTCGAACCGGTCTCGATCCTTAAGGATTACTGCGGGCGACCCACCCACGGCTGCTTTGATTGGCGATCTGGCACTCGTAGATGAGCGTTTCAGAAGCCGCAACTTGCGGTCCGAATGACAATGCTAACGCGTTTTGACCCATTCCGGTTTGTCAGCAACCAGCGCCGTCCCGTCTTCAGAGTCGATCTGAAACGCGTACTGTGGCGCAGATCCATCCTCTGCTATCTGTTTTGGTCATCTGGCATTCGTAGCTTGCGGCCGACGCAAATGCTGTTTGCGCGGTGAGAACCCCTGCGACAGCGGCTAAAAAAACGATTTCATGAGGTTTCCTACTATTTATCCGTAGACGAAACTCAGCAGGTATTTTCGTTTTTTCAAGATAACTTCAGCTAATTCGGGAAGTTGCAGTGTCGCACTCTACTCGGTGAAAAGAAGAGTATGATACCGCGCCATGTTTGCTGCGCTCATTACATCGCCGATATCCAGAAGTTGCCCTTTGGCATCGTGGATTTTGGAGTAAAAAGACAAACTTTCCAGCAGTATGGACATGTGGGTTAACCGCTCTTCTTCTGCAAGCAAGGGGGCGTGGAGCGACAGGTACAAAGCAGGGCGGATGTTCTTCAACCACGACAGCAAGGTCGGCAAAACAAAGAATTCCGCTCCCTCAATGTCCATTTTGACGATTGAAACATTCGACAGCTCATTCGCCGCTTCGAACTGATCCCATGCGATCGTCAGTGCGTCGTTGCCGTGGGTGCCGTCATGCAGGAGCGAGCTAGTGGAGTCTCCGGGCTCTCCGCGCACCGACGCCATGCGGGCGACGCCAAACTGATCCGACAATGCAACGCCGAACGCCGAGACGTTTTCGATATCGTTAAGATCCAGGTTCCAGGCCAGATGCCGATATGCCGTCGGATCGGGCTCAAAACACCACACATGCCGTGCCTTGCGAGCCCCGTAAAGAACCGTGGGACCAATCCACGCTCCGATATCCAGATAGTCGCGGTCGGGCGACAGGAATTGGTCCAGAATCGCGAAGGTTTCGGGTTCCCAATTACCCGCGGACGCCTTGCGCCAGAACTTCGAATGGTAGGGGTCCAGGCGGAATGGCTCGCCATTCAGGTTGCCCGCATAGTATCCGCGGGCGCGGTAAAACATTTTGCGCGCCTTGGTCAGCATCGCCTGCCTCCGGGTTTTCTTGTCTCGGCTCTTGACCTGCGGCGGTTGCCAAAGCATTTAACCTTGGGAACCGCAACTTACATTTAAACAGGGGGCCGATATGGCTTTTGAACTTCCTGATCTTCCTTATGCACATGACGCGCTGGCAGCCAAGGGTATGTCCGCGGAAACGTTGGAATATCACCACGACCTGCACCACAAGGCCTATGTCGACAACGGCAACAAGTTGATCGCCGGGACCGAGTGGGACGGCAAGTCGCTGGAAGAGATCATCGTTGGCACCTACGACGCAAACGCTGTCGCCCAGAATGGCATCTTCAACAACATCAGCCAGCTGTGGAACCACAACCAGTTTTGGGAAATGATGGGCCCCGGTGGCAACGCCGTGCCCGGTGAGCTGGAAAAAGCGCTGACCGAAAGCTTTGGCTCGGTTGACGAGTTCAAGTCGCAGTTCAGCGCCGCTGGCGCCGGTCAGTTCGGTTCGGGCTGGGCGTGGCTGGTCAAGAACGCAGACGGCTCGCTGGCCGTGACCAAGACCGAGAACGGCGTGAACCCGCTGTGCTTTGGTCAGACCGCTCTGCTGGGTTGCGACGTGTGGGAGCACTCGTACTACATCGACTTCCGCAACAAGCGTCCGGCGTACCTGTCGAACTTCCTCGACAACCTGGTGAACTGGGAGAACGTTGCATCGCGCATGTGATCATTGACCCCGTGGGGTTAATCAAGGGCCTGCTGGTGGAGACGCCGGCAGGCCTTTTTGTGTTTGGCGGAGCGTTACTCCAGTACCGATTTTGTGTTTGCACCCGGCATCGAACGACTGGTTTGAGCCCAAAGCGGAAGCTGATTGACGCACCAGTATATAATTCTATCTTGGCATAAACATTCGAATTGGAAATTGCAAAGTAATGATACCTAACAAAGTTTTAGCTCTTGTTCTCGTTCTCGTTGGTTCGGCCACTTTCGCAGAAAATACCCAAGATGCTGAAAATCAGTATTTACTTGCCGGAGAAATTGAGAGGGTATCTACAACATCACAGCAAGCCTTTTCCAACACAGAAATTGGCTCTTTGTCAGAGCACAATCCTTCTAGAATATTCCGGCAAGAGATGCGCGTTCAGAGCTGCGAAATTACTGCAAGACGTACCAGCGTTGATGAGCGAAGCGGTATAGAGGAAATTCTAACTGAAATCACCTTTGACCTCAGTCGCACGCTGGTGCCTAGCCCGACAGTATCTCTTGGTGAAGAGCTTTCGTTCGAAGCTGATATAGATGAATCCTCAAAAGGGATAGCCATGTTCGAACTACATTTCTTACCTCCCTACACTCCGATAAGTCGAACACAGCCCTCATCTATTGTAGAAATCGAACGAGCGGTCTCATCTGTGCTTTTTTCCATGGGTTCGATCTCCGATGAAACGCAAGCTCGCCAACTGTTGGCACTTCTAACCCAGTACCAAACAGAGTTTTGTACTTTCGCTGGGTAGGAAATTTACACGACTGAACGGCAGCGTTGTCCGCATAGTGGACGTCATCGAAAAGTTCCGTTTGACAGTGCTGACATGACCCCGTGAAGCCACCGCAGGAAAAAACCTGCCGATACGTCAACTTTCGAATTGAGACCTATTGTACGCCGCCCGGCAATACCTAGCTAAAGTGGGCGGAGGGAGAGAGCCGCGAACCACTAAGAAAACCGTCAGGCAACGCGCTGATCATCGTCGGCGCGTCTCGGGTGAGGTGTGTCTGACGCATGAGGGATGGCTAAGAAAACGCCACTACAGGAGAACACAATGGTCGAACTTGCACAGGGAACATGGGTTGTTATTGCCGACGGGGAAAAGGCGCTGTTCATGGAGAACGTCACGGACGCCGAAGACCCAAATCTGGTTGTCGTATCGGTGGAAGAAAGCGACGGACCAAACACGAAGCCTTCTGACCGGGCTGGCCGTCGTTTCGACACGGCGCCAAATCAGAAATCTGCGGTCGAAGAAAACAAATGGAAAACCCATGCGAAATCCCTATTTGTTCAGGATGTTGCCAATCTTCTGAACCGCAAAGGGTTGAAAGGGGCCTACAACCGACTGGTTCTGGTGGCCAGCCCGCATGTTCTGGGGCTGTTGCGTCGGCGGTTGCACAGTGAAGTGCTGGCCAAGGTTATTGCCGAAGTCGACAAAACCCTGACCAACCACCCACTTCACAAGGTCGAGCAGGTGCTGAGAAACCGTCTGGCACCCGCAACTTGAGTTTTGCCAAAAAAAGACGGGCGGCTTTGACCGCCCGTTGTTCTGCCCGATTACGTCAACACCTGTCTCAGCGTGGACATTGCGGTGTTTGGATCTTCGACCCACGTGATGAATTCTGATAGCGATTGTTCCGCAAATCCCTGACCGATGACCTGCTGCAGCAAGTCATGCAGCGCATCCCAATAGCCATCCACATTCATGACCAGAATGGGTTTGTCATGCAGGCCCAGCTGCCGCCATGTCAGCGCCTCGAACAACTCGTCCAGCGATCCAGGTCCGCCGGGCAACACAACGACAGCGTCGGCGTTCATGATCATTACCTTTTTGCGTTCGTGCATCGTTTCGGTAATGACGAAATGCGTCAGGTCTGTTTTGCCGACCTCCCGTTTCACAAGGTGCACCGGGATCACGCCAAAGGTTTCTCCGCCAGCAGCCTGCGCTGATCGCGCAACTTCACCCATCAGGCCCACATCCCCGGCGCCATAGACCAGCCGCCAGCCCTCCTTGGCCAGCAACTCTCCAAACGTGCGCGCGGCCTCGGAATACGCGGAATTCGCGCCATTTCGTGACCCACAGTACACACAGACAGATTTCTGAGACATAAGATGGCTTCTCCGGGCTTGTGTCTGGGCTTTTGACCCGTGATAGCGGGATTGATAGATTGGCTCAACCGTCAGGCAGAATGTGTTATACTCAAAGCACTTGCGCTGCGGAGCGAAAGGAAAAGAATGAACTCCAAGTCGGGAAGCGAAAGCTCCGGAACTTTCACCTGGGGGGTGATCGCCGGCATCGTTGCTTTGGTTGGGGCAGGTGGGTTGTACCTGTCCGGCATCTTCGGGAACGTCTCACAAGACGCGACGTCGCAATCGGATGTGGCAGTTCAGACCTCGGAGGTGGCCAGCCCGGCTCCGACCAGTTCTCCGGCGGCTGAGGATCAGGCGCAGTCGGACGCCGAACCGGAAACCACCGAAACAGCGAGCGATCAGGACAGTGCCGAGCCTGCACCGGCGGCAGAACAAACAGCTGAGGTCGATGCCGGGACAACGCCGCCGACGCTGGACCAGATCTTTGTTGAGCCGGATGGCAATACGGTCCTGTCGGGCAACGCTGAGCCCGGCGCAGATGTTCGCGTCTTGCTGGACGGAGAACCGGTTCACAGCTTTACCGTCGATGATACGGGTCAGTTTGCAGAATTCCTTTCCATCCCGTTTTCGGAAGACGCGCGTGGACTGACGCTTGAGACAGCTGACGAGGGTCAGCCCGTGCGTTCGGACGACTACCTGATTGCCGCCCTGCCTGATCCGCAGCCGGAAACTCAGGACGTTGCGAGCGCTGAAACGGCTGAAACTACGCCTTCCGCTGACGCATCTGAAGCGAGTGATGAGGAAACCTCCGCACAGGAAGCCACAGCTGATGCGACCGCGTCGCCCGAGACTGAAGTTGAGACGGCGGAAGCAACGCCAGAGCCGACCGAAGATCAGGCAGAGCAAGCAGCTGATGAGGTTGCAGAGGAAGCCGAACAGAACCAACAGGTTGCCATCCTGCGTTCAGGTGAAGACGGGGTCGAGCTGGTACAGCCACCGTCAGAGCAAGGCGCATCGGACGAAGTTGCTTTGGATACGATCGGGTATTCGGACGTTGGCGACGTGGAACTTACCGGTCGGGTGCCGGACGGGTCTGCAGTGCGGCTGTATCTGGATAATCAACTGGTCGCCGATCTTTCCCCTGTCGATGACGGTAAGTGGCGCAGTGAGCTCGAAGGGATCGACCCGGGCGTTTACACCCTGCGTGTGGATGAGGTTGCTTCGGATGGCACAGTCGTCAGTCGATTGGAAACCCCGTTCAAACGCGAGCCGCTTGAGGTTCTTCGCGCCGCTGAGGGTACAAATGTGTCAGAGGACGAGCAGGAAACGCCCCCGATCCGTTCGGTTACCGTACAGGAAGGCGACACGCTATGGGCCATTTCCCGTGACCGTTTCGGAGATGGCATCCTTTATGTCAGGCTCTTCGAGGCCAACCGGGATTCGATCCGTGACCCTGACCTGATCTATCCAGGGCAGATTTTCACAATCCCGGAATAATTTTTGCCTCTGGCCCTTGCGGGGTCCAGGGCCTATCTCTGACCGCAGATCAGGTACGTGATGAGACGAACAGCGCCGATGACCTCAGCCGATATGCCCACGCCCGATGAACGCCGCTCTGGTTGGCGCACGATCCGGAAGGTCGCGCCTTATATGTGGCCCGAGGATCAACCGTGGGTGAAACGACGCGTCGTGCTGGCCATGGGCATGTTGGTGTTGGCCAAGCTGATCGCGGTTTATACGCCCATCCTTTACAAAGGCGCGGTCGACAGTCTGGCGGGCGAAGGTGTTCCGCCTTTGGCTCTGGGTGCGGTGGGCCTGACCGTCGCCTACGGCGTCGCGCGGATGATGACCGTTGGCTTTCAGCAACTGCGCGACGCGGCTTTTGCCCCGGTGGGGCAGCGTGCGCTGCGTGCATTGGCGCTTGAGACGTTCCAGCACATTCACCAGTTGTCTATGCGTTACCATGTGACGCGCCGGACCGGCGGACTCAGCCGGATCATTGAGCGCGGCGTGAAAGGTGTGGAGTTCCTGCTGCGGTTTCTGCTGTTCTCCATTGGACCGTTGATCCTGGAATTGCTGCTGGTTGCGATCATCCTGATGTGGCTGTTCGATGTCTGGTATCTGGTTGTCGTCGCGGTCACCATCGCGTTGTACATCTGGTTCACCTTCGCAGTGACGGAATGGCGCGTGAAGCTGCGGCGTGAGATGAACGATCAGGATACCGAGGCCAATCAACGCGCCATCGACAGTTTGCTGAATTTCGAAACCGTCAAGTATTTCAATGCTGAACAGCGCGAAGCTGACCGGTATGACGTTTCGATGAAAGCCTATGCCGGCGCCGCGCTGAAGACGGCGTATTCGCTGGCCTTCCTGAATTTTGGACAGTCTTTTCTGATCACTTGCGGGTTGATTGGGGTGATGGTGCTGGCTGCGATCGGCGTGCAGAACGGGTCGCTGACCGTCGGCGATTTTGTCATGGTGAATGCTTATATGATCCAGATTACCGTGCCCCTGAACTTTCTGGGCACCGTATATCGGGAAATTCGCCAGTCGCTGGTCGATATGGGGCAGATGTTCGATCTTCTGGAGCAACCTGCCGAGGTCAAGGATAAGCCCGGCGCGCCTGATCTAGTGGTCAATGGCGGCGAAGTGACATTGGACAACGTCCGCTTTGGCTACGATGCGGATCGGGAGATCCTCAAAGGTGTCTCGCTTACGGTTCCAGCCGGTCAGACTGTTGCGATAGTTGGGGCGACCGGGTCGGGTAAGTCCACTATCGGGCGTCTGCTGTTCCGGTTCTACGATGTGACCGGTGGGGCTCTGAAAATCGACGGGCAGGATGTGCGCGATGTCACCCTGAACAGCCTGCATGCAGCCATCGGTGTGGTGCCGCAGGACACGGTGCTGTTCAACGATACCATCCGCTACAACATCGCCTACGGCCGCGACGGCGCTACGCAGGAAGATGTAGAAACCGCAGCCAAGGCCGCTCAGATCCACGATTTCATCGTTACGCTGCCCGAAGGTTACGACACCAAAGTTGGGGAACGTGGCCTGAAACTGTCAGGCGGTGAAAAGCAGCGTGTCGGAATCGCGCGCACATTGCTGAAGAATCCGCCAATCCTGTTGCTGGACGAGGCGACCTCGGCGCTGGACACGGACACCGAGCAGGACATCAAGGACGCTCTGGCGCGGGCAGGTGAGGGGCGTACGGTTCTGACGATCGCCCATCGCCTCAGCACCATTGCCGAGGCGGATCGGATCGTGGTGCTGGAACAGGGTGAGATTCTGGAGCAGGGCACCCATGACGAGCTTTTGAGACGCGAAGGCCGGTACGCGCAACTGTGGAGCCGCCAGCAAGCTGATGCCGCCTGATCCGTCGGCCATGTTCACTGTGTCTTTTGGCGCACGGGCCGAGGACGGTTAGCAGATCAGACCGACTACTCTGTGCCCGTAATTGACGCGCGTTTCGGGACGAAATACACGTGGCCGATGAAATTTCAGTTTTCTTCTGGGGCCGAGTATCTGCATGGATAGGAAAGAACTTTCCAGACCGGAGGCACAATTGGTGCGCGCCGTGTGCAGGGAAAAAATGACTATGGTTGGTCGCCACTCGGCATTTGCCACTGCGCTGTCCGCGCTTCACGTCGTCAAACAAAAGATACCTGGTGACTTTGTCGAATGTGGTGTGTGGCGCGGGGGCAATGTGGCAATCGCGGCTAAAGTTTTCACACACCGGAACGACCCGCGGAAGTGTTATTTGTTCGATACCTTCACGGGCATGACGGCACCGACGCAGGATGATGTCGATCAGGCCGGCGCACCGGCCTTGGATGAATTCGAGCGCAAGAAAACTGAAGAAGGGTCCGATTGGTGCCTGGCGTCGCTGCAGGAAGTAAAATCCAATTTGGCGGGCTTTGATCTTGCCCCCGACATGTTTCAGTTCTGCAAGGGGGACGTCCTGGAGACGCTGAGACAGGAAGAAAACTTGCCTGAAAAGATTTCGTTCCTGCGTTTGGATACGGATTGGCATGATTCAACAAAATTGGAACTCGAGGTCTTGTATCCCCGGTTGTCACCAGGGGGAGTGATTATTGTCGATGATTATGGGCACTGGAGTGGTGCTCGAAAAGCGACTGATGAGTTCTTCGAAAACTCTGACTTCAAGCGCCCATTTTTCTTTACGCTTGAGAATGGCGGGATCATCGGAACAAAGATCTGATTTCCCGGCAACACAAAGTGCAATCTGACTTCGTTCACTCAAGATTAATTTGACGAATATTTTCGTTGATGACAATTTACCGACAGGCATAGTGCTTGGTGCTTTGACCGAACCCTAAACAAAGGAATAACTGATGAAAATGCGTGCAGCAGCAGCGTTGACCGCAACTGTACTTATGGCGACTTCGGCATTTGCCGATGATCTTGAATTTCTGGTGGTAAATGACTCCAGTGCGGATCTGGTCGAGTTCAATGTCTCGCCCGCGTCGTCCAGTGATTGGGAAGGCAACCTGCTGCGCGGCGGCTACCTCGCCCCCGACTACGAAGCCGACGTTGTTATCGCGGACGGGTTGACCACATGCATCTACGACATTCGTGGCGCTTTCCACGATGGTTCTTTGGTCGAAGACTATGGCCTGGATCTGTGTGATCTGGGTGAATACGTGTTCACCGATTAATCCTGCGCAAAGAAAAATGGCGAACCCCGGGGTTCGCCATTTACGTTATTCAGCCGCCTTGAGGGGCGTTTTGGGCGGGTGATCGGGGCGATCATCTTTCCGGGTATCCGGGTCTGCCGCAGCGACGGCTTCATCATCCCACACGACTTCTGTAGCCTGGGCTTGCATAGCAGCACGGCCAACGGCCATGTCCTGAGCGACCTGGCTGGACCGACCGGCAGTGACACGTGCCAGAGCTTTGCCAGTCCAGATCGCATAGGTCGTTACCCAGACACGCAAGGCCAGGAACGATGGCGTCACGATCAGGGTCAGAACCGTCGCGATGCCCAAACCAAACACAACCGCAGTCGCCAGTTGCTTCCACCACAGCGCGGTCGGGCTGTCGATGGAATAGCCGCCGTTGATGAAGTCCAGCGACAAGCCGAACATCATCGGTGTCAGACCGGCCATCGTTGTCAGCGTGGTCAACAGAACCGGACGGATACGTGCCTCGGCCGTTCGGATGATCGCCTCGATCCGGGGCATATAGCGGCTGTATTCCTGATAGGTGTCGATCAGAACAATATTGTTGTTCACCACGATCCCCGCCAGAGCCACAATCCCGGTCCCGGTCATGATGATCGAGAAGGGCTGCTGCATGACCATCATCCCGATCAGAACACCGGTGGTCGACAGGACAACAGCCAGCAGAACCAGAACCGAGTTGTAGAACGAGTTGAACTGCGCCAGCAGGATGACGAACATCAGCCCAAGGGCGGCCAGAAACGCGCTGGACAAGAAGGCCTGGCTTTCGGCCTGTTCTTCCTGATCCCCGGTCCATTCCCAGCTGACGGTGTTGGCGAACGGGTTGGTGTTCAACCATTCGGTCAGAACCGCGATGCGTTCGTTCGCGTTGATCAGGCTGATCCGGGCGTCACCAGAGTCGATACCAGCACGCAAGGCGTCGACGTTCTCTGCTCCCGTCAGCGTAACCAGTTCAAAGGTTTTACCCGTTGGACCTGTAAAGGTTGCCCCGACAGGTTCGACCCCTTCGACGACCTCACGCACAACGGCCAGGCGCTGTTCGGTTCCGTCCGGATTGTCGGTCACAACCTTGCTCAGTCCCGGCTCAACATCGGCCTTCACATCGTAATAGCGCTGCTGGTTGATCCGGTTGATCTCGGCCAGCTTGGCCACCGGCTTACGCGTGACAAAGTTCGACAGTGGCACCAGACCATCGGGTGTGCGCACCTTGAGCGTATCGAGCGTGGACAGAACCCGATCCTCGTCGGGCAGGCGGACGCGGATTTCGATTTCCTCGTCCACACTTTCAGGGCGCATTTCGCCAAGCAACAGCCCGCGCGTGACCAGTTGAACCATCGCGCCTACGGTCGCCACATCCGCGCCGAAACGGCCAGCTTTGGCGACATCCACGTCGATCTGCCAGTCGATGCCGGGCAGGGGGAGCGAGTCTTCGATCTTGATCAAGCCCGGGGTCTCATCGAACACTTCCCGTGCGGCCACGGTGGCCGCGGTCAGGTCTTCCCAGCCATCCGCCCTGATGCGAAGGTGAACCGGTTTGGCCGAGGCCGGACCCTGTTCCAGCGGTTGGATATCAACGATGAAGCCCGGCAGGTTTGCCAGATCAGCAGTCAAATCGTCGAGAACCACGTTTCCATCATATTCCGGCGCAATGGTTTCGCGATCCAGCAGGCCGCCCAAAATCGGTTCGGACAGATTGGGCCGGTCCTCCCACGGGATGATCTCGAACTGGACACGACCCACTGTATCAGCCGGGGCCTCTGCACCGCCGGTGTTCTGATTCAACCCGCCTTCGCCAGCAAAGGCAAAGACGTTGACGACCGCAGGATGCGCGCTGATGATCTCTTCGGCGGCCAGAACCATCGCGTCCTTTTCCGTCAGCGAAAGGTTACCCCGTGCGCGGACATAGGCCGTGGCCTGTTCCGGCTCGGTTTCCACAAAGAACTCGACACCGCGATTGTTGTTACCAAAGGCGGTCATCACCGTGACAACAGCGAAACCGATCGCCACGATGGACACAATTGGCATGATTGGATTGCCGACCAAGAACTTCATCACATAACCAAAGTTGGTGTGTTCCCGGGCAGTGTGCACATGGTTATCAGGCGCGCGCTGAATTTTGGCCGCGCTCAGCGTGATCGATCCGCCAAAGGCCCCGAACATCAGCAACAGGGCACCAAGCACCACACCGCCAGCGGACGATCCGGGCATCAGGTAATCGGGATTTACCATCTGCATCGCGCCGAGGAACATCATATACAGAACCGGCGGGATCATAATGGCACGTACCCACCATGCGGTTCTCGCGCGCAACCAGTCAGAGATGCGGTCAAACACTCGGCTCACCCGCCCCGAGACCCCGCCTACAACCGGCAGATAGATCAGAGCCACAACCAGCGATGCCGACAGAACGAAGATCAGGGTGATCGGTAGCATCTTCATGAACTCGCCCGGAACGCCGGGCCAGAACAGCATGGGCAGGAAGGCACAAAGCGTTGTGGCGGTCGACGACACGATGGGCCAGAACATCCGCTGTGCTGCCTCAACATAGGCATGCATCGGGCCGACGCCTTCTTTGATGCGTTTGTCGGCATATTCCACGACAACGATGGCCCCATCGACCAGCATCCCCACGGCCAGGATCAGCCCGAACATCACCATGTTCGAGATTGTAACCCCGATCATCGCCAGAAAGGCGAAACACAGCAGGAATGAGGTTGGGATTGCAAAACCCACAAGCAGTGCCGCGCGGGTGCCGAGCGATGCCAGAACAACGATCATAACCAGAGCGATCGCGGTCAAAACCGAGCCTTCGAGCTGTCTGACCATCGAATCGACAATGCGGCTTTGGTCATTCGAGGTGCCAAGCTGGATGGCAGCCTGCATCTCGGGCGGCCATTTCGCCTGTGCAGCGGCAATGGTCTCTTTCACCCCTTCGACCGTGTCGATCAGGTTAAAGCCCTTGCGCTTGACCACCTGCAACGCGACGGTCTGTTCACCGTTGAAACGGGCCGTGCCTTCGCGATCTTCAAAGGTATAGTTGACCTGCGCCAGCTCGCCCAGCGTGACAACCCGGTCACCGTTGACCTTGACTGGCAGGTCATACACGTCCTGCGCGGTTTTGAAGGACGACGGGATCTTGACCGAGAATGTACCTTGTTCAGTTTCGACCTCACCGGCCGCGATCAACTGGTTGTTGTTGCGGACGACGTCGATGAGTTCCGCCGCTGTGACGTTGTATGCCTCAAGTCGCAGAGGGTCGATAATCACCTCCAACAGCTCATCCCGATTGCCCGCGATCCCAGCTTCCAGAACGGAATCCATCGCTTCCAGATCGTCCTGCAAGTCTTTGGCGACGCGTGCCATTGTGCGTTCCGGGACAGCCCCTGTCAGGTTGACGATGACAATGGGGAATTCCGAGAAATTGACCTCGGTGATCGTGTACTGCTCGGCTCCGTCAGGAAACTTGCTCTGAGCTGTGTTCATCGCATCGCGCACATCGGCGATGGTGGCGGACTTGTCCCAGCCGAACTCGAACTCCATCAGAATACCCGCGTAGCCCTCGGCGGCGGTTGCGGTCATCTTGTCCAGCCCGTCGAGATCGGCCATCTCGGTTTCCATTGGCTTGACCAGAAGGCTTTCGCTGTCCTCAGCCGAAATGCCGGGGAACTGAACCGATACGAAAAGCATCGGGATATCGATATCCGGTTCGCCTTCTTTCGGCAGGCTGACATAAGCAAACCCGCCGATCACCAGCGAGATGGCGATGAAGGCCAGAACCATTCTGGCCCGGTCGGCGGCCCAACTGACTATTCCGGTCATTTTGCAGCTTCCCGATATGTGGGCTTAACCGTAACACCGCGAGTCACGAATTCCTGCCCGACGACGATGATATCCACTGTTTCCGGCAGGCCGCCGACCCAGACACCTTCTGCAGTGTCACGCAGCAAGACGATGGGTTGGAAATCGACCACGTTGCCCTGGCCGACCGTACGGACACCGACCTGACCTTCGTTGTTCAGGGTCAATGCAGATTGCGGCAAGAAGTGCGCCTTGGCACCATCCGCCGAGATGCGGATGTCGGCGGTTTGGCCATCCCGAATAGCAAGTTCCGGGTTCGGAACCGTGATCTCGACCTCAAAAGTACGGGTCGTTTCATCCGCCGAACGGCTAAGGAAGGTCACACGACCGGCGACCTGCAGGCCGGTTACAAGCTGCGCCGACGCCTCAGAGCCGACGAGGATACGGTTAACCTCGGTTTCCGGGACAAACCCGACCAGTTTGATGGGGTCCAGCTGAATGACCGTCGCACACAGCGAACCGGGCTGCATCAGGCTGCCAAGTTCGGCGGTGTCGCTCTCCAGCAGGCCCTTGAAGGGGGCTTCGATCGTCTGCCGGTCGATCTCGCGTTTAGCGGCTTCGACTTCGGCTGTTGCGGCTTCGATTCCCGCGCGCGTGGCCTCAAGCCCGGCTTCGGCGGTCTTGATCCCTGCTTCAGCCGTCCGCATGGCCGCTTCGCTCGAGATTCTGCGGGTTTCAGAACCAAACCCGGTTTCGGACAGCTTGTTGGCGGCGGTCAGGTTGATCTGAGCCTCGGCAACCAAGGCGTGGGCTTCCTCCAGACGGGCCTCGGCCTCGGGGATACGACTTTCGGCTTCGAGTTTACCTGCCATTGCCTCGGCCAGGCTGGCGGGGCGGGTGCCCGGGTCCAGTTCGCACAGCAGGTCGCCCGCTTCGACAAAAGTACCCTTGCGCTTGGGTTCCGAGATGACAGTCGACGTGGTTTCGGCCAGAACTTCAACCTGGCGATTTGCCTTCGTCTGACCACGCAACAGCACGGCGCTGTCAATTTCGCGCGCAGTTGACCTTACGGCAACTACGCCGATGGTCGCTTGATCCACGGCAGTTCCGTCGCCGGAATCGGTCCCGGCTTCGGGGCCAGCATCGGCTTCTGCTCGTCCGGCAAAGGCAAACAGAGTGTCACGTTCGAAAACCAACAAAAACAGAATAACAATCACCAAGGCGGCATTTGCCAATGAAATCAATCGCATGCAGGACTACTCCCAGAATTCTTGGCCAAGGTTATTTTGGCGCTCATGCTAGAAAGTGGGGACGATTATGTACCTTTTCCACGCTAAACTGAATAGTTCGGTTTATTTTTTTGCACAAGAGCGCTTACCCCCCTCGGGATTGTGCAAAATCGGGCTCTTGGCTTGGCGATGGTGCCGGGGTATGACATGGCGCCATACACCAAGGATGCAGCCCCGGAGGGCAGGGATGAGCGACGTCGACAGTTTTATTGATGAGGTGACCGAAGAGGTGCGCCGAGACCGCCTGTTCCTATTGCTGCGCAGGTGGGGCTGGATCGGTGTGGTTGCGGTTGTTCTGATCGTGGGCGGCGCTGCTTTCAATGAGATCCGCAAGTCACGCGCAACCAGCCAGGCGCAGGATCTGGGCGACTCTATTCTGGCCGCGCTGGCGCAGAATCAGTCGGAAGAGCGAGCGACAAGCCTCGCCGCTGTTGAGGTCCAGTCACCGGGTGGAGACGCGATTCTCAACATGCTTTTGTCGGCATCTCAGGTCGAGGCTGGTTCGGAACAGGATGCGGTCAGCAGCCTGAACACCATTGCATCCCAGGGTGATCTTCCGGAAATCTATCGTGCGATCGCAACCTTCAAGGCGCTGTTGCTGCAAACCGAGACATTGCCCGCAGCCGATCGCCGCCTCCAGTTCGAGGCGCTCGCCGCACCGGGTGCTCCGCTGCGTCTTCTGGCCGAAGAACAGCTGGCTCTGATTGATGTGTCCGAGGGCAATGTCGACGCAGCCATCGCGCGGTTGGAAACGCTGCGTCAGGACGCGGAAGTCGGGGTGGATTTACAGCAGCGCGCGGCCCAGCTGATTGTTGCGTTGGGCGGTGAACCGAAACCTCTGGTCGCCCAACAGGGCTGATCCGGTGGCGGAACGAAAAATCACAGGCGAGTTCGGAAGATCATGGTAGCAAGTCTATTTTCTCGTATTGGATTGCCGGTGGCAGCCCTTTCCCTGACCATGGTCGCCGCCTGTCAGGAACCCGAAGTCATTCTGCCCGGTCCGCGTGAAGATATCCGGCCGGCGTCCGATACCGAAACGGTGGTGACCCGCGGTTCCAAGCCGATCAGCCTGCCGTCGCAAAAAGCCAATGCCAGCTGGCCACAAAGTGCGGGCACAGCTGCGTTCCGTACAACAAATGCCCAGTTGCGCGCCACACCGCAGAGGGTCTGGTCTACATCGATCGGTCAGGGGGACTCGCGCAAGCAGCGGATCACCGCAGAGCCGGTTGTCGCAGGGGGGCTGATCTACACGCTGGATGCGGGCGCGACAGTATCCGCGTTGTCGCCGCAGGGTCAGGTCGTGTGGAGCACCAACCTAATTCCGCCGAATGATGGCGATTCCGACGCCACCGGTGGCGGTTTGGCCTATGACAACGGCGTGCTGTACATTTCGTCCGGATATGGCCGTTTGACGGCACTGGATGCGAGGTCCGGTAACGTCCGCTGGCAGAAACGATTGAACGCGACAGGCAGCGGGGCACCTCTTGTCAGCAACGGGATTCTGTATCTTGTTGCCGGTGATGAAACCGGGTGGGCCGTCAATACCAAGGATGGGCGGATCGCCTGGCAGGTTCAGGGCACACCCAGCGTTGGTAACGTTCTGGGCGCACCGGCGCCGGTGATCGCTTCGGACTTTGCCGTCTTTGCCTTTGGCTCGGGCGACATCGCGGCTGCTTTCCGTCGGGGGGGTATTCGCCGCTGGAACGCATCCGTTGCAGGTGGGCGCCGTGGCAGAGCGGCCGCGCAGATTGTTGATGTCACCGGTGGGCCAATGGTCGTGGGCGACACGATCTATATCGGCAACCATTCCGGACGGACCGTTGCTTTTGACGCCAATTCCGGGGATCGGATCTGGACCGCAGACGAGGGCGCCGTCGATACGGTCTGGCCTGCTGGCAACAGCATTTTCCTGATCAGCGACCGCAGCCAGTTGGTCCGGCTCGACGCGGCCACCGGAGCGATTGTCTGGGCGCAGGACCTACCGGGCTTTGTCAAGGACAAGCCGGGTCGCCGTGGCCCGATCTACGCGCATTATGGTCCGATCCTCGCAGGCGGTCGCATCGTTATCGCCTCGAATGACGGCTACCTGCGCTTCTTCAACCCTGTCGATGGAACGCTGGTGAACCGCGTTGAAGTGCCGGGCGGCGCCACAACAGCGCCGGTTGTGGCGGGGCAGACACTGTACGTCGTGTCCACCAAAGGTGATTTGCACGCTTTCCGTTGACAGCAAGATGCGCTAAAGGGCGCGTCTGAGTCTTGAAAGTTGAGTATCATGTCGCTGACCCTCGCCATCGTGGGGCGCCCGAATGTGGGCAAATCCACCCTGTTCAATCGCCTTGTGGGCAAACGTCTGGCTCTGGTCGACGACCAGCCCGGCGTGACGCGCGACCTGCGCGAAGGCGAAGGGCGTCTGGGTGATCTTCGCTTTACCGTGATCGACACTGCTGGTCTTGAAGACGCAACCGATGACAGCCTTCAGGGCCGGATGCGCCGCCTGACCGAGCGCGCTGTGGATATGGCCGATGTCTGCCTGTTCATGATTGATGCTCGGGTCGGCATCACCCCAACCGACGAAATGTTCGCCGAAATTCTGCGCAAACGCTCCAAACACGTGATCCTGGCTGCCAACAAGGCCGAAGGCAGCGCGGCAGATGCGGGTGTACTCGAGGCTTATAACCTGGGTCTTGGCGAGCCGATTCGCCTGTCGGGTGAGCATGGTGAGGGCATGACCGACCTTTACACTCAGCTGATGCCTTTGGCTGATGCTGCCGAGGAAAAGGCCGTTGAGGATGCACCGGAAACCGATATCGAGTTAGACGAGGATGGAGAGGGCGAAACGCCTCTGATCACAGCGGCCAAGCCACTACAGGTCGCGGTCGTGGGCCGTCCGAACGCCGGAAAGTCCACGCTGATCAACAAGATTATCGGTGAGGATCGCTTGCTGACTGGTCCCGAAGCCGGAATTACCCGCGATGCAATCAGTTTGCGTATCGACTGGGCGGACCCTGACGGGGAAAGCACGCCCATGCGTATCTTTGATACGGCGGGTATGCGCAAAAAGGCCAAGGTTCAGGAGAAGCTTGAGAAGCTTTCGGTTTCGGACGGCCTGCGTGCGGTAAAGTTTGCCGAGGTTGTGGTTGTTCTTCTGGACGCCGCAATTCCCTTTGAGCAACAGGACCTACGCATCGCAGATCTGGCCGAGCGAGAAGGCCGCGCCGTCGTTGTCGCCATTAACAAGTGGGACATCGAAGAGGACAAGCAGGAAAAGCTGCGGGACCTGAAAGAGTCGTTCGAGCGTTTGCTGCCTCAACTGCGTGGCGCGCCGCTTGTTACGGTTTCGGCAAAAACGGGCAGGGGGCTGGAGCGTTTGCGCGCCGCCATCCTCCGTGCCCATGACGTTTGGAACCGTCGCGTTCCAACGGCCGCTCTGAACCGCTGGCTGACCGCCATGCTGGAACAGCACCCACCACCAGCGCCGCAGGGCCGCCGGATTAAACTGCGCTATATGACTCAGGCCAAAACCCGCCCGCCTGGGTTCGTGGTCATGTGTTCGCACCCAGACAAAATGCCGGCCAGCTATACCCGTTATCTGGTCAATGGTCTGCGTGAAGACTTTGACATGCCGGGCACTCCGATCCGCCTGACTTTGCGCGGACAGGGCGACAAGAACCCCTATAAGGGACGCCGCAAAAAGAACGCGGGCGCTCTGGCCAAACATCTCAAGGGTCGCGCGTAACTGCGCCAATTTTCAGCATTTTCGGCTGAGGGGCGTGACAGTCCCGATTCCCCGCGCTAGCATTCGTTTGCGTGCATCTGTTCATGCGCGCGCTTTTTCACGCGGAATTTCCGCACCAATTTTTGAAACACCATTGGACCTGACCATCGTGGGGAGCGGCTGGATGGATCTGAGGGAATACACAAGGCAATACGCGGTTCAGGACAATAGATTGGCCGCCTTGAGCTACTTTGGAACTTTCGCGGTGTATTTTGCATCGCTCGCGCTGGCGATTGTCTACGTAGATCGTTGGTACATCATGATCCCGGCGGGAGTCGTCTTTGCCTTTTCGGCGGTGCGCCTCTATGTGTTGCAGCACGATTGCGGGCATCATTCGTTGTTCGAAATCCGCGCGCAAAATGAATGGGCCGGGCACGGGCTGTCACCATTTACCTTTGCGCCTTTCGAGGTGATGAAGCAAAACCACAACCTGCATCACGCGGGCATCGGCAATCTCGAGCATCGCGAGACCGGCGAAATCCACACAATGACTCTGCGGGAATGGAACGAGGCCGATTGGAAGACGCGCCTGTTCTACCGCCTTTATCGTAATCCGTTCATCCTGGTTCCCATTGGCGCGTTGTTCACCTACTTCATCCGCTACCGCTGGCCGAAGAATACCGTTCGGTTCGGTATGACCGGTGTGCTGTTGCACAACTTGTCGATAGTTGTGTTCCTTGGACTTCTTTATTTGATCGCTGGTATGACAGGTATTCTCGTCTGGCTGGTTTTCTCATTGCTGGGTGGAATGTTGGGCGTTTTCCTTGTCTACCTGCAGCATAATTTCGAGGATACGTATTGGGACCGGCGTCCGGACCTTGACCCCAAGCTGGCGGCTTTGCAGGGGTCGTCGGCGCTGGATTTCGGGTGGTGGTTCGACAACGCGGTGGCCTGCATTACGCTGCACGATATCCATCACTTCAACGCGCGGATACCGTCGTACCGGTTACGGGCATGCCACTATAACTTGCCGCCCGAATACACTCCGCGTCGGATCAAGTTCCCTGAAGCCGTCGCCGCTTTGAATCTTAAACTCTGGGACGAAGATGCAAAGCGCCTTGTTCCATTTCCCGGAAAAGATCGATCTGGCGATCTGGCCCACAGTAACTGATATTAGCAACATGCTTGCCCGGCCGTTGGCTTGCAGGTCTGTATATCCAGTGTATATACGACAACGAAGGGCGAAATAGAAAGGACAGATAATGACCGCAGTGACCGATATTAAAGGTGTAGGTGAAGCGCTTGGAAAGTCTTTGGCTGCCAACGGTTTCAAGACCGCCGAAGCCATTGCCAAGGCAACCCCCGCTGATCTGGTCAAAGTTCCCCGAATTGGTGAAGCCCGCGCGGCTGTGCTGATTGCCGCCGCAAAAGAAGCCATTGCCGCGAAGCCTGCGGCTGCACAGCGTGCCGCGGCAAAACCAGCCGCGGCAAAACCAGTTGCCGCTAAACCTGCTGCTACCAGACGTACCACGACTAAACCTGCAGCGCGCCGCGCTCCGGCCAGAAAACCCGCGACGCGTCGACCGGCGGCCCGCAAGACAGTTGCGACCGCCGCTGCTGAGAAGCGGGCGGAAGAGGCAGCGCGTAAGGCGGCAGAGGAAAAGGCAGCGGCCGAGTTGGCAGAGGCGAAAGCCAGGAAGAAGGCAAAGGCCAAAGCGAAAGCTGAAAAAGCCGCCAAAAAGCTGCAAGAGATGGAGGCTGTGTTTTCCAAGGCCAAGGATAAGGTAAAAGCCAAGGCCAAGAAGGACAAAAAGTCCAAGAAGGACGACAAAAAGAAAGCTGACAAAAAGGCCGACAAGAAAAAAGCCGACAAAAAGAAAGACAAAAAGACAGATAAGAAGAAGGATAAGAAAAAGGCGAAGAAGTAACCTTCTTCACCTTACTGCCTTATGAACCCGGCGCCGATATTCGGCGCCGTTTTTTTATGCTAGTGCGCCGTCCAGCTGCAGCGTCATCTTGCCGCCCAGATAAGGGGCCAGAACCTCGGGCAGGGTGACGGTGCCGTCTGCGTTCTGGCCGTTTTCCAGAACGGCGATCAGGCAGCGTCCAACGGCCAGACCGGAACCGTTCAGGGTGTGAACGTATTCGGGCTTGCCACCACCTTCGGGACGGAACCGTGCGTTCATACGGCGCGCCTGGAAGTCACCGCAGGTCGAGACCGAGCTGATCTCGCGATACGTATCCTGACCCGGTAGCCACGCTTCGATGTCGTAGGTCCGGCGCGCGCCAAAGCCCATGTCGCCGGTGCACAGGATCACGGTGCGATAGGGGATGCCCAGCTTTTCCAGAATACCCTCGGCGCAACGCAGCATGCGCTTTTGTTCGTCATCCGATTTGTCCGGATGTGTGACCGAGACCATCTCGACCTTTTCGAACTGGTGCTGACGCAGCATGCCCCGGGTGTCCTTGCCGGCGCTGCCGGCTTCCGAACGGAAGCAGAGCGAATGCGCGGTATAGCGGCGGGGCAGGTAGCTTTCCTCGATCATCGTGTCGTTGACGATGTTGGTCAGCGAGACCTCCGACGTCGGGATCAGCCACCAGCCTTCGCGGGTCTGATAGCTGTCTTCGCCGAATTTCGGCAGTTGGCCGGTGCCCTGCATCATTTCAGACAGAACCAGAACCGGGCCGTTCACCTCGGTCAGTTCGTTCTCGTTGATATGCGTGTCCAGCATGAATTGTGCGAGCGCACGGTGAATGCGGGCAACGCCGCCGGACAGCAGCACGAAACGCGAGCCGGAAAGTTTTGCCGCCGTCTCGAAATCCATCCCGCTCTGAACGGCTTCGATTTCGAAATGCTCTTTCGGCGCAAAATCCAACGCACGTGGAGTGCCCCAGCGGTTGACCTCGACATTGTCGTCTTCGTCAGCGCCTTCGGGCACGTCCTCGGCCGGCAGGTTCGCGATGCGGATCAACTGATCGGTCAGCAGCGCATCCAAATCCTTGGCCTCGGTCTGCATCTGGGCTATCTCGGCCTTCTTTTCCGAGACCAGAGCGCGCAGACGCTGGAACTCTTCCTCGTCGCCGCGGGCCTTGGCAGCGCCAACTTCCTTGCTGGCCTTGTTCTGTTCGGCCTGCGCGGTTTCAGCCGCCAGAATCTTGGCCCGGCGGCTTTCGTCCAGCCTCAGCAAATCTGACGACACCGGCGCGTCCCCACGGCGCGCAAGAGCGGCGTCGAAGGCGGCTGGGTTTTCGCGAATGGCGCGGATGTCGTGCATGGTTCAGATCCTTAAATGCGTGAATCACTGAAACCGCTTATGCACCATCTGAAAGGCGGGTTGTAGCACCGCTTACGACTTATCCGTGTCCTCGTGTGTTTCGTGCGCCAGATGGCCATCCCAATGCTCGACCGGGATCTTGGGTTCGGGCGGATCGGCCATGTAAGAGGGCGTCATGATCTGCACGCCATTCTCATTGAACACCGCTACAATGTTGCGGTGCAGGTCCGACCGGATTTTCGGGATAATGCTGCCCCGAGTCGTGTAGCCGTTTATCTGGTAGTTGATCGCGTAATCTGCCAATGCCGTCCACAAAACAAAGGGTTCCGGTTTGGACTTGATGCCCTTGGTGCGATTGGCGGCCTCGATCAGCATCGCCTCAACTTTCTCGGGTGGCTCTTCGTATCCGATGCCGACCGTTGTGTGCAGCAACAGCCCACTGCCGTCCGTTTTTTTCGAGAAATTCACAACGTCCGAATTCATCAACTGGGCATTGGGGATCGAGATCAGCTCGTTCTTGATGGATTTCAGGTGCGTCTCCATCAGTTTGATCTGAACCACGTCTCCGATATGGTCGCCGATCTGAATGCGGTCCCCGATCGAGGTCGACCGGCGGTAGATCACGAACAGGCCGGCCAGCATGTTTGACACGACTGAATTGGCGCCAAGCGACAGCATCGCGCCCACGAGAATGGTCAAGCCTTGGAATGCAGCCGAGTCCGATCCAGGGATGTAGGGGACCGCGAAGACCAAGGCGATCAGGATCACGACAACTCGTGCAATGTTGAAGGTTGGGCTGACCCAGTGTTTCTCGAAATCGCCCATATCGAATGAGCCTGCTTCGACAGCGTCAAAAAACACCCGCACCCCCTTGATGATGTACATCGTTACCCAGGCGATCAAACCCAGCATGATCATGTTGGGGATGTAACTGATAACGCCTTTGAAGATCAGCAGCACAGGCTCTGTCAGGTAAGTCAGCAGAAGCTGGGCGAAATAGCGGGTTTCGGCGAAGGCCAGTAGAACAAACGAAAGGTAGTAGTAAAAACCCAGGAAGAAGATGATTAGCAGAACAAAACTCAGCCCGTACCGGACGAGCGCTGCAATCGCCTCGGCCTGAACGCTTTTGGCCGTCGCGGTTTCCACGTCTTTAAGATGACGCGAGACAAACTTCAGTGTCTTCCGTCGTATCCGACGGTGCAACCAGAGGATCGCAACTACAAACGCAACAAACCCCAAGGTCCATGCGGCGGCCTCGATCGCACCGGAAACGCGCGCCTGTTCGGTGCGGTTGGAGCGATAGGATTCAATGGATTGTTTGATCGCGTCCCCGTGTAAAACACTCAGAACGCTCAGCTCCATCTGTTCCAATTCGGCGTCAGCTTCGGTAACGATCGAGATTCTCTCACCATCAGCCAGTGTCCAGATACCAAACTCGGTTTCTTCGTATGTGATCTCGACCTTGGGCGTGTCCGAGGCTTCGGCGACTTCGACAATCTTGTTCTGAACAATCTCCGCTCGTTCGGGGGCGGGCAGGGCACTAGACCCACGGACCCGGAACAACACGTCCCCGTCCACTATAACCGGGGCGACGAAGGCATCCGATTCCGTACCCTCAGAAGCCGCCGGCTCGGCCGGTGTTTCCTGTGCCGACACAGCGTCTGAGAGCCAAAGGCTGGCAGCCAGTGCTGTCACAAAATAAGCCAGCAAAAGGAAGGGCTTGAATTGTTGTGTCATATGTCCCCCTTAGCCCAAACTATACCCAGTTTCGGTGACCTGCCTAGGACATATCTGCAACGCCTGGCTTGTTCTTTGCACACTGTGGTCAGATCCCGGTGGAGTTCGGCGCGGCCTTCGCTTGCAAAGGCGCAACTCAGAGCATAGGTTCTCGCCAAATTTGCGGAGCGTTTCCGCAGCACCAAAACAAAGGAATATCCCATGGAAGGTGGCGCAATCGCCCAGTTTCTCCCGCTGATCCTGATCTTCGCGATCATGTATTTCCTGCTGATCCGTCCGCAGCAGAAAAAGATGAAGCAGCATCAGGCCATGGTCGAGGCTGTCCGCCGCGGCGATCAGGTCGTCACCCAGGGTGGTCTGATCGGCAAGGTGTCGAAGGTCAAGGAAGGCGACAACGAGATCGAGGTCGAGATCGCCGAAAACGTCAAGGTTCGTGTGGTCAAATCGACCATTGCGCAGGTTCTGAACAAAACCGAACCGGCGAAGTAACTTCGCGCGACAATTCCTTGAAAAGGCAGGGTAATGCTGCAAATTGATACCTGGAAGCGGGTTCTGATCTGGTCGGTCTGCGTGATCGGCCTGCTGATGGCCCTGCCGAATGCGTTTTATACGCGCGTCGAGCAATCCAACGATGCCAAAGCCGCCATTGAGCTTGGCATCGACACCCCCGAAATGCAGGCCGAAGCGGCGCAGTGGCCAAACTGGCTGCCGTCCTCTCTGGTAAATTTGGGCCTCGATCTACGCGGAGGTGCGCATCTGCTGGCCGAAGTTCAGGTCGACGATGTCTACGAATCCCGGATGGAGGCGATGTGGCCGGAAATCCGCGATGCTCTGCGGGATGAGCGGGCGACTGTCGGCACGATCCGCAAACAGGACTCGGCCCCCGATGAGATTCGCGTAAAAATCAGCCAGCCCGAGGGCATGTCCCGCGCGCTTGAAGTTGTGCGCGGACTGGCCCGTCAGGTGCAGACCCTGACAGGCGTAGGGGCCACGGATATCGAGGCGCGGTCGGATGGAGACACGATTGTCGTTCAACTGTCCGAAGCCGAAAAACTGGCCTCGGACGACCGCACCGTGCGCCAATCACTTGAGATTGTCCGCCGCCGGATCGACGAAGTTGGCACGCGCGAGCCGACGATCCAGCGCCAGGGTGCAGACCGTATCCTGATCCAGGTTCCGGGGATCGGTAGCGCAGGTGAGTTGAAGGAAATCATCGGTACCACCGCACAGCTGACCTTCAACCCCGTTGTCGGGCGGGGCACCAACCCGGATGCGGTTCCGGGAATCGGCGAAAAGATCATTCCATCCATCGACGAAAATGGCATTTTCTACACCGTCGAAGCGGCGCCGGTCGTCACCGGTGAAGAGCTGGTGGATGCCCAACCGTCCTTCGACCAGAACGGACGTCCGGCGGTAAGCTTCCGGTTCAACACGTCCGGTGCTCGTAAGTTCGGCGACTATACGCTGGAGAACATTGGCCAGCCTTTTGCGATCGTTCTCGATGACGAAGTGATTTCGGCCCCTGTGATCCAAAGCCACATTCCGGGTGGTTCCGGTATCATCACCGGTAACTTCACCGTTGAAGAAAGCACCAACCTTGCCGTTCTTCTGCGTGCCGGTGCTTTGCCTGCCGGGCTGGAATTCCTTGAAGAACGAACCATTGGACCCGAGCTGGGTCAAGACAGCATCGACGCAGGTAAGGTGGCAACGATTGTGGCCTTTGTGGCCGTGCTGACCTTCATGGCGCTCAGCTATGGGCTGTTTGGCATATTCGCCAACATCGCGCTGATCATTAACGTCGGTCTGTTGTTTGGCCTGCTGTCGCTGATCGGGGCAACGCTGACCCTGCCGGGTATCGCGGGCATCGTGTTGACTGTTGGTATGGCGGTGGATGCCAACGTGCTGATCTTCGAGCGTATCCGCGAGGAACTGAAATCAGCCAGAGGCCCGGCGCGTGCCATCGAGCTTGGCTATGAAAAGGCGCTGTCGGCCATTCTGGACGCAAACGTCACAACATTCATTACGGCAACCATCCTGTTCGCCATGGGTAGCGGACCGGTACGCGGCTTCGCAATCACCCTCGGCCTGGGTATCCTGACTTCGGTCTTCACCGCGATCTTCGTGACGCGACTGATGATCGTCACGTGGTTCGAGCGCCGCCGTCCGAAAATGATCGAGGTTTGACATGAGACTTAAACTCGTACCCCAGAACACCTCGTTCGATTTCTTCAGCCGTTGGAAAATCTGGCTGGGCATCTCGGCCCTGATGATGATTGTGGCGTTCACCTCATTCCTGCTGCAAGGGCTGAACTTCGGCATCGACTTCCGTGGTGGAACCACGATCCGGACCCAAAGCGCAGAAGTTGTGGATGTGGGCGCTTACCGTGGGGCTATTGCTCCGCTGGAATTGGGCGATGTGACGATTACCGAGATTTTCGATCCCACTTTTGCGGACGATGAAAATGTCGCGATGATCCGTATTCAGGCGCAGGCCGAGGCCGAGGCCGTGTCGGCCGCGACTGTTACAGCGGTTCAAGAGGCCCTGAAAACCGCCGCACCAGACATTCAGTTTGTCTCCGTCGAATCCGTCGGACCCAAAGTCTCGGGCGAGTTGATTCAGACCGCCGTCATCGCGGTGGCCTTGGCCATCGGCGCGGTGCTTGTTTATATCTGGTTGCGCTTCGAATGGCAGTTCGCATTGGGTGCTGTTGCCGCGCTGGTTCATGACGTGATCCTGACCATCGGTATCTTCTCGGAGCTGCAGATTCGGTTCGATCTGGCCATCATCGCGGCGCTTCTGACCATCGTTGGTTACTCGTTGAACGACACCGTGGTCGTGTTCGACCGCGTGCGCGAGAACCTGCGGAAGTACAAGAAGAAGGATCTGAAAGAGGTCCTGAACATCTCGATCAACGAAACGCTTAGCCGGACGGTGATGACCTCGGTCACCACACTGTTGGCTCTGATCTCGCTCTATGTCCTAGGCGGAGACGTGATCCGCGGCTTTGTCTTCGCGATGATTTGGGGCGTGATTGTTGGTACTTACTCCTCGGTCTTCGTGGCCTCGACCATCCTGCTGTGGCTGGGTGTCAAGCGCGACTGGTCGAAACCGTCCAATAATGCGGGCAATCAGTTCGCAAATGTGGACGCCTGATCTGTTCGGCCAGTCCCCCACGGGGCTGGCCGTTATCTTTTTTGCGGCCACTTTGGGCGGCATCGTACGCGGGTTTTCCGGTTTTGGAACCGCGCTGGTCTTTCTGCCAATTGCCACCCCGTTCCTGGGCCCGTTCGGGGCGCTGATCGGCCTGACGATCATGGATATCTTCGGACCGCTACCCAACCTGCGCCGCGCATGGCGCGTTGTGGATCGGGGCGATTTGGCGCGTCTGCTATTGGGCTGTGCTCTGGTTCTGCCCGTCGGGTTGTGGGTCCTGACGCAGGTCGACCCCAAGGTCTTCCGATATGCCGTCAGTTTCCTTGCCCTGTTCATGCTCACGATCCTGATTCTGGGGTTGCGCTATCAGGGACGGGTTCGGCGCGCGATGGTGGCTGCAATCGGCGGTGCTGCGGGATTTCTGGGCGGCGTTGCGGGCCTGCCTGGACCTGCGGTGATCCTTTTCTACATGTCCCGCCCGCTGCCGGTTGAGGTCATACGGGCCACGATCCTGCTGTTTCTGTTCGGCTTCGATTTTCTCATCTTTGGCTTCCTGTCTGGCATGGGACGGGTCACATTTGATTCCATCATTCTGGGGCTGGCACTGTCGATACCGAACCTTTTGGGCAATTGGCTGGGGGGCTGGCTGTTCCACCCCGAGCGGGAAAAGCTGTATCGGACTGCCGCATATGTCGCGATTGCGCTTGCCGCCTTGTCGGGATTACCACTTTGGGGCATAGAGGACGCCCATGCGGTTGAATGAAATCACATACAACAATGCGACGCCTGTAGACGGCTACGGGCCCGGTTTCTTTCGCGTTGGAGGGCAGGTCTATGAAGGCGCCATTCTGACCGGACCCGGCGGAACCGCCGGTTGGGGCGGCTATTCGGACCAGTCGACCTTGCTTGCGCTGTCCGAACAAGTGGACGTCCTGCTGATCGGAACAGGGACGGAACTTGCCCATATTCCCGCGGATCTGCGCGCTTCGCTCGAACAAGCGGGTATTGGCGTTGAGATCATGAACTCGCCCGCCGCGTGCCGGACCTATAATGTTCTCCTCTCCGAAGGTCGCCGCATTGCGCTGGCATTACTCCCGACCTGACGGGATCCCATTCATCTGGCCAAAAATACCTCGGGGAGCGCGAAGGGCTGGCCCCTCGCTTCGACGATCCCCACAAACGAGCCGGTCAGCACCCTGCGGCAAATCTCGCCTTTTGCCCCTGACCGCAATGGGCTAAGCGGGGTTTCATGACTTTGACCGTAACCGATCTTGCCATTACCCGCGGGGGTATTCCCGTGCTGGAAGGGCTGAATTTTTCTTTGCCACCCGGACGGGCCCTGATCCTGCGCGGCCCGAACGGGATCGGCAAGACCACGTTGCTGCGCACGCTTGCGGGGCTTCAACCGCCATTGACCGGTCGTATTGACGGGGCCGAGGATCAGATCGCCTATGCCTCGCATTCGGACGGGTTGAAGCCGACACTTACGGTATTGGAAAACCTGAATTTCTGGGCCTCGGTCTTTGGCACAGATGATATCCAGTCCGCTCTGGACGCTTTTGCGCTGAACGAATTGTCCGACCGCCACGCTGGCAACCTGTCCGCCGGGCAGAAACGGCGGTTGGGACTGGCGCGGATGCTGGTGACCGGGCGACCAATCTGGATGCTGGACGAACCAACCGTTTCGCTGGACCGCCACGCAGTTCAGATGTTTGCCGATGCAGTGCGGGCGCATCTGGGGCAGGGCGGCTCGGCCCTGATCGCCACCCATATCGACCTCGGTCTTGACGGAGAGGTGCTGGACGTCGGCCCCAACAAAGCCAAGCCAAAACCCATCGATGACTTTGACGGAGGCTTCCTGTGATCGCTCTGCTTCTGCGCGACCTGAAATTGGCCTTCCGCGCGGGCGGAGGCTTTGGCCTTGGCCTTGCGTTCTTCCTGATCGTAACGGTTCTGGTGCCATTTTCGGTTGGCCCGCAATCCTCATTGCTCTCGACCATTGCGCCGGGTGTGCTGTGGCTGGGCGCGCTTCTAGCCTGCCTGTTGTCGCTGGATCGCCTGTTGGCGCTGGATTGGGAGGACGGATCGCTCGACCTCTTGGCCACCGCTCCCCTGCCGCTTGAGGCTGTCGTATCCATCAAGGCGCTGGCTCACTGGCTGACCACCGGGTTACCACTGGTTCTGGCCGCGCCGTTTTTGGGTGTGTTGCTGAACCTTCCGACCCCTGGCTTTTCCTGGCTGGTGATCTCACTGCTGATCGGAACCCCGGCCATGAGCGTCATCGGCACGTTCGGTGCTGCTTTGACGGTGGGTCTGAAACGTGGCGGATTGCTGTTGTCTCTGTTGGTTCTGCCGCTTTACGTGCCAACGCTGATCTTCGGGGCCGAGGTCGCCCGTCGCGGAGCAACAGGAATGGAAACCCAGACACCGCTGCTGATGCTGGCGGGCGTGACTGCGGCCACAATCGCCCTGCTACCCTTTGCCAGCTCAGCGGTGCTGCGCATCAACCTTCGGTGACACGGTCGCAGTTTGACTGATGTCAATTGAGTACCGACCCGACTCGGACTAGATAAGGCCCATGTCTATCGCAGCCAAAGCCAACGCCCTTTGGGAATACGCCAACCCGCGCAAGTTCCTCGCGACCAGCGAGCGGGTTCTGCCGTTTTTCTGGATTACGTCCGCCGTCTGCCTGATCGTCGGGCTGACCTGGGGATTCTTCTTCACGCCGGATGACTACAAGCAGGGTTCGACCGTCAAGATCATCTATCTGCATGTGCCCGCGGCGCTGATGGCGATCAATTGCTGGCTGATGATGTTGGCGACGTCACTGGTCTGGTTGGTTCGGCGGCACCACGTTAGCGCATTGGCCGCACGTGCTGCAGCCCCGATCGGGATCGTGATGACCCTGATCGCCCTGGCAACCGGCGCGATCTGGGGTCAGCCGATGTGGGGTACCTGGTGGGCTTGGGATCCGCGTCTGACATCGTTCCTGATCCTGTTCCTGTTCTACCTGGGCTACGTCGCCCTGTGGGAGGCTATCGAGGACTCCGATACCGCGGCTGATCTGACTTCGGTTCTTTGTCTTGTGGGTTCGGTCTTCGCGATTCTCAGCCGCTATGCGGTGAACTTCTGGAACCAGGGGCTTCATCAGGGGGCGTCGGTGATGCGGGCGGCCGCCGTGACTGGGGCGGATACTGAAGAAAAAGTCAGCAATATCTATTTCTATCCGCTGCTTCTGTGCATCATCGGGTTTGTGCTGCTGTTCATTGCTTTGGTGCTGTATCGCACGGGCACGGAAATCCGCGCACGCCGGATCAAGGCGCTGCTGGCGCGGGAAAGGGTAAACGGATGATCCCTGATCTTGGAAAATACGCCGATACTGTCTTGTGGTCCTATGCGGCGTCATTGGGTTTGCTGGCCGCGTTGATTGTCGTCAGCGTGATGCGCGGGCGCAAGGTCCGGGCCGAGATGGAAAAAGTCGAAAACAGGATGACGCGCAATGGTTAAAATCTCGCCCCTGATGATTGCGCCGCCCCTGATCTTCGGCGCTTTTGCCGTTCTTGCGGGGATCGGTATGTTCCGCGAGGATCCAAACGCATTGCCCTCGGCCCGTGAAGGTCAGCCCGCGCCGCCGGTGGTCCTGACCGAGTTTCCGGGCAAGCAGATTTTCGACGATGCCACGCTGCGTGACGGCGAGATCAAGCTGGTGAACTACTGGGCCAGCTGGTGCGCGCCCTGCCGCGCCGAACATCCAAACCTTGAGGCACTTTCGGAGGAAGGCATTCCGGTCTACGGCATCAACTACAAGGATCAGTTGGGCAACGCAGAGGCCTTTTTGGCCGAGTTGGGCGATCCATACGCGGCCATGGGACGGGATGAACAGGGGCGTATGGCGCTCGACTGGGGTCTGTATGGTGTGCCGGAAACCTATGTGATCGATGGAGAGGGTACAATCATCTTGCGCTTTGCCGGGCCGATTACACAGCGTGTGATCGAAAGCACGATCCGTCCAGCATTGGAAAAAGCCAGCCAGTAATTCGGGCTGTAGCGAAACGGAGCGTGCCTGCGGCACGCGCTTTATCTTTTTTTGCGTTTGCGACTGCGACGTCTGGAACGTGAAAGCCCCGGCGCGTTGGCCGGGGCTTTGTTGTTTTAGTCGGCTTTTGCCAAGTTCCGCAGAACATATTGCAGAACGCCACCGTTTTCGATGTATTCGATCTCGGGCGCGGTATCGATCCGGCATTTCAGGGTGATGGTTTTCTCGGCTCCGTCGCCATAGACGATAGTGCAGGGCACCTCTTGCAACGGTTCGACGTTTTCCAATCCATCAATCGAGACGGTTTCATCCCCCTTCAGACCCAGCGATTTGCGGTTATCGCCGCCGGTGAATTCGAACGGGATGACTCCCATGCCAACCAGGTTGGAACGGTGGATACGCTCAAAGCTCTCTGCGATGACGGCCTTGACGCCCAGCAGAGCGGTGCCCTTCGCGGCCCAGTCGCGCGAAGACCCGGCGCCGTATTGCTCGCCACCGAAGACGACCAATGGGACGCCTTCTGCCTGATAGGCCATCGAAGCCTCGTAAACCGAAGTTTGCTGACCGTCCGGACCTTTGGTGTAGCCACCTTCGACGCCATCCAGCATCTCGTTTTTGACGCGAATATTGGCGAAAGTGCCGCGCATCATGACCTCGTGGTTCCCCCGACGCGAGCCGTACGAGTTGAACTCACGTGGTTGAACCTGTCGGTCGGTCAGATACTTACCCGCCGGAGTTGTCGTGGCGAAGGACCCGGCGGGCGAGATGTGGTCAGTCGTGATCATGTCGCCCAGGATCAACAGAACCTTAGCACCATCGATATTCGAGATCGTGCCGGGTTCGGGGTTCATACCCAGGAAATAGGGCGGGTTCTGGATGTAGGTCGACGTCGGAGGCCAGTCATAGGTTTCCTGTTGGGGAACCTCGACCGATTGCCATTTTTCATCACCCTTGAAGACGTCCGCGTACTTGGACTGGAACGCCTCGCGGGTGACCGTCTGCTGAACCAGTTCAGCAATTTCGTGTTGGGTCGGCCAGAGATCTTTCATAAAGACGTCATTGCCGTCCTTGTCCTGTCCAATCGGCTCGGATGTCAGATCGATGTCCGTCGTCCCGGCTAACGCATAGACAACAACCAGCGGCGGGGAGGCCAGATAGTTGGCCCGCACGTCGGGTGAAATCCGGCCTTCGAAGTTTCTGTTGCCTGACAGGACCGAAGTGGCGACCAGGTCGCCTTCGGAAATCGCCTCAGAAATTTCCCTCTGGAGCGGTCCCGAGTTGCCGATGCAGGTGGTGCAACCATAACCCACAAGGTTGAATCCGATGGCGTCCAGGTGCTGTTGCAGCCCGGCGGCCTCAAGGTACTCCGACACAACCTGCGAACCGGGGGCCAGCGAGGTTTTGACCCAGGGCTTACGGTTCAGGCCCAGCTCATGTGCTTTCTTTGCCACCAGACCGGCGCCGATCATCACGTAAGGATTCGAGGTGTTAGTGCAGGAAGTAATCGAGGCGATCACGACCTTGCCCGACTCCATGCCGTATTCTTCACCTTTGACTTCGACCTGCTTGCCCATCGGGCGCTTGAAGGTTTCAGCCATTTCTTTGGTAAAGGCCGCCTTGGCGTCGGTCAGAGCGACATAGTCTTGCGGGCGTTTCGGACCCGAGATCGCCGGGACGATGGTGCCCATATCCAGCGACAGTGTGTCCGTGTAGATCGGTGCGTAATTCTCATCGCGCCAGAACCCGTTCTCTTTCGCGTAGGCCTCGACCAACGCCAGACGGTCCTCGTCACGACCAGTGTTGCGCATGTAGCGCAGGGTCTCGTTGTCGATCGGGAAGAAGCCGCAGGTCGCGCCGTATTCAGGTGCCATATTGGCGATGGTGGCGCGGTCGGCCAGCGGCAGACGGTCCAGACCCTCGCCGTAGAATTCCACGAACTTGCCAACCACGCCTTTTTCGCGAAGCATCTCGACGACTTTCAGAACCAGATCGGTGCCGGTGGTGCCTTCGACCAGTTCACCGGTAAGTTCAAACCCGATGACCTCGGGGATCAGCATCGAGATCGGTTGACCCAGCATTGCGGCCTCGGCCTCGATCCCGCCGACGCCCCAGCCAAGAACGGCCATGCCGTTGACCATGGTAGTGTGGCTGTCGGTGCCGACCAGGGTGTCGGGGTAGGCGACTTCTTCGCCACTCTGGTCGGTATCGGTCCAGACGGTCTGCGACAAATACTCCAGGTTCACCTGATGGCAGATGCCGGTCCCGGGCGGCACCACGCGGAAGTTGTTGAAGGCCGACTGACCCCATTTCAGGAACTGGTAGCGCTCCATATTCCGTTCATATTCGCGGTCCACGTTCATCTGGAACGCGCGTGGGTTTCCGAATTCATCAATCATGACCGAGTGATCGATGACCAGATCAACCGGGTTCAGCGGGTTGATCTTTTGCGCATCGCCGCCCAGCGCTTTGATGCCGTCGCGCATCGCGGCTAGATCGACCACGGCCGGAACGCCGGTGAAGTCTTGCATCAGCACGCGAGCAGGGCGGTAGGCAATTTCGCGCGGGTTCTTGCCACCGTTGTCAGCCCATTCTCCGAAGGCTTTGATGTCGTCGACCGAGACCGAGAAACCGTCATCCTCGAACCGCAGCATGTTCTCCAGAACAACTTTCAACGCGGCGGGCAGCTTTGAAAAATCACCAAGACCGGCCTCTTGCGCGGCGGGGATCGAATAATAAGAAATGGATTTGCCATTCACGCTCAGGCTGCGGCGTGTCTTGGCGGTATCCTGTCCAACTTTGATGGGCATCTGTGGCCTCCCTCTGAAATGACTTAGGTCTCGGGATTCGCTATTAGTTATCTGCATCACCAAAGCCTTCGGTTCAAGGACCAAGGCAGTAGGTTCGCCGCTTGATGTATACCGTTGCACACAGAATTTAAGAGTCTTGACGGTCGTATCTCTCAAGAAACGTTGATTGGAGGTTGAGCGGGGTTCCGTTTAAACCGGTCGGGCACTCCGAAAGAAGCCCGAGATTCAAAATGTTCAGATCAGTTCGTGCAACCGCACTTGTTTCCTTGTTCCTTGCCACCGCCGCTGTGGCTGAAAGTGACCCGGTCGTGGTTGAACTGTTCACGTCTCAGGGATGTTCGTCCTGTCCGCCGGCGGATCGGATCATGCATGAACTGGCCAAGCGTGATGACGTCATCGGCCTCGCGCTGCATGTGGATTACTGGGACTACATCGGGTGGAAGGATGAGTATGCGGATCCGGACCACACACTGCGGCAGCGCTCATATGCCCGCCAAGGCGGACGGTCGATGATCTATACGCCTCAGATGGTGGTGAACGGCCAACAGGATGTGGTCGGCGCACAATCGCGGGAACTGGACCGTTTGATCAATGCGCACCTCAAGGCTGCGCCCGAGGCTTCTGTTACGGCGACCAGGTCCGGCAACGACGTAACGGTCGCCGTGACGCCCGTCGAGCTTCCTGTAGGAGAGACCTATGATGTGCGCGTCATCCAGTACGCGCCCTTGCGGCATGCTTCTATACGGCGTGGTGAACTTGCCGGGCATGAGCTGGATTACGCGAACGTTGTCGACTCCTGGCACTTGGCCGGTCAGTGGGACGGCGTTTCGCCGCAGGAGTTTTCGGTATCCCTGAACTCGGACTTGCCCGCCGTCGTGCTGATCCAAAGGGCGGGGCACGGGCCGATCGTCGCGGCGGCGCGGGTCAAGTAATCAGGGCATATCCTCGGGCTGAACACCCAAACCGTTCCACGTTTTCCAGCGCCGGTGAATCCAGAACCACTGACCCATGTGTTTCTTGACCATCGACTCCAGATCGTCATTTGTGAACTGGGTCATGGTCTTGGGGTCAGTGTGCGGCACCGGGTCGTGCAGAACGATTTCGAAATCAATGCCGTTGGGCTGACGAACCGCATAGCATGGGATCAGAACGGCGTCGTATTTCATCGCCAGTTCCGCGTTCAGCACCGAGGTCACGGCCGGTTTTCCAAAGAACATCAGCTCTTCGCCGCCATGCGCGTGCAGGTCCGAAACGATTGCGATGATCCCGCTTTTCTTGAGAGAGCGGACCATCTCGACCATCCCGCGACGACCTTGTTCGAACATCGGTGCGCCGGTTTTATAGAATGATTCGACATACATTTCGTTGAAATACGGGTTTGCCATGCGGCGATACAGGCATCCGATCGGTTGACCGCTGCGCTCTTGCAGGGCGATGCGGGCGGCCAGGTAGTGGCCGAAGTGCGCGGTGATCATCATGATCGGGCGACCCTCTGCCACGGCGGCGTCAAAGGCGGCAACACCGGATCCGCTGACCTTGGCGTTGCGTTGACGATCGGTGAATCCCTCGGGCGAAAAATGCTCCATAATGGCGCGACCGGCATTGTCGGGAACCGCGCGGCAAATCCGTTTGACCTCGTCTTCGGGCAGGTCCGGACAAGTCAGTTTCAGATTGCTGCGCACCCGGTTCGTGAATCCAATCAACGGAGACAGACCGCGCGCGATTGCGGCCATGGTGGCCAGACGGGTTTCATAGGGCAGCAGACGCATGGCCCCGATGACACCTTTCATGAACAATCCGGTGATATAGTATTTTCTAAGCTCTGCGCGGCTTAATTCCGACTTTTCGACGGGCATAGTGAAGTCTCACCGGCTGTTGCGATTTGCCGGGCAAGACATACAAGGCAGAAACCGCAACCACAAGCGTTGCAAAACAACCCTTTGTGCCGGCACGCTGGAAGGCGCTTGTCTGTCACTATTCGCGGTCTTCTTCGATCAAAGATATTGCCCCTTCGTCGACAAGGGCCCGAATTGCGCCAACGATCAGCGTCATGGCTTCTTCGGTTTCGGATAGCTTCACCTTGCCCCGCTCGCCAATTTCTTCGCGCAGGTTGTCGGCCATGCGGGTCGACATGTTGGACAATAGGAACGTAGCCGCGGCCTTGTCACCCTCAGCCGCAGCGCCCGCCAGAGCGGTGACGAGGTCTGCCTGATCCACGCCTCGCAGAATCGCAGGCACGTCGCGAGGAAGAATGCGGGCTGGGATATGGGCGAAGGTGAAGATCGACTGCCGTACGATGGCCGCAAAATCGGTGTCCTCTTCGTCCAGAGCAGTCAAAAGCCCATCGCGCGTCGAGGCAGCGGACTGGTTCAGGATCGCGCCGACGCGAACTCCGGGACCGTCTGAGAAAGCCGTCGCCGGACGTCGATCCAACTGGGCCGCCAGAGACCAGCCAATCCGTTCGACCGCCTCGGGCGTAACATTTGCCGTTTTCGACACGGCATAGGTGATGCGCCGCGCAATCGGGCCGGGTAGGTGCCCCAGTAGTTGCGCCGCCTTTGCAGTTTCTAGCTTGGACAACATGACGGCCGCAATCTCGGTGCTTTCGGCCTGCGCCATTTCCGCCAGGTCTTCGGTCGGGATCTCGCGCAGTCTTTGCCACGGGTCGCCGATCTGACGTACCCCGGCTTCTTTCCGCAACCGGGCGGCGGTCGCCGGAGCGATCTTGCCGTTGACCGCGTCCAAAGCCCCTGCCAAGCCATGCGGAAAGGACAGGCCGATGCCATCCAGTGCCTCTGCAAACTCCTGCGCGACGGCGTCCAGAGTGACCCGGTCCACAAGCCCCATCTGCCCCAGCTGATGCGTCAGCTTTTCCTGTAGGCTATCGGGAAGTTCTTCGAGCGGGATATCCGCGCCTTCGTTCAGCAAAAGGCGCACCACGACCGCGGCTTTCTGTCGGCTGCTTAGCGCCCTGGGCACAACACGGGGCGCGTCGTCCTGAGCGTTTGCGACGGGTGGCGACGCCCCCGGTGCCACTTGTACCAAAGAGTTCGTATCCTGCATCTGCCTGCGGTGCCAAAATTCTGTTCCACAGGCAGACTACGGGGAGTCGGGTAAAGAAAGGCTGAAGCTTAGTAGCTATAGGTCAGCCCGGTGCGGATCGCTTTGCGCAGGGATGCTTCGGCCCAGGTGCCTTCACCACCGCGCGCCTTGATTTCGCGCCACTGTTCGATTGCCAGATCGGGTTTACCTTCGGCCACAAATCCCTGACCCATGTAGCTGCGGGCCAGAATGTTGTCGGGGTTGGCTTCAATGGCATTGTTGTAAAAGGCATTTGCCAGCTCAAGCTCGCCCAGTTTGCGATAGGTAAAGCCCCAGTAGGTCAGGACGCGATCGTCGTTCTGGTCCATGATGCGCAGGATGTCCTGAGCATTCTCGAACTGTCCGTCATACGCCAGCTCGCGCACGGCATCGTACAACTGATCATCCGTAAAGTTGCTTTTGTTCGGCTTCACGCAGCGCCCGGCGTCCTTGTCGTAAACGCGGCCAAACAGGCATTTCTTGGTCGTATTGGTCGGCTTTGGCGGACTGCTGTCACCGCCCGCAGCAAGCGCAACTGGTGCGAATGCAAAGGCCTGAAGGGCGATGGCGGAAGCTATTACAAGGCGCATTTTCCTACTCCGTTGTCAGGGCTGCTTTGAGAAAGCATAGTGCGATCTTCAAAAAAGCTAACAACCCAAGGCTCGCATTTATTCACGAGTAGGAAAATTTTTTCTCAGCTGTTTACAATTTTGGCGCAAGTCTGGGCTTCGGAATCCCAATATGTCCCCGGCGCGCAAGATTGGGTTTGCTTGGAATGACCACTGCAGGCTAACGCGACAGACGCTGAACAGCTTAGGATCATAGCGCAGATAAGAGTACGGACCATCTTGTTTCTCCTGTTCGGAAATACGCGCTTAGGATAACCGAATTGAGGCCGTCTGGCAAAAGAACAAAGCCCGGCTCGCATCGTGCGAACCGGGCCTTTTCAACTGATTGATCAGCTTGAATTATTCGCCGAATACGCGGGCGAAAATCGTATCGACGTGCTTGGTGTGGTAACCGAGGTCAAATTTCTCTTCGATTTCTTCGGGGCTCAGCGCGGCGGTGACATCGGGGTCTGCCAGCAATTCCTCTTTGAAATCGGTACGGTGTTCCCAAACTTTCAGCGCATTGCGCTGGACCATGGCATAGGCATCTTCACGGCTGACACCTGCTTGGGTCAGCGCCAGCAGAACACGCTGGCTCATAACCAGGCCGGGGAACTTGTTCATGTTCTCGATCATGTTCTCCGGGAAGATCAGCATCTTGTCGATCACGCCTGTCAGGCGGGCCAGCGCAAAGTCCAAAGTGATTGTGGCGTCCGGCCCGATCATGCGTTCGACCGAGGAATGCGAGATATCGCGCTCGTGCCACAGCGCCACGTTTTCCATCGCCGGGATTACGGCTGCGCGCACCATGCGGGCCAGCCCTGTCAGGTTCTCGGTCAGCACCGGGTTTTTCTTGTGCGGCATGGCTGACGAGCCTTTTTGACCCATCGAGAAGAACTCGGCGCCCTCCAGCACCTCGGTCCGCTGCATATGACGGATTTCGACGGCGATGTTTTCGATGCTGCTCGCAATCACGCCCAGTGTCGCAAAGAACGCCGCGTGGCGGTCGCGCGGGATGACTTGGGTGCTGATCGGTTCAGGCACCAGACCCAGCTGGTCGCAGACATGTTCCTCGACGCGCGGGTCGATATTGGCGAAGGTGCCGACCGCACCGCTGATCGCGCCGGTTGCGATTTCTGCGCGGGCGTCGCGCATACGGGATAGGTTACGGTCCATCTCGGCGTAGAAGCGGGCGAAGGTCAGGCCCATGGTCGTTGGCTCGGCGTGGATGCCGTGGCTGCGGCCGATGCGGACGGTGTTCTTATGTTCGATCGCGCGGCGCTTCAGAGCGGCGAGCAAGCCTTCGAGGTCAGCGATCAGCAGATCAGCGGCGCGGGTCAGTTGCACGTTCAAGCAGGTGTCCAGCACGTCCGAAGACGTCATGCCCTGATGCACAAAACGGGCTTCTTCGCTGCCAACATGTTCAGCCAGATGGGTCAGGAAGGCGATGACGTCGTGTTTGGTGACGGCCTCGATCTCGTCAATACGGGCCACGTCGAATTCCACATCCTTGGCTTTCCAAACGGCCTCGGCATTCTCGCGCGGGATGACACCCAGATCGGCCATGGCATCGCAGGCATGCGCTTCGATCTCGTACCAGATGCGGAACTTGGTTTCGGGCGACCAGATGGCGACCATGTCGGGGCGGGAATAGCGTGGAATCATTGGCAGCGGCACCTTATTGTGATTTGGCAGGAGGCGATGCGGCGGGGTTTAAACCCGTGCAGGCACAGGAACAAGGCGCGAGTGCATATATGAGACGGTTTGCCCTGATTTTCGCCCTTTGGCCCGGTTTGCTGCAGGCAGAAGAGTTCCGGACGTTGAACGGAGAACAGATTCTGGCGGCGCTGACCGGGCAGAAGCTCGATTACGGGCAGGGTGTCTGGCAGACCTTCGATGATACGATGCTGACACAGTACTTTTCGGGCCGGCCAAGCGCGGGACGCTGGGCGGTTCGAGAGGATCGCTATTGCTCGCTCTGGCCGCCGTCGGACCTGTGGGCCTGCTACGACGTTCAGCAAAGCGGCAGGGTCATTCGGTTCGTTGACGACAACGGCGGCACGACGGAGGGGATCTACGCCGAATGACCCTGCCGACAAGCCTGTCCGACTTTGAAGGTCGCTGGGATTTGACCCGGACGATCCGGGATGCTCGGGCCGGCCAGATCGTGCAGGCGGATGGATTGGCGAACTTGCATCGGGTTGCAGACGGTTTGATTTATGATGAAGAGGTGACGCTGTACCTTCCCAACCAGCCTGCCATGAAGGGAACGCGCAGATATCTGTGGCACGACAGCGAAGAGAGAATTTCCATTCACTTTGACGATGGCCGGTATTTCCATGCCCTTAAACTGGGCGTTGCGCGGGCTTGCGATCACCATGATTGCCCACCGGACAGCTATGATGCGGAATACGATTTTTCGGGCTGGCCGAATTGGACTGTGCGCTGGATCGTGAAAGGGCCACGAAAATCCTATGAAATGGACACTAAGTACAAGTTAAGATAGCGTAATCATATTGCAGCTAGCGATCGAAACGGGCAATGCTGCACCTGCATATAAATCCGAAAGTGGAGATATGAGAATGGATGCGAATGTTCTGGCCAATGCGATTGGCCCGCGCGAAGGGACGGCATTGCGCGTAAAACAGGTTGCTCTGGTCGCTCTGGGTATCCTTGCGCTGGCAATTGCCGCTAAAATCAAGGTGCCGATGTGGCCTGTTCCGATCACCATGGGCACCTTTGCTGTGCTAACAATCGGCACAGCCTACGGAACGCGCTTGGGTCTGATCACCATGCTGGGCTACCTGCTGGTCGGAGCGCTCGGCTTTGACGTCTTCGCGGGTTCTTCGGCCGAGAAGTTCGGTCTGACTTACATGATGGGTGGCACCGGCGGCTATCTGGTTGGTTACCTGCTGGCAACTGTTCTGCTGGGTGCTCTGGCCGCGCGCGGCTGGGACCGCTCGTTTGGGAAGATGGCGCTGGCTCTGGTTCTGGCCAATGTCGTGATTTACGTGCCGGGTCTCTTGTGGCTGGGTCAACTGTACGGCTGGGACAAGCCGATCCTGGAATGGGGGCTGACGCCCTTCCTGGTGGGTGATGCCATCAAGCTGGTTTTGGCTGCGGTATTGATCCCCGGCCTGTGGAAACTGGTGGGCGACGTCCGCACCTGATCTCTGCCGAAATCGCCTATACGGAACCGCGCCCGGAAGTATCCCGGCGCGGTTTTTTCTTGTTTCCTGGCCGCAACGCTGGACAACTCCGGTGGCGGCGGTTCAATCTGCACTCAATGAAATCATCAGGTTATTGAAATATGCGTATTCAAATTGCCTCGGCATTCACCGTTTGTGCCGCTCTTTGGTTGAGTGGTGGGGGCGCATCAGCAGATACTCCGGTTACTTATACCGACAACGGGCGCGCACTGTTCAGCTTTTCCGTGCCTGACTATTGGGCGCTGCGGACGGGCGGCCCGCGTGAGATTGAGGATACCGAATTAGGTGACATGCGTGCCGTTTCCCGCGTCATGGGGGTGCGGCCTGTCACAGATGACAATGTCTGGATGGGGTTTGTCTCACCTGCTGGCGTGGCTTCGATTGAAGACGGTCTTCGTTATCTTGAAGACATCGACAAGTTTCTGGTCAAGGACCCAACAGTGTCCGAGACCACGTCGACGCGCATCGGCGGGATGCCGGCGCGGGTCATTCGTGGGACGGGCAATCGAGATGGGCGTGGCGTGAATTTCACCGCAACCATCATCGACCTGCCGCGAAACCGTGTTGCCGTAGTTGTCGCAATCCTGCGCGACGGCGCCGACCCAGCCTATGTTGACGACTTGAACGCCGTTTTCGCGTCGTTCCGCTCTGAACAGTGAGGAGGCGCCGATGACCCGCAAACTGATCAAACGCGTATCCCTCGCATTGGGATTGGGCGTAGCAAGCCTGACCCTATCAGCCTGTGATGGCGTAACCGTCGGCGTCGGATACGGATACGATCCGTTTTACGATTCGATGCTGTGGAACGACTATTACCACGATGTTAACGTCGATATTGATATCGACCGGCCAGATCGCCCCGGACGTCCGGGAACGCGTCCCCCGGCGCGTCCGGTTCCGCCCATCGCAAAGCCGCCGAACAGACCGCCGGTGTCGCGACCGCCAAACAGGCCGCGCCCGCCGGTCGCGCGTCCTCCAGCCGCCCGGCCTCCCATTCACCGCCCCGCTGGGCGGCGATAACGCATCGGATCAGTCCAGTAATTCCGTCGTGATCTGGGCTGACCCTTCCAGCGTTCTGTGCACCGGGCATTTGTCCGCGATTTCCATCAACCTCGCGCGCTGCTCTAGCGTTAACGGACCTTCCAGGCGGATTTTGCGTCGGAATTGGTCGACCTTTCCTTCATTGGCCAAGCCCGCGTCCTGAGCGTGGACCTTGTTGTGGCAGACATCGACGGTGATGCCGTTCAGAGGCCAGCGTTTGCGCCGGGCGTACATGCGGATGGTCATCGACGTGCATGCGCCCAAACCGGATGACACAAAGCCATAGGGTGACATCCCCCTGTCCGTGCCGCCGTATGAGGCCGGTTCGTCTGCAACCGCATGGTGTCGGGGGCCGGATTGGATGTCCTGCAGAAACCCGGACGGGTCGGCCTCGGTTACGCGCACAACACCCTCGGGCGCACCCGGAGGCGGGGCAGGCGGGCAGAGTTTGACATAGCGCGTCACCCACGCGGCGATTACGTCCGCTGCATATTCAGCGTCGGCCGCGCGCGTAATCAGGTGGTCTGCATCGTCCAGTGTCACAAAGCTTTTGGGGTGTTTGGCCGCAAGGAAGAGTGTGCTGGCGTTGTCAATGCTTACGGTTTCGTCCCGGGGTGCGTGCAGGATCAACAACGCGGCTTTCAGGTCGGCGACTGCCGGGAGAAGCGCGGTCTCAGAGATATCGTCAACGAATGCCTTGCCTATGCGGAAAGGGCGCCCACCCAACATTACGTCAGCCGCCCCTTCTTGCGTGATCTCGGGCAACGCGTCCTCAAAGTGATGAGCAACATGACCCGGGTCAGCAGGTGCACCCAGAGTGACCACCGCCTTGACACTTGGAATGCCAGCGCGCGCGCGCAAAACCGCCGCTCCGCCCAGCGAATGACCGATCAGGAGTGCCGGCGCCATGTTGCGACCGGCAAGATAATGCGATGCAGCGATCAGGTCTTCGACATTCGACGAGAAGGTCGTATTGGCGAATTCTCCGCCGGAATGCCCCAGACCGGTGAAGTCGAAACGCAAAACGGCAATGCCCATTGCCGCCAACCGCGCCGCAATTCGGCGTGCGGCGGGGATGTCTTTTGAGCAGGTAAAACAATGTGCAAACAGCGCCGTTGCCAGGACCGGCCCGTCTGGCAGGTCAAGGCGCGCGGCCAATTGGTTGCCGTCGTGACCGGCAAAAGTAATGCGTTCGGTGGGCATGGCAGTTCCTTGTGTGTCGGGATGAACCAATAGTGTGTGCATCCGTCAGGTCGCTCAACCCCATTGTAAGGCGCGTCACGGGAAGGTGAGGTCCTGATACAGGTTTGTGCTTTAGCCCAGCGAAGATTCAATGCATCAACATGTGTGATGCTTTTATTAATAAATATTCGTTTCACTAATTCTGAAAGCACCCCCATGTTGCGGTCACAGATCTTTTTCAGCTCAGGAGGCTCAAATGGCACATAGCGTATCTGAACCCAGGGGCGTGATATTGCGTCCGGATATTGTGATCGTGATCGTACTAGCCGGTGTAATTGGTTTTTCACTCGGTCAGAATTGGCCGCTGGTTTCTTCGGACACAATGGAAACTGCCGCGCCCGTCACAGAGGACTGGCACGGCAATGTCAGGCGGTCGTACTGGTCGAACTGAGGGCTTAGCTCAGACCCATCAACTGCGGATCAAAGGGATAGGTGGTCAGGTTCTCATACCCGTCTTCTGTGATCAGAACCTGATCCTCCAGCTTGATCGAGAAATCTCCGCCGACCTCGCCGCAGGCGGCTTCGACGCACAACACCATGCCGGGCTCGAGCGGATAGTCGTACGAGCCCGCCACCGCCTTATCCGGGTAAGCGACCAGCGGCCATTCATCACACAAGCCGACGCCATGCATCAGGCAGCCGTATTTCTGCGCCTGGAATTTGTCGTCCAGTTTGTGCGCATTGGCCGTCAGTTCCGGGATCATTACGCCGGGTTTTAGCATCTCCATATTGGTCATGATGTGCTCATGCGCATGCTGCATGGCATAAACCATATCGGGGCGGGGTTTTTCGTCCCCAATCCACCATGTGCGCGAGATATCGATGCAAATGCCATATGAGCCGATCAGGTCTGTATCGAAGGCAATGATCTCGTTTTTCTGAGTAATCCGCGGGCCGCATTCCTGAAACCACGGGTTGGTACGCTGGCCCGAGGCGAGCAGGCGGGTTTCAATCCACTCACCACCGCGGCGAATGTTTTCGGCGTGCAGGACGGCCCAGATGTCATCTTCTGACGTTTTGCCATCGCCCACGTTGGCGCGTGCGAACTTCTCCATCTCGGCAACGGCCGTTTCGCAGGCATGGTTGGCGCAGCGCATGGCGAGGATTTCGTCTGGTCCCTTGATGGCGCGGGTTTTTTCGGTGACTTCCTCACCTTCCATGATCTCGAACCCCTGCGCCTCAAGCGCGCGCAGCCCGCGCAGCATGATCTTGTCCACGGCCAGACGTTGATTGCCGCCGCCGTGCTCGTTGATCAGAACGCGCACCTCATTCGAAAACACGTCGGCGGCCACATCCACCTTGTCGCCGCGGTCGAAATAGAACAGGTCCGCACCGGATCGCTGTTCACGGACCAGCGGGTTGAACTTCGACAGGAACGGAGAGTTCTTATAGTCCCAGATCACCATATACCCATCGGCGCACAACAGAACCGCTCGGAATGGGTTATGGGTGTTCCACAGCTGCATATTGGTACTATCGGTGGCATAGCGGATGTTGAGCGGGTCGAACATCAACAGTCCACCATAGCCGCGATCGACGATGGCTTGGGTTAATCGCTTCCACCGGTGTTCCCGCATCCGTGTCAGGTCAGGCAGGACAAGGCCGGCCTGTTCCCATTCCGAGAATGCAAGCTGTGTTGGCCCTATCTCAATCCGGTCATTCTCGTTCGGGGTGCCGTCACCAAGGGTCGCACCTTTGGTCGGGTCGATCTTGCGGTTGTCGCGATAGTGCTGATTCATGGTGGGTCTCCCTGCCTATTTTTCGAACGTGGAGAATCAATCTCCCGGCGTCTTGAAAATTTGCGACGGCGCATTCGTCGCTTTTTGACCGACAAGCCAAAATTCTGATGGTAGGTCAGAACCATGACGACCATTCTTCAAACATCTATCCCATACGATCCGCTGGACCAACGTCCCTTGCCCGGTATTCAGCCCGGTAGCATGGATGACTGGTTGCACTGCGATGACGCGTTCGCGGCTCAGATGCAAAGACGTGCAACGCTGTTGGCGGACCGGCGTGCGGACGTGCTGGCGCTGGACCCAGGCGCGATGCCCGCCGCACAGGAATTACTGGATCTGGTTCTGCAGCACGCCTATCCAGGAAGCACGGACCATGTGATCCGCTCGGACGGGCAGCGGGTAGAGGTTGACCGGCATCGTCCGTTCGACACGCTGTGCCAGCTGGTGCAGGAAGATTTCTGCATTCTGCAAAAGCAAGGGGACGAACACGTTCTGACCGGCGCTATCTTGTGTTTTCCCGCCAGTTGGCGGTTGTCCGAGAAATTCATGCGTCCCCTCGTCGGCATTCATGTTCCTGTAGATAGCTATGACGAAAACATCGCGCGGCGCGTTCAGCGCCTGTTCGACGGGATTCAGCCGGGACGTCCGCTGTGGAGGTTCAACACGCTGTGGTATAAGGATGCCGAGCTGCATCAACCCCGTAGCGCAAGCGAACCGCGCGACATAACAGATCCGGGATCCACAAGTTTCCTGCGAAGTGAGCGGCAGACACTTTTGCGCCTGCCGGAAACGCGGGCCGTCATCTTCTCGATCCATACGTATGTGCTTGCGGCAGATCAGGTGGCCAAAATGGAAAACCCCGCCTGACGGCGGGGCCTCCAAGGAGGGTCACTTGATGCCGGGCTACATGCCCAACGCACCGGCCACGCCTGCGAATGCACCGCTTGTGCTGAGAGCGGAGATCGCAACGGAATAGGCCAGCACCTGAGTATTAAGGCGAAAGTCTTCGCCCTTGATCAGGTTTACAGCGGCCAATGAGGCCGCAATCGGGACCGACACGCTTGCCACGGCACCCGTCAATCCCCAACTGGTCAGTCGTAGGATATCGCTGGGTTTTTCGTGGTCGAGGGGGGGCGTGTCGTCCCGATCGGTAGGCTGCTCGATAGGTTCTTCTGTCCGAAAAGCGATGCTGAGCAACTGCTCATCCGACAGCTGGATCGGCCGGGCTGCTGGTTTCAGCGCCCCTTTTTCTGGCTCATCCAGGTCTTCTGCGTCAGGAATGTTCAGCCCTGCAAACGGGCCTGTTACTGCCTCGAATATCTGCTTTCTGTTCCGCGCCTTTCCGGGGGTCAGAGAGTCAAACGCGCTCATGAATTGTTCGAGCGTTAGAACGGTATTAGGGGATAGCCATTCAATCCGCTGCGTCGCGCAGATGTCGACCATTCTGTACAGGATTACCACCAGCATCAGCTCGGAAATTTCGCTGTCGTCCAGCAGGGGCGAAACCGGGGAAACCGTGATCGACAACCGGTTTTGCGGCTTGCTTACAATCGGTCTGGGAATGGTTTTCAAACCTGCTGCGCGGTCCAGACGCCCGAACCGGTCTTCAGTCTCGGCCGCCTGAGTGTCCAGTGTCAGGCGCACCAGATACTGGCTGGAAACAATACTGGCTTCGGTGGCGCTCAACAGGGCCCTGCGTTCGACCAGGTGACCATAGTCCTGAAGCGTCGTTGCAACGATTTTTCCAAACCGCTCAATCGCGCCTTCGGTCTTACCGTTGAATTGCAGACCACCGTGATAGCTGTGCTTCGGAGTCACTGCGCTGTCCTTTGTCGCATCCTGTCGTTGGAAACAATCTAGCAAGCGATCTGGGGCAGATTGGGGCGAAAATGGAAAAAAATGAAAAATCGCCCGGATTGATTACGCTATGGAAACCTAGGCATTTTAAGGGCCGTTTAATTTCTGTGGCGACAATGTGGCTGAAATTTGGTGCATTGGCCCGAATTCCCAGCTTCTCTTAACCGTCGATTCGGGCGGCCATGATTGCAATGGACTGCTGGTACACCGACGCGGCGTTCCACTGTTGAATGACCGCGAAATTCGGCTGGCCCTGCTGATAGCCGCGCCCCGGTTTCCACCCTTTCCTACGTAGAAAATTGGCGGTTGAGGCCAGTGCATCCGTCATATTGTAGAAATCAACGCGACCGTCGCCGGTGGCATCTACCCCGTAAGTCATGGCGTTGCCGGGCAGAAACTGAGTGTGCCCAAGCTCGCCATGTTTTGCGCCTTTTGTAGCCGTCGTAATGCTGCCTTGATCGACCAGTTTCAGCGCCCCGATGGCGTGGGGAATGAAAAACTCAGACCGGCGACAATCGTAGGCCAGTGTTGTAATTGCGGAAACAACCTGGCTGTCACCCATGAAGTTGCCAAAGCCAGTTTCCATACCGTGTATGGCGATCAAGACTCCTGCGGGCACTCCATATTGGCGTTCAAGTGCCGCGTAGAATTGCGGGTTACGCGCCTTGCGTTTACGACCCTGCGCGACAATGGTGTCCGCGCCGCGCACGCGCATGAACTTGTCGAGAGAGTATTTAAAGCTCTTCTGATTGCGGTCAGCCGCGATTGTGCGCGTGGCGTATTGCGACTGCGCCAGCGCTTGCAGACCCTTCTTTTTCACACCGGCGCGCTTGGCCTGTCTGGCAAAGTCGCTTTTCCACGCGTCAAATCCACTGCCGGTATTGCCGCAAGGGGCGGCCGCCGTCAGCGCGGGTATGGATAAAGCGAAAGCGATCAAAATGGCGAGGCGCCGCATGGTTTTCATTCCCTCAATCAGTTCTGTTTAAGCCGGTGCGAACTTTTACAACGCACGCTGCAGGTCTTCGGAGGTCAGGACGGGCTGGATTTCTATGTTTGCGTCCAGTGCTGCAAAAAGCGGTTCGTTGATTGCGGGCATGCGGGCCTGATCGGTTTCCTCAAAGATGACGATCCCCATTCTTTTGCCGTGCTCAAGCGCGAAATAAGCGGCCTCTGCGTTCACTTCTTTTACCAGAGCTTCAATCGCTGCTCCAAGTGTGCCGTCCCGCTCGGCCTGATTGCCTTTTTCAACGGGTATCGTGAATTTCAACATCAGGCGCATCGTTTTCTCCCAAAGCGATCAAGACAATACTTCAAAGAAAGGCTCTGACGATACCAACTGTCAGTCAAGACGCTTGTGATAGCGATGTTCGGAATGACAAAAGGGCGCCCAACAGGCGCCCTTTCGTTTGGTCTTTGCGCTAACCCTCGGTTTAGCAGCTGTAGTACATGCCGTACTCAACTGGGTGGGGTGTGTGCTCGTAGGTTTCGACCTCTTCCATCTTCAGTGCGATGTAGCCGTCGATCTGGTCTTTGGTGAACACGTCGCCCTGCAGCAGGAAGTCGTGATCGGACGCCAGAGCTTCCAGAGCCTCACGCAGGCTGCCGCAGACGGTCGGGATGTCGGCCAGTTCTTCGGCGGGCAGATCGTACAGGTTCTTGTCCATGGCTTCGCCCGGATCGATCTTGTTCTTGATGCCGTCCAGACCGGCCATCAGCAGAGCGGCAAACGCCAGGTAGGGGTTTGCGGCCGGATCGGGGAAGCGGGCCTCAACGCGCTTGGCTTTCGGGCTTTCGGTCCACGGAATACGGACACACCCCGAACGGTTGCGGGCCGAGTAGGCGCGTAGAACGGGGGCTTCGAAGCCCGGGATCAGACGCTTATAGCTGTTGGTTGCCGGGTTGGTGAAAGCGTTCAGGGTCTTGGCGTGCTTCAGAACACCACCGATGAACCACAGAGCTTCGTCCGACAGGTCGGCGTATTTGTCGCCGGCGAACAGAGGCTTGCCGTCTTTCCAGATCGACATGTTCACGTGCATACCGGTGCCGTTGTCGCCCGCGATCGGCTTCGGCATGAAGGTGGCCGATTTGCCGTAGGCGTGTGCAACGTTGTGGATGACGTACTTGTACTTCTGTAGTTCGTCGGCTTGCTTGGTCAGGCTGTCAAAGATCAGACCCAGTTCGTGCTGGCACGATGCAACCTCGTGGTGGTGCTTGTCGACCTTCATGCCCAGACGCTTCATGGTCGACAGCATTTCCGAACGCAGGTCCTGTGCTTCGTCGATCGGGTTGACCGGGAAGTAACCACCCTTGACGCCCGGACGGTGGCCCATGTTGCCCATCTCGTACTCGGTGTCGGTGTTCCACGACGCGTCCGTTGCATCAACTTCGTAGGATACTTTGTTGATAGTGTTCGAGAAACGAACGTCGTCGAACAGGAAAAACTCCGCTTCGGGGCCCATATAGGCGACGTCGCCGATGCCTGATGCTTTCAGGTAAGCTTCTGCCTTCTGAGCAGTGCCGCGCGGGTCACGCTCATAGGCTTCGCCGGTGTCGGGCTCGACAACCGAGCAGTGTACACAGATGGTTTTTTCCGCGTAGAACGGATCGACATAGGCGCTTTCAGTGTCGACCATCAGCTTCATGTCAGATGCTTCGATCGACTTCCAGCCCGCGATGGACGAACCGTCGAACATGAAGCCTTCTTCCAGAAAGTCTTCGTCAACCTGATCTGCCATCAGCGTCACGTGCTGAAGCTTGCCGCGCGGGTCGGTGAAGCGAACGTCGACGTATTCGGCGTCCTCGTCCTTGATCAGCTGAAGAACTGCGTCCTTGCTCATAGCTTATTATTCCTCTGCTTTGAGATTGTTCTGTTACAGGGCTTCCGGGCCGGTTTCGCCGGTCCGGATGCGAATGGCTTGTTCAACGGGCGAGACAAAGATTTTGCCGTCGCCGATCTTGTCGGTTTTGGCTGCCGCAACGATGGCGTCGATGGCCGCATCAACCTGATCGTCGTCCAGCACAACCTCGACCTTCACCTTGGGCAGGAAATCAACGACGTATTCCGCGCCGCGGTAGAGTTCGGTGTGGCCTTTCTGACGGCCAAAACCCTTGACTTCGATCACGCTGAGACCCTGGACGCCGACGTCCTGCAGCGCCTCTTTAACTTCATCGAGTTTGAACGGCTTGATGATCGCTTCGATCTTCTTCATCCCGGGCTCCTTTTAACTCTTGTCACTGAGGCACTGACCACGTCTAAAATCGGTCGGCAATGTGATTGCGAAAATGGTCCGGGTTGGGCGCTTAGAAAAAAGGCGACAGGTCAAATTTTGATCGACTTGCATAAAAAGTAATCGAAATTGAATCGCCGGGGGATTTGAGATGACGGAATTGCTGACAGCGGCGCAGATGCGGGCGATAGAACAGGCCGCTATTGAGTCCGGTCAGGTGACGGGTCTGGAGCTTATGGAACGCGCCGGTCGCGGAGTTGTCGAGGCGATTTTCGAAGAATGGCCGGAGCTGTCGAAAACGTCCGGAGCGGCCGTGGTTTTCTGCGGCCCCGGTAACAATGGCGGTGACGGGTTTGTCGTCGCGCGGTTGTTGAAAGAGTGGGGCTGGGAGGTCGATGTTTATCTATTTGGCGATCCGGGCAAGCTGCCGCCAGACGCAAAAGCGAACTATGCGCGATGGTGTGCGATCGGAACCGTCGCGGAAGGGAAGCCGGTCGCTGAGGAATTGCTGCAGCGCGACCACAACCTTGTAATTGACGCAGTATTTGGAACGGGATTGTCGCGCCCACTTTCAGGTGCTGCAAAGGCGTTTTGCCTGGAAATGTTCAAGACTGGAATTGATGTGGCAATCGACGTTCCGTCCGGTTTCTGCTCCGATAGTGGGAAATTTCTGGACGAAGAAACGTCGTTTTATGATGGACCGATGGGCGTTGCGCTTATCGTGACGTTCGAACGCAAGAGGTTAGGCCACGAACTCGGTATTCTCGCGGATCAGGCTGAAACGTTAAAAGTCAAGGAAATCGGAGTATCCGACTTTGTACCTTCTTATCGGCGGGACTTTTCCATGCAATATGAGGCTGGGCGTGCTCGCTATCGGGCCTCAAGTAAGAACATTTCTGACATTCGTACCGGCAAACCGACGCATAAGTTCTCGTACGGCCATGCGCTGATCCTCTCTGGGGGCTCAGGTAAAACCGGCGCGGCGCGATTGGCGGCGCGTGGAGCTTTGCGGATCGGGGCCGGGTTGGTGACATTGGGTGTTCCTCTGGCAGCGCAGACGGAGGTCGCGGCGCAGGTGACAGCGATCATGTTGCAGCAAGTGGAGGATGCCAGTTCGTTATCCGAAGCTCTGAGAGACGAGCGTCTGAATGCCTTATGCCTTGGCCCCGGAATCGGGCTGGACCGAGGGCAGGATTTGGTGCCGGCCGCTCTGGCGGCTGGGAGGTCAACCGTTCTGGACGCGGATGCGTTGACGGGTTTTGCGAAAGCCCCCTCGACCTTGTTCAACATGCTGCATGAAAATTGTGTCCTCACTCCGCACGGGGGAGAATTCGCGCGTCTATTCCCTGACATAGCTGAAAAGCTAAAGGCGGTTCCCACCAAAGGCCCGGCCTATTCCAAGGTCGACGCTACTCGCGAGGCCGCCAAGCGGGCAGGGTGCGTGGTTCTGTTCAAGGGGCCGGATACAGTGATTGCTGCGCCGGATGGGCGCTGCGCGATCAATTCGGCCCACTACGAGCGGTCCGCACCGTGGCTGGCAACGGCGGGTTCCGGCGATGTTTTGGCGGGGTTCATCACTGGCTTGATGGCGCGCGGCTTTGATCCCATGTCGGCCGCGGAAACAGCGGCTTGGTTGCATGTGGAATGCGCACGTTCCTTCGGTCCGGGTCTGATTGCCGAGGATTTGCCCGAGCTGCTGCCTCGGGTGTTTCAGCAAATGTCCAGTTGACGCATGCGCGGAATTTGGCCGCTTTCCCTGGCTTTCGGCAAGAATTGGCCGCACGCATCTGCATCATTGCATGTCATTCTTTTGAAAGACGTGTGGTGGAGTGGCAGACTTGACACAGGAGCCCTGAACAATTTGAGGGCGCGCGAACAACGTGTTGATATATTTGCCATTTAGTTTCTGCCGATTTAGAGCCGTAAGGCGGAACCTCAGAGTCAGAATAGCCGGTTCTACGTGATGGATCTGTCGCATGAGTTCAGCCCGCTGACAGTATCCAAAAATAACGTTCATGGTGAAAGAAATGACAGTGAAATTAAGCATCCCTTCAATTGCCGGAGTTCTGGCCGTTACCACGGCAATTCCCGCTGCAGCCGAATTGAAGTACGACAACAACAGTGGCGGTTATGTGCTGCTGTATGGTCAGTTTGACCCGGTGATCGTGTCGGTCGATGACGGCCAGGAGACCGAGACCCGCTTGCTGGACAATGACCTGTCCAACAGCCGGGTGGGCCTGCGCGTGATGCAGCCTTACGGTAGTAACGAGTTCATGTTCCGGTTCGAGACGGGTCTGGGTCTGCCAAGTACCGGGTCGGCCAACCAGGACGGCACCAACACCAATGGCTGGACCCGCGAAGATATTCGTCACGTCGATTTCTCGCTCAAGGGGGGATACGGCAAATTTTCCGCCGGTCAGGGAAGCATGGCCTCGGACGGAGCCGCTGAAACGGATCTGTCTTACGTCGGAACCGCATTGTATTCGTTTACGAACGACGAAAACGGCGCATTCTTCTATCGTGCACCCGATGGTATCCTGAGTGACATCACAGTTGGTGACTCGGCCAGCAACTTTGACGGGGCTCGCCGGGGTAGGGTGCGTTACGATACACCTGATTTCAACGGCTTCTCGGCCGCAATCGCTTATGGCCAGAACATCCTGTCCAGCAGCGACGATGACGATTACTACGACATCGCAGTCAAATATCGGAACACCTTCACAAACGGCGTCGAGTTTGCAGCCAGCATTGCATACGCTGTGCGTGACTTTGACGGCCAACCTGGTGAACGCAAGGATACCATCGGATCGGCCTCGGTCTTGATGCCAAGCGGCTTTAGCTTCACAGCGGCTCTGGGATCGCGCGACGATACCTCGGCAGGGGCAAGCGATCCGGACTACTGGTACACCAAGCTTGCTTACGAAGGCGATTGGGTGTCGTGGGGCAAAACCGGTGTTGGTATCGACTATTTCGACGGTTCGGATTTCGAAAACCAGGGGTCCAGCACAAAGTCGTGGGGTATCGCAGTTGTTCAGCGGATCGATGCGATCAACACGGATGCCTATCTGAAGTACCGTAACCACGATTTCGACGACACGGTCGACTTTGACAAGAACGAAGCCTGGGTGCTGGGTGCGCTCTGGAAGTTCTGACGACAATTCCCCGTGAACTGGACGCGCCCCGACTTAGTTCGGGGCGTTTTTTTTGTTCAAATCGGCGGCAAAACAAGGCGGATCCGGCCATTGCCTCTTGCACGCGGGCGGCTGGGCAAATAGAAGGCGTCAAATTTGCCCGGCGCGCCGTTTTGCGCGCCCCGAATCCTATGGGGACTACCATAATGCAGGTTACCGAGACGCTGAACGAAGGTCTGAAACGCGGCTACAATATCGTCGTATCCGCAGCCGAGCTGGACGACAAAGTTAACGAGAAACTGGTCGAAGCGCAGCCGGAAATCGAGATGAAGGGTTTCCGCAAAGGCAAGGTGCCGATGGCGCTGCTGAAAAAGCAGTTCGGCCAGCGCCTGTTGGGCGAAGCGATGCAGGAAAGCATCGACGGTGCGATGAACAAGCACTTTGAAGACAGCGGCGAACGCCCCGCGCTGCAGCCCGAGGTCAAAATGACCAATGAGGACTGGAAAGAAGGCGACGATGTAGAAGTCGCAATGTCCTATGAGGCACTGCCCGAGATTCCCGAAGTTGACCTGAAATCGGTTGAACTGGAAAAGCTGGTTGTCAAAGCAGACGACGCTGCCGTTGAAGAAGCGCTGAACAACCTGGCCGAAACCGCTCAGGACTTCAAAGCGCGCCGCAAGGGTTCGAAAGCCAAGGATGGCGATCAGGTTGTGATCGACTTCGTTGGCAAGGTTGACGGCGAAGAGTTCGAAGGCGGTTCCGCTGAAGACTATCCGCTGGTTCTGGGTTCGAACAGCTTCATCCCCGGCTTCGAAGAGCAGCTGGTTGGCGTGAAGGCCGAAGAAGTCAAAGACGTCGAAGTAAAGTTCCCCGAGGAATATGGCGCCGAGCACCTGGCCGGTAAAGACGCCGTTTTCACCTGCACCGTCAAAGAGGTCAAAGAGCCGGTTGCGGCCGAGATCAACGACGAGCTGGCCACGAAATTTGGCGCAGAAGATCTGGAAGCCCTGAAAGGCCAAATCGCCGAGCGTCTGGAAGCGGAATATGCCGGTGCCTCGCGCGCTGTTATGAAGCGTGCTCTGCTCGACGCGCTGGACGAGAAAGTCTCGTTCGACCTGCCGCCGTCGCTGGTTGAAGCCGAAGCCAAGCAGATTGCACACCAGCTGTGGCACGAAGAAAACCCGGAAGTGGAAGGCCACGACCACGGTGAGATCGAGCCCACGGACGAGCACAACAAGCTGGCCGAACGCCGCGTGCGTCTGGGTCTGCTGCTGGCCGAGCTGGGCCAGAAGGCCGAGGTCGAAGTGACCGATGCGGAAATGACTCAGGCGATCATGAACCAGGCGCGTCAGTACCCGGGTCAGGAACGCCAGTTCTTTGAGTTCGTTCAGCAGAACGCTCAGATGCAGCAGCAGCTGCGCGCGCCGATCTTCGAAGACAAGGTTATCGACTACGTATTCGAACTGGCTCAGGTTGCGGACAAAGAAGTCAGCAAGGACGACCTGCAGAAAGCCGTTGAGGCACTGGAAGAGGAGTAATCCTCTTCCGCCCATCCCCATGGGCACAAAAATAAACGGAGCCGTCTGAAATTAGACGGCTCCGCGTGGGTGGCTTCAACTTATGAGGTGAGGGGGTCAGGCCTCATGAGCAAAAGCACGGGGGGTTCTTAGCAGAGCGGTCTTCTGCTCTGGCGTAAATCGGTCCGAAAGCGCTTCGATCAGTTTCAACACTGACTCTACTTCGGCCTTCGATGTTGCCGAATTCATCTGTTCGACAAAGTATTTTTCCAGCTGTGTTAGCGGCTGATGGTCGTAATTCGCGGCACTTGGCTTTGCTTTTGCACCTTCGAAGCGCTCAAGCGCCTGTTCGTCGGTCAGAAAGACATCATGTTCAATGCCAGCATAATCCCGAATTCCCGAAATCCGCTCCTCCGAGCAGTCCATAAGGGCGGCCATCGCTACCACCTTGCCCATCGGCTTGGCGGTTCCAAGATAGTCGTAAGGCGCGTTGCCCGACCGTTGCAGGACGCGGTTCATCACCGGGTCGATCACGGCGATCGAGTCCAATACACCCGCTGTTTTCGCGTATTCGAACGAACCGATCATAACCTCGCTGGTGACATAGGACACAGAGTTTTCCCCACGACCGCGTCCTAGCTTTTTGGTGTCGACGCAAAACCGTGTTGCTTCCCAAACCTGAGCGCTGCGGATCGGTGGTTCGCCGTCCAGAATTGAATGAAAAACGTCGGACAGCATATGTGGCCCGGTCGTTTGCAGCAGTCTCATGCACCCAACAACGTCCCCCTCGTCGTTGATGCTGACTACGTGTGCAGGATGCAGATCGTCAAAATGGTCGCGCTCGCGCCCATCAACGATGTTGACCTCCCAGCCAAGACGGTCTCCAAAAACGCGTGCGCGCAGTTTGAACATCTCGTCCAAGACGTCATTAAACTTATGTTGGTTGATACCATCAATTACGATGATCATTTCCATCCCCCTACAGTCTGGTTACCGTAGAGAATAAGTTAACTAAGTTTTGAGCTGAGACTATTGGGGGTTTCCCGTATTTTTTATCTTTTTTGATTATCCTGGGGCAATTAAGCCCAGTCCAATGGCCCGTCCGATAGCCTGAGGTGTGGTCAAGGCACCGAGTTTTTCCCGCCCGGATCGCATGTGAACTTCGACGGTTCGGTGAGAAATCGACAGGATATCGCCAATATCCTGCTGAGATTTGCCGTCAGCGACCCATTGCAGGATCTCTTTTTCCCGCGTCGAAAGGGCTGGAAGATACAGCGCTTTGGCCAGCAGGCCGGACTGCATCACAGTATCATGCGCCTGAACAGCAGCCATCTGCAGGTCCCCCATGACATGTTTTTTAAGCTTTTCCCACTCTGCATCCGAACAATCGCGGGTCACATTCAACAGACCGCATTCTCCGTAAGGACCGCGCACGGGAACGGTCAAACCCCTTGGAGTTATGCCGAAATCATGCGCGTCACGGAAAACCGAGTGGAATTTTTCGTCGTGATTGAAGCGTCCCCAATCAACAGGGGCGATGCTGAGAACAGATTGGTATAGGGTCGGGTCGAAATGGTGAAATCCTTGACTTCCATAGTGAATTTTCCATTCGTCCGGATAGTTTGCATAGCCTTGGACGTCACCCTTCACGGGATTGAAGGTGGCATAAGACGCATAATCAAAGCCGAGTTCCTCGCAGACAGCGTTAATAATGTCGGCTGCCGACTTCTCCTCGTGGTCGATCGCGGCCAAGTCTATGAGTTTCACCTGTCCAACCCTTACGGCGGCAAATCTTTCCCCAAAGAAGTGCCATATCTGTCCATTTCATTGCATACGTTGCGTCAACTTAGGTGTCCCGCGCAAGGTATTTGTTCAAAACGTTTAGGCATATTGCGTGGTTCCGGCAACATAGTACCTAAGTAAACCACTAAGACACCTGTTAATATATTGTTCACATTTGGACTTGAAATTCAAGTCGACATCATTCCGGCCGCAAACCTGTTTCAATCAACATTCCTTGCGCTTTTGCTTCGGGGTAATAGCCCTTGGCATAGAGAAATATCGCGCGTTTCTGGTCGCCATCCGACAAGAGCCACGCACCGCGAAGGTATTTTCCGGCGAATTCCAGATTGGTTTCCGCGTCCAGCAATCCCTTTGCGTTACCTTTATATCCCATGGAACGCGCCGTCGCCGGAAGGATCTGCAACAGTCCGTAATATGGGCGGTTCACAGCCCACGGCCGATGCGTGCTTTCCCGAATCGCCAGCTTGTGAACCAACTCACGCGGCAATTCGTAGTGGTCGGCCCATTTGTTGATTGACGCGCGCAGCTCGGGGGTCTCATTGGGGTACAGAGGGGGATCAAAGGCATCACGGGCCGAAGTGTCAGGGCCACCACAGGCAGCGAGGGGCGCGGCAAGTAACATGGCCATAACGCTTCGGCGCAAAAAGTTATTCATCAGGGAACTCCGAGTTTCTGGACCCGATGATATGAGTTGATACCGTGACCGCAAGCATAGGTAAAAACTCTGGCTGATTTCTGCCCGTCTTGCGTGTGTACGAAAAAAGACCGCACGTTGAGTGCGGCCTTTTAAAACTCAGGTTAGCTAGATCAGGCCTTGGCTTCGTCTTCTTCAGCCGGGGCTTCTTCGGCAACCAGATCATCGTCGTCGGAGGCGGCGGAACCGATATCGTCGAACAGTTCAGCGATTTCGAATTCAGCGGCGGCCTCTTCTTCAGCTGCCAGTTCCTGGATCGATTTGCCCGACGCCTGCAGTTCGGCTTCTTCTTCCGAACGGGCGACGTTCATTTTGATTTCAACTTCGACCTCGGGGTGCAGCTTGACTGCCAGCGAGTGAAGACCCAGTTCCTTGATCGGAGCGATCAGGGCAATCTGCTTCTTGTCGACGGTGAAACCAGCTTCGGTTGCAGCGTCTGCTGCGTCACGCGGGGTGACCGAGCCGTACAGAGCGCCGGCATCCGATGCCGAGCGGATCACGATGAACTGCTGACCGTCCAGCTTTTCAGCCAGTGCTTCAGCTTCTTTCTTGGTTTCCAGGTTGCGCGCCTCAAGCTGCGCTTTCTGAGCTTCGAACGACGCGATGTTAGCGTCCGATGCGCTCAGCGCTTTGCCCTGGGGCAGCAGGAAGTTGCGGGCGTAGCCGGGCTTGACGTCAACGACGTCGCCCATTTGACCCAGTTTCGCAACGCGTTCGAGAAGGATAACTTGCATGTCAGTCTCTCCTTACTTCACGGCGTAGGGCAGCAGGGCGAGGAAACGGGCGCGCTTGATAGCACGGGCCAGTTCACGCTGCTTTTTCGCCGAAACGGCGGTGATGCGCGAAGGAACGATCTTGCCACGCTCAGAGATGTAGCGCTGCAGCAGACGGGTGTCTTTGTAGTCGATCTTCGGCGCGTTGTCGCCCGAGAACGGGCAAACTTTGCGGCGGCGGAAAAATGGTTTTGCGGCCATGGTGTATGTCCTTTTGTCAGGCTTAGATCAGCGGCGCTCGCGGCGGCCTTCGCGCTCATCGCGCTTCTGCATCTGGACCGAGGGGCCCTCGGCATGCTCGTCGACCTTGATGGTCAGAACGCGCATAACGTCGTCATGCAGGCGCATCAGGCGTTCCATTTCCTGAACGGCACCAGCGGGGGCGTCCGTCTTCAGGAAGGCGTAGTGGCCTTTGCGGTTCTTGTTGATCTTGTAGGCCATCGTCTTGACGCCCCAGTACTCGCTTTCGACGACGTTGCCGCCGTTGTCAGCCAGAACGGTGCCGAAATGTTCGACGAGGCTTTCTGCCTGCGCGTTGGACAAGTCCTGACGCGCGATCATTACATGCTCATACAGTGGCATGTGCACTCCTGTTTATATCAAGGCGCATTTCAAAGGCGGGGCCATCTGGTCCTTCGCGACCCTGCCACGAGAGGCTGCGCGATTCATAACTCTTGCGAAGGATGGCCCCATATACACGATTGCGCGCAGGGGGCAAGCCCTGCCACAAATGCCTTTGCGAAGTCGCGCTATTAACATTCAATTAACATTGCACCGCCCAATTCCTGACTCTTTTCGGCTCAAAGTTGTTTTGCATACCGGGGACTAGCCGGACAGAACGAACCTAAAGACGGCAACCTGAAACAGGGTACAGTGAAATGACCGCGATAAACACGAATACCTACGACAAGTCCGCGACCACCGCGAACTATGAGCAATCGGTTCCAGTTCTTATCGCATTCGCGCCAAACTGGCCGGCCCGGATCATTCTTGCACGTGTCGCAGGAGCGTTTCTGATCGTCGTTGCATTCTCGATGTGGCTGATGTCTGGCGCAGTGATGGCAACTGAGGTCTGGCCGATTAAACTGGCTGCGTCGCTTATGTTTCTTCTTGTTGGCGTGAGCCTGCTGACCATTCAGGTTCTGGATCCGCGCCCTGATGCCTATTTCGATCCGATCCGTCGCGAGGTTCGGGTTCTGCAAAAGAATGAAAACGGACGCCCTCAGACGGTGTTGCGCCGCAGCTACGACACCTTGGGAGGTGCCCGGTTTGCGGATGACCAGGTCGAACTGTACGACGTGGATGGCAGCCTGCTGATGAAACTGCCGCTACAATCGGCGGATGTCAGCCGAGCGCTGAAGGGGCAACTCAGCGGAAGTGTAACAATCTTTGCCTGATTTCTTTTCTGTTCATTTAAGAACAGAAAATGTGAGAGATTAAGTCTTGTGTGCCGCCCTTGGGCGGCACATTTTCGTTATCGAGCATTCCAACTGGTTTGCATCCACAACATTTTTGGAGATTGTCATGAAATCCACCCTTCTTGCTGCTGCACTGGCCGTATCGGCGACCTCGGCATTTGCGAGCGCCGAGAAATACGTTCTGGACCCCAGCCACAGCCAGGTTGTCTTTACCTACAACCACCTTGGTTTCTCGACCACGACCGGCATGTTCTCGGGCTTTGAGGGCGAGATCATGTTCGATCAAGAGAACCCGGCTGGTTCCAGCGTGAGTGTTTCGATGCCAGTCGTCGAAATGATCACCGGATGGAAACCGCGCGAAGATCACTTCATGACCGAAGACTTTTTTGGCGTTGCCGAAGGTGACCTGATCACGTTCACCTCGACCGGCATTGAAGTGACCGGCGACAATACCGCGAACATCACCGGCGATCTGACCATGAACGGCGTGACTAAGTCGGTCGTTCTGGACGCAAAGCTGAATCAAGTTGGCGAGCATCCGATGGCGGGCAAACCCTGGGCCGGTTTCGATGCGACCACCACATTGGTCCGCAGCGAGTTCGATCTGGGGCAGTTTGCGCCGTTTGTGGGCGACGAAGTGGAAGTTCGTATCTCGGTTGAAGCACAGAAGGCCGAATAAGCCTGCGTCAAACCCAAAGATTACCGCCGGGACCGAAAGGCTCCGGCGGTTTTTTGCATAGAAGCTATTGTTCTGCCTGCGTCGCCGTGAGTTCAACGGCCACTTTGACGCCAAACGCCAGAGAGTCTTCGGTCGGTTGTGATTTTCCGATGTCGAAGTCTAGCCGGTTAAGCTCGAGTTCGCCTTGCATCTTCGCGGTGCCGTCCTGCAGGTCCAGTTCAAACGGCAACACGACGTCCATGGTTTTGTCCCGGATGGTCAATGTGCCGCGCGCCTCATAGGCTAGGTCGGTCTTGAACAGGTCGGCTGTGAATTGCGCGGTGGGGAACTGACTGCTGTCAAAGAAATCGGCGCCCAACGCCTGATCTGTCACCGTGCCAATGCTTAGAGAGCCGATGGCGACTGTCACGTCAATAGACCCCGCAGGCCCGGGTTCAGCCGGATCGTCAAAGGTGATTGCGGCGGTCCACTCGGAAAACCCGCCGTTTACGGGGCTGCCCAACTGAGTGATCGTGATGCCCAGCGTGCCTTCCTGCACCTGCCAGTCGGATTGCACCGCTTCCAACTCGGCTGACGTGTGATCTGAAGTCGGATGCGCAGAATAGACCCCGTCAAACCAACCGACGGCCAGAGCCGCGCCCCAGATCACGATGGCGGCGAATGCAGGGACGGGAGAATGCCATTGCTGCGGTGGTTCCGGTAGCTCGATGCGACCGGGCAACATACGGCGCAGCGTGCTGTCCTTATCGATAACGTGGTGCTTGAGGGCGCCGGCGATGTGCAACACCAAGGCACCCAGCAAAACCAGCATCAGTACTTTGTGCAAGCCGCCGGTCACTTCGGCCACTTCGGGGGACTTGGGAACGAAAGGCAGGTTTTGTCCGAACGGCCAAAGGATCGGAGCGAAGCCTTCGGTTGCCGCATGGTGAATCCAACCGGTCAGAGGAACCAGAACCAGCGAGCCGTACAACAACCAATGCACAGTTTCTGCCGCAAAGGCCTCGGGTTTGTTTTCGGCGTTCAGCAGGCCGGGTTTGGGTTGACTCAGCGCCCACAGGATTCGGGCCAGTGCAACAATGAACACGGTGACGCCGATCGTTTTGTGCAGCGAGAATAGTTGCGCGGCTTGCTGAAGGTCTTCTGGTGTTGTCGGAATGGCCGGGTCTTCAATGGCATGTGCCAGTCGGTTTGCGAACCAACCTATCGGGAAGGCCGACAGAATTAACAAGGCCGTCAGCCAGTGAAAGGTTTTGGTAACGCCCCCATAGCTTTGGGCGGTGTTGGCAAGGGACATTGGTGAAAAGCTCCGGTCTGTTTGCTGGTGCTAACCTAATTGCACAGCGTTTCGACACAATAGCGTCTAGCGCACAGATTGCGTGTCAGGATGCAGAGCTTGTGCCGCTCGTTCACTCGGTTTACACCCCCACGCAACCTAACGTCATCCAAGAGGTTGCAATGACACGCGCGTTCGTTTTTCCGGGGCAGGGCGCCCAAACCATCGGCATGGGCAAAGCACTGGCTGAGGCCTATCCGACTGCTCAGGCCATTTTCGATGAGGTTGACGACGCGCTGGGCGAAAAGCTGAGCAGCCTGATCTGGGAAGGTGACATCGCAGAGCTGACGCTGACCCAGAATGCGCAACCGGCCCTGATGGCAACTTCGATGGCGGCAATGCGCGCATTAGAAGCTGAGGGCGTTGCGGTGATAGATGCGGCATATGTCGCCGGTCACTCTCTGGGTGAGTATTCGGCCCTAGCAGCGGCAGGAGCGTTGACTGTGGCTGACACCGCGCGTCTGTTGCGCACCCGCGGTCAAGCGATGCAAAGCGCGGTGCCGGTGGGCGAGGGCGCGATGGCTGCGATCCTTGGGTTGGATCTTGAGGCCGTGCGTGCCGTTGCAGAAGAGGCTGCACAGAATGGGGTCTGTCAGGCCGCGAACGACAATGATCCTACTCAGGTTGTGGTGTCGGGCGCCAAGGCCGCCGTGGAACGTGCTGCTGAGATTGCCAAGGAAAAAGGCGCCAAGCGTGCTGTGATGTTGCCCGTAAGCGCTCCGTTCCATTGTGCATTGATGCAGCCTGCCGCGGATGTGATGGCCGAGGCGCTGGCAGCTGTGGAAATCAAAGCTCCGGCGGTTCCGTTGGTGGCGAACGTCCGAGCTGAGGCCGTCAGTGACCCGGACCTGATCCGGCAGTTGCTGGTCGAGCAGGTCACTGGGTCCGTGCGCTGGCGCGAGAGCGTGCAGTATATGGCAGCACAGGGTGTAACCGAGACATGGGAAGTCGGCGCGGGCAAGGCGCTGTCGGGCATGATCCGCAAGATCGACCGCTCGATTGCCGGTAAGGCTGTTGGCACGCCGGATGACGTGCAGAATGTGATTCAGAGCGAATCGTAAGGACAACGTGCGACGCAAGTTGTGCACCAAGAGGAAGATCGAATGTTTGATTTGACAGGTAAGAATGCGCTGATCACCGGTGCGTCCGGTGGGATTGGCGGCGAGATCGCACGTGCGTTGCACGGCGCGGGTGCGACCGTTGCGTTGTCCGGTACGCGGGTTGAGCCGCTGGAGGCGCTGGCGGCTGAGCTGGGCGACCGGGCTCATGTCCTGCCGTGCAACCTGAGCGATGGTGAGGCCGTGGCCGCGCTGCCGAAACAGGCGGCCGAGGCGATGGGCTCGGTTGATATTCTGGTCAACAACGCCGGGATCACGCGGGACAACCTGTTCATGCGTATGTCGGACGACGAGTGGCAGAGCGTGATCGACGTGAACATGACCTCGACCGCCCGGCTGTGCAAAGGCGTCTTGCGGGGCATGATGAAGGCCCGCTGGGGTCGGATCATAAATATCTCGTCCGTGGTTGGCGCCACTGGTAACCCCGGTCAGGCAAATTACGCGGCGTCCAAGGCAGGTATGGTCGGCATGACCAAGTCGCTGGCCTATGAGGTTGCCAGCCGCGGGATCACTGCCAATGCGGTTGCGCCTGGCTTCATCACCACGGCCATGACCGACAAGCTGACCGACGATCAAAAGGCAGGCATTTTGGGGCAGGTTCCGGCCGGACGCATGGGCGATGCATCGGAAATTGCGGCGGCTGTTCTGTATCTTGCCAGCCCCGAAGCCGGATATGTTACCGGAACCACCTTGCATGTTAACGGCGGTATGGCCATGTTGTGAGCGCGGACAGGGGCAGGTGCGAAAGCGTTTGCCTCGCGCGTTGTCTATGTTATAGGCGGCGCATAAATGCTGAGGTCGACCAAACGGTCGGCCTTCTACTTTCCCGGTCATCCGGGAGCCAACCGCCCGCACCGGGCAAATCAAAGCCAGCCTGAGCGGGCAAGGGCAGAACCGGGCACTAGGCCCTGAAAACGGAATGAGGAATAGACATGAGCGACGTCGCAGATCGCGTAAAAAAGATCGTTGTTGAGCACCTGGGTGTTGAAGAAGACAAAGTGACCGAAAACGCGTCATTCATCGACGATCTGGGCGCAGACAGCCTGGATACTGTTGAGCTGGTTATGGCCTTCGAAGAAGAATTCGGAATCGAGATCCCTGATGACGCAGCCGAGACCATCCAGACATTTGGCGACGCCGTCAAATTCATCTCGGAAGCCTCCTAAGAGCTTCGAAAACGTTAAAAAGCGGCGCTTCCGGGCAACGGAGGCGCCGTTTTTTATTGTCCGTTAGAAATTCAGGCTTGCAAGCTGCGGCATTCGTTCGCAACCATTTATGTGAGGCTTAAATTTCTGAGCGGGCAGGGCATGATACGATCCACCCCGATGATAAACACGGCACGCCTGACGCTGTGCGCCATGCGGCCAGAGGATTTCAACCGGTTCGCCGAGATTTGGCGGAACCCGTGTATTGTGCGGCATATCGGTGGCATACCGCGTTCTCGTGGTGAGGCGTGGGATTCTTTTCTTCGCAATGCGGGGCACTGGCAGATGGCTGGGTTCGGTCAATGGGCCGTGGTTCAGCAATCGAATCGGCAAATGATCGGTCAGGCCGGTTTTTTCTACGGTAACCGTTCAATCGGTGAAGATTTCGACAGTTTCCCCGAGGCCGGATGGATTTTGGTTCCCGAGGCGCAGGGGCAGGGGCTGGGGTTCGAGGCCGCGCAGGCCGCGCACGACTGGTTTGACCGAATTATGCCCGGCCCATTGGTTGCAATGGTAAATTCGGCGAACGAGGCCTCGCAAAAGTTGGCTGGAAAGCTTGGGTATGTTCCCATGCGCGAATGCGATTTCAACGGCAGTGAGGTGACACTTTTCCGCCGCAACGGGCCACCCGCCCGTCACTGACACTTTGAGACTTCGGGATGCCGCAAACCGGCCGTAGTTTGCCGATCTTGGTAACATCGGGCTGATCTTCCGCGTGTATGGTACTCTGGATTTGCAGAGCGATTGAGCGGAGGAGCAAGCTCATGAGGATTTACCCCACGATGGAATTGCAGAACGGCCGGTGTGTCACACTGGACAAGGGCCGTCTGGACGAAGCGATGATCTGGCATGTGAATCCGACGGAAACGGCACGCAGCTGGTCTGCCGCCGGGGCCACGTGGATGCACCTGACGGATTTTGACGCGATCGAAGGCAGCGATGCCAACGCCGCGTTGGTCGAAGAAATTATCCGCACTTCCGAAATGTCGGTGCAACTGGCCGGCGGTATGCGGACAAGGGAACAGGTTGAACACTGGATCGACAAGGGCGCGGGTCGGATTGTGATCGGAACGCTGGCCGCTTGGGATCCAAACCTGGTCAAGGAACTGGCCAAGCTGTACCCGGACCAGATCGTTCTGGCCGTGGATGTTTGGCAGGGCCAGGTCATGACAGAAGGCTGGCGCAGCCAGAGTGCGTTTACACCCGAAGCTTTCATCGAAGCCTTCGAAGGCACGCCGTTCGCGGCAATTCTGGTGACTGACATCGACAGTGATATTGAAGATGTTGACGCGCAGCTGGGTCTGATCTCTGGTATTGCAGAAGCATCACGTACCCCGGTTATCGCCAGCGGTGTTGTTCGCACCGTCGATGATATCTCGCGCCTGGCGTATGTTCATAACATTTCGGGTGCATTGGTCGGGCGGGCGTTGTTCCGTAAGACGATCGATTTGTCGGACGCGTTGGAAGTCGCCGCGCAAGCGCACGAACCGATCGCCGAATTCCAGTAATACCACGTCAATTCTACAAGCCCCGCCTCATTCTTTTCAGGGAAGGGGCGGGGCAGTTCGTTCCGGCACATAGCTTCCTGCCGGAACTTCCGGCGAAATGGTGCCGGTGCGGAATGTGCCGTTGCTCTTGCCCCCGGACCCCGGGCCGGGGTATGAGCGGTTCTCAAATAGGAAGCAGGCAAGAGGCATTTCATGCGCAGAGTCGTTGTAACCGGTCTGGGATTGGTCACTCCTTTGGCCAGCGGGGTCGAGGAATCTTGGTCGCGGCTGCTGGATGGAGAATCCGGCGCGGGCCCGATCACGCAGTTTGATGCCGAAGCAAGCGGTGTCACCACGACCTATGCCTGCGAAGTTCCGCGCGGCGATGGCACCAACGGGACATTCAACCCCGATGACTGGCTGCCGCCGAAAGAGCAGCGCAAGATCGAAGACTTCATTCTCTATTCCATCGCGGCCGCCGACATGGCCTGTCAGGACGCCAACTGGCTGCCTGAGGGTGAAGAGGACCGCCTGCGCACAGGCGTTTTGATTGGTTCCGGTATTGGCGGGCTGGGCTCTATCGCTGAAACAGCGAACCTGATCCGCGACAAAGGTCCGCGCCGCGTGTCGCCGTTCTTTATTCCCGGGGCTCTGATCAACCTGGCATCTGGCCAGGTCTCGATCCGTCATGGCTTCAAGGGGCCGAACCACTCGGTCGTGACTGCTTGCTCCACCGGCGCGCACGCCATTGGCGACGCGAGCCGCATCATTCGCGCAGGTGACGCGGACGTCATGGTTGCAGGCGGCGGCGAAGGTTGCATCTGCGAAATCGGTATTGCCGGTTTCAACGCATGCAAGGCGCTGTCGACCAAATACGCGGACGATCCGAAGAAAGCGAGCCGGCCATACGATGTGGATCGTGACGGATTCGTCATGGGCGAGGGCGCAGGCATCGTGGTTCTGGAAGAATACGAGCATGCTAAAGCACGTGGCGCGAAGATCTATGCGGAAGTGCTGGGCTACGGTATGTCCGGTGACGCCTATCACATCACCGCCCCGTCTGAAGATGGTGACGGTGCAGAACGTTCGATGAAAGCCGCGCTGCGCAGCGCCGGGCTGGAGCCGAAAGATCTGGACTATATCAACGCGCATGGTACCTCGACCATGGCCGACACGATCGAGCTGGGTGCGGTTGAGCGCCTGCTGGGCGATCACGCCAGCAAGGCGACCATGACCTCGACCAAATCGGCCACCGGCCACCTGTTGGGTGCGGCTGGCGCGATTGAGGCGATCTTCTCGATCCTCGCGATCCGCGATCAGGTTGCTCCGCCTACGATCAACCTGGACAATCCGGCGGTTGAGACGCCGATTGATCTGGCACCGAACGCAAAACGCGAGCGGGAAATCAACGTGGCGCTGTCGAACTCGTTCGGCTTTGGCGGCACCAACGCCAGCGTGATCTTCGGAAAGGTCAGCTAAATGTTCCGGGCTCTTGCTTCGAACGCGTTGACTCTGCTGATCGTCGGCCTGTTCCTGATGGGGGGGCTGATCCTGTGGGGCCAGTCGCAATATAAGGTCGAGGGCCCACTGGAAACCGCCATGTGCCTGCAGGTCAAAAGCGGTTCGAACATGACAAAGGTGAGTCGCGAACTGGAAGATCAAGGTGCCATCAGCAATGCGACGATCTTCCGGATGGCGGCGGACTACACCGACAAAGCCCAGCAACTGAAGGCCGGCAGCTTTCTGGTGCGCGAAGGCGCGTCGATGGAGCAGATCATCGACGAAATCACCAGCAGCGGTGCCAGCACCTGTGGCTCCGAGATCGAGTATCGTATCGGCGTCACCCGGATTCAGACGCGCGTGCGCGAACTGGACCCTGCAACGCTGGACTTTGTCGAAATCGCTTCGTTTGATGCAACTGACGAGGACATTCCCGCCGAGTACACAGAAAAGCGAGGCGATGCCGACACCCGGTATCGCGTTTCGGTTGCTGAGGGCGTGACGTCCTGGCAGGTGGTTGAGGGGCTCAAAGGAATTGACACTCTGACCGGCGAAATCGGGGAAATTCCGGCCGAGGGCATGTTGGCACCCGACAGCTACGAACTGGCCCCCGGCGCTGACCGGGCGGCCATTTTGCAGGCGATGCAGGACAAACAACAACTGCGCATCAACGCTGTTTGGGAAGGCCGTCAAGAAGATTTGCCTATCAGCAGCCCAGAAGAGATGCTGATCCTCGCTTCTATCATCGAGAAGGAAACCGGTGTTCCACATGAGCGCGGTCAGGTTGCCAGTGTCTTTGTGAACCGCCTTGAACAGGGGATGAAGCTGCAAACGGACCCAACGGTCATCTACGGCGTCACCAAGGGGCAGGGTACGCTGGGTCGCGGTCTGCGTCGTAGTGAGCTGCGTCGGGCAACGCCTTGGAATACCTACGTGATCGATGGGTTGCCACCGACACCGATTGCAAACCCCGGACTGGCCAGCCTTGAGGCAGCCGTCGCGCCCGAAGACACCAATTTCGTCTTCTTCGTTGCGGATGGAACGGGCGGTCACGCGTTTGCGGAAACTCTGCAGGAACACAATCGCAACGTTGCCAAGTGGCGTGAGATTGAGGCCGAGCGGCAAAGTTCAGGCAACTAAATAAGGCCGCGCCGGAAACCAAGCCTTTAGCCAGACGAGTTGCTGATCACGCGACAGCGGTTGCGAGATCGGCGGCTCCTTCATGTCAGGTTCGAGTCCAAAGCCACGGTCTTGAATTTTAATTCAGAGATTACTAACCGTGATGAAAATTGCTTTCTTCGGAAATCAATGGCTGAGTAAGTCATTTCAGTGAAGGTTCCATTTTGATCTTGGCAACTGATTGGGCCAATAGTGCAGGTGGCCAATGAAACAGCGCGGAGTCCTTCTTTATTACGTCACAGCGGCGTTTTCTGTGTTTGTGGTCGGCTCGGGGATATTTTTCCTATCAGCTAGTATGAAACCAACTGCTGATGTCGAAGCACGTTATCGAAACGATGTACACTCTGTTTGGCTGGAAAACTGGAAGCCCGGCGATGTCAGGACTCTGCGTCTTGACGAAAAACCAATTGTGTTGTGGCGTCGAGATATCACAGAAATTGCGGCTGCGATGGCACAGATTGATCCAGACGTTTCAAAGGAAGAATGGTTGAATGTGCTGAACGACGGAACGTTTGCGTTTGAGATAGGGCCGGAAGCTTACAATCGTTTAGAATGGTTCATTGCTAGCCCCATAAACGTCGGCGGATATGGGTGCATTGTACATCCGAAGGTCGGCGATTACGACGGCTTTCTTGATCCTTGCCAGGCCGTGCACTTCGATATGTGGGGGCGCCCGAAAGCAGGACCAACCACGGAAAACCTGAAAGTAACTCCCGCTTGGTTTTCTGAGGACCTGCAGTCAGTCTATTTGGACCTTTCAGATATGCCGACCATGAAATGATCTGACCAACATTACGTCCGCACCAGCCAATCCTATCCTCCTGTTCTTCTACATAGTCAAAGCTTTAAACCAAAACACCCTCGCAGATATTTGCGAGGGTGTTTTTCTTGTTAGAGCCCGCTGCGCCTTGGGTTGTTCAGGCTTTGCGACACTCCCGGTAAGAGGCTTGGCCGCAAACGTGGCTCCATGCTTTGGCTTAGGCAGCGGGGCGTCGACGCGGCCGGCGACGCTTGGAAGGCGCAGGCTTGGACGCCGTGTTCGCAGCTTTGGGTTTGATGCCGCGGCCCCGGAAACCGCCGCGTCCGCGGGACTTTTTGGGTTCTGCAACTTCGGGCATCGTGCCGCTCGCGACAGGGATTTCGATTTTCATCAGTTTCTGAATCTGACGGAACTGATCCAGCTCATCGGGGGCGCAGAACGCAATCCCTTCGCCCTCGCGACCGGCACGGGCCGTTCGGCCGATACGGTGAACATAATTGTCCGGCACCTCGGGCAGGTCATAGTTGATCACATAAGCGACACCCGGAATGTCGATGCCGCGCGCGGCGACATCGGTGGCGACCAGTACGTTGATCTCTCCGGTGCGAAACGCTTTGATGGCGCGGTCACGTTGCCCCTGACTTTTGTTTCCGTGAATGGAGGCGGCGTTGAAGCCGTCTTTGACGAGGTCTTTCATCAGGCGTTCCGCACCGTGTTTGGTACGTGCAAAGACCAAAGTCAGAGCACCCATGTCCGCCGACAGGATTTCGCGCAGTTTCACAGGCTTCTCAGCCCGGCTGAGGAAGTGCACCGACTGAGCGATTTTGTCGGCCGCCTTGCCCGGAGGTGAAACCTGCACCCGGTGGGGGTTCGTCAGATAGGCCTGGCTGATCTCTTCCATCTGTTTCGGCATCGTGGCCGAAAACAGCATGGTTTGGCGCGGGGTTCCCAGCTTGGGCGCAATTTTGCGGAGCGCGTGAATGAAACCCATGTCAAGCATCTGATCCGCTTCGTCCAGAACCAGATGGCGCACTTGGCTGAGGTCTACCGCCTCACGTTCCATCAGGTCGATCAGACGACCGGGAGTGGCGACCAGAATATCGGTCCCGCGGGACAGAAATGAGATCTGTTTTCCGATGGACTGCCCCCCAACAACGGTGGCGACGCGCAGCTTGGATTTCTGTGTCAGGTTGCGCAGGCTTTCGGCGATCTGGTTGACCAGTTCGCGTGTGGGGGCGAGGATCAGCGCTTTGGCCGTTTTGGGGGCTGGTCTGCCGGGCTGGGCCAGCAGGTGGTCGATCAGCGGCAGGCCAAAGGCCAGTGTCTTGCCGGTGCCGGTTTGGGCCAGCCCGAGGATATCGTGGCCTTTTAGCGCCAACGGGATCGCCTGGTTCTGAATCGGAGTCGGTTGGGTGAAGTTGGCGCGTTCCAGCGCTTCATTCAGGGCCGGGGCGAGGCCCAGCATGTCGAAGTCGAACAAGTGTCATTCCTTTGCGGCCCATGGCGAAAGGTCAACCACGGACAATAGTGTTTGATCCCGCAAACTGCGAGACCGGCAGGGTTTTTACGAAGCCTCGGGTTGCACAGGCGAGTCCTGTGGCATCCGGCCGTCGCATCAAGAACCCTGCGTGATGGGGAACTGGGAAATGTTTAGCGCACTGTTGGGGCGGTCTTATCCGCGAAAGCTCACGCAATGGCGCTGTAATCCGGGGCAGATGCAAGTTTAGACGTCAAATGTCAAGCGGCTCTAAGGATTGCAATGTATTCAGCGAAACAGAACGCCGATCACGCGTTTCAGACTTTGAGCATAGTTTTCCGGTGTGCCGACCTTGAGCAGCAATCCCTTTGAGGCGAGGTTGAGCACATAAGCCGCATCCTTGGCCGCTTCTTCAGAGGGTGCCATACCTTGGGCCAAAAGGAACCACTCGACCGCTCGGGTGAACTCCCCCTCATAGTCGCGCGCTGATCTTTCGGCGGCAGATTTCGTTTGGTCCAGAAGCTCGGACCCATGCGGTGTTCCGCGCATCAAGGGAAGGTGATCACCGATCCAAGCCTGATAGGCTGATACAAGGGTTTGGGATGCAGAGCCGTCCATCGTTTCGAGGCAGTGAAGGGCATCGTCGATAATCGCGTCAAGGAAACTGGTCACCGCCCAATCAAGAACCGCCTCTTTTGAGCCAAACTGGTTGTAGATCGACTGTCGAGACAGCCCTGCGGCGGTTGCGATTTCACTCATCGATGCCTTGCGAAACCCGTAATTGGCAAAAAGTGTCAGAACATTCAGGGCGTTGCTATCGTTGGGCATTTTCGTATTTAACATTTTGGGTCCAAATTGTAAACATGGTACACGACCGGGTTACCTCCAACAAGCCTTACCTCAGGATTGAACTATGGAACAGAAAATCAGCGATTCCGGATTTGCGAATTGGACGCACGCGCAACTGCCCGATCTGACCGGCGGGACCTTCGTGATTACGGGGGCGAATTCGGGCATCGGATTTGAAGCTGCGCGGATGCTTGGCGAAAAGGGCGGAAACATCGTCATGGTATGCCGGTCGCGCGAAAAAGGTGAAGCTGCGCAACGCAAGCTTTCGGCACGTGTCAAAGGCAAATTGGATCTGATCTTGATGGACCTGTCAGATCTGTCTTCAGTTCGTAGTGCTGCCAAAGAACTGCGCGGCCGCTACAGCAAGATTGATGCGCTGATCAACAATGCCGGCATTATGATGACGCCGCAGACAAAGACAGTAGACGGTTTTGACCTGCAAATGGGGGCCAACCATTTGGGTCATTTCCTGTGGACCGGACTTTTACTGGATTTGGTTGAGGCGGCTGAGGGTCGTGTTGTTGTCTTGTCGAGCATGGCTCACAAGTTTAGACCGCTGGATCTGGATGATCTTATGTCAGACAGGAATTACTCGCCGACCAAAGCCTATGCCCAGAGTAAACTGGCAAACCTGATGTTCGCTTTCGAGTTAGATCGCCGCCTCAATACCCCGGGCAGCAAGGCATCCTGTATAGCTTGCCACCCGGGATACACCCAGACAAACCTGCAAAGCACAGGACCCAAGGGTGTTCTGAAGGGTCTCATGGCATTGACCAACAAACTGATGGCGCAAAGTCCCGAGGCCGGTGCGACCCCGACGGTTCTGGCGGCGGCAGGAACCGAAGCCAAAGCTGGTGCCTATTACGGGCCGCAAAAGATGCACGAGGCGCGCGGGCCGGTGAGCGATGCCAAGGTCATGGATCATGCGCTGGATCGCGAAAAGCAAGCGGCGCTGTGGGTCAGAAGTGAAGAATTGGTCGGCTTTCGATGGAGCCTTCCGGCTGTTTCTGACGCGGCCTGAGACCCGTTTTAAAGGCGTGATGCCAGTCAGGGCAGTGGCTCCGTTAAGAAATTCATAGGAGTTTTTGAACGGTGCCTGTTGCGACCATGTTGCGCAAAGCATTGACTTTGCGCGCTTTTTCGCGTACTAAGTGTGTCATGCTAGAAGAAGTGGGCAACGGCCCCGGGGAGACCCGGTGGCCGTTTTTCGTTTCTCTCGTGCGGAAAAACTCACGCATGAGGTCACAGGCAAACATGACTTTGATTACCCCGGAAGAGAGGATGTCCCAGACGGCGGAACTTTTGCAGTCGCTTGAGACATCCATTCGCGGTTTGCGCCAGGCAGCGGAAGAACTGCGCAGGCAAATCGGAACCGGGGAGGATGCAGATCTTGCTGGTTCAGCCAAGCAACTCGGGCAGCTAGAGGGGCTGATCCGAACCTGTCAGAAAGTGGAGACAAGCTTTGTCGAACAACATCACAGACAAGCCGGAATTGCCCAAGGGGGGTATGCGCTCGACCTTGAGCGCGCTCGATTTGAAGTCGGGTGCAGGCTGGCTCGCCTCCGCGCCTGCTGCGGTTCGGGAGAGATTTCTGAGTGAGATCGGGGAGGGGGGGCTGTGCGCCCTCCCTTTCCTGTTCGAGTTCTGGGCGTTGCCGCACCAACTGCCGCCCGAAGGCGACTGGCGGTCCTGGGTGATCTTGGGCGGGCGCGGCGCAGGCAAGACACGCGCAGGGTCCGAGTGGGTGCGATCGATGGTTGAGGGGGCAAAGCCGTTGGATCGAGGAGAAGCTTGTCGGGTGGCCTTGGTCGGTGAGACTTTTGATCAGGTGCGCGATGTGATGATCTTTGGCGATAGCGGCATATTGCAGTGTTCGCCACCGGATCGACGGCCGCAGTGGAAGGCATCGGAACGCAGGCTGATCTGGCCCAACGGGGCCGAGGCGCAGGCGTTTTCGGCGTATGACCCTGAGGGGCTGCGGGGTCCGCAGTTTGATGCGGCCTGGGTGGACGAACTGGCCAAGTGGAAGAAGGCAGGCGAGACCTGGGATATGTTGCAATTTGCGTTGCGGTTGGGCGATCGGCCTCGGGTCTGTGTGACCACGACGCCGCGCAATGTGAAGGTTTTGAAGGAATTGCTGGCATCTCCGTCCACCGTGCAGACCCATGCGCCAACCGAGGCGAACCGGGCCAACCTGGCGGCGTCGTTTCTGGACGAGGTGCACTCGCGTTATGCAGGCACGCGGCTGGGGCGGCAGGAATTGGACGGGATGCTTTTGTCGGATGCCGAGGGCGCGTTGTGGACCGGTTCGATGCTGGACGCGGCTCGGGTGGATCATGTTCCTGAGTTGGACCGCGTCGTGGTGGCGCTGGACCCAGCGGTAACGGCGGGGTCCGACGCAGATGCCTGCGGGATCGTGGTTGTGGGCGCGCAGCTACAAGGGCCACCCGAGGAGTGGCGGGCGTTCGTGCTGGCCGACCGGACGGTGCAGGGCGTTGGCCCGGCGGGCTGGGCGCAGGCGGCGATTGACGCGATGGACGAGTTCGGGGCCGAGCGGCTGGTGGCCGAGGTCAATCAGGGCGGACAACTGGTGGAAGAGGTCGTGCGGCAGGTGGACCCTTTGGTGCCCTTCCGCGCGGTGCGTGCCTCACGCGGCAAGGTCGCGCGGGCCGAGCCTGTGGCGGCGCTGTACGAACAGGGGCGGGTGTGCCATGTGGCGGGGCTGGTCGCGCTGGAGGAGCAGATGTGCCAGATGACCGCGCGCGGGTTCGAGGGGCAGGGCTCGCCCGACAGGGTCGACGCGCTGGTCTGGGCGCTGCATGAGTTGGTTGTGGGGCCTGCTGGGGCGTATCGGCGGCCTAGGGTGCGGAGTTTGTAACCGCAGCGAATAGAGAACATTGACTGTGTTCTCGAATAAGTTGCAAATGCTCAAAGGTTTTTCATGCATAGGAGCGAATTGTGACCGCTGCTTCTACTACTCCCTCGCTGTCAGGTCTTCCTATCGGCTTTGAAGCCGAAGGTAGCGATGCCCTGTTGGAACTTTTTCGCAAAGAACGGGACCCAGACCTCTGGCACTTATGCTTAACGCAAATGAACCCTGACACAGGCGTGGTGTATCCGCTCGCTATATGGGTGATAGAGCAGCCAGAAGTGGATAGGGCGACTGCAATGCTTTTGTTAGAGGTATTTGGTTGGAATACGGAGAGAAATGGCGGAAAGGTCTACCCGGTTTACTCTGGTAGTGGGCAATATAGATATGCGCCTGACTCTGATGGGCCTGACCGCGAACGGGATGCCTTCAATTTAGCTATTGATCGACTTCGGAGAGGTGATTTTTCTCGAGCAGAGTTATCTGCAAGAAAGTACTCTATTGTTAATGAGACCGATGCAAGAGACTTTGAGCCGAAAATTCTTCTAAGCGGTCAGCCCGGGCGTAAGCCGAATACGCCTTGGAAAGTGTTTGATGAAACAGCTGTGGTCTACGATCCCCATGATACCGTTATAACGCCATATTGGATGTAGTATCTAACGAACAGAATGAAATTGAGTAGCTGTATCTTTGAAAGAGCGCCCGGTTTTTGTCGAGTTGGGGTCGCCCTCCGAACGTCCGCCTATCGCAGAATTTTTTCTCTGACGTGTTGCCCACCCCCCGTACGCCCCGTTCCCAAGCGCTAAACTTCTTTCTGTCATAACTCCTTTCAACAAGCCGGGCAGAGCGGCGGCAGAAAGGAGCACAGATGGTATTCGATTTCTTGCGTCGTGGATCGGCTGAGGCGGCACCCGAGGCGAAGGCGAGCGCGGCGGGGCCTGTGGTAGCGTGGCAGACGGGCGGGCGCGTGGCGTGGAGCCCTAGGGATGCGGTGTCGCTGACGCGGACGGGGTTTTCCGGGAACCCGGTGGGGTTTCGCTCGGTCAAACTGATTGCTGAGGCGGCGGCGGCTCTGCCTCTGGTGTTGCAGGATCAGGCGCAGCGGTATGATACTCATCCGATCCTGTCGCTGATGCGTCGTCCGAATGCGGCGCAGGGGCGGGCGGAGTTGATGGAAGCTCTGTTCGGGCAGTTGCTGCTGTCGGGAAATGCCTATGTCGAGGCTGTGCAGGCCGATGAAGGGTTGCCGGTTGAGCTGCACGTGTTGCGCTCGGACCGGATGAGTGTGGTGCCGGGGGCGGATGGTTGGCCCAAGGCCTATGATTACGCGGTGGGTGGAAAGAAGCACCGGTTCGCGGCGGAAAACATCTGCCATATCAAATCGTTCCACCCCCAGGATGACCATTACGGATTCTCGCCCATGCAGGCGGCGGCGATGGCGATTGACGTGCATAACAGCGCGTCCCGGTGGTCGAAATCGCTGCTGGACAATGCGGCGCGGCCTTCGGGAGCGCTGGTTTGGAAGGGCGGTGACGGGCATGGCGTGATGGCCGAGGACCAGTTCCGCCGCCTGTCAGATGAGATCGAGCAGAACTATCGCGGTGCACGTAATGCCGGGCGGCCAATGGTTCTGGAAGGGGGATTGGATTGGAAGCCGATGGGTTTCTCGCCCTCGGACATGGAGTTTCAAAAGACCAAGGAAGCCGCCGCCCGCGAGATCGCGCTGGCCTTTGGGGTCCCACCGATGCTGCTGGGGATACAAGGCGATGCGACTTATTCGAACTATCAGGAGGCCAACCGGGCGTTCTATCGCCTGACCGTTCTGCCCCTGGTGACGCGGGTGGCGGCGGCGGTGTCCGAATGGCTTTCGGGTTTCACAGGTGAAGAGATGGTTCTGAAGCCCGATCTGGATCAGGTGCCTGCACTGGCCGCCGAACGCGACGCGCAATGGGCGCGGGTCAGCCAGGCAGAATTCCTGACAGAGGCTGAAAAGCGTTCGTTGCTTGGGCTGCCAGCGCTGGCAGATAACGCGGATGGCTGAAGGGTATCCGCCGTTCGAATGCGCGCCGGGCCTGCGTCTGGCCGCGCATGAGAGGGTGGCCGAGATTCAGCATGCGCATCTGTGCCGACGGTTGGATCAGATCGAAGAGATGATGGAGCGGCTGGAGCGGCGACTATGGTTGACGGTCTACGGTGTGGCCGCAGTGATTTTGGCGCAGGCGTTTCAATCATTTCTTACGGTAACACCATGAGTTCAGCGGGTTACATGGAGAAGTTTATGGACTTAGAGCACAAGTTTGCGCGGCTTGGTGACGGGCTGTCCGTATCCGAAGACGCGGTGATAGAAGGCTATGCCAGTCTGTTCGGTCAGGTCGACCATGGCAGTGATGTGGTGCAGAAAGGGGCCTATCGCGGATCGCTGGAAGGTCTGAAAGCGGTTGGTCAGCGAGTCAAGATGCTGTGGCAACATGATCCGGCACAACCCATCGGTGTCTGGGATGAGGTGCGCGAGGATGAGCGCGGTCTGTGGGTCAAGGGCCGGCTGCTGGAGAGCACACAGCAAGGTCGTGAGGCTGCGGAACTGATCCGAGCCGGCGCAATTGACGGGTTGTCGATTGGTTACCGCACCAAGCGTGCCGTGAAGAATGAAAAGGGCCAGCGGCTCTTGACCGAACTGGAGCTGTGGGAGGTGTCTTTGGTGACCTTTCCGATGCTTTCCAGTGCGCGGGTTGCGGCGAAGGGGGCGGACCCCGAGGCCGATAACACCTGGCGCAGTATTGCCGAGGTGTTCGATCACGCCCGGCAGGAGCTGGCGCGAATCTAGCGCGCCTCAAACCCACCCAAAAAGGAAGTGCTGATGAGCAAGACCGATACCCCGGCCTTGACCGTAGAGGGTGCGCCCCTGGTTCAGGAGGTGAAGCAGGCGATGGCTGGCTTCGTGAATGAATTTAGGGGCCTGAAGGCTGAAGTTAATACTAAACTGCAACAGACAGAAGAGCGACTGACTATGCTGGATCGTAAATCAACCATCGCGGCGCGTCCGCACCTTTCGACCTCGATCGAAGACGGCGCACCGCACCAGAAGGCCTTTGACGCTTATGTGCGTTCGGGTGACGATGATGGGCTGCGCGGGCTGGAAATGGAGGCCAAATCGCTTTCCGGTGCAGTCAACAGCGACGGCGGGTATCTGGTTGATCCGCAGACTGCCGAGATGATCAAATCCGTGCTGAAATCCACTGCTTCGATCCGCTCGATTGCATCAGTGGTGAATGTCGAGGCGAACTCGTTTGATGTGCTGATCGACCATACCGATGTAGGTGCGGGTTGGGCGGATGAGACCTCGGCCGCGACCGAAACAGCGACGCCTTCGATTGACCGAATTTCCATCGCGCTGCACGAGCTGAGCGCGCTGCCCAAGGCTTCGCAGCGGTTGTTGGATGACAGCGCATTTGATGTCGAAGGCTGGCTGGCCGGGCGGATCGCAGACAAGTTCGCCCGTGCCGAGGCGGCGGCGTTCATTAGCGGCGATGGCTCGGAAAAGCCGAAGGGCATTTTGGACCACGGCAAGGTCGACAATGATGTCTGGACCTGGGGCAATATCGGTTATGTCCCGACCGGCACGGCGGGCGGCATCGACGCGGACGCGATTGTCGATGTGGTCTACGCGCTGGGCGCGCAGTACCGCGTCAACGGGACATTCGTGATGAACTCGAAGACCGCCGGCCTGATCCGCAAGCTGAAGGACAGTGACGGCCGCTTCCTGTGGTCGGACGGTTTGGCCGCGGGTGAGCCTGCACGCCTGATGGGCTATCCGGTGCTGATTGCCGAGGATATGCCGGACGCCGGCACCGACAGTTTCTCGATTGCTTTTGGGGACTTCCAGGCGGGCTACACCATCGCCGAGCGTCCTGATCTCCGCGTTCTGCGCGATCCCTTCAGCGCCAAGCCTCATGTCCTGTTCTACGCAACCAAACGTGTTGGCGGCGACGTGAGCGACTTTGCCGCGATCAAATTGGTGAAATTCGGCACCGCCTAAACGGTGACGGATCCGGGGGGCTTTGCGCCCCTCGGGCGGCGGGTACGGGCCGGGGTGAGATCCCCTGCGTTGTCTAGCTGCTCCCCTCCGTCCGAGCAACGTGGGGCGGCACGTGCCCGTCATTTTCCTCAAGTGGCCCCGGAGGGGTCCGAGATTGCGGAGTGAATAGATGATGTTGATCGAAGAAACCGCCATCGCGGATGCGGCGTTGCCGGTGGATCAGTTCAAGGCGCACCTGCGGCTGGGCACAGGGTTTGCCGAAGGCAGTGTGCAGGACGAGGTGTTGAAGGGATTTCTGCGCGCGGCGATTGCAGCGATAGAGGCGCGCACCGGCAAAGTGTTGATAGAGCGGGATTTCTCGTGGAGCGTGAATGGCTGGCGTGATCCGGCGGGTGAGGTTCTGCCGGTGGCGCCGGTGGGCTACGTTGATGCGGTGACGCTGACGGACGCCGCTGGAGCCGAAACTGCGGCGAAAACCTCGACGTATCGGCTGGAACACGACAGTCAGCGTCCTCGGCTGCGGCCTGTGGGATCGGTATTGCCAGCGATCAGGACCGGTGGATCGGTGAAGATCGTCTTCACTGCAGGAATGGCTGTGGACTGGGGCGGGTTGCCTGCTGATCTGGGGCAGGCGGTTCTACTGCTGGCTGCGCATTACTACGAATACCGCGATGAGACTGCTCTGGGTGCGGGATGTATGCCCTTTGGCGTCACCAGCCTGATCCAGCGTTATCGCACGGTTCGGTTTGGCGCTGGAGTGATGCAATGAAGAAGCCGCGACTGAATCGAAAGCTTGTGCTGGAAGCGCCGGTGCGCGTTGCGGATGGGTCAGGTGGATACACCGAGACCTGGGCGACGCTGGGCACTGTATGGGCCGAGGTGACCGCACGCAGCGGTTCTGAGCGGCATGTGGCAGGCATTCCCGTATCGCGGGTTGGCTATCGCATCGTGGTCCGAGGTGCCCCCACAGGATCGACCATGCGACCATCGCCGGATCAGCGCTTTGCAGAGGGCACGCGCCGCTTTGTCATCCGCGCCGTCGCCGAGCGTGACTCGAGTGGCCAGTACCTGACCTGTTTCGCGGATGAGGAGGTGGCCGCATGAGCTATGGTGTCTCGGCCGCCCTGCAGGCGGCGGTGTTCAAGCAGATTTCAGAGGATAAGCAGGTCAGTGCCTTGTCGGGAGGCGCAATTTACGACGCGGTGCCAGCTGGCTCTGTGCCACAGACCTACGTGACCCTGGGGCCGGAAGACGTGCGTGATGCTTCTGACAGGTCGGGCGTAGGCGCAGTGCACCGGTTTTCAGTTTCGGTTGTTTCCGAAGCCGCGGGATTTGGGGCTGCCAAAGCGCTGGCAGGCGCGGTGTGTGACGCGCTGGATGGTGCTACGCCCAGTCTCGATCGCGGACGCCTGGTGGGGCTGTGGTTCGAGCGCGCCTCGGCGCGGCGCACCGGGACCGGAGGAGCGATCCGCCAGATCGACCTGAGATTCCGCGCCCGCGTGGAAGACGATTAATTAATCAACGGAGAGAGCATATGGGTGCCCAGAACGGCAAGGACCTGTTGGTCAAAGTGGATATGAACGGCTCAGGCCTGTTCGAAACCATCGCGGGGCTGCGCGCTACGCGGGTCAGTTTCAACGCGGAAAGCGTGGATGTCACAAGTCTGGAAAGCCAGGGCGGCTGGCGCGAGCTGCTGTCGGGGGCGGGTGTCAAATCGGCGTCGATTTCCGGCTCGGGCGTGTTCAAGGATGCGGGCACGGATGAACGCGCGCGGCAATTGTTCTTTGACGGAGAGACGCCGGGTTTTCAGGTAATCATCCCCGATTTCGGTATCGTCGAGGGGCCGTTTCAGGTGACCGGTATCGAGTACGCCGGTTCGCACAATGGTGAGGCGACCTATGAAATGAGCCTGGCAAGCGCCGGTGCTCTGACCTTCACGGCACTGTAAATCCGATGGCCAATCCGTGGACGGGCGAGGTGGCTTTGGCCATCGATGGAGAGCAGCGAGTACTCAAGCTGACGCTGGGTGCATTGGCGGAGTTGGAGCAGGAACTGGGCACAAGTTCCCTGGTAGAACTGGTGCAACGGTTCGAAGGCGGGGCCTATTCCAGCGGCGATGTATTGGCATTGATCGTGGCCGGGTTGCGTGGTGGCGGCGCTGATGTGAACCGCGCCGACCTGCTGAGCGCCGAGATCGAGGGCGGCCCGATGGCCGGTGCGCGGGCAGCCGCCGAGTTGCTGGCGCGCGCCTTCATGGTCCCCGGTCAGGCATGAGTGGCTTTGACTGGCCCGCCCTGATGCGCGCCGGGATGACCGGTCTCTGTCTGGCGCCGGATCAGTTCTGGCGTCTGACACCGGCTGAACTGCGACTGATGCTTGGGCAGGGCGCAGGGATGCCCTCGATGAACCGGGCGGGGTTGGACGCGCTTTTGGCGGCCTACCCGGACAAAACAATAGGAGAGCGTGATGACTGAGCGTGAAGGTCTGGAGGACCTGCAGGAGCGCGGCGAAGCGCTAGGCGACTCGCTGAGCGATGCGGCGTCAATGGCGGCGGCCTTTGACGGACAGATGAAGCGGATCAGCGCGGCGTTTGAAGAAACCGGTAAGGATGTCGCCACGCTGGAACGCGGTATGTCCAGCGGTTTGCGCAAGGCTCTCGATGGAGTGGTTTTGGATGGCATGAATTTGTCGGATGCCCTGGATGTACTGAAGAACTCGATGATCCGAACGGCTTACTCGGCGGCGATCAAGCCAGTAACGGACCATTTTGGCGGGATGTTAGCGGGTACGGTAGGCGGTCTGGTGCAGGGTCTTTTGCCATTCGCTGATGGCGGCAGCTTTTCGCAGGGGCGGGTGATGCCTTTTGCCAATGGCGGCGTTGTGAGCGGTCCGACCATGTTTCCGATGCGCGGCGCCACCGGGTTGATGGGCGAGGCTGGGCCCGAAGCGATCATGCCTCTGGCCCGTGGTCCGGACGGCAAGCTGGGCGTTCGCAACTCGGGTGGCGGGCGTGCTGTTAACGTCGTCATGAATATAACGACCCCGGACGTGCAAGGCTTCCGCCGAAGTCAGAGCCAGATCGCGGCCCAGATGAGCCGCGCGTTGGGGCGCGGCAATCGCAACAGGTAACACGAGGGAGAATGTCATGAATTTCCACGAGGTGAGATTTCCCGCCAGCCTGAGCTTTGGTTCGGTGGGTGGCCCCGAGCGGCGCACGGATATCGTGGCGCTGGCCAACGGGTTCGAGGAACGCAACACACCCTGGGCGCATTCTCGGCGGCGATATGATGCCGGGCTTGGGATGCGCTCGCTGGACGATATAGAAACGCTGATCTCGTTTTTTGAGGCGCGACAGGGGCAGATGTTTGGGTTCCGGTGGAAGGACTGGTCGGATTTCAAATCCGGCGCAGCAACGGCCGAAGTGGATAAGGCCGATCAAGTGATTGCGCAGGGCGATGGCAAGACGACCGAATTCCAATTGGTAAAAACCTACAGCTCTGGTGGGTTTAAATACGTCCGCCCGATCATCAAACCGGTGCTGGGAACCGTCAAGCTTGGACTTGAGCAGGATGAAATGCGCGAAGGCGTGGATTTCGAGGTCGATCTGGCACGCGGCCGGGTCATGTTCACGATCGCTCCACCAGAGGATGTCGATATCACGGCAGGTTTTGAGTTTGATGTGCCCGTTCGTTTCGACACGGACAAGATTCAGACCAGCGTGGCCAGCTTTCATGCAGGCGACGTGCCAAATGTTCCGGTGGTCGAGGTACGTGTCAGATGAGTGGTGATAGTCAGGCGCTGCAAGCACATCTGCAAAGTGGCATAACGACAACTTGCCGGTGCTGGGCAATCGGGCGAACGGATGGGCAGGTTTACGGTTTTACCGATCACGATATGGAGTTGCGCTTTGACGGGCTGACGTTCAAAGCCAGCACCGGATTGACGGCGGCAGCGATTGAACAGGCCACCGGGCTGTCCATCGACAACTCTGAGGCAATGGGCGCGCTGTCCGATGCGGCGATCAAAGAAGATGACATCGAAGCAGGTCGGTTTGACGGAGCACAGGTTCGCGCCTGGCTGGTAAACTGGGCCGCGCCCGAGCAGCGAGTCCTGCAATTTCGGGGCTCGATCGGTGAGATGCGTCGCGGCGGTGGGGCGTTTCATGCCGAATTGCGCGGACTGACGGATCTGCTGAACCGGCCTCTGGGCCGCATCTACCAAAAGCCATGTACCGCAGTTCTGGCTGACGCCGCCTGCCGGTTTAACGTGGTTGCGCCCGGGTTTCAGGCGGAAGCTGAGATCGTCAGCCTGACCGCGGGCAGCGTATTGCAACTGAAAGGGGCCGAGGCGTCGGATACGGCATGGTTCGAACGAGGCCGGTTAGATGTGATTTCTGGCACGGCGGCTGGGCTTTGGGCGTCTGTCAAACAGGATGAGCGTATCTCGGGCGGGCGCAATGTGACGTTGTGGTCCGGGATCAGTGGCGGGTTGACCGTCGGAGATCGCGTCAGGCTGACCGCCGGCTGCGACAAGCGCATGGAGACCTGCCGGAAGAAATTCAACAACCTTATCAATTTTCAAGGTTTTCCGGACTTGCCAGGCGAAGACTGGGTAATGGCTGTGCCGAAGAAAGACAAACCGAACAAAGGGGGCAGCAGGCGATGATGTCAGGCCGGCAAGACATAGTTGCAGAAGCACGCAGTTGGTTGGGTACGCCCTATGTGCATCAAGCATCCGTAAAAGGCGCGGGGGCGGACTGTCTTGGATTGCTGCGTGGTATCTGGCGCGCGCTTTATGGGGCCGAACCGGAGGCCGTTCCGAACTACAGCATGGATTGGTCGGAGCCGCAGGGAGAGGAGCGTATGTGGGCCGCTGCCTGCCGTCATCTGACGTCCAAAGCGCCTGAAGAACTGGCACCTGGGGACGTGCTGTTGTTTCGCATGCGAGACGGTAGCGTCGCCAAGCATGTGAGCATTGTCAGTGAAACCGGGGCGGTGCCTCGGTTCATTCACGCATATTCCGGGCATGGCGTTGTTGAAAACGCGCTGAGTGAGCCTTGGCGTCGCCGGGTTGTCGCATGTTTCGCATTTCCGCTGGAGGTCAAGTAAATGGCTACGATTGTTCTTTCGGCAGCCGGGGCTGCCATTGGTGGCTCGATCGGTGGCACTGTCGCGGGCCTTTCCACGGCGATCATCGGCCGCGCGGTCGGGGCCACTCTCGGTCGGGTCATCGACCAGCGGTTGATGAGCCAATCGGTGATGGGGGGCGGCAGCGAAGTTGTTGAAACCGGGCGACTCGATCGCTTCCGCCTGACTGAAACCGGAGAGGGTGCTCCGGTCACAACTGTATTCGGGCGAATGCGCGTCGGCGGTCAGGTGATCTGGGCCTCTGACTTTCTGGAAACCCGCAGCACCAGCACGACAACACAGTCCACTCGTGGCGGGAAAGGGTCGCGACGTCCAAGCTCGACCACAACAACCACGACCACGCATACTTACAGCTATTCGATCTCGCTGGCCATCGCGGTTGGCGCCGGGCAGATTTCCGACGTCGCGCGTATCTGGGCCGATGGTGAGGAGTTGGAGCGTGCCGGGCTGAACATGCGCGTCTACAAAGGCACCAATGACCAGTTGCCGGACCCACTAATCGAGTCCGTTGAGGGCACCGGCCAGGTTCCGGCGTATCGGGGCACGGCTTATGTAGTTATTGAGGACTTTCATCTGGCCTCCTTCGGAAACCGGGTTCCACAGTTTTCCTTCGAAGTGGTTCGGCAGGAACAGCCCGGGCTGCCGGATACGCCTGACGCCGTTTCCCGGATCGTTCGCGGTGTAGCGATGATCCCGGGAACGGGGGAGTATTCGCTGGCCAGTTCTCAGGTGAACTATTCCAAGGGGCAGGGGCAAAGCTGGGCTGCGAATGTGCATTCCGCCTCTGGTGTTTCTGATCTGGTTACCTCAACGCAGGCGTTGAACGCGGAAATGCCGGCCTGCGATGCGGTTTCGCTGGTCGTTTCCTGGTTCGGCGACGATCTGCGATGCGGACATTGCAAGGTTCAGCCAAAGGTTCTGCATAAGGAATTTGATGGCGAAAACATGCCCTGGAGCGTGTCGGGTGTCTCTCGCGCTGCGGCGCAAGTCGTTCAGATTGAAAACGACCGCCCAGTCTACGGAGCGACGCCTGCAGATGCATCTGTGATTGAGGCGATCCGACATCTGAAAAGCTCAGGTAAACGGGTGATGTTCTATCCATTCATCCTGATGGACCAATTGCGCAACAACGGCTTACCCGACCCGTGGTCGGATGCCACCAGTCAGCCGCATCTGCCGTGGCGGGGGCGCATCACGCTCAGCGAAGCACCGGGGCGCACGGGGTCCCCGGACAAGACCACCGAGGCCGACGCGCAGGTTGCGCAGTTCTTTGGCCAGGCCCGGGCGAGCGATTTTTCCGTTGGCGATGGGATCGTGACCTACAGCGGCCCGCAGGAGTGGGGCCTGTTCCGGTTCATTCTTCACTATGCGGCGCTTTGTAAGGCTGCAGGTGGCGTGACGTCCTTCTGTATCGCCTCGGAGATGCGCGGGCTGACGCAAGTCAGGGGCGCGACCGGGTTTCCTGCCGTGGCGCAGATGCGGATTCTAGCGGCTGAAGTGAGGGAAATTCTTGGGGCGGATACCAAAATTGGCTACGCCGCCGACTGGAGCGAGTATTTTGGCTATAAGCCCGCTGACGCGGGAAACGACCGGTATTTCCACCTTGATCCGCTGTGGGCCGACGACAACATCAACTTCGTCGGGATCGACAATTACATGCCCCTGTCCGACTGGCGCGACGGCGAGGATCACGTCGACACCAAGGCGGGAGTGGACGCGATTTACAACCTTGATTACCTGCGCAGCAATGTCGAAGGCGGAGAGGGCTACGATTGGTACTATGCCTCGCCCGAGGAAGCCAAGGCACAGATCCGGTCTCCGATCGAAGACAAGGCCCATGACGAGGCTTGGATCTGGCGATACAAGGATTTGCGCAACTGGTGGTCGCAACCCCATCACGAGCGGATTGGAGGGGTGCGGCAGGAAAATCGCACGGCTTGGGTGCCGGGCTCGAAACCAATCTGGTTCACGGAACTCGGCTGTGCCGCCGTCGACAAAGGCACCAACCAGCCCAACAAATTTCTTGATCCGAAGTCCTCGGAATCCAAGCTGCCGCGCTACTCGAACGGCCTGCGTGACGACTTCATGCAGGTGCAATATCTGAAAGCAATTCTGGGCTATTGGTCCGACTCTAGAAACAACCCGACTTCAGAGGCCTATGGTGGTCGCATGATCGATCTGTCAAACGCCTATGTCTGGGCCTGGGACGCGCGACCGTATCCAATCTTTCCGAACCTGCAAAGCCAGTGGAGCGATGGTGAAAACTATCCGCGCGGTCACTGGCTGAACGGCCGGTCAGGTTCGCGCACGTTGGCGTCGGTTGTGACGGAGATTTGCCACGGGGCCGGAGTGACCGACATCGACACGTCGCGCCTATATGGGGTTGTGAGGGGCTATGCACTTGAGCAGGTGTCCGACGCACGATCGGCCTTGCAACCACTTATGCTGCGCTATGGGTTTGACGCGATCGAACGTGACGGCGTGTTGCGGTTTCAAATGCGCAATGGCCAGCGCGCGATTGCGTTGGATCAGGAACGGCTCGCCATCAATTCCGACATTGAAGGTGGTATCGAGCATCGCCGGGAAGCCGAAGCTGAAATGACAGGCCGAGTTCGTCTTCGTTTTGTGCAGTCGGATGCGGACCATGAAATCGTGGCGGAAGAGGCGGTATTGCCGGACACGCGCACGCATTCTGTTTCGGTCAACGAAATGCCCCTGTCCATGACACGTTCTGAAGGACGGCAGACGGCAGAACGGTGGCTGAGCGAGGCGCGGGTGTCCCGCGAAACCGTACGCTTTGCCCTGCCGCCCTCCTTGGGACACATCGGTGCGGGGGATGTCATCAGCCTGACCGAGGGGGGGCGGGGCGCGCGTTTTCGGATCGACCGTCTTGAACAGGCCGAAATGCAGTTGGCAGATGCCGTCAGGATTGAGCCGGGAATTTATGCGCCGTCGGATTTGCCCGACGACAAGGTGTCCGCAAAGCCTTTTGTTGCTCCGGTCCCGGTTCTGCCGGTGTTTATGGATCTGCCTCTGCTGACCGGTTCCGAAGTACCGCATGCGCCGTACATTGCAGTATCCGCAGACCCCTGGCCCGGAAGCGCGGCGGTGTACTCGGCAGCAAACGACGAGGATTATGCCCTGCAAGAGGTCATCTCGGGTCAGGCTGTCATCGGGTTCACTGAAACGCCCATGCGACGGGCCAGCGTTGGTGTCTGGGACGATGGGGTACCACTGCGCGTCCGTTTGGTCGCCGGCTTGCTGGAATCCCGTCCGAGGGACGCTTTGCTGAACGGGGCCAACCTGGCGGCAATCGGAGACGGAACCCCGGGAAACTGGGAGCTTTTCCAGTTCGCCAATGCCGAACTTCAGGATCAGGGGATCTACACTCTGTCCGGTCGTTTGCGTGGGCAGTTAGGAACGGATGCCGCCATGCCGGATGTCTGGCCCGACGGTTCAACCTTTGTGCTGTTGGACGAACGGGTCTTTCAAACCGGGTTGCTGCGGTCGGAAAGGCGCGTGGCCAAGCATTATCGAATTGGCCCCGGGACCCGAGGATATGACGATCCGTCCTATGTCCATCAGGTTCATGCATTCGACGGCAATGGATTGCGACCCTATGCGCCAGCGCACCTCAAGATTACGTCGACCGGTACCGGCGACGAGCTGTCGTGGATACGCCGGACTCGGGTGGACGGCGACGACTGGGCCGGGTTGGACGTTCCTCTGGGCGAAGAGACCGAATCCTATCTGGTGAAAATCCGGGTTAACGGCGCGATCACGCGCGAATATGTCTCAGCGCAGCCAAGATGGCTCTATACGACCGCAATGAAAGCCGCGGATGGAGCCACCGGAGCTTATGAGGCTGAAGTAGCGCAGGTCTCGGCCAGTTACGGGCCCGGCCCGGCTGCACGCCTTTCGGTCGGCTGAGGCAATCATGCGTCCTGTTCTGCACGGTGACGTGAGTGCTGCGGCGCGGGCTCTGCTTAACGCGCCGCCCGCGGACCGTGAACAGCTCTGCATCAGAATGATAAACGAAGCCCAGCTGGCCGACGCACATGTCGGCCAGACCGGGCGTCTTCATCCGTTGTTCGGAAATGGCTCTTTGATGGCGTCGGCGCGCAACTGGCAACTGGCTGAGGAGCCGAATTTTGACGATCTGCAATATTGTCAGTGTTTTGAGTTGGTTCTGCGGTGCCTGGTTCAATTCCACGTTACCCGGATGCGCAGGTGACGCACTTGCTGGCGGCGAGATTCAGGTTCAGGCGACCAGCCGGGATCTCGTCGCCGCAATCTTCGCAATAGCCGAATTCACCGTCCTCAATTCGGATCAGTGCCGCCGATAACCTGCGTGCCTCAATATCCCGATTTGCCTGCTGCGCCTTTGCCATGGCCTGGTTTTGCAGGGCGTCCATTCGGCTCAGACGTCCAACCGCCTGCTGGTCTAACTCAACAACCGACTGAGACTCATTTGCCAGCGCCGATTGGTCTTTCAGTTCCTCCAACCGCGCGCGTATCCTGGCTTTGAATTGGCCCAACTGCGTTTCATTCATTTTCGTTACCCTGCAGATCACGGGTTTGCGTTTGGCGTTTTTCCAACTAAATGGCATTCTAGGCGCAGCAAAGGAAGAAAAACCATGTTGGAAACGCGCAGTCACGTGACCCCTGTCGATCCGGTTTGGGATCGTATCACGACCGAAGCTCAGTCGGCCGTTGAAAAAGAGCCATTGATGGGTGGGTTGGTGCATGCCTGTATTCTTCACCACCGTAGCCTCGAACGGGCGCTTTCGTATCGGGTGTCGGCCAAGCTGTGCTCGAACGAAATGTCCATGATGGTGCTGCGCGAGATCGTGGACGAGGCCTATGCCAACGATCCGTTACTAATCGAGGCCGCCCGTGCGGATCTCATGGCTGTCTACGAACGCGATCCTGCCTGCCACCGACTGTTGCAGCCGATCCTTTACTTCAAGGGATATCAGGCGATGCAAGCCTATCGGGTTGCGCATTGGCTGTGGCGCAAGGGACGTTACGATCTGGCTTATTTCTTCCAGATGCGGTCGTCCGAGATTTTTGGGATCGATATCCACCCTGCAGCCCGTATCGGCAAAGGGATCATGATCGACCACGCGCACTCGATCGTGATCGGTGAAACGGCTGTCGTCGGCGATAACGTCTCGATGCTGCATTCGGTGACCCTTGGCGGGACCGGCAAAGAAGAAGAACAGCGTCACCCGACCATTGGCGACGGCGTGCTGATCGGCGCAGGGGCAAAGGTTCTGGGCAATATTGTGGTCGGCCATTGCAGCCGCATCGCGGCCGGTTCTGTTGTCCTGCAAGAGGTTCCTGCCTGCAAAACCGTAGCTGGAATTCCCGCGAAGATCGTGGGCGAGGCTGGATGTGATCAGCCGTCGATCTCGATGGACCACATGCTGGGCAAGGATCAGTAATCCGACCCCTGAAAACGAAAAAAGCCGCCTCATGAAAGTGAGGCGGCTTTTTTTGTGCTTGAATTGATAGGCGTTAGGCCAGCATGACCATCGGGTTTTCCAGGTTCTCCACGATGGCTTTGAGCAATTCGGCACCCAATGCTCCGTCTATGACCCTGTGGTCAACGGACATGGTGACCGACATGACAGTCGCTACGGTCAACTCTCCATCGTCGCCGACAACCGGTTTTTTGACACCCGTTCCGACCGCCAGAATACCGGCGTGCGGCGGGTTCACGATGGCGTCAAAATTGTCGATGCCGAACATGCCGAGGTTCGATACCGCGAAAGTGCCGCCCTGATATTCATGCGGGGCGAGCTTACGCTCGCGGGCGCGGGCAGCGAGGTCCTTCATCTCGGTCGACAGAGCGGACAGGGATTTGGTGTCAGCATCCTGCAGGACCGGCGTGAACAGACCGCCTTCAATAGCGACCGCGACGGCCACGTCCGAAGGTTTCAGTTGCAGCACCCGGTCGCCAGCCCAAACAGCGTTGCAGGCCGGAACCTGTTGCAGCGCGTTGGCGACAGCCTTGATGATGAAGTCGTTGACGCTCAGCTTGACGCCACGGCCTTCCAGCTGCTTGTTCAGCTGACTGCGGAACTTGAGCAGCGCATCGAGCTTAATATCGCGGCGCAGGTAGAAATGAGGGATGGTCTGTTTGGCTTCGGACAAGCGCGCGGCAATGGTCTTACGCATCCCGTCCAGTTTGATCTCTTCGTACTCGCGACCTTCATACATCCGGGCAACAGCATCCGCGGACGGCCCAGCCGGCGGAGCGGCGGGTGCAGGAGCTGCAGCAGCAGGTGCGGGTGCCGCAGCCGGAGCTGTGGCAGTTGCACCTTCGACGTCGGCTTTCACAATCCGCCCGTGCGGTCCCGAACCGGTGATCTGCGCCAGATCAAGGCCTTTTTGCGCTGCAATCCGGCGGGCCAGTGGCGAGGCAAAGATACGTTCGCCATCCGCTTTGATCGGAGCTGCAGGGGCAGGGGCGGGCGCCTCGGGTGCCGCTGGCGCGGCAGCCTCGTTGCCCGCAGCGGCTGCGGGTGCAGCCGCAGGAGCAGCAGCCGGTGTGGTCGCGATATCATCTGCGCTTTCGCCATCTTCCAACAATACCGCGATGGCGGTGTTGACCTTGACCCCTTCGGTGCCCTCGGGGATCAGGATTTTGCCAATGGTTCCTTCGTCAACGGCCTCGAACTCCATCGTGGCCTTGTCGGTTTCGATCTCAGCCAGCAGGTCGCCGGAGGAGACGGTGTCACCTTCTTTGACCAGCCATTTGGCGAGCGTGCCTTCCTCCATGGTCGGTGAAAGGGCGGGCATCAGAATTTCGGTGGGCATCTGTTTTTCGCTCCTTACCGGTAGGTCACTTGTTTGACGGCGGCGATCACCTCATCGGTGGTGATCAGGGCCAGTTTTTCGAGGTTTGCGGCATAGGGCATCGGAACATCCTTGCCGGTGCAGTTAATGACCGGTGCGTCGAGATAGTCGAACGCCTCTTGCATCACGACCGATGAGATGTAGCTGCCAACCGAACCCTGCGGCCAGCCTTCTTCGACTGTGACCAGACGGTTGGTTTTCATCACCGAGTTGATGATTGCACCGGTATCCATCGGGCGGATGGTGCGCAGGTCGATTACTTCGGCGCTGATGCCTTCCTCGGCCAACTTGTCTGCGGCTTCCAGCGCATATTGCATACCGATGCCGAAGCTGACGATGGTCACGTCCGAGCCTTCACGCCAGATGCGTGCCTTGCCCAGCGGGACCGTAAGGTCATCCACTTGTGGCATGTCAAAGCTGCGACCGTAGAGGATTTCGTTCTCCAGGAACACGACCGGGTTGGGGTCGCGAATCGCCGATTTCAGCAGGCCTTTGGCATCGGCTGCCGAATAGGGCATCACCACTTTCAGACCGGGGATCTGCATGTACCAAGCCGCGTAGTCCTGGCTGTGCTGGGCGGCCACGCGCGCAGCGGCGCCGTTGGGGCCACGGAACACGATTGGGCATCCCATCTGACCACCGGACATATAAAGCGTCTTAGCGGCCGAGTTGATGATTTGGTCGATCGCCTGCATGGCGAAGTTGAAGGTCATGAACTCGACAATTGGCTTCAGACCGCCAAAGGCGGACCCAACCGCGATCCCGGCAAAGCCGTGCTCGGTAATCGGAGTATCGATGACGCGCTTGGAGCCGAACTCATCCAGCATACCCTGGCTGATCTTGTAGGCGCCTTGATATTCGGCAACCTCTTCGCCCATCAGGTAGACATCTTCGTCGCTGCGCATTTCTTCAGCCATCGCATCGCGAAGTGCTTCGCGCACAGTCTGCTGGATCATCGGCGCATCTGCCGGCCAGTCCGGCGACAGATCCACTTTGGGCGCAGCAGGAGCGGCTGTGGCTGGGGCTTCTGTCGCCACGGGGGCGGCTTCGGCCACCGCCGCGGATGCGGGTGCAGCCGCGGGAATGGCTGAGGCGTCTTCGCCTTCTTCGACCAGCACCGCGATGGGGGTATTCACCTTGACCCCTTCGGTGCCTTCGGCGATCAGGATCTTGCCGACGATGCCTTCATCGACGGCTTCGAACTCCATCGTCGCCTTGTCTGTTTCGATCTCGGCCATGATATCGCCGGACGATACGGTGTCGCCTTCCTTCACCAGCCATTTGGCCAGCGTGCCTTCTTCCATGGTGGGCGAAAGGGCGGGCATGAGAATTTCGGTTGCCATGTCTTAGTCGTCCTCTCAGGCGTAAATGTCGGTCCAGAGCTCTTCGACGGAAGGCTCGGGGCTTTCTTTCGAGAATTCGGCGGCCTGGTTCACGATCTCCTTGATCTCTTTGTCGATCGCCTTCAGGTCATCCTCGGTCGCATGTTTGCCGGACAGCAACAGCTCGCGTACATGTTCGATTGGATCGCTTTGCTCGCGGACCTTCTGAACCTCTTCTCGGGTGCGGTACTTGGCCGGGTCGGACATCGAGTGACCGCGATAGCGGTAAGTCTTGATTTCCAGGATGTAAGGGCCTTTGCCCGCGCGGCAGTGCGCGACGGCTTTCTCACCGGCTTCCTTGACGGCCAGCACGTCCATGCCATTGACGATCTCACCGGGGATGCCGAAGGCTTCGCCCCGGTGGTAGATGTCCTTGGTCGAGGTCGATCGCGCCTGAGCGGTGCCCATGGCGTATTGGTTATTCTCGATCACGAAAACAACAGGCAGGGCCCAAAGAGCCGCCATGTTGAACGTCTCATAGACCTGGCCCTGGTTCGCCGCACCATCACCGAAATAGGTGAAGGTCACGCGACCGTTTTCCTTGTACTTGTCAGCGAATGCCAACCCCGCGCCCAGCGGAACCTGCGCGCCGACGATGCCGTGACCGCCATAGAAGTGCTTCTCTTTCGAGAACATGTGCATCGAGCCGCCCTTACCTTTGGACAGGCCACCGATGCGCCCGGTCAGTTCGGCCATCACGCCGCCCGGGTCCATGCCGCAAGCCAGCATGTGACCGTGGTCGCGATAGGAGGTAATTCGCTTGTCACCTTCTTCGGCCGCAGCCTCGAGGCCGACAACAACCGCTTCCTGACCGATGTAAAGGTGGCAGAAACCGCCAATCAAGCCCATGCCGTACAACTGACCGGCCTTTTCCTCGAATCGGCGGATCAGCAGCATCTCACGGTAATATTCGGTAAGTTCTTCCGCAGAAACATTTGGTTTCTTTGTGGTTTTTCGCGCAGCCATTGTGGCGATCTCCCCCTCTAGGCAAGATAGTTTAGCGTTAAACTATCTCATAAAGCATTTGGCGCTTTCTGGCGAGTGGAAATGTGACGCAGCGTTTCGCCGCGCAGATTTTAGCGTGATTCTGAGTGTTTGCCGGTTGTGAAGGTCTTGGGGAGGGGATCAGCGAATGACGATTTCATCCGATCGGATCATACCAAGCACAGAACGCGCCTGCTGATCCAACAGGTCGAGGTCCAGATAGGTGTCCGACAGGCGGCGCGTCAGGTTTTCCATCTCTGAGATCTCAGCCTCAAGCTTGGCCAAGTCGCGCGACAGGGCGTCCCGTTCCGCTGCGATCTCGACCCGCCGGAACAGGCCATAGTCGCCCTGCACAGCGGCGAAGGTGAAATAAACACCAAGCATGAAAGCCACCATGAAGAATACAACTGCGCCCAAACCGGGCCGATGGGAACGGGACACTCTGTTTACCGCCGTATGAAGTCTGCCTCAATAACGTGCCCTTTTCGAGCATCTGTCAGCACTATGTCACAGGTGATTCGGCTTGTGAATCCCTCGATTCGCACTTTTTGCAATTCGACGAAGAAATGTGATCTTCTGCGGGTTGTGACGGCGCAAGCAACGCATCACCGCCAAGCGGCCAGTTCCTGATTTCGTTTCAGGGTCTGTTCTTCCATGCAGGCCCAGTAGAACATCTGCGCTGCACTGCCATCGCTTTTTAGTTCGGGGTCACAGGTTGCATCCCTGCGTTTTAACCAGGCGCGCTGTTCGTTCAACAAAGCCTGACCGCTACCGCGCGTATCCGCCGCTGGTTTGATCTCTTTCCAGAGGCGGTTCAGCTCTTTATCTGCGATTTCCCATTTCTCCTTGGCGCAGAAAGTGGCCTCGATCTGAGTTTGACCAGCGCAATGGGATTGCGCGCCAGAGGCAGTGGGCAGAAGGATGACAGCAAGGACGGCAACGGCTTTCATGGCTCATCTCCCGGTTTGCGGAAGAATACCATGAATGCAGATTGCCAGCCAGAATGGGGTTATTGATCCAGTGCGGCGACACCGGGCAGCGTTTTGCCTTCCATCCACTCGAGGAATGCGCCACCAGCCGTCGAGATGTATGAGAAGTCCTTTGCAGCGCCGGATGCATTCAGCGCGGCCACCGTATCACCGCCACCGGCGACAGAGACCAGTTGCCCGGACCGTGTCAGTTCCGCAGCTTCCAGCGCTGCTGCGTTGGTGGCCGCGTCAAACGGTTCGATCTCGAACGCGCCTAGCGGGCCGTTCCAGATCAACGTCTGGCTTTTGTCAAAAATCTTGGTGATGGCCGCAACGGTTTCAGGGCCGGCGTCCAGGATCATGCTGTCATCCGGGCACTGATCGGCTGGCAAAGTCTGGTTGGGCGCGTGGGCTTCGAACTTCTCGGCGACGACGACATCGCGGGGGAGAACGATTTGGCAACCAGTTGTTTCAGCTTTGGCCATGATCTCAGCGGCTGTGTCTTTCATTGCCGTTTCCGCCAGCGATTTGCCGACGTTCACGCCCTGCGCGACGAGGAAGGTGTTCGCCATCCCACCGCCGATGATCAGGTAATCTACCTTTTCGATCAGGTTGCCCAGCAGATCCAGTTTGGTCGAGACTTTGGCTCCACCCACAACGGCTGTCACGGGGCGTTTCGGCGAGCCAAGTGCGGCTTCCAGCGCGCTCAACTCTTGCTGCATCAGACGGCCCGCACAGGCGGGCAGCAGGCGCGCCAGAGCCTCGGTCGAGCTGTGTGCGCGGTGTGCGGCCGAAAATGCGTCGTTGCAATATACGTCACCCATCTTAGCCATGCCCGCAGCCAGTTCAGGGCTGTTCTTGGTCTCAGCAGCGTGAAAGCGGGTGTTCTCCAGCAAAAGCACTTCACCAGCGCCCAGGTTCGCCGCCGCGGTTTCCGCCTCGATCCCAACACAGTCATCGCCGAAACGCACCTTGGTGCCAAAGGCGGTTTCCAGCGTCGGAACAAGCTGTTTCAGCGACAGGTTCTGGCGGCGTTCACCGCCCGGGCGTCCGAAATGGGCCAACAGGATGGGTTTGCCGCCAGCCGCCAGAATGTCCTTCACGGTTGGTACGATGCGCTCGATGCGCGTGGCGTCTGTGACCACCCCGTCGACCACCGGCACGTTGATATCCACGCGCACCAGCACGCGTTTGCCGTTCAGGTCCATGTCGTCCAGTGTTTTCCAGCCCATCGCGCAATCCTCGACAAAAGTGAAATCCATTTAGGCGGTTCTTTTCCTGCATTTTGCCCTCAGGTCAATGCGTCACTTGGCATTCCCGCGTCCGGCGCATAGGTATTTGCGCAAGATAAAACGACAGGAGGGCCTCATGGCCGAGATCAAGGATCCCGAAAACACAATCATCGTCGAGCTTAAAGACGGCAACGTCGTCATCGAACTGCTGCCGGACGTGGCACCGCAGCACAGCGCGCGGATGAAGGAACTGGCACGGGCTGGCGAATATGACAACGTGGCTTTCCACCGTGTGATCGACGGCTTCATGGCACAGACCGGCGATGTGCAGCACGGCGATATGGAAGACGGGTTCAACCTGCGTATGGCGGGCACCGGTGGTTCGTCTCTTCCGAACGTTCCGGCGGAATTCTCGAAACTGCCGCATGACCGCGGCACGCTGGGTGCTGCCCGTTCGCAGAACCCGGACTCGGCCAACTCGCAGTTCTTCATCAACTTCAAGGACAACCACTTCCTGAACGGTCAGTACACTGTTTACGGCCGCGTCATCGACGGGATGGAACATGTGGACGCCATTGTACGTGGCGAGCCGCCGATGAGCCCTGATCGCATGATCAGCGTCAAGGTAGCAGCCGATGTATAAACTGGCCGCTGCATTTGCCCTTCTGGCCAGCCCTGCGCTGGCCACGGGCCTGGAGATCGAGATTGAAGGTGAAGGGGCCAACGGCACTGTCACCATCGATCTGTTCGATGACCTGGCCCCTAAGCATGTCGAGCAAATCTCGGCTCTGGCCAACGAAGGCAAGTATGATGGCGTGGTGTTCCACCGCGTTATCGATGGCTTCATGGCGCAGACTGGTGATGTCGAGCATGGCCGTTTGGGTGGCGACATGCGCCGCGCCGGCACCGGTGGTTCGGACCGTCCCGACCTGCCTGCCGAGTTCTCGGACTATGAATATGACCGGGGCGTGGTTGGCATGGCCCGTTCGCAGGATCCGAACAGCGCCAACTCGCAGTTCTTCATCATGTTTGAGCCCGGCCCGTTCCTGAACGGCCAATATACAGTTGTTGGTCAGGTGACCGACGGAATGGATGTGGTCGACGCGATCAAACGAGGAGAGGGTCAGAATGGCGCCGTGATCGGCCAACCGGACGTGATGAAAAAAGTCACTGTGACCGAATAATGATTAGACCCGGCACTGACATAGGCGCCGGGTTTTTCCTTATTGGACGATAAAGTCCCTTATCGCCTGTGTGTATGCGTCCGGCGCCTGGAACGACGCAAAATGGCTGACGTCTTTCATAATCAGAAGATCAGCATCGGGGATTGCCTCAGCAATTACCTCAGAGTGTTCGGTGAGGATCGCTTCATCATGTTCGCTCTGCACGACAAGGGTAGGAACCGTTAATGAGTTCAGCCCTTCAAGCCCGCCGGGCTTTTCTGTGGCCCACATGGCCGCGACACCGCCCAGAAACGCGTCGAACCCGTCCGGAGTGGGGGACATGGCAGCATAATCTTCGGCCATCATACCGACGTAAGCACCGAAGAGCTCGTTGGTTTCCACCGATGGATCGATGCCATCAAGGGTGACGTTTCCCGCATGCGCAAAATGGCTGGCCAAACGTTCGGGCGCCGTAGACGAAATCGTGTAGCCAATATTAGCTCCGTCCGACCACCCGACCAGATGCACCTGATCTACGCCTAGGTGATCCAGCAACGCCAAATAATCCTGCGCCAGAAGGTCGTAAGAATAGGTGCTGCCGTCATTAGTGGATCGGCCATGTCCGCGTGTATCCGCGACGATCACGCTATGGTCAGTGGAAAGGTCAGCCACTTGCGCCGCCCAGATATCACCATGTGCCAGACCGCCGTGGATCAGAAGCACAGGAGTGCCCCCCGATGCGCCATAGGTGGCGTAATACATGTCGACACCATTGACGCTGGCGGTGCCGCCGGTCACCGCTTCGGGCATCGAAGGTGGTTCGGGAATTGTCAACCAGACGTCCTGCGCCAACGCTGCCGTTGAGGTCAGAATGACCGCAATTGCCGTAATAAATCGAAACATGAGCATCTCTCTGCTTGGGGCCATACGCCACGTGGGCGGCGCGGTTCTGCCGGAGATGATAGCTGAGGAAGGTGAGCCGCGGGGGAAAATCCCCCGCCGCCTTTTTTAGTCGTCGCCCATTGCTTTCCAAATCAGGGCACCGATAGCCCCACCGATCAAAGGCGCGACCCAGAACAGCCAGAGCTGTGCCAGCGCCGGCCCATCTGCAAACAGGGCCACACCAGTTGACCGAGCCGGGTTGACGGATGTGTTTGTCACCGGGATCGAAATCAGGTGGATCAGTGTCAGGCCAAGACCGATGGCGATCGGCCCAAAGCCCGCCGGTGCGCCCGCAGACGTCGCGCCCAGAATGATGATGATGAAGAAGGCGGTCATCACGATCTCGATCACTAGGGCCGACGTCAGTGAGTACCCTTCGGGCGAAGCCTCTCCGTACCCGTTTGACGCAAAACTGCCGGCGCCTTCGAACCCCGGCGCGCCACTGACAATCAGGTAAAGGACGGCTGCGGCTGCAATTGCTCCAATAACCTGCGCGATCCAATAGGGCAGCAAATCCTTGGCTGGGAACCTTCCGCCAATCATCAACCCAAGGCTGACCGCCGGGTTGAAATGCCCGCCCGAGATATGCCCAACCGCATAAGCCATTGTCAGAACGGTCAAGCCAAAGGCGAAGGCAACGCCCAACCATCCGATGCCCACATCGGCCACGCCAGCCGCCAGAACGGCGCTACCGCAACCGCCCAGCACCAACCAGAACGTGCCGAAGAACTCGGCCATGAGTTTTGATGACATGAAAAATCCTCCAGAAAACACTGATTTAAGGTTAATTCAATAAACACAATTTTTGAAATACTTGAAAATGAGGGACGTTTTTTCTGTTTAAGTATTTCTTTTGGGTAACTACCTCAGTGGTTGATTTGTTCCCCGGTGGTTTGGGTTTTGACTCGATCCCCTTCAATACTCGCCCTTCTCTATGCCGACTGATTTCGAGAGGAACGCTGTCGGATTTGCGTCACTCTTCTGAAAAAAAAACAGCGCTTGGCGCCGCGCTTTTCATGAGATGGAGTGAGTTTGAAGGAATTTTTTGAGCTAGATTAGAATAAAGAATGGCAAAACAGTTTCAACTGACGCGTTGCGCGCCTCTCTGCGCTGTTCTGAGTCTTGCTGCGCCGATCCCGGCCTATGCTCAGCAACAGGCAGAAAGCGCGGGCTTGGATTTCTTCCTTGGGGCGCCCTTCCGCAGTGTCTTGACATTCCCGCAGTCTGAGGTCTCAACCGAAGAAGTACGTGGGCAAATTGCTTTGAACTTTTTCGCGCTGATGTCTAACGCGGATATCGTGCTGTCTCATGCGGATTCCGTTGACTATTTGCGAGTGGTCTCAAACAAATATTCGTTTTCAGTTACCAAAGAACCGGCGCGGTATGATCCGGATCGTGACAGCGTCGTCACGCAATCTGAGCTTGAGGTCTTCTGGTCCAAAGACGCCTGGAAATCAGCCGCTCATGAATACAAGCAAGGTGCAACGTTCGAAGCGGCGACGGAACGGTTTAAGGATAAACTTGGACAACAAACGGCTTATATCCGGGATCTCATGGGGGGCCGGCGACCGGAGAAATCGTAGTTGATGACCCGCAAGGCGGATATACCGGGGCAGAGGAAACGGCTCAGCCGAAACCGGTACCGTATCTGGAGGAGTTTGACACAGACGGGGATGCAGTTTTGACTTTTGCGGAGTTCACCGAACCGCTTTGGGCGGCAGCCAGCGCCGCGGATTCAGATGGGGACGGCCTGTATTCAGACGATGAAATCAATCTGGTGCGCGAACGCTTTATTCTTGCCAATAGAGCACTGGATGGGAACGGGGTCCGCTCCGTCTCGAGCTGGAAAAAGCGATGAGGGTACCACCGGTTTCTTCAGGTGACACGTTCATCCTGTCAGAGAGTGCTGAATCTGGCGCGTTAATTCCAACTGACGGGGTCCAGACGGAACAGTTTGGACAGTTGTTCGTACACATCCGGCGCCTCGGCCTTTAGCGCTCGGGGCTTCTCAAAGAAAACTTCGACCGAGACGGCAAAGAACTCTTCATGTCCCGTCGCACCGTAAGCATCAATGACGGTGTGCCGCCCGCTTTCTACCGCGCGGACAAGGTCGTCATAGGCGGTCAGAAAGACGCGTTCCCACTCGGCAAAGCTTTGGCCGTCGCTCAGGATGGGAACGCCGTTGGTGCCGCCGGACAGATCGTCGATCTGATGGGCGAATTCATGCAGAACAACATTCTGCCCGTCATGGTCGTTCAAGGCACCCAGCTTGCTGTGTGTCCAGGACAGGATGACAGGCCCGCGGTCCCAGCTTTCGCCGGTTCGCACGATTTCCTTTTCGCTGACCACGTACCCTTCCTGTCGGCGCTGCCGCGACTTGAAGGCGTTCGGGTAGATCAGGATGGTCGTGAGATTGTCATACCAGAGGTCGCTGTTGACGATCAGCAGGCAAGCCTGTGTGGCGATGGCCAGTTCCATCTCTTCAATGACCTCGAGCCCGTCGCAGCCATAGAAGCGCACCTGATCCAGAAACAGGTTCACTTTGCCATCCAGCTTGACGCTCAGGTCCAGAGGTAGGCGACGGATAAGCGGCACCTGCTGTTCGATGATCATGCGTTGATGGTCCGTAAGCCGGGTTGACAGAAGCTGCTGCCGCGCCTGGGATTTGGACCATTGGCGATACAGAAAGAATCCGGCGATAAGCGCAAGCGCAATAAAGAAAAACAGCATGGGGATCACTATAGGGACCCTCCCGCCGGTTGGAACCGGAAAACCCAATCCTCCTCTACTAATGAAAAACGCCGCGGGTCTCCCCGCGGCGTTCAGAACTTTAGCTGGGTGTCAGCGTTACTGCTTGACCTCGGCTGCCGGGTTCGCGCCCGACTTGCCGCTGCGGCCCGGGTTCAGGGGGTCGTCCTGACGCTGAACCGAACCTTCGAAATGCGCGCCGCTTTCGATCGCGATGGTCTTGTGGATGATGTCGCCTTCGACGCGTGCGGTCGAGGTCAGACGGACTTTCAGACCACGTACGCGGCCAACGATACGGCCGTTGATCACGACGTCATCGGCGGTGACTTCGCCCTTGATGGTAGCGGTTTCGCCAATAGTCAGCAGATGTGCACGGATGTCGCCTTCGACTGTGCCTTCAACCTGGATGTCGCCCGATGTCTTCAGGTTGCCCGTGATGTGCAGGTCCGAGGACAGAACCGATGCCGGTGGCTTGGGCTTGGGCGCGGTGCTGGCCTTGTTTTCTGCCGGTGCAGGGGTCGCCGGAGTCGCCGGTGCAGCGGGTTTTGCCGCCTCGGGGGCAGTGGACGCGGGCTCGTTGATTTTGCTCTTAGAAAACATTTCTCGCAGCCTTGATGTAAGTCATTGGGTTAACAGGTTTTCCGTTCACGCGAACTTCATAGTGCAAATGCGTGCCGGTCGACCGTCCGGTGCTACCCATATCAGCAATATGATCCCCGCGCGAGACCCTTTGACCAACCTTCACACGTATCTTCGTGTTATGGGCATAAAGTGTCTCAATTCCGAACGCATGCTTGATTTTTACCAGCCGTCCGAATCCGGACTGCCAGCCGGCGTGGCTGACCACGCCGTCGGCGGTGGCAAAAATGTCGGTGCCGTGGGCACCGGCGAAATCAGCGCCGTTGTGCATGCGGCGACCACCGGTCTTGGGGTCGCGGCGAGTCCCGTAACCGCTCGTGAAACGTACGACGGCGTTGACGGGGCTTGCAAACGGCGCTTTCTCGGCTGCGATGCGATACAGATTCAGCTGATCCATTTGCTGCAGCAGAGTATTCGCGCGGATCTCGTCGGGGGTCAGTTCCTCACCGCGCGTGCTAAAAGAGATAGGGGTTAGGGGGCCGCCCATGCCGCTGTAACCGCGGCGGACTTCTTCGATGATGCGGTCGGTGGGCATACCGGCCTGACGGAACATCTTGTCCAGCGGTTCGACCGAGATCACCATAGCTTCTTCAAGCTGGCGGAAGATCTCGTCGCTTCGTTCCTGCATCAGCTGGATTTCCAGCTCAAGATCGTCGCGCTGTTCTAGCGCGTCCTTGGCATTTGCCGCGATCTTGTCCCGTTCCTCAGCGGTACGGGACAAGGCCTCGGTCATGAAGTTCATCTGTTCGGGGTTGGCAACGGCGGCCATGTAGATGTCGCCTTCGCCGGCTTCCTGCTGCAGCTTGGCCACCTCAGTGCGGGCTTCTTCGCGCTGTTTCATTGTGGCGCGCAGGGTCGTCTGGATGACCTCGATGCCGGTCTCAAGCTCACGGCGACGGTTTTCCGAGGCCAGCAATTCCGACTGCATGGCCGAGATCTGATCCAGTGCCGCATTGAACCGGTCCTGCGCGGCAAGGGCCTCTTGCGCGCGCGCATCGCGTTCGGCGGACATGATGTTCAGGCGTTCCTGATAAGTCGCCTGATCGCGCTTTGCCTGTTCCCGGAAGTTGCCAGACCCGATGCTGTCCATCAAAAGGATCGCCGTTGCAACAGCCGTCCAGGCGACAAACAGCCCGACACCGGCAACAGCAACAATCTGCGTTTCCGAGCTGAGCCGGATGAATCGCGTATCGTTGTCCGATTTCAGAAATACACGGCGTTCAGGAAAATGCCGCTCGAGCAGTGAGTGTAGTTTGATTGCCAGACGTGTTCTCACGCGTCTTACCTCTCCATCCCCAAAGATCGGGCCGGTCGTGAGTGATAGCCGTCCCTTGGGCGAAGTGCATAGATGGAGAGGGGGCTTTGGGCAAGTTTGTTAACCAGCCGACCCTGCGTTAGTGGATTTTACCGCCAATTCTAGGCGGGAAATTGCCGATTACGTCAACTTGCGCAGGACTATTGCGCTTGTCCGGGCGGAGGCAGATTTTCGGTAAGAGGCCAATAGAAATCCGGCGGCAGCCCGGCTTCGGCGCGCTTTTCCTCATTGAAGGGGGGCTTGAGCACGCCGTGGAAGTAGCGTCGCACCAGTTCGTGAAACACGTCTTTGGGATCGGCGTTTTCGCGCCCGCACAAAAAATGGAACCATTTTGACCCATAGGCCACATGGCCGACTTCTTCGGCATAAATGACTTCAAGCGCGGCAATCGCCTGTTCCGCTTTGGCCTTGCGGAAGATGTCGATCATGCCGGGTGTCACGTCCAGACCGCGCGCCTCAAGCACCATCGGGACAACGGCCAGTCGGCCCATCAAGTCCTCAGCCGTGTCCTCGGCTGCGCGCCACATTCCGGCATGCGCTGGCAGTGCGCCGTAGTGACTGCCCATCTGTTGCAGACAATCGCAGACCATCTCGAAATGGCGCGATTCCTCTTCGGCACATTTAACCCAGTCGTCGTAGAAACCGATCGGCATGGGCACGTGGCCAAAACGCGCGATGATGTCCCAATGCAGGTCCACAGCGTTCAGTTCGATATGCGCAACTGCGTGAAGCAGGGCGATGCGGCCTGCCTCGGTCCCCGGACGGCGCTTTGGGACGTCGCGAGGTGACAGCAGTTCCGGCTTGTCCGGGCGCGCCGGGTTCAGGGGCGGTGCTGCTGTTCCGACCTCAATCGCAGGCGCGTCGCCTTTTCGCGATGCGAACCACTCGGCGGCGTACCGCTTGGACAGGGTGGTCTTCTCGCGGCCATCCGCCGTTGTCAGGACCTCGGTCGCCATCTGAGTCAGTGTTTTGGACACCGTGTTGTCTCCGCTGATCTGGGTTGGCGGCTCATAAACCGGATGGCGACCGTGGTCGAGAGCGTTACAGGGCGCGCACGGCCTCAAGCACCTCATCCACATGGCCGGGGACTTTGACCTTGCGCCAGACCTTGGCGATCTTGCCTTCGGCGTCGATCAGGAAGGTCGAGCGCTGAATGCCCATCGATTTCTTGCCGTACATGTTCTTTTCAACCCAGACGCCGTAATCCTCGCAGACAGTCGATCCTTCGTCTGACAGCAGCGGCGTGGTCAGGTTGTGTTTGGCGACAAATTTGTCGTGCTTGGCGACGCTGTCCCGCGAGATGCCGAAAACTTGAGCGCCCGCATTGGCAAACTCCTGAAGTTGTTCCGAGAAACCGATGGATTCCTTGGTGCAGCCCGGCGTATCATCGCGGGGATAGAAAAACAGCACGACGGTGCCGCCGCGCAGGTCCGAAAGGGTCACCTCGCCGCCTCCGTCGCGGGGTAATGTGAAATCAGGGGCGATGTCTGTAACGTCGGGCATTGGAAACTCCGCTAAAGGTTTTTAAGTGCTGCCCGGCATAATAGGGCGACGCGAGCGGGTTGAAAGACGTGGATAAAAATTTGGTTCAGCACGAAAACACAAGTGCCGACCGGCCACAAAAGCCTGTGCGCCGGCGGTCGCGCCGCCGTATCGCCGCGCGCTGGGCCATCGTAGCCACTTTGTTTTTGTGTCTTCTGGCCGGTGCAGGTTGGTTTTTTCTGATCGGCAAGCAGTTGCATGCGCCCGAATGGGTGCGGGAAAGAGTCGAAGCACGCCTTGAGCAGAGCCTTGGGGGCCTGAAGTTCACGTTTGGGGACGCCAGTTTTATCGTCAACGAGAATTGGCGCCCGCGAATCCGGCTGACGGACGTGACGATCAGCGATGCCGCTGGTCGACAGATCGCTCAGGTATCCGAGCTGAGGACCCGGTTGTCGATGCGCGGCCTGTTGCGCGGCCAGATTCGGCCCCGGCGGATTGTTTTACTTGGCGCGCAAATTGCACTGACCAGAGGAGAGGACGGTGCGCTGTCGCTGACCGTGGGGTCGGGAAGCACTCCGGTTCAAAAGGCGCCGACGCTGGCCCAGCTTATCGAGGAATCCGACGATGTGTTCCTGTCGCCAATCCTGTCGGGGTTGCGGTCCGTCGAACTGGAGTCCCTGACACTGGATTATCAGGACCTGCGGCTGGGGCGGGCCTGGGTGTTTGACGGCGGGCACATCTCGATCACTCGAGAGGATTATGAAATGCGTCTCGCAACCGGGTTCTCGGTTCTGACCGGGCGCGACTATGCCAGCACGATTGAGGCAAACTATACCAGCGTGCTTGGTACCCCTCAGGCCACGTTTGGCGTTTCGATCACTGATTTGCCATCCGAGGATATCGCGGGTCAAAGTCTGGCGCTGTCCTGGCTGCAGGTGCTCAATGCGCCGATTTCAGGCGCGCTGCGGGGCAGTGTCGATGGTCAGGCCGCGCTGGGTCCGCTTTTTGCGACGCTGAACCTGGGTGAGGGCGTGGTGCAACCCACTCCGGAAACGCGGCCCATTCGCTTTGACTCGGCTAGGGCCTATTTCACCTATGATCCTGCGCGGCAGGTTCTGGACTTTAATGAGGCGTCGGTCGTCTCTGACCTTGGCGCGGTACAGGCTGAGGGCAAAGCGTTTCTGAATGGAATTGAGAATGGTGTTCTGGAAAGCCTGACAGCTCAACTGACGCTTAACAGTATCGATATCTATCCGGGCGGCCTGTTCCCGGAATCGCTTGAAACGGCGCGGGCGGATCTGGATTTCCAGATGAAGCTTGCGCCGTTTGAGGTGCGGCTGGGGCAGATGACCATCAAGGACGCCCATCATGAACTTCACGCCACGGGCAAGCTGATCGGCCAGCCCGACGGTTGGGTGGCGGAACTGGATGCACAACTGGACAAAATGGGGTCTGAAAACCTGCTGAGGTATTGGCCCGAGCAGCTGGCACCGAACCCGAGGAAATGGGTGGCCGAAAACCTGTTCAAAGGCCAGTTTTCGGATGTCGAATTCGCGCTCCGGGTAAGACCCGGTAGCAAGCCGGATGTCTATCTTGGTCTCGGGTTCGAGCAGGCCGAGATCAGATTTGCCAAAACCCTGCCACCGATTGAAAACACGCAGGGGCGTCTGAGCCTGCTGAAAGACCGTTTCACCGTCACTGCGGAAAGCGGCGTCGTAATTGCCGATCAAGGTGGTCAGGTGGATGCGTCCGGAACCTCGTTCATTATTCCCGACACGACCGCCAAGGGGGCAACGCCCGCAGTGGCCCGGATCAAGGCGCGCGGCAACGTGGAGGCGGCATTGTCATTGCTGGACCGGCCGCCTCTAAGTCTGATGACCAAGGCCAATTTGCCGGTTGATCTGGCGTCAGGTGAAGTAAGCCTTTCCGGCACCTTGTCTCTGCCTTTGAAAAAAGGCCTGAAATTCGAGGATACCGAGTTCCACTACACCGGCGATATCGATGATGTCCAAAGTGACAAGCTGGTTCCCGGTTATTCGGTCAGCGCGGATCAGCTCAACCTGTCCGGAAATCAAACCGAGGTGGAAATCGATGGCTATGGGCTGTTTGGGCAGGTTCCGATACAGGCGGCGTGGCGTCAGCCGATTGGCGGCACCGGGCCGCAACGTAGTGCGCTGACCGGTCAGATCGAGCTGTCACCGCTGTTGATGGCCGAACTGAAGGTGCCGTTGCCCTCGGGCATGCTGACCGGAAAGGGCAAGGCGGACATCACTGTGGGTATTGGTGCGGACGAACCAATCAAACTGACTGCGACGTCGAATCTGGCCGGTGTTGGTCTTGCAATCCCGGAGCTTGGTTGGCGAAAGGGGACAGGCGCGACAGGTACGATGTCCTTGGACGCGACGCTGGGCAAGCAGCCAAGAGTAGATAACCTTACGCTGAACGTTGCCGGTCTGCGCAGCACGGCGACAATCTCGTTCAAAGACGGCGGCCAGTTCGACCGGATGCGGTTCAGCTCATTCGAACTGGGCAGCTGGCTCGCGGTTCCGGCAGAACTGATCAACACCGGTGGCCCTGTTCCCAATATTGTCGTGCAGGGCGGTGTGATGAATCTGGGTCGCGCAACCTTCGGGTCAGGGGGTGGCGGAGGTGGCGCGTCTGGCCCTGGTCCAAGGATCGATGTCCTGCTGGATCGGCTTCAAGTGACCGAAGATGTGTCTCTCACCGGGTTCAGAGGTGTTTTCCAAACCACCGGGGGCGTCAACGGAACGTTCTCGGCGAAGGTGAATGGTGGTGCTTCGGTCAGCGGTCAGGTGTCACCGCGCGGCGGGCGCAGCGCGGTCGACATAAAGTCGAATGATGCGGGTGCCGTATTGCGGTCGGCCGGCGTGATCACGCAGGCTCGTGGTGGAGGGCTGGATATGCAGCTCGAGCCGGTGAACGCGCCGGGAAACTACGACGTGATACTGAAAATCGTGAACACTCGCATTACCGATGCCCCCGCGATGGCCGCACTGCTTGATGCCATCAGCGTAGTTGGTTTGCTGGATGAATTGACCGGGCAGGGGATCTTTTTCTCGGCGATCGAAAGCCGTATGCGGATCACGCCGACCGAAATCAAGGTTCTCAGCGGCAGCGCCGTCGGTCCGTCCATGGGGCTGTCCTTCGACGGAACGATAGATACGGTCGCAGGGATGCTGAACTTGCGCGGTGCGATCTCTCCGATCTACTTGGTGAATGCGATCGGGAGTGTTTTCACCCGAAAGGGTGAAGGTGTCATCGGCTTTAACTACAGCCTGACTGGGCCGCTGACAAAGCCGAAGGTGTCAGTAAACCCGCTTTCGGGACTTGCGCCACTGTTCCTGCGAAACCTGATGCGTGCGCCGGCGCCAACGGTGTCGGACGGACCAAACGCGCAGCCGACAAAACCGGATGAGCCGAAAAAGACCTTTGGCTCTCCCCCCAAAGACCATTGAATGGGCTGTTGCTGAATCCGGTACGGCCTTGTATGGCGCGGCCATGAAACTCAGCGACTTTGATTTCCATCTGCCCGAAGACCTGATCGCCACACGCCCCGCCAGCCCGCGCTCGTCCGCGCGCCTACTGGTGGCCGAGGGCGAGGGGATCTCGGATGCGCATGTGTTTGATTTGCCCGACTGGCTGCGGCCCGGCGACCGTCTGGTGCTGAACGACACGCGCGTCATCCCTGCACGCCTGAACGGTCGGCGTCACCGGGACAGCGCGCAGGGTCCGGTTTCTGCGGCCATCGAGGCGACATTGCTGGACCCGCAAGCCGACGGCACATGGGCAGCGCTGATTAAGCCGCTGAAAAAGGTGAAGTTGGGTGAGGACATTCAGTTTTCGGATCAACTCAGCGCGTCGCTGGAACGCGTCGAAGATGGGCAGGCCTATTTGAAGTTCAATCTGTCCGGCGACGACTTTGACTCCGCCCTGGAACAGGCCGGGGCAATGCCTCTGCCGCCGTATATCGCGGCCAAACGTCCGGCAGACGAACAGGACAAAACGGATTATCAGACGATCTGGGCGCGGAACTCGGGTGCGGTTGCGGCACCGACGGCTTCTCTTCACTTTGATGAAACACTGATGCAGGCGCTGGGCGCGCACGGCGTCGAAATCAGCCACGTCACGCTACACGTGGGCGCCGGCACATTCTTACCGGTCAAGGTCGAGGACGTGACCACGCACAAAATGCACGCTGAATGGGGACGGGTCAGCGCCGCCGCCGTTCAGGAGATTCGCGCGACCAAAGCCGCCGGTGGACGGATCATCCCCGTGGGCACTACAGCCCTGCGACTGATTGAAAGCGCGGCACGCTCCGGTGAGATCGAACCGTGGGAGGGGGACACCGATATCTTCATCTACCCTGGCTTTCAGTTCCACGTGACCGATGCGCTGATGACCAATTTCCACCTGCCGAAATCTACCTTGCTGATGCTGGTCTCGGCCCTGATGGGGAAGGAGCGGATGCGTCAGGTCTATGCGCACGCCATTGAACAGAAATACCGGTTCTTCTCTTACGGGGATGCGTCGCTTTTGATCCCGTAAAGGCCGTGTTGTCGGGATCGAATCTTTCCAATGTCGTAGACAAGCATGATCAAAGCCGTTTTTGATTGCAGGACGGCGTCATAGTCTAGGTCGAAACTTTTCGGAGGCCCAAATGATTCAGGTCCTTTCCAGCGCGTGGGCGCTTTTGCTTGGTATGGGCCTGTTGATGGTCGGGAATGGCCTGCAAGGAACGGTTCTGGGTGTCCGTGGCGAGATCGAGGGTTTTTCGACGCTGCAAATGTCCTTTGTGATGTCGGCCTATTTTATGGGATTTTTGGGCGGATCGCGCCTTGCGCCAGAAATGATCCGGCGCGTCGGACATGTGCGGGTCTTTGCGGCGCTGGCATCATTCATTTCTGCCGTCATGATCCTCTACCCCCTGATGACGGACCCAATCGTATGGATTCTGGGTCGAGTCGTCATCGGCTTTTGCTTCTCCGGTGTTTATGTGACTGCGGAAAGCTGGCTGAATAACGCCGCCAGCAACGAAAACCGCGGTCAGGCGCTGTCACTTTACATGATCTTCCAGATGATGGGCATCATCAGCGCCCAAGGGCTGGTATTGTTAGGCGACCCAGCCGGTTTCGATACCTTTGTCATCGCATCCATTTTGGTTTCAGTGTCTTTTGCTCCAATCCTTTTGTCCATCTCGCCCACGCCAGCGTTCGACACCACGAAACCGATGACCCTGCGCGAGCTGTTCGGGTATTCGCCGCTGGGTTGCGTCGGCATGTTCCTTCTGGGGGGCGTTTTCTCGGCTCAGTTCGGCATGGCGTCGGTCTATGGTGCCCGTGCGGGCCTGACGCTGGTCGAGATTTCGACTTTCATTGCAGCTTTCTATGTCGGTGCTTTAGTGCTGCAATACCCGCTGGGCTGGATGTCGGACCGCATGGATCGCCGTTTCCTGATCATGCTGGTCGCCGGCGTCGGGACGTGCGCGGCCTTAGTGGGCATGGTATTCGGCGTGACATTCCCGCTACTGCTGGTGTCGGCCTTTGTGATCGGCGGAATGTCGAACCCGCTTTATTCCTTGCTGATCGCCCACGCGAACGACTTTCTGGATCATGAGGACATGGCTGCCGCCTCGGGCGGGCTGCTGTTTATCAATGGTCTGGGTGCGATCGCAGGCCCGCTGATTACCGGTTGGCTCATGGGCGACGCGGTGTTTGGCCCGCCCGGCTTTTTCCTGTTCATTGCGGCGCTGCTGGCCACGATGGCGGTGTACGCTCTGTACCGTACGACACAGCGTGCGGCGATCCCGGTCGACGAAACGGGAACCATGTCTCCGGTCTATCCAACAGCGTCACCGGTTGCAGTTGAAGTTGCGCAAGAAGTGGCCATCGAAGCCGCCGAAGCTGAGCAGGAGACGCAAGATGTTGCCTAAGACACAAGTTTATGTCGCAAGTGTTGCAATATTTTACTGTAACAACTCTGTAAAACGTTCTTAAATGACCCTACGTCCCTGGGGTGGGAAACACGACGGAGTTAAGGGCATGGCAAGTCCTGAAGAAGTATTGAGTTATTGGTTAGATGAAGTCGGTCCGAAGGGTTGGTATTTACAGGACGACGCATTGGACACAGAGATCCGCGAGAGGTTCTTGACCACTTGGGAGGCTGCAATTGAAGGCAGATTTTCCCTGTGGCTGACATACCCAAGTGGTGCTTTGGCGTACATCATCCTGATGGATCAGTTCCCACGCAACATGTTCCGCGGAAGCGCAAAGGCTTTTGCATCGGATCGTGCGGCATTGTCGGCGGCAAAATGTGCTGTGGACAAGGGTTGGGATCTCAAGATCGATGAACCGGCCCGGCAGTTCTTCTATCTGCCGATGATGCATTCGGAAAACCTGTGTGACCAGGAACGCTGTGTGCGCCTGATGTGTCAGAACATGACCAACAGCGACGACGGCAACCTGTTGCACGCACGTGCGCATCGCGAGGTGATCCGCAAATTCGGTCGGTTCCCGTATCGCAACGATGCATTGTCACGGCCGATGACCGAGCACGAGGCCGCCTATGTCGACATGGGTGGATATGGATCGACGGTACGCGAACTGCAGGCAGCCGGCTAAGACGCCGGCTCACAGCCTCGGATTGCAATGATCCGGTCGGCGATGACGTCGGCCGAGTTCTCTATGGCGATGTTTACCAATTGGTCCGGAGTTTCCGTAATATCTGCGATACGCGCCTGCGTCGCCTGTAGTTTTTCTTCCAGCCCGTCCAGTTTTGCCAAACTCTCTGAAATCTTTTGGGCGGTGGCGCTGTTGGCGACGGTTTCCCCAAGTTGAATGGAAGCCAGGTCGCTACGCAGAGCTGTCAGTTCGCCTCTGACCCCCTGAACTTCTTCTTTCAAAGGCGCAACGATCTGAACCTTTTCGGCGAATGTACCCGTGATGTCGTCGACTGTAGATGCCAATTTCCACCCCAAAAACAGGCACAGCGCGACCAGTATGAGTGTGGCGTTCAATAGAGCGAGCAACAGATCTTTGAGCGTTTTGCCCATGGTAAGCCTTTCGAATAACTTGGGTTTCGCAATGTCCGGGCAGGGCCGGTACCTATGTTCTAGCCATTCGACCACGCGCGGTATAGGCTGAATTCAGCGCAATCTGCGCTAGTTTACCCGGCGTCTCTTTTGTCGCGGGAGCAATATATTGATGCGTTCGAGAAATTAGTTTAATGGTAAACTAATTTCTGAATCGACCTGCGCCGAGAGGGAAACATGGCAGCACAATCTTTTGATCTGATCGTAATCGGCGCCGGTCCAGGCGGCTATGTGGCTGCAATTCGCGCAGCCCAACTGGGCCTGAAAACGGCCGTGGTCGAGCGTGAGCATCTGGGCGGCATCTGCCTGAACTGGGGATGTATCCCGACAAAGGCCCTGTTGCGTTCGTCCGAAGTGTTCCACTTGATGGAGCGCGCCAAGGATTTCGGGCTGAGTGCCGACAAAGTTGGCTACGATCTGAACGCGGTCGTAAAACGCTCGCGTGGTGTGGCGGCGCAACTTTCTGGGGGCATCGGCCACCTGTTAAAAAAGAACAAAGTGATTGTGGTTATGGGCGAGGCCACGATCCCTTCCAAGGGTAAGGTCACCGTCAAGACCGACAAGGGCACCGAGGAACTAACGGCCAAGAACATCGTTCTTGCCACAGGCGCGCGCGCGCGCGAACTGCCGGGGCTTGAGGCCGATGGCGATCTGGTCTGGACCTACAAGCACGCGCTGCAACCCCCTCGGATGCCCAAAAAGCTGCTGGTTATTGGGTCTGGTGCGATCGGCATCGAATTTGCCAGCTTCTACAACACATTGGGCGCAGACACGACGGTCGTCGAGGTGATGGATCGCGTATTGCCGGTTGAAGATGCTGAGATCAGTGCCTTGGCCAAGAAAGCCTTCACCAAGCAGGGCATGACCATCATGGAAAAGGCGATGGTCAAACAGTTGGACCGTGGCAAAGGCAAAGTCACCGCACATATCGAAGCGGGTGGCAAAGTTGAGAAGCACGATTTTGATACCGTGATTTCGGCCGTCGGAATTGTGGGGAATGTCGAAAACCTCGGTCTCGAAGCTCTGGGCGTCAAAATCGATCGTACCCATGTAGTGACAGATGAGTTCTGCCGCACCGGCGTTGACGGTTTGTACGCTATCGGCGACATCGCCGGCGCACCCTGGTTGGCACACAAGGCCAGCCACGAAGGAGTTATGGTCGCTGAATTGATCGCGGGCAAGCACGCCCATCCGGTAAAACCTGAAAGCATCGCTGGCTGCACCTATTGCCAGCCGCAAGTTGCGTCGGTCGGCTATTCCGAGGCGAAGGCCAAGGAACTGGGCTACGACATCAAGGTCGGCCGGTTCCCTTTCATCGGCAATGGCAAAGCCATCGCATTGGGTGAGCCAGAGGGCCTGATCAAAACGGTCTTTGATGCAAAAACCGGCGAGTTGCTGGGCGCGCATATGATCGGCGCAGAGGTAACTGAATTGATTCAGGGTTATGTGGTCGGCCGGCAGCTGGAAACCACGGAAGAAGACCTGATGAACACAGTCTTCCCGCATCCGACTCTGTCAGAGATGATGCACGAAAGTGTGCTGGACGCCTACGGTCGTGTGATCCACATGTAAGGGAAGGGGGCTCTGCCCCCGCCGCCTTCGGCGACTCCCCCGAGGTATTTTCAGCCAGATCAAGCGAGGGATCCTTACTTCATCTGGCCTCAAATACCTCGGTGCGCGAGGCAGAGCCTCGCAAAGTGCTTTTACTTATTCAAAGCTTCCAGAATGCGCGCCCAAGAGCGGATGCCCTTGTGGAAGCTTTTGACATCATACTTTTCGTTCGGCGAGTGGATGGCGTCGTCGTCATTGGCGTAACCAACCAGCATGGAATCCAGCCCCAGAACGCTGTCGAAGTAGCCGACGACAGGGATCGAGCCGCCCATACCGGTGAAGACAGCCTCACGGTCCCATTCATCCGAGAGTGCGCCGCGTGCGGCTTCGAACTCTGGACGGTCCAGGTTCATGACCGACGCAGGGGCGCCTTCAAGATCGTTATCCCACACAACCTTCGCGTCAGGTGACAGGCGGTCTTCGACATGTTTGCGGATTTTGGTGCGCAGGGAGTCGGGGTCCATGTCGCCGACCAGACGGCAGGTGATCTTGCAATGGGCTTCGGACGGGATCACGGTTTTCGAGCCTGCGCCATTGTAACCGCCCCACAAACCGTTCACTTCCAGCGTCGGTCGCGCCCATTGCTGTTCCAGAGTGGAGTATCCCTTTTCGCCGTGCGGCTGGGAATATCCGACCGAATTCAGGTACTCAGCCTCGTTGAAGCCACAGTTTTCCCATTGGCGGAGCTGCTCTGCGGGCACTTCGTGTACGCCTTCGTAGAACCCTTCAACGGCCACGCGCCCAATTTCGTCGTCATAGAAAGAGGCAACGATTTTGGACAATTCGCGCAACGGGTTCAGACCCGGGCCGCCATAGTGACCGGAGTGCAAGTCGATGCGAGGGCCGATGATGGTGAACTCATCCTTGAGCATACCGCGCAACTGAGATGCAATTGAGGGCACGCCGCGCGAAACCATCGAGGTATCGCAGACCAACGCCAGATCAGCCTTCAACTCGTCCTTGTTGGCTTCGAGGAAGGGAACCAGCGACGGCGAGCCGGATTCTTCTTCGCCTTCGAAGAAGAATGTGATGCGGCAGGGCAGGGTACCGTGGATCGCCTTCCATGCGCGGCAGGCCTCGACGAAGGTCATCAACTGGCCTTTGTCATCCGACGAACCGCGACCACGGATCACCTGTCCGTTTTCGGTGTCTTCCAGCGCCGGATCAAACGGGTCGCGGTTCCAAAGCTCCAGCGGATCGACGGGTTGGACATCGTAGTGACCGTAGAACAAGACATGGGGTCCGTCGCTATCTTCGCCCACATGACCTACAACCATGGGGTGGCCCGGAGTTTCGCGTTTTTCGGCTGCGATGCCAATGCTTTGCAGGTCAGCGACAAGCCAGTCCGCGGCTTGGTCGACCTGCTCATTGTAAGCGGGGTCGGTCGAGATCGACGGGATGCGCAGAAATTCCATCAAACGGTCAATGGACGTGGGCAGATCGGAGTCGATCCTGCTCAGAACAGCGTCAAGCGACATGGGCTTCTCCTGATTGTATTGAACTGATGCGGAACCTATCAGCACCGGAGGCGCCGTCCAGTGCGTATCGGTGGGAATTGGCGTATACTATCGGAAACGGGATGTATGCTGTGGGGATGGCCTGCGTCGTTTCCTCGCGTCTGATGGCCGTAACTTTGCTTGTCCGAGGGCATGATCAGAGATAATTGATGCAAATCAAAGTTGCGACTCCAACAATGCCGATAGGCAGGGTAGTCAAGGGGAAGCAAAACCGCAGGGACAGTGTGCTTTGTCATCTGGGGGAATACAGGGTTCGGCAACCAGCAGGTCAATGCCGGGCACAGAAGGAGAAACCGGTGGACTATACTGCTCAGCTCGATTCTGCGATTGCCAGGCTGCATGATGAAGGACGTTACAGAACTTTCATCGATATCGAACGCCGGAATGGTCACTTCCCGCACGCAGTTCGCACGCGCCCGGACGGGTCGCAGCAGAACATCACCGTGTGGTGTGGCAACGACTATCTGGGGATGGGGCAACATCCGGTTGTTCTGAACGCCATGCACGAGGCGATTGAAGCCGCCGGTGCAGGTTCGGGTGGCACGCGCAACATTTCGGGCACCACGGTTTACCACAAACGTCTTGAGGCTGAGCTTGCCGATCTGCACGGCAAAGAATCTGCCTTGCTGTTTACCAGCGCCTATATCGCCAATGACGCGACGCTCAGCACTCTGCCCAAGCTGTTCCCCGGGCTGATCATTTATTCTGATGCGCTGAACCATGCCTCGATGATCGAAGGTGTGCGCCGCAACGGCGGCGCCAAGCGCATCTTCCGCCACAACGACGTCGCCCATCTGCGCGAGCTTCTTGAGGCCGACGATCCGAACGTGCCCAAGCTGATCGCGTTTGAATCGGTTTACTCGATGGACGGCGATTTCGGCCCGATTGAAGAGATTTGTGACCTCGCCGACGAATTCGGCGCGCTGACCTATATTGACGAAGTGCACGCGGTTGGCATGTACGGCCCGCGGGGCGGTGGTGTAACCGAACGTGATCGTCTGGCCCATCGCATCGACATCATCAATGGCACACTCGCCAAAGCCTATGGCGTGATGGGTGGCTATATCGCCGCCAGTGAGAAAATGTGTGATGCCGTACGCTCTTACGCGCCCGGGTTCATCTTCACGACGTCTTTGCCGCCTTCGGTTGCGGCCGGTGCTGCAGCGTCGGTTGCTTACCTCAAGGGCGCGCAGGAACTGCGGGATCAGCACCAGACCCAAGCCAAGGTTCTCAAGCTGCGTCTGAAAGGCATGGGCCTGCCCTTGATCGACCACGGCAGCCATATTGTGCCGGTAATTGTCGGCAATCCGGTGCATACCAAAATCCTCAGCGACAGGCTGCTGGATGACCACGGAATCTACGTCCAGCCGATCAACTTCCCGACAGTTCCGCGCGGAACAGAGCGCCTGCGGTTTACACCGTCACCGGTCCACGGACCGGGTGAGATGAACCGTTTGATCCAGGCTATGGACGAACTTTGGTCACATTGTGCGCTAAATCGCGCCGAACTTGCCGGCTAACCTCACGCCAAAGTGTGCAATGCATTTGTCGCGTGTTAAGCTTACGCTAACAAAACAAACGCACGAATCGTTATGGGAGTGATTCGTCGTTAGCGTGTAAGGCGCATAAGGCAGAATGGGGCAGCAGGAATGATTGGGCGCAGATCACAGCGCGATTCCAAAGATAAAACGGACGTCCGGCCTAAAGGCTATGACGACTACGAAGTGCGGCTTGGCGACAGGATGCGCGGCGAACGCGCGACCATGGGCAAGTCTCTTCTGGATGTTCAGCGCGAACTGAGGATCAAAGCCAACTACATAGCTGCCATTGAAGACGCTGATCCCGATGCGTTCGACACACCCGGCTTTATCGCCGGGTATGTACGGTCTTATGCCCGGTATCTGGGTATGAACCCGGACGAAACTTTCGCCGCGTTCTGCGCAGAAAGCGGGTTCGAAGTTGCCCATGGCATGTCGGCCGAAGCATCGGTTGTGCGCAAACCTTCCGGCGCTTTGCCGTCGCGCGGTCCGATGGGGCGTGACCCGTTCATCTCACCGAACACTCCATATATTCCGGGCAAGGAATCTCTGGTCAGCCAGATCGAACCACGCGCGATCGGGTCTTCGCTGGTCTTGCTGGCGGTGATCTGCGGTATTGGGTATGGCGGCTGGGCCGTTCTGAACAAAATCCAGCAAGTGCAGGTCAGCCCGGTCGAACAAGCCCCCGTCGTTCTGTCCGATCTCGATCCTTTGGACGCCGCCCGTGGTGTAATCGAGATTGTCGACGCGACCGAAACCTCGGCCCCGAATGCCGAAGCTCTGGACCGTCTATATCGCCCGCAGGCCTTGGACGTACCGGTTCTCGTGGCACGCGATGCACCGATCTCCACACTGGATCCGCGTACTGTCGGTACTTTCCGCCCACCAGAACCGCCCAAGGTCGAAGTGGCCGAGGTTCACACGGTTGAGCGTCCGGCATTGCCGCAAGTGGTCGAACAGGTTGATACCTCGTTGAAAATCGTGGCCGTTGGGCCTGCGTGGATGCGCATCCGTGCCGCGGATGGCAGCGTTCTGTTCGAGGGCACCTTGGGTACAGTCGAACAGGGGAATACGTTCGAGATACCCTTGACCGAAGAACCGCCACAACTGCGCGCAGGGGCTTCGGGTGCCGTCTATTTCTCGATGAACGGAGAGCACTACGGACCGGTCGGTAAGCCCGGAACCGTGACCAAGGGCGTTGTTCTGTCCAAGGACGCTGTCGCCGAGCGCTATAAGGTCGCTGATCTTGAGGCCGAACAGAATAGCGCGCTTAAGCAGTTGGTGGCCGAACTTCAGTCACAAGTCACAGAAGCACCGGCCGAGTGATCTGACCATTGCGGTGCCCGGGTAGGCGAACTATTTAAGACCCAACTCAGGCAGCTTTGGACCCATCCTCATGTCCCTCAATCACGTCCGCCCGTGGCGCAACATCTATCGCCGCAAATCCCGCCAGATCATGGTCGGGAATGTTCCGGTCGGGGGCGACGCGCCGATTGCGGTTCAGACGATGACCAACACTCTGACAACGGATGTGGCTGCGACCGTGGCTCAGGTTCAGGCCGCGGCGGAGGCTGGTGCCGATATCGTTCGTGTATCGGTCCCGGACGAGGCATCGTCGAAGGCGCTGAAGGAAATCGTGCGCGAAAGCCCGGCTCCCATAGTGGCCGATATCCATTTCCATTACCGCCGTGGCATCGAAGCCGCCGAAGCCGGGGCCGCCTGCCTGCGGATCAATCCGGGCAATATCGGCGACGAGAAACGTGTAAAAGAAGTCATCAAGGCGGCACGTGACCACAATTGTTCGATCCGTATCGGCGTGAACGCGGGCAGCCTTGAAAAGCACCTGCTTGAAAAATATGGCGAACCTTGCCCTGACGCGATGGTCGAAAGCGGGTTGGAGCATATCCGAATCCTGCAGGACAACGACTTTCACGAGTTCAAGATCAGCGTGAAAGCCAGCGATGTCTTCTTGTCGGCGGCTGCTTACCAGGGAATTGCCGAGGCCACGGATGCGCCGATCCACCTTGGTATCACCGAGGCAGGGGGGCTAGTTTCGGGCACCATCAAATCCGCTATCGGACTGGGTAATCTGTTGTGGATGGGCATCGGAGACACGATCCGCGTCAGCTTGTCCGCCGATCCCGTCGAAGAGGTCAAGGTTGGCTATGAGATTTTGAAATCTCTGGGCCTGCGCCATCGTGGTGTGAACATCATCTCGTGCCCATCCTGCGCACGTCAGGGCTTTGACGTGATCAAGACCGTTGAAGCTTTGGAGCAGCGGTTGGAACACATCAAGACGCCGATGAGCCTGTCAATCATCGGTTGCGTCGTCAACGGACCGGGTGAAGCGCTGATGACCGATGTTGGCTTCACCGGCGGCGGTGCAGGGTCCGGCATGGTCTATCTGGCAGGCAAGGCCAGCCACAAGATGTCGAACGACCAGATGATTGAACACATCGTCGAAGAGGTCGAGAAAAAGGCCGCCGAACTGAATGCAGCGCAAGAAGCCGCAGAATAGTCGACTGAAGGCACCCTTCGAAAAACGCTTTCCTTTCAATCCGGTAATCCCAGATATGGCCGCGGATTGTCAAACTTGCGCCCTATTTTCTCTCCACAACACTCTAATGTTGTTTGGAGGTATTGATGGTCTCTCTAAAACGACGCCTGTTTCGCGAGCGTCGCAGATTTTTGATAATCGCTTTGATGACATTCATTGCCGGTTTGGTGGCGGGAATGGATGACGACCGCATCGTGTTCGGTATTCCGTTTCAACTGGCCTACGGGGTGGCCTTTACCCTGATCCTGACGCCGGTTTTGATGACCATCGCGCTCCTTTTTCCAAGTGTCCGAACCGCAACCGAGTCCGTGGCCTTTTCACTGCCGTTCATTTGTTGGATGGGCCTGTACGGGGCAGGGTACGAGGGCTCGGGATTTGAGGCATCCTCGACGGTTCTAACGCTCATGTTCCTGTATCTTGTTTTTGCTGTTTATGGTGGCGGTTGGCTTGACCGGTTTCTCCCCGCCAGGCGGCGCGCCTTTGACAGCAAGGTAATCACGCGCCTCGCCCCTGATGAACTGTGGCCGTTTCTGGTCGTGACACCCGATACGTTCGACACCTATGGCGGCGAAAAGACGGTTTCGATGAAATGGGTTGAGCCCGGGGTCAGCTTTGTAGAAGTCGAGCAGGTCGATGACCTGACACGGATCGAAGAGATGCAGACCATTGAACAGCTCGAGCCTGACGCGCGTGTTCGTGTCCGTTTTCAGGCTCTAAGTGCCAAAGAGACAGCGGATGGCGCCAGCGGGTGGATGGCCCGGAAGTTCGAGCGCACTGCAAATGGGACCCGGTTGTTCTCAACCCGGTGTTTCGACCGGACATCGCCCACGGCGGGGTTCCGGATGTGGGTGGATGATACCTTCGGGCGTTCTGACGACGAGTATGTCGCGCGAGCTGAGCAGATGTCTGGGCTGTAAAAGCCTTGAGTTTGGTGTGAGTTACACTGGGCAGTTAATCCGTCCGAGGCTCATCGAATTTTTTCGGCCCAGACAGGGAAACTACACGGCGGGCATCTGTTGCGTGGCGCAGTGGATTCCGCCGCCAGACTCTCCCAAAACGTCGACGTTCAGCGAAACGATTTCGCGTCCGGGATAGTGCTGGGCCAAAGCATCACGCGCGATTGCATCGGTTTCTTGGTCGCCAAACCGGGCCATCACAACGGCGCCGTTGCAAACATAGTAGTTTGCGTAAGATGCCACGAATTCCAGATCTTTTACACGCGGTTCAAAGGGTTCGGGAATGACGTCAACCTGCAAGCCTTCTGCAATCAACCGGTCACATGTATCCAGTGCCGCAAGGTGGAAAGGGTCGTCCATGTCGGGTTCGTCCGGCAGGTTGACCAGTACACGGCCCGGACCGGTGAAACGCGCGAGGCTGTCGATATGGTAATCAGTTATGTCTTCGCCCCAGACCCCCTTTGACCAGATCATTCGGTCTGCACCATAGGCGGCCAGCAGCTTGGCTTCTATTTCGTCGCGGGATTGGCCGGGGTTGCGATTGTCATTCACCCACGAGCTTTCATGGGCCATCAGCAGCCCGTGGCCATCCTGCTCAACACCGCCGGCTTCGCCGTTCAGGCCCGAGGGCAGCAGCGGCAGGCCCAAACGCTCGGCCACTCGAGCGGCGATGCGGGCGTCGTGTTTATGCACCTGTTTGCGACCCCAGCCATTAAACTGGATCCGGCGGATTGCCATCTCTCCGCTGTCATTGACCAGAAATACCGGGCCAGCGTCCCGGCACCAGAGGTCTTCGGTGGGAACATCCCAAAGTTCGACCGACGCTGACAATTTCCTGCGGGCTGCCGCATGGTGATCGGCTGCTGCCAGCATGGTCACCGGTTCGAAATCCGAAATCGCGTTGGCAATGTCGGCGATCGTCTGCTGCACCAAGTCGAGAAGGTGGGCATCGTTGTACACTTGTCGGCTGACCGGCCACTGCATGAATGTCCGCTGGTGACGCGCTTCCTCGGCCGGAACAAAAAGACCCGAAGGTTGAGCTAATAACTGACCAGTAAAACCCATGACACCCAACGCCGCACCGGAAAGCAAAACACCCCGTCGGTTCATGCAAGATCACCTTTTAGGAATGGTGGTTGGGGCAACCCAGCCTGAGGTGCCCCGTGATCGGTCAGCCTTGTTCTGCGCGTACGCCATTGGCGATCTGCTGCATCTGATCGGCAGGCAAGAAGCCACGCAGCATTTCGGTGCCCAGAACGAAGGAAGGCGTTCCCGAAATCTGCATCCGCTGCGCCAGAGCCCGCGTCTGGTTGATTTCGTCCGTGACCTGTTCGCTGTCCATCGCCGCGATGATTGCATCGCTGTCCAGCCCGAGGCCGTCGGAAATGCGACGCAGCGAAACTTCTGAAGGTTCGCCGGTGAATTCCAGCAGCGCGTCGTGCACCTGCTTATAGGCGTCGTCGCCCGCCACATGCTTGGTCGCGACCGCGAAACGTGAAGACAGGACCGAGGCCTCACCCAGAATCGGGAATTCTTTGATTACAAGACGGATATTGCCGTCCGCTTCCAGCAAGGTGGCCACTTCGGGCACGGCACGGCGGCAGTAACCACAGCGGTAATCCATGAATTCGACCAAAGTGATGTCGCCATCGGGGTTGCCGCCGACCCAGCTGTAGCCGTCATTGAACAGCTCGTCGGAATTGGCTGCGACCAACTCTTTGTCGACCTGGGCTTCGGCGGCAGCGTTGCGCTGTTCCAGGATGTTGATGGCCTCGATGATGACTTCGGGGTTCTCGAGAAGATACTCCCGAACCTGCGCGCCGAACTGATCTTTTTCGGCGTCACTCATCGTGCTCAGGTCCAGCGCCTGAACAGGTCCTGATATCAGGGAAAGCCCCAGAAGGGCCGGTGCAGCGTGTCTGAGGATCATTTCCGTTTCCTTTTCTTTTTCTTCGCTCGTTCCGAGGCAATCAACACATCCTGTGCCCTTTGCCAACCCGGTGAGCCTTCGGGTAATTGCCCAATCGCTCGTTTTGCATGAATCCCCGCATCTGCCAACCGGCCTTGCAGGGCATAACGTTCTGCGGTCACGGCCGAGGCCATGCCGTTATTTCCAATCTTGGCGTAGGCCACCCCAAGATCCTGCATCAATCGCGCATTGCGATAATCCCGTGCGCGTGCTTTTTCAAGAACTTGCAGGGCGTTCTTCGTCTGACCCCGCGCCAGCAGGGCGCGCCCGTATCCCGCGAGGATAAGGGCGTCATTTGGCGCCATCTCCACCGCTTGGCCATAGGCATCCACAGCCTCGGTGAATTGACGATTTTCCAGTAAAATCTGTCCTTTAAGCTCATAATAGAACGGATCGTCCGGGCGTTTTTCCAGTGCTCCGTCGATTGCCGTGCGGGCGCGGGCCAGATCACGGTTCTGGTGGTAGGCCGCGGCTTGGCGCATCAGCCGAATGTCTTCGGCGTTTTCTTCTTTGGCCCTGCGCATGGTCCAGGTTGGTGAGCGGAGGAACGCCGACAGCTTTCCTTTCACCCGTGCGAACCAGTAATCGGCGTTTGGATTCGGAAGCGCATTGTCACTGAACTCGCCCATAAACGCCTCAGCTGCGCGCAGACGTTCGCGGCTGGTGGGGTGGGACCGCATATAGGGGTCCTGGTTCGCGGTACTCAGCAATTCCTGACCCGCAAATTTTTGGTGCAGGGCAACCATACCGCTGGGCGAGATACCTGCTGCCCTGAGGTAGCTGGCCGAACTGCGGTCTGCCGAGGCCTCTTCCGCCCGCGTATGTCCCAGAAAACTCCGCAGCGCCGAGGCTGATGTTCCTGCGGCGATACCGGCCGCAGCCTCGCCACCCCCTGCAGCGGCCACGATCAAGGCCAAGGCCGTACCCAATTGCGCATTGCGCTGTGCAGCACGCAGGTTCTCGACCCGACGGGCCAGATGGCCATTAGCGATATGGGCCGCTTCGTGGGCGATCACGGCCTGCAGCATCTCGGGGCTTTCGACGGTCAGGATCAGCCCGTAATTTACGTAAATTGCATTGTAATCAATGACAAAGGCGTTGAACGTGCTGTCATTGACGACCAAAATCCTGACCCGGTTGGTGTTCAGCCCGGCGGCGCGCAGGATCGGAAAGGCCAATTCGCGCAGCCCATGTTCGATATCCGGGTCCCGGATCAGGCTCTGGGCGCTGGCCGGAAACGCGCTGCCCATCCATGTTACTGCCACCAGCAACAGGGCCGGGATTGACGCCAGCCTGGATACGCGTTCAAAAGCCATGGCTGCAACATGGGAGATGGGCATGAGAAACTCAACCCGATCCGGGGTCGATCCCTTCATCGTGATGGACGTGATGGAGGCCGCGCGCCGTGCTGAGGAGGCGGGGTGTCACATTATCCATATGGAGGTTGGCCAACCCGGAACCGGCGCGCCCAAGGGGGCCGTTCAGGCGTTGGCCCATGAGATGGAGCAAGGCCCTTTGGGTTATACCGTTGCTCTGGGTCTGCCTGCCTTGCGCAAGCGGATCGCGCGGCTTTATGGCGAGTGGTACAATGTCGATCTGAACCCCGAACGCGTGGTGATCACACCGGGGTCGTCCGGTGGGTTTCTGCTGGCTTTTACCGCGCTGTTCGACAGCGGGGACCGCGTGGGAATCGGCGCGCCCGGTTACCCGTCCTATCGGCAGATTCTGAAAGCACTGGGGCTGGTCCCGGTAGACCTGCCGACAGCACCCGAGAACCGGCTGCAACCCGTGGCCGCTGACTTTGCCGGGTTGGACCTGCAAGGCCTGATGGTTGCGTCTCCGGCCAATCCCACCGGCACCATGTTGGATCACTCGGCAATGGGCGCGTTGATCGAGGCTGCGCACGGGCAGGGCGCGTCATTCATTAGCGACGAGATTTATCACGGTCTGGAATATGAGGCCAAAGCCGTCACCGCGCTGGAGCTGACGGATGAGTGCTACGTGATCAACTCGTTCTCCAAGTATTTCTCGATGACCGGTTGGCGTGTCGGCTGGATGGTCGTCCCCGAGGATCAGGTGCGCGTGGTTGAACGGATCGCCCAGAACATGTTCATCTGCGCCCCGCACGCCAGCCAGGTTGCAGCGCTTGCCGCAATGGATTGCGATGAAGAGTTGCAGGGAAATCTGGATGTCTACCGCCGCAACCGCCAATTGATGCTGGAAGGATTGCCCAAGGCCGGGTTCACCAATATCGCGCCGCCTGACGGGGCGTTCTATGTCTACGCAGACGTCTCGGACCTGACTGATGACAGCCACGCATTTGCGGCTGAAATTCTGGAAAAGGCCGGAGTCGCGGTCACGCCGGGTCTGGATTTTGACCCGTTGCGAGGTCATACGACCCTGCGGTTCTCGTATGCGCGCTCGACGGTCGATATTGAGGAGGGTCTGGAACGCCTTCACCGGTTCATGGCCGAACGTGGTGCGATCACAGAACAGGCCTGAGCCGTTCACAACACGGGCCGGATGCGATAGGGTGCCAGACAAACGATCTCGGGAAAACTTGAGGCTATGAGCAGGATCATCTACGCCATTGCGCTGTTCTGGGCGCTGACAAATGCCGCTGTCGCACATGACTTCAGCGCGCTTGCGCGCGTCCTGCCGGATGACAGCCGCATTGTTGACGAGGGTCGGGCAGGGGTGCGGATCGATCTTGGCCTCAGCCAAGGCGTGCCATACCGTGTGTTTACCCTGCAAGATCCGTACCGGATGGTGCTTGATTTTCAGGAGGTCGATTGGACCGGCCTGGACCGCGACGCATTCCTGCAGAGCGACCGCATCAGCGGCGTTCAATTCGGTGCCTATGTACCGGGATGGTCGCGGATGGTTCTGGACCTGGGCGCTCCGTTGGCCGTCAACAGCGCCGAGATGCGGATTGATGAGACGACCGGAAATGCGCAGTTGTCGCTGAGCTTGACGGGAACAGATTTCGGCATCTTTGCCGCAAGCTCAGGAGCGCCCCGTCAACAGGGCTGGGACCTACCCGAACCGGCAGTGACCCAGGCCTTGCCCCGCGACAGCGCCTCGGGTGCTTTACGGGTCATGCTGGACCCGGGCCATGGAGGTATCGATCCGGGGGCCGAGGTCGAGGGAACCGATGAAAAGACCTTGATGCTGACCTTCGCGCGCGAGCTGCGCGAGCAAATGCTGCGCACCGGAGGGTTTGAGGTCGTGTTGACGCGGGTCGATGATCAGTTCGTCTCGCTTGAACGGCGCATTGCACTGGCGCATCGGGCCGGTGCAGACGTGTTCATTTCGTTGCACGCGGATATCCTGTCCGAGGGGCGCGCGCATGGGGCCGCGGTTTATACCCTGTCCGATGACGCCTCGGATGTGGCGAGCCACAAGCTGGCTGAACGTCACGACCGGGGCGACCTGATTTCGGGGATCGATCTGAGTGGCGCGGATGATCAGGTGGCCGATGTGCTGCTGGATATGGCGCGTCAGGAAACCAAGCCCCGCACCGATGCACTTGCGCGGAGCCTCGCAGACGGCATGGCGCAGCAGGGCGGGCCGATGAACAGCAGACCGATCCGAACCGCCTCGTTTTCGGTTCTAAAGGCGGCGGATATCCCATCGGTTCTGGTCGAGCTTGGATTTCTATCCAGTCCCCGCGACCTGAAAAACATCGAAAACCCGGAATGGCGCAGAGGCATGGCGCGGGGTATCGTGGATGGTCTGAAGAAATGGCGGCAGGAAGATCTTGTCAAACGGTCCCTGATTGGACAGTGACCCTGCGGCGCAAACCGGCTATTATTGGCCATCGTGTTTTGACCCTGCGCCGGGCCATCACTATATAGGCGTCACCGCGAGTAAAAGGCAGTAACGTGATCCGTTTCATTCTTTCGATTTTCGGGGCGATCTTCAGCCTCGTGACCTTGGGTATTTTCATGGCCGCGCTGGTCGTAGGCGCGGTCTTCTGGATGTATGGGCGCGACCTTCCCAGCCATGAATCGCTGGCGCAGTACAAGCCGCCGACGATCAGCCGAATCTATTCGGGCGAAGGCCAGCTGATCGACGAATTCGCACAGGAACGCCGCCTGTTCACGCCGTCCGAGGAAATCCCCGATCTGGTGAAGCAAGCCTTCATCTCGGCGGAAGACAAGAACTTCTACACCCACCAGGGTTATGATCCGCGCGGTATCATTGCCGCCGGTATCGAGGCGGTGAAGTCCAAGGGTGAGAACGTTCGCGGTGCGTCGACTATCACGCAGCAGGTGATGAAGAACTTCCTGCTGTCCGGCGACCGCCGTGCCGAGCGAAAGATCAAGGAAATCATCCTCGCCACCCGGCTTGAAGATACACTGGACAAGGAACAGATCCTCGAACTCTACATGAACGAGATCTTTCTGGGTCAGAACTCCTATGGTGTGACCGCTGCCGCGCAGACCTATTTCAACAAGACTTTGCAGGAACTGGAGCCGCACGAGGCCGCGACCCTGGCCGCGATGCCCAAGGCGCCGTCGGACTATCACCCGGTTCGACAAAAGGACCGCCTGCTGGCGCGCCGGAACTACGTGCTGCGTGAGATGAACCAGAACGGGTATATCGATAAGGCGACATACGACACCGAAGTCGACATGCCGCTGCGCTCGGTCCAGAACGGTGATTTCGAAAGCTTCCGCACCGCGCTGCCGCCGCGCGACTATTTCACCGACGAGATTCGCCGCCAGCTGAGCGAGGATTTCGGCGAGGGTGAGTTCTTTACCGGCGGTTTCACCGTCCGTGCTTCGGTTGATGAGGAAATGCAGGTCGAAGCAGCCAAAGCCCTGCGCACCGCGCTTCAGAAATACGACCGTTCGCGTGGCAAGTGGCGCGGCACGGGCGAAGTCATTCCCGAAGAAAAGCTGGCCGATGAGACGCAGTGGCGCGAAGCGCTGGCGATCATGGAAATCCCACGCGACGTGGTGCTGCCGACGCAGTGGTATCCTGCCGTCGTGATGAACGTGGGCGAACAGCAGTTGACCGTGGGCATTGAAGATGGCCCCGCCGACGGCATCGTTCCGCGTTCGGACATCCAGTGGATGCAGGGCGATTTTGCGGCGAACTTCAAACGCGGCGACGTCATTCTGGTCATGGCCGGGGAAGAGGGCCAATGGTCCGCCCGACAGATCCCCGAAGTGCAGGGCGGATTCGTCGCAATGGATGTGAACTCGGGTCGCGTTCTGGCGATGCAGGGCGGGTTCTCGTATCAGGACACCGTGTTCAACCGTGCCACGCAGGCGCAGCGTCAACCGGGGTCGAGCTTCAAGCCCTTCGTTTATGCGGCTGCTTTGGACAGTGGCTACAGCCCCGCAACGATCGTGGTGGACGCTCCGATTGAAGTGAACACGCCGCAAGGTCTCTGGCGCCCCAAGAACTCGTCGAACAAGTTCTACGGCCCAACACCGCTGCGCACCGGGATCGAACAATCGCGGAACCTGATGACCATCCGTCTGGCGCAAGAGGTTACCATGCCGGTTGTCGCAGGCTATGCCGAGCGGTTCGGTGTTTATGACCGGATGGGCGCATTTCTGGCCAACTCGCTGGGGTCCGAAGAAACCACGTTGTACAAGATGGTTGCTGCCTATGCGATGTTTGCCAATGGCGGCGAGCGCGTAGAACCCACTTTGGTCGACCGTATTCAGGATCGTTTCGGCAAGACGATCTACCGTCATGACGATCGCCAGTGTCTGGATTGTAACTCGGCGTGGTTGGAGCCGGATGAGTCGCCCACCATTGAGACCAACCGGTCTCAGGTTATGGACGCGATCACCGCTTATCAGTTGACGTCGATGATGAAGGGCGTAGTGGATCGTGGTACAGCCTCGGCCCATATCAATCTGCCGGTGCCCACGGCTGGTAAGACCGGTACGACCAACGAATCCAAGGATGCATGGTTCATCGGCTTCACCTCGAACATCGTCGCCGGGTGCTATATCGGTTACGACCGTCCGCGCCCGATGGGGCGGGGGGCTTATGGCGGCACCATGTGCGGCCCTGTCTTCCAGAGCTTCATGGAGAAAGCCGTCGAGAAATACGGCGGCGGCCCGTTTGAAGTGCCCGAGGGTGGCCATTTCATCAAGATCGACCGTTTTAGCGGCGCGCGTCTGCCGGCCGATGCAACAGGTGACTACGTCGTAGCCGAGTATTTCCGCGATGGTGTCGACGGCTTTATCGACCGCGTCTATGACGGTGGTTTCGCGATGGGATCGGACCTGCCACTGTTCGAAGAGGCAAGCTCGGGCCGACAGGTCACAACGTCCACCGGCAACACGATCACGGTTGGCCCGAATGCCAGCCAGGGCGATTTGCAGGGCGGCGGTCTTTACTGATCGGCCGCTCTTAGGAACAGGTTGAGCAAGTCTGCCTGGCTGTCGTCCATAACAGTTCCCTCGGACCGCCAGAAGATCGACAACGCACATTTTGCGGCGACCCATCGTTTCAGGCGTTTGGGCTGAACGCGCAGGGCCTCGGAATAGAGTGCAATGCAACGGTTGATCTGTTCAGGCTGGCGCAGAAGCTCCGGCATACCCTTTGGGTGGCGCAAGGCATTGGCCAGCTCAAAAGCCGGATCGCCCAGATACCCCTTGGCGTCAATAACCTGCAGACCCTTCGAGGTCTGGATGACGTTGTCATGATGCAGATCACCATGCAGTGGCACCGGATCGTCTTGGGTGTCCAGAAGAGACTGCGCCAAGCGCATCGCGCGGGTCATGTCCCGTCTAAGGTCTTCACGGCAGTTCACAGAGAAGACACAACCAAACAGCGGGGAAAAAACCTCTTTCAGGTCCTTCAAACCTGCCCGGTTCACCAGCGGCTCGGCGTGAAGGCGAGCTGCAGTTTCAGCCAACAGGTTACAGGCTAGGTCCGGGTCGCCGCGGCGGGCAATATCACCCAAGGAAGGGCCTTCAAGCCATTCCATCAGCACCGCATTTCCTGTTTCGGCCAATACCCGAACGGCGCCACGATCCTGCCAGCGCGCCAATAGCTGTGCACCGGGGGCTTCGTTCCCGCGATCAGGCTTTCTATAGAGTTTGAGCGCCGCTTCGGTTCCGTCGGACGTTTTGACCTTCCACACCTTTGCCAAATCGGTATCAGCGACCGGTTCCATGATCGTCAGGCCCCAACTCTTGGGAAACTCAAGCGGTACATTTCTCATTCCAGTCTCACGTGCCTTGTGGTGGTCTCGCGCTCTTGCTATCACGCAAGCCTGATTGAGCAAGTTGGGACAAGACTATGCGCGCCGAAACCCAGAACACCGTGGCGGAAATCGAAAAGTCGCTGGAGCTGCTGGCGCAGCGCATGGACTATGAAACCGCCCCCCACCGTCTTGAGGAATTCAACGCTCGGGTCGAGGACCCCAATCTGTGGGACAACCCTGAAAACGCGCAGAAACTGATGCGCGAACGTCAGATGCTGGTGGATGCCATCGAGACCTACGAGTCGATCAAAACCGATCTGAGCGACAATATCGAACTGATCGAACTGGGCGAGATGGAAGAGGACGAAGAGGTCGTCTCCGACGCCGAGGGCGCCATCAAAAAGCTGAAGGCCAAAGCCGCCAAGAAAGAGCTTGAGGCGCTGCTGGATGGTGAGGCCGATGGCAATGACACGTTCCTCGAAATCAACTCGGGCGCAGGTGGCACGGAAAGCTGCGACTGGGCCTCGATGCTGGCGCGGATGTATGTGCGTTGGGCCGAGAAAAAAGGTTACACGGTCGAGCTGCAGTCCGAGACCGCGGGCGAAGAGGCGGGGATCAAATCCGCCGCTTACAAGATTTCTGGTCACAACGCCTATGGCTGGCTGAAATCGGAAAGCGGCGTGCATCGATTGGTTCGGATTTCGCCTTATGACTCGGCAGCCAAGCGGCACACCTCGTTCAGCTCAGTCTGGGTCTATCCGGTGGTCGACGACAATATCGAGATTGAGGTCAACCCGTCCGACATACGCATCGACACCTACCGGTCCTCGGGTGCGGGTGGTCAGCACGTGAACACCACGGACTCGGCCGTTCGGATCACGCACATCCCGACCGGGATTGTCGTAACCTCGTCCGAGAAGTCGCAGCACCAGAACCGCGATATTGCCATGAAAGCGCTGAAATCGCGTCTGTACCAACAGGAACTGGATCGCCGGAACGCCGACATCAACGCCGCACATGAGGCCAAAGGCGACGCGGGGTGGGGCAACCAGATTCGGTCTTACGTTTTGCAGCCCTATCAGATGGTCAAGGACCTGCGCACCAATCACGAGACCTCGGACACAAAGGGTGTTCTGGATGGGGATCTGGATGGATTCATGGCCGCGACGCTTGCGATGAATGTCGCCGGCAAGAGCCGCTCGGAGGCGCAGGGCTAGTAAGCCGGGCGGGGGGCACTGCCCCGATCTCCACATGCGGAGATTCCCCCGAGGTATATTGGGCCAGATGAAGCAGATCCAGGGCGCTGTGTTTCGTACGAGAAAAGATATATGTAAAACGTGGGTTTAAATGAGTTTGAGCCCCGGCTAGGCTGAGCGCGACACACTGACACGGGACGCGATGAGCCACGGATGGATCTGAGCCAGAAAACCGCAACCGCTTTGCTGGCCGATCTCTCGGCAGGACGCGTTTCTGCCGCTGATCTGATGCGCGCAACGTTGGCCCGGATCGCGACAATAAATGGTCCCCTCAACGCAATCGTCGCGCTTAGGGATCAGGATTCTTTGATGGCCGAGGCTCGGGCTTTGGATGCGGGGCCTTGGACAGGGCCGCTGCACGGGTTGCCGATCGCCGTCAAAGACCTGGTGAATGTCGCCGGCATCGTGTCGTCGCAGGGATCACCGTTGTACCGGGACCATGTGCCCAAGGAAGACGATCTGATTGCAGAGCGGTTGCGGGCCGCGGGCGCCATCCTGATCGGAAAAACCAACACACCGGAATTCGGATTGGGGTCGCACACGTTCAATCCTGTCTATGGTGCCACACGCAATCCCTACGACACTTCGCGCACATGCGGTGGATCGTCCGGCGGAGCAGCCGTCGCACTCGCAACAGGGATGTTGGCGCTTGCAGATGGCTCTGACATGATGGGCAGTCTACGTAACCCGGCAGCTTGGAACAATGTCTATGGATTCCGCCCGAGCTGGGGAAGGGTGCCGCCGGAACCAGCAGGCGACGTTTTCCTGCATCAGTTGTCCACCCTTGGTCCCATGGCCCGGTGCCCTGAGGACTTGGGCCTGTTGTTGGACGTGATTTCAGGCCCGGACCCCAGGCATCCTTTGGCCGTTCCCAGACAAGCGGTTTCTCCGGTTCAGGCCGCAGAACTTTCTGGCGTACGGATTGGTTGGCTGGGCGACTGGGGCGGAGCATTTCCGTATGAGGATGGCATTCGCGAGGTGTGCGAGGACGCATTGTCCGTCTTTACGCAACTTGGTGCACAGGTGGAGCCTGTTGCGCCGCCGTTCGACGCCGAGAGCATGTTCGACAGTTGGGCGACACTGCGGTCGTGGAGCGTAGCGGCCAGCCTCTCGCCGATGGCGGAACACCGGGCGCAGTTGAAAGATACAGCACAATGGGAAATGGACCAGGGGCAGGCTTTGACGGCGATGCAAGTGCATCAGGCAAGCGTTGTCCGATCCGACTGGTTCCGGCGCGCGGCTGAGATTTTTCAGGATTATGATGTGCTTGTCCTGCCATCCGCTCAGGTCTGGCCGTTTGATATCGAAACGCCGTTTCCCACAGAAATCGCTGGGAAAACAATGGATACCTATCACAGATGGATGCAGGTTCTTGTTCCCGTCAGTTTGATTGGTTTGCCGTGTCTGTCGGTTCCGGCCGGGTTCGGCGCAGGCGGGTTGCCAATGGGAATACAGGTCTTTGGCCCGCGTGGGGCGGATACACGCGTACTATCGATAGGGGCCGCTTATCACGCTGCGACCAAGTGGCCGCAAAAACGACCGGCTTGAGGAAAAGGCCGGAAAGGGGAGGAGAGACAGAACATGGAAAAGCCCTTTGGTGTTCCGGCAATGGGACCCGTGAATACAGAAATGCTGCGTCTGGCATTGCGCCGCGCTTGGGCGGATTTTCGTCGTGCACCGATCTTTGGCTTGTTGTTCGGTGGGTTCTACGTGCTGGCCGGTTGGGTGATGGCATGGGTGACGATCGAAACAGAGACGTCCTATTGGCTGGTGTTGGCCGCGATAGGATTCCCCTTGCTCGGGCCATTTGCAGCCGTGGGTCTGTATGAGGTCTCGCACAGGTTGGAACTGGGTGAACCATTGAATTTCGGGGCGATTTTTGGCGTGGTCATCCAGCAAAGCCGCCGACAGTTGCCGTCGATCTGCGCGATTATCGTGGTGATCTTTCTGTTCTGGTTCTTTCTGGGCCACATGATTTTCGCCCTGTTCATGGGTCTGTCCACAATGACCAACGTGTCCAGTTCGTTCGAGGTGTTTCTGACCCCGAACGGCCTGACGATGCTGGCCGTTGGAAGCGCTTTCGGGGCCGTGTTTGCAATTGTTCTGTACATGATCACAGTGCTTTCAATCCCGATGTTACTGGACCGAGAGCTGGATTTCGTGACCGCCATGATCGCCAGTTTCAACTATGTCAGATCGAACCCCACGGTCATGCTGGGGTGGGGTGCGTTCGTGGCGGTGCTGACCTTTGTCGCAATGATCCCATGGTTTTTGGGGCTGTTAATCGTGCTGCCTCTGCTGGGACATGCCAGCTGGCATCTGTATCGCCTCATCACCTTGGCGGGAGACGGGAAGAACTCCTAGGACCTGGCGGCAAATGGTGTTGTCGGGTTAGGCAGCGCTCTGCTCAAATCGCTTGGCGGCCCGGGCCGCGGGCAAAGCGGCTGTGGGCTTTGTGCCAAGATAGTTCAAGGTCAGTCTGCGCATGGTGGTTGCTTGTGCCGTGGTCTTTGACAGGCAAATCGCAACCCCGCGCCAGCGTTCGGAGTTCTCATCCGAGCCTCGGGTTACAAGGTAGATGCGGCTGTTTTGCGCGGCGCGACTGGACATAAGAATGTATATCTGTTGGCCCGCGCAAGCGGCAATGCCCTGAACCTCGCGCCTGGACGGTGAAGCCTGTTTTTCGCCGTTACTGGGTTCATAGCTGCGAACGAGTGTGCACTGCGGCATTCGCCGCGCATGGATCACTCTGTGTCGGGTCGAAAGCCCCTCATCCAGTCCTGTTTCCGTGACATAGTAGAACCCAGCCGGCAATAGGTTCTCGGTCAAAGTGGACGGGCCCGATCCCAGAAACTCGGTCAGGGCCGAGGCCGCCGGATGTATTGGCGGCAATTCGATTTCATCCAGAGGACGCAGGAGAATTCGGGCGTCGACGTCAAAAAACCGGCACATACGATCAAGGACATCGGGGCGGGGAAAGCTCTCGCCCGCAAGATATCTGTTGAACTGTGTCCTGTTGATGCCAAGCTGACGGCAGAGCTCTGACACAGAAGAGTATTGCCGCGACAATTGTCGCAGATTGGCGCCAAACATCCTGCGCAATTCATCAGGGCTACGGATACTCTTGGTCATTTCTGTCCCAGATTCCAGAGTGTCGTTCACAAGGGCGACGCACCCGACCTTTTTGCCGTTCATGCGCTTTTAATCGTACTGATGACCCTAGCGGACGCATCCCAACACCACGCTACGTTTTGAAGCTAACGTAGGGGGTAACAAACGCAATAGGCTTTATGCCAATTTGTATGATCTTTTGGGGCTTTTATGTTCATCGGCAACAATCAGCTGAACCACTAAAGCCCTCTGAGCAGCATCGCCTCGCCCCATAAATTGGGGCGAGGCTGAACAGTTCAATCTCCGCGCAACAGGGCGGCGACGCCGGTACGGGCGATTTCAACCAGGCCCAGTGGGCGCATCAGATCGGCGAAAGCGTCAATCTTGTCCGGAGCGCCCGTGATCTCAAAAATGAACGAATTCAGCGTGCTGTCGACAACGTTCGCGCGGAAGATATCTGCCAGACGCAGCGCTTCGACCCGCTTGTCACCGCCGCCAACGACCTTGATGATGGCCAGTTCCCGCTCAACCGAGGAGCCTTCGACAGTCAGGTCGTGAACATCATGTACCGGCACGATGCGCCCCAACTGGGCTTTGATCTGTTCGATCACCTGCGGGGTACCAGTGGTCACTATGGTGATGCGGCTGAGATGGCCGGTGTGATCCACCTCGGCCACGGTCAGGCTATCGATGTTGTAACCGCGGCCCGAGAACAACCCGATCACCCGCGCCAGAACACCCGGTTCGTTTTCGACCAGAACCGCAATCGTGTGCTGTTCCTGCACGTCCGAAAAGGTGGGGCGTAGGTTATAGGCGGAATGGCGCGTCGCGCCTTTTTTGATATGTAGGGCAGACATTTATGTCCCTTTCGTCATCCTGAAATGTCAGGCGCGCGTGGCGCCCAACAGAATTCATCGAATTAGGTCAAACCAGAACCGAGCCTTTGGAATCGATCACGCCCTGCGTCTCGGCTTCGCCCAGCAGCATTTCGTTATGCGCCTTGCCCGACGGGATCATGGGGAAGCAGTTCTCGTGCTTTTCAACCAAACAGTCGAAGATCACCGGGCCGTCATAGTTGATCATTTCCATGATCGCGTCATCCAGATCGGCAGGGTCAGAACACAAAATACCCTTGGCGCCGAATGCCTCGGCGAGTTTGACGAAATCGGGCAGGGCCTCGGACCACGAATGCGAATAGCGCTCGCCATGCAGCAGTTCCTGCCACTGGCGAACCATGCCCAGACGTTCGTTGTTCAGAATGAACTGCTTCACTGGCAGGCGGTACTGAGCGGCGGTGCCCATTTCCTGCATGTTCATCAGCCAGGATGCCTCACCAGCTACGTTGATGACCAGCGCATCCGGGTGTGCCATCTGAACACCGATGGACGCCGGGAAGCCGTAGCCCATGGTGCCCAGACCACCCGATGTCATCCAGCGGTTGGGGTCTTCGAACCCGAGATACTGCGCGGCCCACATCTGGTGCTGACCGACCTCGGTTGTCACATAGCGGTCGTGGTTTTTGGTCAGTTCCTCAAGACGTTGCAGCGCGTATTGAGGTTTGATGGTCTTTTCGCTGTTGGTGTAGGCAAGGCAGTCGACTTTGCGCCAATCGGCGATCTGATCCTGCCACTTGGCAACCGAGGCGGCATCGGTCTTACGACCGCGCGCTTTCCAAACTTTCAGGATGTCTTCCAGAACATGGGCGACGTCGCCGACAATCGGGATGTCCACGCGGATCACTTTGTTGATCGAGGACGGGTCGATGTCGATATGCGCTTTCTTGGAATTTGGCGAGAACGCGTCGATCCGCCCGGTGATACGGTCGTCAAACCGCGCGCCAATGTTGATCATCAGGTCGCAGTCATGCATCGCCAGGTTGGCCTCATAAAGACCATGCATGCCCAGCATTCCCAGCCAGTTCTTGCCCGATGCCGGATAGGCGCCCAGACCCATCAGGGTTGAAGTGATCGGGAAGCCTGTCGCGTCGACCAGTTCACGCAGCAACTGGCTGGCCGCCGGACCAGAGTTGATAACGCCGCCGCCGGTATAGAAAACAGGTTTCTTGGCGGTTTCCATCGCCGCAACCAGTTCGGTGATCTCTTCCAGATCACCCTTCAGGACGGGCTGGTAATGTGACGTCGAAGGTTTGGGGGCGCTGTACTCGCCTGTGGCGAACTGCACGTCTTTGGGAATGTCGACCAGAACAGGACCGGGGCGGCCCGATGTGGCAACATGGAATGCCTCGTGCATCGTGTCAGACAGCGAATCCGTGTCCTTCACCAGCCAGTTATGCTTGGTGCAGGGGCGAGTGATGCCAACGGTGTCGGCCTCCTGAAAGGCGTCGGAACCGATCATGAAAGTCGGAACCTGTCCGGTCAAAACAACAATCGGGATCGAGTCCAGCAATGCGTCCGTTAGGCCGGTCACCGCGTTCGTTGCGCCAGGGCCGGACGTCACCAGTGCAACACCGGGTTTGCCGGTTGACCGGGCATAGCCTTCGGCGGCATGAACCGCGCCTTGTTCGTGCCGCACCAGAATGTGGCGAATGTCGTTCTGCAGAAAGATTTCATCATAGATCGGTAGCACGGCGCCGCCGGGGTATCCGAATACTGTGTCCACGCCCTGATCCTTGAGGGCCTGAACCACCATCTTTGCGCCGGTCATCTCACGTGTCATCTGCTTTGCTCCGTTCGCGACATGTGTCTTGCGTTTGACAAAAAAAAGCCCCCGATGTTCTCGGAGGCGCATGGGTTCGATTATGGTTTACCGTTACCGGCCCATGCGCGTGTTTCCTACGATTACGACTAGCGTTTTCATCGCCAGAGGCTCCTTTTTGCTTGGCTGGGACATTATGAGCAGGGGGAAGGGGCGTCAACAGGCAATTGAGCCAATTTTGTAACTCGAGGGGCGAATTTTGCGACATTTTATTGCGCAGATTGACGCATGTGGGGAATATTCAGGAAAAAAGGCCGCTTGACCCTCCATATCTCTGTGATTTGGGCGGTCAAAAAGCGGCATGCGAATGTCCGAAACAAGCATGATGGGCGGATTTGACTAGGGCACGCTGACCTTGACCGATCACACGAGGGAGGCTGAGGATGATGCACGATCTGGTTGATCTAGGGCGATATCCGATCGATTGTCCGGACTCGGCGGCATATGAGCGGTTGATCGAAGACTTGCGCCGCGAACTGGATCAGGACGGATGTGCGGTACTGCCTGGATTTGTCCACGAAGACGGTTTGTCCCAGCTTTTGAAGGAAGCGGAAGCAACAGCGGACAATGCGCACCGCTCCTTCAATCGCACCAACGCCTATTTCACGCAGGATGATCCCCGGCTGGAGCTGAACCACCCGGTGCGCAGGTTTTATGACCGGTCGAACGCCTTTGTCCCGGCGGATAACTTTCCGAAGTCCGGTCCTTTGCGGCGGATTTATGAGTTCGAAGGTTTTCTTCCTTTCATCCGCGACGCGCTAAACGAACCCGAGGATCGGTTTTTTCGCTACGACGATCCATTGGCGGATGTGATTGTCAACGTGGTCGAGGAAGGCCAGGGCTTTCCCTGGCATTTCGACACCAACAACTACACTGTGACCTTGGCCATTCAGAACGGCGAGGATGGCGGAGCATTCGAATATGTTCCCAACCTGCGTAGCGCCGCGGAAGAGAACTTTTCAACGGTGGCCTCTGTACTTGACGGAAACCGGGCGCTGGTCAGGACGCTGGAACTGCAGCCGGGGGATCTGCAAATATTCAAGGGTCGGTACTCGCTGCACCGCGTGGCTCCGGTCAGAGGGGAACGCAGACGGTATGTCGGCATTTTTTCCTTTGTTGAGACGGAGGGAATGTGCGGCGGGGTTGAGCGTACCAGGCAATTGTACGGCCGTGTTTTGTCGCATCACCACGAACGGGAAGGTTTGCGAAAGGACCAGTTGTTGGATTGAGTGGGTATGGGGTACGACTTGGCGCAAGGTCTGAAACCGGAGGACCATATGTCAAAAGTACTGCAAATCACTCCCTTTGTTCTTTGTTCTTCCCTGCAAAACCAGATTGATTTCTATTGCGACCGGCTTGGATTTACCTGCGGCTTCCGGCAGGACAACTATGCGTTTCTGTCGCGCGGCCCGATCGCCATTCGTTTGCTGGAATGCCCGGTGCGCGAGGATGGCCGGCCGCTGGGCGACAATCAGTCTTTCTATATTGATGTCGACGGAATCGACGATCTGTATGAAAGTCTAAAGGGGGGGCTGGCTGATCTTCCTGATGGGCGCGTGCGTCCGCCATTTGATCAGCCATATCTGCAGCGCGAGTTCCACGTCCTCGATGAGGACGGAACGCTGGTGTTTTTTGGTGAGGACATCCGGCCGAGGTCATAGGGCAGGGGCTCCCGCCCAGAGTTGATGTGCCTTTGGTTGGGCCGCCTCCGATTGGGCCCGGCAGCGCTGCGCGCTGCGGTTGCGCTGGGTCAGAAGCCGGGGCTGGTACCTTGCAGCACGCCATGTTCCAGCGCATAGCGCGTCAGACCGGCAGTCGACGAGATGCCGAGCTTGCGCTTGATGTTCTTGCGGTGCGTTTCGACGGTTCTGACTGAAATATCCAGCGCAAGGGCCACTTCCTTGTTGGATTTGCCCTGCGCCAATTCTAGCAGAATTGTCTGTTCGCGTCCGGTCAGCGCCTCGCGTGCGCTGCCGCCCTTCGGCTGCAGCGATCCGCTGGCCCCGGTGCACAAATACTGCTCGCCTCGCATCACCGCGTCGATGGCTTGCTTGATCTCGTCGGTGGGGACGTCCTTGAGCACGTATCCCTTTGCGCCGTGGCTGAGCGCGGTGGAAATGTATTCCGGGCTGTCATGCATGGACAGGATCAGAATGCGCGTATCGGGCAGGCGCTCCAGAATGATCTCGGTGGCGCTGAGGCCGCCGAGGCCGGGCATGTTCAGGTCCATCAGGATGACATCGGGTGCCAGCTCGGTCGCCTGATCGACGGCCTCCTGACCGCTGCCCAGTGTTCCGACCACTTCAATTTCATCGAAACTTTCAAGGATCGATTGAATCCCCTCGGCAACCATCGGGTGGTCGTCGACGATTAGGACACGGATGGTCTGATCACTCATGTACCGGCCTTTCGGTTCGGAGTTGCGTCTTCCTGCGGTGGCAGCATGTGGCTGAGGGGCAGGCTGGCCTCGATCACTGTGCCGCTGCGTGGCGGGCGTGATGACAGAATGCGCAGGGAGCCGTCAAGTTGTTCGATGCGTTCCTGCATGTTGCGCAGGCCGATACCGGGGTTGGCAGGATCAGGCGTCGTGCGTAACCCCCGGCCATTGTCGGTGATCCGCATCGTTGCGCCTTTCTTGTGGCCGCGCAGGTCTATTGTAACACGGGTTGCGCCGGAATGGCGTTCGATATTGGTCAATGCCTCTTGCGCGATACGGTAGAGGGCGATCTTGCTGTCCTGATCCAGTCGGTTGCGGAAGACAACGGTCGAAAACTCGGTCTCGATCCCGGTGCGTTCGCAGAAATCATCGGTCAGCGCCTTCAGGGCAGGGCCAAGGCCCAGATCGTCCAGCACGCCGGGGCGCAGATCGCGGCTGATGCGGCGGACCTCGGTGATCGCGGAGCCAAGGTTGTCTATGCCTTTGTCCAGCGGGTCACGCGCGCCTTCGTCATCGCCACGCGACAGTCGGCGTCGGGCGTTGTCGAGGGCATATCGCACACCGACCAGAATCTGGCTGATCCCGTCGTGCAATTCGCGCGCTACGCGGCCGCGCTCTTCTTCCTGGGCGTCAAACACGCGCTGGGTCAGTTCCTTGAGCTTGGCATCCGCCAGCCTGCGTTCACGGACATTCAGCAACATGCCCGAGGCAAAGACAACCAGAACAGCAGCCAGAACAATTGCACCGAGATACATGAAGGTGCGTTGCACGCGCGCCTCGACTTCGGCGCGGGCAATGGCGACCGTGGCCACGATATCGTCGATGAAGACACCGGTTCCAACGGCCCAACGCCAGTCCTGCAGGCCGACGACATAGGCGATCATCTGTGCCTCTTCCCCGGTCGAGGGCTTTTGCCACATGAAGCTGTGCCACCCGGCGCCCTGTCGGGCAAGACTGATGAATTCGTCCACGATGGGGGTACCGTCGCTATCCGTCAGACCCTCCCAATTGCGGTTGATGAATTCGGTCTGGCGCGGGCTGACAAGGTTGTTGCCGTCATAGTCGTAGACGAAAAAGAAGCCGTCCTTGCCGTAGATCATCGCCGACAGGATCTGGGTCACAAGGTTCTGAGCGACTTTGTCATCCGTCGATGCGCGCCCGTAGATATACGCAAACCCGTTGCGCGCCTGCGTGACATAGTTTCGAAGTTCTTCCTTCTTCGCTTCGATCAGACGCCGTTCCAACGCCTGAATCTCGCGCTCGGCTGTCGCGCGGGACTCGTATGCCACGAACAATGCGATCGCGGCCACGGCCACAACCAAGGGTATTGCCGCCACAAGCGACAGCTTTTGGCCATAGGTCAGTGAAATCAGGTTTCGGAATCCCCACATGGCCGAATCGATACGCAAGCGCGACGCAAAATGCAAAATTTTTGGGTTTTTGATGCACAAGAGGCGTGAAATCCCTGTGCTTGGTAGCCCTTGCTGCGGCATTAACCTTCTAAAATAGCGAAAAAAACTGCGGCCTACGTAGTAGTAGGTATTCACATTCACATCTTGGTCATTAGGCTGACGCGCACTGAAAGCGACTATGCCCGGAATTGGCCCGGGTACTGAATATGTAGGGGAGGAACACTCATATGGATCGTCGTTCATTTCTGAAAACATCTGCTCTGGGCGGCTCGGCAGCTGCTGCCACCACGCTGGCGGCTCCGGCATACGCGCAGGGCAAGCGCACACTAACCATGGTAACCTCGTGGGGTCGTGGTCTGGCCGGTGTTTTCGACAGCGCACAGCGTTGCGCCGACAGCATCACGGCAATGTCGGACGGCAACCTGACTGTTGACATCAAAGCCGCCGGCGAACTGGTTGGCGCGTTTGAGGTTTTTGACGCAGTATCGTCGGGTCAGGCCGACATGTACCACGCGGCAGACTACTACTTCGTTGGTCAGCATCCGGGTTACGCGTTCTTCACCGCTGTTCCCTTCGGTATGACCGCTCAGGAAATGGTGAACTGGTACTACCAGGACGGCGGCATGGAGCTGCATGACGAGCTGGGCCAGATCTTTGGTCTGAAGTCGTTCCTGGCCGGTAACACCGGTGCGCAGGCCGGTGGCTGGTACTCGAAAGAGATCAACAGCCCCGATGACTTCAACGGCCTGAAGTTCCGTATGCCGGGTCTGGGCGGTAAAGCTCTTGGTAAACTGGGCGCATCTGTTCAGAACATCCCGGGTTCGGAAGTGTATCAGGCGCTGTCGTCCGGCGCGATCGACGGTACCGAGTGGATTGGTCCGTGGGCCGACGAGAAGGCCGGTTTCCAGGAAATCACCAAGGTTTACTACACCGCCGGTTTCCACGAGCCGAACGCAGGTCTGTCGCTGGCAACCAACCGCGACGTCTTCGAAAGCCTGACACCCGCTCAGCAGAAGATCATCGAGATCGCAGCCGCCGAGGCGCACCAGTGGAACCTGGCGCAATTCCTGGCCAACAACGGTGCGGCCCTGCAGCGTCTGCAGTCGGGTGGCGTCAAGGTCATGGAATTCCCGGACAGCGTTTGGGATGCATTCGGCAAGGCCAGCCAGGAAGTGCTGGACGAAAACATGGGCGACGATCTGTTCAAGAAAATCCACGACAGCGCAGTGGCATCGTCGACATCTTCGGCTGGCTGGCTGGACCTGTCGTCGGGTGTCTACACCACGCAGCGTAACCGCGTACGCGGCTAATCGCCAAAATCGTGCTAAAATGGTTTCCCCGCACCTGCGGGGAAACCTTTCCCGTTGCACATGCGCGGCCTGGACAATGCCGCCATAAACAGCAGTGCAACCGATACGACCTGGGGACAACATGCAGGACGAAAACGGTATCTCGTTCTTCGGCGCCCTGTGGAATGGACTGATTTGGTTCATTCAGAACATTGCCGAAGCCTTCTATAATTTCGGATACGCCATCACGCATCCGCAACTCTGGCTGAATTGGTCGGACAAAGAAGCCATCATGCGCTTTGTCTACTATGGCGGATCGGTCGAGTTCTTCTTTGTAGTTTTCACACTGTTTCTGGTTCTGACGGCCATCGGCCTGTATTTCCGGAACTTCATGTGGGGCATGGTGCGCGGTCTGGAAGGATTCGCGAACACGACGGGCCGGTTCTTTGCCTGGGCGGGCCTTCTGATGGTTATCCAGCAGATCGTCATCGTCTTTATGCAGCGCGTGTTCGCACGGCCAGACATGGCTTTTGGTATGGGTATCCCGTTCCAGATGGACATCAGCTGGTATGCTGAGGAACTGAAGCTATACAACGCGATGGTCGTCTGCCTTTGCTGTACCTACACATTCGTGCAAGGCGGCCACGTGCGCGTTGACCTGATTTACGCGGGCATCAGCCACCGCGCCAAGCGCGTGGTCGACATGCTGGGGGCGTTGTTGTTCATGATGCCGATGGCGGTGCTGACCTGGATGTATGGCTGGTACTTCATGTGGCGTCACCTGATCGTCCCGAAGCCGTCGGCCAGCGACACGCTAGATCGTCTGGTGATGAAGTCCCGCGCCCTGCGCTGGAACGTCGAAACCATCGGGTTCAGCCCCAACGGATTCAACGCCTACTTCCTGTTCAAAATCCTGCTGATTGCATTTGCCGGAATGGTGTTCCTGCACGCAATCGCGTTCCTGTACCGCTCGTATCTGGAATACGTGGAAGGACCGGACAGCGTTGGAAAATACCTCGACAAGGACAGCCTTGGCGAGGGTGAAGAAGCCTACGAAGGCGCACATTAGGGACGGAGACCCAGACTATGTTATTCGGACTTGATGGCGTCGAGATAGGCCTCATTATCGTATTCTTCTGCCTTTTCGGGGGCATTCTCTCGGGCTTCCCGGTGGCGTTTGCCATCGGCGGGGCCGGTATCATCTCATTCGGGATCATCGCGGCACTGGACAGTGCCGGGCTGCTTATCCATCAGGCGATCGACACAGGCTCGCAAGCCTATCGGGATGTTGTGAACTCGGGCGTCAAACCCGACGTAATATCCGTGTTCCGATACCCCGACTTACCTAGGATCGCAGAGCCGGTCTTTGTGCAGGGGTGGGAAACCGCTTTGGACCGCAACGTATCGTTCATCGTGAACCGTATGAACGAGCGGGTCCTGGCCGGGCAATCCATCGAGACCCTGTTGGCCGTGCTGATGTTCGTCCTGATGGGCATCACGCTGGAACGTTCGAAGATCGCGAACGACCTGCTGACCACAATGGCGCGCGTTTTCGGCCCGCTGCCGGGTGGTCTGGCCGTGTCGATCGTGGTCGTTGGTGCTTTCCTTGCGGCCTCGACGGGTATCGTTGGTGCGACCGTTGTGACCATGGGCCTGCTGGCGTTGCCGACCATGCTGCGAAACAACTACTCGCCGGAACTGGCGACGGGTGTGATTGCGGCCTCGGGCACGCTTGGGCAGATCATTCCGCCTTCGATCGTTATTGTTCTGCTGGGGACGCTGGCCGGCGACCTGTATTCGACCGCGCAGGAAACCCGCGCTGTTGAGGCAGGTTGCACCGATGCGCTGACCTATCTGGGGGAACCCGCGGTGGTCTCGGTTGGGACGCTGTTCCAGGCGGCTTTGCTGCCGGGGATCATGCTGGCTTTGCTCTACGCGCTCTATGCCTTTGGGTACGCTCTGCTGAATCCGGAAAAAGCACCAGCGGTTGAGATTTCAGGCGGCAGCGGTGAGCCTATCACCCGGGCCGAAGGCCTGACGTGGTTGCTGGGTGCGCCGGTGGCACTGATCGTTGGTGCAATTGTGCTGAGCAGCGCAGGTGTGATCGGCAGCCAGAATACCTCGGTTTCGGCTTTCTCGGATATCGGTCAGGGCGCGTCGCTGCGGACCAATGTTTCGGCTGAGTGTCAGGCTTCGATGATCGAACTGCACGGTCAATCAGCCTGGGATCAGGCCGTAGCCGAGCAGGAAGCCATCGATGCCGCAGGTGGAACGACCCAGGCTCAGCGCCTCAGCGAAGAAGAACTGACCGCTGCACGTGAAGCCAAGATCGCTGCTGCCGCCCCAATCGGGACCGGTGTTGCGGTGATCGTGGTGCTGCTGGGTCTGACGCTGGTTCTGGGCCGGGGTATTGCCCCGTCGCGTCCGGTTCAGCCGCTGATCGTGGGGGCCATTGGCTTGCTGCTGATGCTGTTGGTGGATGTCCTTCTGATCGCGCCGACGACGTCGGCGGGGGCGACCTTCCTGCTGTTGGCAGTGCCTTTTGCGCTGGCCATTTATGGCTGCAAAGAAGCTGCTGCGCGCTGTGCAACCAATGATCTGATCCGGGTGGTTTTCCCGCCCCTGGTTTTGATCATCGCGGTTCTGGGCTCGATCCTTGGTGGTGTGACCAACCCAACTCCGGCGGCTGCGCTGGGGGCCGGTGGTGCGATCATGCTGGCGGCCTATCGCAAGCTGCAGGATCAGGGCCGGTCGGGCAAGGTGATCATTTGGTCGACCTTTGCGGTCATCATCTGTCTGTTGATGGGCGTGAACTTTGATCTGCGCGTCAATCAGGGCGGTGTTACGGTCGAAACCTGGATCGCGTTCGTGCTGGCCTACGCGTCGTACCTCTACGCATTATTCGGTCTGATTTTCGCCTGCTGGGTTCTGTTTGCCAGCGGGGTTTTGACACCGGTCGTGCGTGAGACAGCCAAGGTGACCTCGATGGTCTTCACCATCCTGATCGGATCGCAGCTGCTAAACCTGGTGGTGATCTCGTTCGGAGGTGAGCACTATATCCAGCAATTCCTCAAGAGCTTTGACAACGAGTTCACGGTCTTCCTGATCGTGATGCTGGTGCTGTTCATTCTTGGGTTCGTGCTGGATTTCCTCGAGATCATCTACATCGTGATCCCAATCGTTGGCCCCGTGATCTATGGCGGGTCGTTCGATCCCAAATGGGTGACGATCATGGTGGCGGTGAACCTGCAGACGTCGTTCCTGACGCCTCCGTTCGGGTTTGCGTTGTTCTACCTTCGCGGCGTTGCGCCCAAAGAGGTCACAACGGGCCACATCTATCGCGGTATTGTTCCGTTCGTGATCATTCAGGTGGTCGGGATTGCGATCCTGTGGTTCTTCCCGACGATTGTGACCATCATTCCGGATTTGATCCCGAACTGATGGAATCGTTTGATCTAAATTGAAAAGGGGGCCTGCGGGCCCCCTTTGCTTTGGAACTGGGGAAGGGGCCAGCCCCTTCTTGGCCTGCGGCCAATTCTACCCCGAGGTATTTTGAGCCAGATGAAGAGCGGATCAGGCGAACTGGATCAGGTCCCAGCGGTTTCCGTACGGGTCGCGCCATACCGCGACTGTGCCATAGGGTTCGTGGCGCGGCGCTTCCTCGAATTGCACGCCTGCGGCCGTCATGGCTGTGTGGTCACGGTTGAAATCGTCCGTTTGCAGGAAAAAGCTGACGCGCCCGCCCGCCTGATTGCCCACGGCGGCAATCTGACTTGGGCCGTCTGCTTGGGCTAGCAGTAAAGACCCATTGCCTGAACCGGGTGGGGCGACCCGAACCCAGCGCTTCCCATCGCCAAGATCGACATCTTGCAGCAGTGCGAAGCTGAGAGTTTGGGTGTAAAACGCGATGGCATCATCGTAGTCCGGCACCACGAGGGTGACGGCGAAAAGATTCTGTTGCATGGGGGGTTAGCCTTTGGTGGGGTGGCGGTCGGGCAGTTGGATGCTGGCAACCTGCTCGGCGATTGGTGCCGTGGACAGGGGGTGGTGGCTGGGATCAATCAGTTCGGTCGGATTGCCAACGCTGATCCAGTCGCCCTGATAATACGCCTCAAGTCCTGAAAAGCGCGCCTTGTATCCCATCTTTGGGCTGCCGGGCACCCAATAGCCAAGATAGACATAGGGCAAGCCCGCCTCACGCGCGATATCGATGTGATCCAGGATCATATAGGTGCCCAGAGAGTTTTGCGGTCTCTTGGGATCGTAAAACGAGTAGACCATGCTCAGACCATCATCCAGAACATCGGTCAGGCTGACGCCGATCAGATCGCCGGATTCAGGGTCGGCGTATTCCACAACGCGGCTACGGATCGGGGTTTCCTCGATCATTGCGGCGAATTCGAACACGTCCATATCGGCCATGCCGCCATCTGCGTGGCGCGTGTCCAGATAACGGCGGAACAGCTCATATTGCTCGTCCGTCGCCCAGGGTGAGTTGGCCTTGCGCTGCAGATACGCATTGCGTTTGGCGGCGCGCTTCTGGCTTTTGCTGGGGCGAAATGCCGAGACGTCTATCCGGGCAGACAGGCAAGCGGCGCAATCCGAACAGGACGGACGATAGAGAACGTTCTGCGATCGCCGAAATCCTTGCTGAGACAGCGAGTTGTTCAGCTGATCCGCACCTTCGCCCTGAAGGGCGGTGAACAGCTTACGCTCCATCCTGCCCTCAAGGTAAGGGCAAGGCTGGGGTGCCGTCACATAGAATTGTGGCGCTATTGGCAGCGTGTGTCGCATGAACGTCCCGTGTCTCCTGCGACCAGATGATAGCAACCGATCCCGGAACCGCCAAGTGATTCACGCCGTTGAATTTTTTACGCGCGCTGGTTGATCATGACCGTTCCAAGGAACGCATCGGTAAGTCCCTGGCAGCGGGCGCTGGTCAGCATCATGACGACCGAAATGATCTGAATGATCGGAAAGGCCATGCTGACGAAATAACCCGCCGTGTGGGCCACAGCTTTGCCCGTATCCATTCGGGAACCGAAGGAATCCCGCAACTCGATCCCCATGAAGCGCATGCCCAATGTCGCCGACCCGTTTGCGATGGTCACGACACGATAGATAAAGCTGACGACGGCATAGATCAGGGCCAGGATAAACAGACCCATTCCGAAGGTCAGCAGGATCGCCACTGTACACAGCAGCGAGATGAAGACGATGTCGAATAACCAGGCGATAAAACGTTTGATCGCGACAGACTGATAGAACTCAGGCTGTCTGTCTGGGTCGGGCAGGTGGGTCATATTGTGTTTTCCGGGTGAGAATTTTGGACACCCTGTCCCGAAATGCGGGACAGGGCAAGGTCGGCTTAGGCGCGGTCGCCGTTTTCAGCCTCATCGCGGTTTTCGCGGGCGCGTTCGTCCATGAACTGGTCGAACTCAGCTTTGTCCTTGGCTTCGCGCAGGCGACGTAGGAAGGCTTCGAAATCCTGCTGTTCGCGCTCCAGTCGGGCCAGAGTGTCGGACTTGTAGGCGTCAAACGCGCTGTTGCCGGATGGCTTCATCGCGCTCATGTGGCTGTGCCATGATTTGCGACGGCTGCAGGATTTGCTGAACATGCGTTTGCTCCAGATCATATAGGCCAGAAGAGCCAGGCCAACGGGCCAGAAAAAGATGAAACCAAGGACCATGGCGGCGATCCAGGCCCCTTTGCCCTTGTCATCCATCCAGGCTTCGGCGCGGTAGAGCCACCCCGGGTTCTCAGGGACGGCGTGGTCGGACAATGCGGTCATTTCGTTTCTCCGGGTTGAAGTAAATTGCGTTCACATTGTCTAGATGGGTGCTGAAAGGGTGGTTGCAAGGGGTCAATGTGAAAATGATTTACATTTTGCGATTTTTGGGGCGTTGACCTTGCTGAGGAACAGGCGCACTTTCCGCCTATGCAACACGTTGAAAACCCTTCGCCTCCGTCGCTCGATGAAATTCTGAATCTCGAAAAGCAAGTCTGGACTGCCCTGATGGAGGGCAATGCCGCTGCCGACCGGGCGCTGTTGAGCGCGGATTTTTTGGGGGTGTACCCGACCGGTTTCGCCAACCGGGATGACCATGTGGGGCAATTCGCCGACGCTCCGACGATGGCGCGGTACGAGTTGAGCGAAACTCGGCTGCGGGTTCTGACCTCGGATATCGTTCTGTTGTCCTACCGCTCCGATTACCAGCGACCCGACTCTGAGGAGTGGGAGGCGATGCTGATTTCGTCCTTATGGGAACGACGACATGATGTCTGGGTGAACAGTTTCAGTCAGGACACGCCGTTGGAGGGGAAATGACAGGGCCTCTTTCCATTCAGCGCGTGCCGCGTGCCTTTGATCAGTCGCTTGGGGACGACGCGCGCGCTGCGGTCAATGATATCACGCCTGAACAGGGCGAACTGCTCGCCGGTACGGCGGGGTCCAGCCCTTATCTGAAAAGCTTGATCGACCGCGAAAAAGACTGGCTGGTCTCGGCTTTGCAGCAACCTGATCAGGCGATGGCCGAGGTTCTGGACGCCGCGCACGCGCTGCCGCCCGATCAGTTGAAACCGGGCTTGAGGCTGGCTAAGCGCCGCATGGCCCTGCTGACAGCGCTTGCGGATCTGGCGGGCGCGTGGCCATTAGAAAAGGTGACTGCGGCGCTGACGGATTTCGGTGCGCTGGCTGCAGATGTGGCGGCCAAGGCCGAAATTGCAGCCCTGATCAGGCGCGGCAAACTGCCGGGGATGGGCCCGGACGATGTCGAGACCGCCGCCGGAATGATCATCCTGGCGATGGGGAAAATGGGCGCACACGAGCTGAACTACAGCTCGGATATCGACCTGATTGTTCTGTTTGATGAGACGCGGTTCGACCCAGATGATTTCTACGATGCGCGTCAGGGTATGGTCCGGGCGACGCGAAATTTCTGCGCCACGCTCAGCGACAAAACGGCAGATGGCTATGTCTTCCGTACCGATCTGCGCCTGCGCCCCGATCCGGCGGTGACCCCGGTCTGCATGGCGGCTGAGGCGGCCGAGCGATATTACGAAAGCCTTGGCCGTACATGGGAACGGGCTGCGTACATCAAGGCGCGCCCCTGCGCCGGTGACTTGGCCGCCGGGCAACGTTTTCTGGAAACACTGCGCCCGTTTGTCTGGCGGCGGCATCTGGATTTTGCCGCCATACAGGATGCCCATGACATGCGCCTGCGTATACGGGAAAACAAGGGCACCGGGGGTGCCCTGACGATCCCGGGCCATGACATGAAACTAGGGCAGGGCGGTATTCGCGAGATCGAGTTCTTTACCCAGACCCGCCAATTGATCGCAGGGGGACGTGACCCGGATTTGCGCGTACGCGGTACGGTGCCAGGACTGGCGGCGCTGGCCAAAAAAGGATGGGTGCCGCAGGATGTGGCTGACAAATTGACCGATCATTACCGTGCTCACCGTGAGGTCGAGCACCGTATCCAGATGGTGCATGATGCCCAGACCCATAAGGTGCCTCGGTCGCCTGACGGGATTGAGCGCGTCGCCTGTCTGATGGGCATAGACGCTGTTGAGCTGACTCAAAGCCTGACCCACCGGCTGACAGAGGTGCACGAACTGACTGAAGGGTTCTTTGCGCCGGGCTCATCAACACCTGCACCTGCTGGGGAAGCCAATTTCGACAAGAACATTCTGGCCCGGTGGACAACTTATCCCGCGTTGCGCTCACAACGGGGCGCGCGGATTTTTGAACGTCTCAAACCCGAGCTACTTTCGCGTCTTGGCAAGACCGCCCAACCGGACGAGGCGCTGCAGGCGCTGGATGGTTTTCTTTCAGGACTGCCTGCAGGTGTTCAGCTGTTTTCGCTGTTCGAGGCCAACACCCATCTGATTGATCTATTGATCGATATCGTCGGCACGTCCCATGCTCTGGCCGCGCACCTTTCGCGCAACGCTTCGGTTTTTGACGCTGTGATCGGCGGCAGTTTTTTTGATGTCTGGCCGGGGCAGGCCGCGTTGCAGGCGGATCTGGAACAGGCTTTGGCACAGGAAACGGACTATGAAAGCCAGTTGGACTTAGCCCGCCGCTGGTGCAAGGAATGGCATTTCCGCGTGGGTGTTCACCACCTGCGCGGGCTGATCGACGGAGAGAGGGCAGGACAGCAATATGCCGAACTCGCCAGCGCCGTGATTGCGGCGCTCCTGCCGCGCGTGACGGAACAGTTCGCCCGGAAACACGGGCCGGCCCCTGGTCGGGGTGCTGCCGTTTTGGGCATGGGGTCGCTTGGGGCAGGGCGGATCAACTCGCAATCTGATCTGGATGTCATCGTGATTTATGACCCACTGGATCAGGAAATGTCCGAGGGTCCGCGCCCTCTGGCCACCCGGACTTACTATGCACGGTTCACGCAGGCGCTGATCACGGCGCTTTCCGCGCCCATGTCGCAAGGCCGGCTCTATGAGGTGGATATGCGTCTGCGCCCGTCTGGCAATCAGGGGCCGGTGGCGACAAGTTGGGCAAGTTTCACCAATTATCAGCAGAATGAGGCGTGGGTTTGGGAGCACCTGGCCCTGACTCGATCGCGTGTGATTGCAGGTGAAGAAGGGCTGACAAAGGACATCGAGGTGTTCCGCGCGAGCTTTCTGTCTCAGGTGCCAGATAGCCAGAAGGTTCTGCGCGAAGTGGCCGAGATGCGTGCTCGACTGGCCGCCGCCAAGTCGCCTGCGGGGATATGGGACGCCAAGAACGGACCTGGTCGCATGATGGATATTGAGCTAATGGCCGAGACAGGCGCACTGCTGTCCGGGTCCACGCAGCGCGACGTGCATTCCGGTCTGGACGGTGCCGTCGCTGCCGGGCTGTTGGACGTCGCACAGGCACAAACGTTGAAGGACTGCTACGACCTATGCTGGTCTGTGCAATGCGCAGCGCGTTTGCTGTCTGGTAAGGTGATCGAGGCCGATAAGATTGGCGAGGGAGGGACCGCTTTCCTGTGCCGCGCGACAGGCTTTGAACAAGTCGAACAGCTGCAGGCCGCACTGCAGGAAAGCTACGCCACAGCCGCCGGGATCATCGGTGGCGTGATCAGAGAGGATGACAATGGCGCAGAGTAAGGATCCAAACGATCACAAGGGTCTGATCCGCGAGGCATATCGCATCGAGGGTATCACTTTGCCTGAATGCCGCAGCATCTTTCTGGACTGGGCGCTGAGCCTGCCGGCCGAGCGGGACCAGCAACAAGCGCTGACCGATCTGCATGCGGCATATTCCCAACAAGACGCCGACCATCCCATGACGCAAGTGCTGGCAGAAGGGCTGCAATCCGCAAATGCACCCAAGCGGCGCGGCGGCTGGCGATCACGCGACCGCTAGGGCTTTCCCCCGGTGACGTTCGCGACTAATAGGGCGTCATGACCCAAACTGCCGATCGCCCCCGTATTCGTTTGAAACCCAAAGCCAACGCGCGCGGGCTGCGCCATGGCTTTCCCTGGGTTTATGCCAATGACATCGTGACAGACCGGCGGACCCGCAAGATCGCGGCGGGGGCTTTGGCCGTGCTCGAGGATGAAAAACGCGCGCCAATCGCGTTGGTTGCGGTAAATCCCGAGTCTAAAATCATGTGCCGCGTTCTGGACCGTGATCCGGAGGCTCTGCTGGATGCAGCATGGTTCGAAACTCGCCTACGCCGCGCGTTGGAAATGCGCGAGCGCCTGTTCGACGCGCCGTATTACCGCCTGATCCACGCCGAAGCCGACGGTTTTCCTGGCGTCATCATCGACCGGTTTGGCGATGCCTGTGTAATCCAGCCGAATGCAGCCTGGGCTGAGGCGCATCTGGAAATTCTTACCGATGCACTGGTCAGCGTAACCGGTGTGACGACGGTGCTGAAAAACGCATCGGGTCGTACCCGTGGCCTTGAAGGTTTGGACGACGTCAACCTCACTCTGCGCGGATCCGCGCCGCAGGCGCCACTTCCGGTGCCGATGAATGGTGCCACTTACATGGCCGACCTCACCGGAGGGCAGAAAACCGGCCTGTTTTACGATCAGCGCCCGAACCATGCGTTTGCCGCACAGTTGGTGCAACCGGGGGCGCAGGTGCTGGATGTCTTCAGCCACGTGGGCGGTTTTGGCCTCGCCATGCTTGCAGGTGGTGCGGGGCAGGCGCTTTCGGTCGATGGCTCTGCCGCCGCTTTGGAGCTTGCAGCGAAAGGCGCGCAGGCCTCTGGCTTCGAAGGGAAATTCCAGACACGGCAGGGCGATGCTTTTGATGTCCTGACCAAACTGGGTGAAGAGGGGGCGCAGTTCGATGTCGTGATCTGCGACCCGCCCGCATTTGCGCCATCAAAACAAGCGCTGGACGCAGGTTTGCGCGCTTATGAACGCGTGGCCCGTCTTGCTGCGCCGCTGGTGAAACCGGGCGGCTATCTGGGTCTGTGCTCCTGCTCCCACGCAGCTGATCTGGGTCGGTTCCGCGATGCCTCGTCACGAGGGATCGGGCGCGCGGGACGGCAAGCCCAGCTGATCCACACGGGATTCGCCGGTCCGGACCATCCGCAACTGCCGCAACTGGCTGAAAGCGGTTACCTCAAATCCGTGTTCTATCGGTTGTGAAGGCGGTTCTGGATACCTGCGTCATCTATCCCACGGTGATGCGAGAGATGCTGCTGGGCGCGGCCCGGTTGGGTCATTTCACACCCGTCTGGTCCGCGCGCATCCTTGAGGAATGGGCGCGCGCCGCACGAAAGCTCGGGCCCGAGGGCGAAACACAAGCCCGCGCAGAAATCGTTCTGGCACAATCTCAGTGGCCCAAGGCCGAGTTTCCCGCTGCACCGGGCATCGAACAACGCCTGTGGCTGCCGGACAGCGCCGATATTCATGTGCTGGCGACGGCCGTGGCGTCCTCTGCGGACGTGATTGTCACGGTGAATACCAAGGACTTCCCCCGAAACATCCTGTCTGAAGAAGGGCTCGAGCGTCGCGACCCCGACACCTTGCTACATGGTTTCTGGCAATTTGACCCCGAAGGTATGACCACTACAGCCAACCGCGTCCTGTCCGAGGCGAACCGACTTTCGGGAGATCAATGGACTTTGCGTGGCCTTATGAAAAAGGCGCGCCTGCCACGTCTGGGTAAAGCCCTCACCACCTAAGTCCGGATCCTCTTCATCTGGCCAAAAATACCTCGGGGAGCGCGAGGGGCTGGCCCCTCGCTGCCTTAACCTAGCCGTCCGTACCCCACCGCCGTTCAAGAGCCTCCAGCGCCGCGACCCGTTCATCTGTTTTGGGATGGCTCATCAGCCAGGCCGGAACGACCCCAGCCCGTTGCTGGGTCAGATCTTCCAGCTTGTGGAACAGCGATTTCTGGGGCCCGATCCCGATTCCTGCCTTGGTCAGCAACGCGGCAGCGTATTCATCGGCCTCATACTCATCACCACGCGACAGACGCGACGCCAGAAGGTGGGTGAGCATATTTGCAATCCATGCGCCGATGAAAGGAATGAAGCGGTTGAACAGCAACATCAACGCCGTCCGCAGGGCATTCTGCCCGGAAAAGTCAATCATTCGACGCCGTGCGTGCCCCAGTGCCACATGTCCAAGCTCATGGGCGATGACACTTGCCATCTCTTCAGCGGTTACCTCGCCGCTGCGGAATTTGCGGTAGAACCCGCGTGTTATAAATATCCGGCCATCCGGTGCCGCCAATCCGTTCACGGGATCAATTTCGTAGATGTAAACGGGAACCCGATCGATCTCGAGCGCAGCCGCCAACCGGTCGGTCATGCGTTTGAGGGCCGGGTCCGCCAGTTCCGTCGATTTGGCATCCAATTCGCGATGTGTGCGCCAGACGGAAATCCGGTACATCACAACGGCATAGGCAATGGCCAGCAGGATCGGGGTTAGGCGAAGCATGGTATAGATATGGGTTCCGCGCGCTTTAGGGGCAACAGAAAAACGCAGTCGAAGTACAGATACAGTGTTCGCTCTCGCCCGATCAACGTGCGGTGATCGAATGTAACCCGGCGGCGGTTCGACTTGTCGGAGGGCAGTCCGAGCCATAGCTTAGGGTTATGTGGTCTTTTGCCCATATCCGCCCGGACTATAGTCGTGCTGAACGCATCAGCGACGGTGTTGTTCATGTGTTGGGCTTGACCGCTGCGGTTGTCGCTGTGCCCTTCCTCATTATTCTGACGGCCCTTTATCGATCGGAGTCCGCTGCGGTGCTGGGGGCCACGATCTATGGTGTCACGCTTATATTGATGCTGACGTTTTCTGCCCTCTACAACATGGTGCAATCCGACAAGTGGGCTGATCTGCTGCGGCGCCTCGATCACTCGGGGATTTACGTTAAGATTGCGGGTACTTACACGCCATTCATTCTGCTTTCGGGTGTTCAGATGCCCGGGCTGATGATCGGTCTTTGGTCGTCCGCGACACTTGGGTCGATCTTGAAAATGGTCGACCCACACCGGTTCCGCTGGTTCGGGCTGGCGCTTTACGTGTTGATGGGATGGGCCGCGGTTTGGGCCGGTCGAACTTTGCTGGCCGACTTGTCACAACCTGTCGTCGTCCTGATGATCGCCGGCGGAATCGTCTACACAGTCGGCATCGCTTTCTATCTTTTGGAGTGGCTGCCGTTTCACAACACGATCTGGCATGTCTTTGTACTGACTGGCAGCGTGTTGTTTTTCCTTGCAGTTTCGTTCCGGATTGCGTGGGCACCGGTTTTGCAGGTTTGATCGCGTTTCCCTTTAACGGGTCAGTTCCCGCATACCCTGTTCCAGACCGGCAAGGGTCATCGGCACCATGCGGTCCTCGAAAATCTCGCGGATCATGCCAATGGAATGCGTGTATTCCCAGTACTTTTCAGGCACCGGGTTGATCCACAGGTTTGACGACCACTGATCCCGCGCGCGCTGCAGCCAGACCTGACCGGCCTCCTGGTTCCAGTGCTCGTTTGCGCCGCCGGGATAGGCGATCTCATATGGGCTCATCGAAGCATCGCCGACAAAGATGCATTTGTAGTCCGGGCCATAGGTCCGGAGTACCTCATGCATCGGGGTCTGCTGGTCCCAGCGACGGCGATTGTCACGCCAGACGCCTTCATAGAGGCAATTGTGAAAGTAGTAATATTCCAGATGCTTGAACTCGGTTCTGGCGGCCGAAAACAGCTCTTCCACAACCTTGATATGTGGGTCCATCGAGCCGCCAACATCCAGGAACAGCAGCACCTTGACCGCGTTGTGACGCTCGGGCCGGGTTTTGACGTCCAGATAGCCATGCTCGGCCGTGGCGCGGATGGTACCGTCCAGATCCAGCTCATCCGCAGCCCCTTCGCGCGCCCAGCGACGCAGGCGTTTCAAAGCAACCTTGATGTTGCGCGTGCCCAATTCAACCGTGTCGTCCAAGTTCTTGAATTCACGCTTGTCCCAGACTTTGACCGCGCGCTGATGGCGGCTTTCCTTCTGACCAATACGCACGCCTTCGGGGTTATAGCCATAGGCCCCGAACGGCGACGTCCCGGCGGTACCGATCCATTTATTGCCACCCTGATGGCGGCCTTCCTGATCCTTGAGACGCTCGCGCAGGGTTTCCATCAGCTTGTCAAAGCCGCCAAGTGCTTCGATCTCGGCCTTTTCCTCTTCGCTGAGGTGTTTTTCGGCCATCTTGGCCAACCACTCGGCAGGGATGTCGACGGCTTCAAGCACCTGCTCAAAGCTGATCTCGTCCAGCCCCTCAAAGCTTGCAGCAAAGGCGCGGTCGAACTTGTCGATATTGCGCTCGTCCTTCACCATTGACACACGAGCCAGATAGTAGAACGCCTCGACGTCATAGGTGGCCAGACCCTTCTTCATGCCCTCCAGAAAGGTCAGGTATTCGCGTAAGGATACGGGAATACCTGCTTTGCGGAGGTTCTCGAAAAAGGGCAGAAACATGCGTTACCCCACCAAACGGACAAGGATCAGGGACAGCACCAGACCCACAAGAGCAAAGGCGATGCCGTAACCGGCGGCATATTGGGCCATATCCGCGCCGCTGCCGTTGCGTTTACGTGCGGCCAGCGCCCCAAGGATCGCCCCCAGTATCGCCATTCCCAAAACTACGACCATGCGTTATCCGCCTCTGTTGTTGGTGGACGGAGCTTCGGCAACTTCCTGCATCAGTGACCGTACCACGACTTCCGAGCCAAAGCCGTATCGCGCCCATGCCAGACTGTCCAGCCTGACGGAACGTGCCTGGTTTGGACGCCCGGCTTGATTGAGCGCTTCGGATTTCAACAGCAGCAGTGTGGCCAGCTGAGAGGCGTTCTCGGCGCGGGTCATAACCGCGATGGCTTGGTCCAGTTCAGGCAGGATTTCAGGTCCTTTGCCCTGGGCAAGCGCGAAAGCCGCTGTCTGGGTCGTTACATAGGCCTGATGAATTTCAGTTCCCGGTGTAGAGCGCAGAAATTGCATGGCAATTCCGTATTGCTGCAACGCTTCCCGAGGGTTGTCGAATTGCGCCATGCGCCCCAGGATATAATGCGGATAGGCACGGCGATGGTCCGTCCAGCCCTGAGCCTTTCCGATCTGAACGGCCTTTTCCGCGGCTCTCACTCGGGTGCGTGTACCTGGCCCCGGACCTAGCGATTTTTGAACGGCGTTGATCCATTCACGTGGGGTTTCTGAAACAGGTTGTTTGGGCAGCGCGTTCCCACGCGGGTTGAGGCGACTGAGAATACCGGGCAGCGCGGCTTCGACCTGTTCGCGGGTCATGCCACTCTGCAGTTGCGGCGAATAGGCTGTCCGCAGGATCAGCATGTCAAAGCCGGTCAGAATGGTGTGGATGTTGTCATCGTTAAACACCGAATCCGGCAGGTGATACAGATCGTTAAGCGGCCCCAACGCCTGCGCCAGCTCTTCATGCAGGCAGTCGCGTTTTTCCTGTGGACTGGCGTCATACGGAATAAAGATGCCCAGACGTTCGCGGCTGCGCAGTGCGGTCCAGCTGCTTTTCCGTTTCCGTCGATCCTTGCGGTATTCCTCAAAGCTCGAGGCGTTGGGCACCACGAAACAGGCGGCTTGCGGCAAAAGACGCTGTATCTGGCTTTGGCTCACGGCCTCGATGGTGATGTTTGCCTGACCCTCGGAAATCTGCCGGATATCTATCCCGGCTTCGCGCTGCAGCCGTGACAGCAAACGGGTCAGGTCGCGCTGCATCGAAGGCGTCGGCGATCCCGTCAGGCGCACAGTGACCGGCGTTTCGAACCGGGTAAACGCGGGCAGGGTTGTGCCGCCTTCCAATGCAAAGTGCAGCGCAATGAAATCATCCGCGATGTTCGCGTTGGAACGGGCGGGCGCTATCGGGCGGGTCGAGTTGAACGCCTTGGCTGGCGGCAGATTTGCCTCGATCACCTTGACGCGGGTCTGCGGTTCAGGCGGCGTGACCGACGTGCACCCGGCCAGTGTCAGGCCGGCGAGGATCACGGCCCATCGCATCATGGACGCTGGTACCGGATGAAGGGTGTCTCTTTGCCGATACGATCATAAAGTTTGCGGGCGGTGTGGTTGAAATCCTGAGTCAGCCAATAGACCGAAGGTGCGCCCTGTCGGTCGGCCTCGTCATAAACCGCCTGTATCAGCGCGCGCCCAACGCCGGTCCCGCGAGATTCGGGGCGGGCAAACAGGTCTTGCAGGTAGCAGACGCTTTCGACTTTCCACGCATGGCGATGAAATAAGTAATGGGTCAGGCCGACCAGCTTGCCGTCCGCCTCGGCCACGAAACACGAGAAATCGTTGGGGTCATCCCCCAGCAGCCGCGCGAATGTGCTGTCGTAGATCTCATCCGGGACAGATGTCTCATAAAACGCCAGATAGTCGCGCCACATGTCGGCCCACTCGGCACGGTCTTCAGGCCGCAGTGCTCGGATTTTCAGGGTTTCGGGCAAACAACGGCTCCTATGTCATCAGGTCGGAAAATGCCCGACGACGCCGGACGGCTCTGACACTGATGCTGACACCCGGACCCCCGCAAAGCAAGCAGGGATCACCGAGTGTTCATTTATCTCAGCGTTTACTGCGCGCCATGAACGCAAGACGCTCAAAAAGATGCACGTCCTGTTCGTTTTTAAGAAGCGCGCCGTGCAGTTTGGGCAAGGCATTGGCGCCATCGCGTTTGAGGTCCTCTGCCGTAAGGTCTTCGGCCAGCAAAAGCTTCAACCAATCCAGAACTTCCGAGGTCGATGGTTTCTTCTTCAACCCTTGTGTTTCACGGATTTCATAGAACTGGGTCAGTGCAGTCGTCAGTAGCGCATCCTTGATGCCCGGGTGGTGGACTTCGACGATCCGGCGCATGGTCGCCTCATCCGGGAAGCGGATGTAGTGAAAGAAACAGCGACGCAGGAACGCGTCCGGCAGTTCTTTTTCGTTGTTCGAAGTGATGATCACGATGGGTCGGTTCTTGGCCTTGATCGTCTCTCCGGTCTCGTAGACGTGGAACTCCATCTTATCGAGCTCCTGCAACAGGTCGTTCGGAAACTCGATATCCGCCTTGTCGATCTCGTCGATCAGCAGCACGACTTTTTCGTCAGCGTCAAACGCCTGCCACAGCTTGCCCTTGCGGATATAATTCGAAACATCATGCACACGCTCGTCGCCCAGCTGGCTGTCGCGCAGCCGGCTGACCGCATCATATTCGTACAGACCCTGCTGCGCGCGGGTGGTGGATTTGACGTTCCACTCGATCATCTTCAGCCCAAGCGCGCCAGCCACCTGTTTGGCCAGTTCGGTCTTGCCGGTTCCGGGCTCACCCTTGACCAACAGCGGGCGCTCCAGCGTTACGGCAGCGTTCACCGCAATGGTCAGGTCATCGGTGGCAACATATTCTGCTGTACCTTGGAAACGTGCGGTCATGGGCCCCTCATTCAGTATCGCGCGGCATCTGTCCTCTGGGGTTATAGCGGGGCAGAAAATTTGACAAGGCGGGTCGCTGCGTCGCTCGGCGCGAAATTGATGTGCGACTTCAACGCTTTTGGTTGATTCGGGCGCTAACACGGGGCGCGACAAATTCGTAGCCGCCTCAAAAAAGCCCGCTAATAATCACAGAAATACAAGGTTTTCTTGTTAGAAGTCTCATATTTAGACGACGTAGCGGAGCGGCGAGCACGGCGACGTTTCCATAGTGACATTCGGGACGGTGTCGGATAAACGCTCCGCAGAAGGGGATTGCCGCATGTCAGGTGAAGGTAAGGTGACCGGCGTTGCAGGCCACACCGAGGGAGCAAAGATGAAGCAGGAAGTATTTCTGCCGGAAGATTATCGTCCAGCCGAAGACGAACCATTTATGAACGACAAGCAGTTAGAGTATTTTCGCCGTAAGCTGCTGGACTGGAAGAACGAACTTTTGGCAGGCAGCCGCGATACGATCGAAGGGCTGCAGGACAACACCCGTAACATTCCGGACGTCGCAGACCGTGCAAGCGAGGAAACAGATCGCGCGCTGGAACTGCGGACCCGTGACCGTCAGCGCAAGCTGGTTGCCAAGATCGACTCGGCCCTGCGCCGGATTGATGAAGGCGAGTACGGGTATTGCGAGATGACGGGCGACCCGATCTCGCTGAAACGTCTGGATGCGCGTCCGATCGCGACCATGACGCTTGAGGCGCAAGAACGCCACGAGCGCCGCGAGAAGGTTCACCGCGACGATTGATCGCTGAGAAAACGCAGAATTCTTAAACGCCGGGGTCTTACGCTCCGGCGTTTTTGCTTTAAGCCGGTGCCATGAATATCAACGGTCTTAAATTCGCCGTCGTTGGTGGCGGTATTGGCGGTATAGCGGCGGCTCTGGCGCTTCGACAACGCGGGGCTCATGTCACCGTCCTGGAACAAGCCCCGGAATTGACGGAAGTTGGCGCAGGCCTGCAGATCAGCGAAAATGGAATGGTCGTGCTGCGCGCCCTGAATGTCGTGGGCGAAACGCCCGAGGCCGGCGTGCGGTCATGCGGAACGGAGCTGCGCGATTACCGGGCGGGGCGCTTGGTCAGCAGGCTTCCGGCTCCGTCCGCCGGGGCGACCTATTACTATCACCGTGCCGATTTGCTTGGCCTTTTGCACAAGACTGCCGTGGGCGAGGGCGTTGAGTTTCGTTTGGACGCGCGCGTTCTTCAGGTACGCAAGCACCCGTCCGAAGCCGAAATCGTTCTGGACGACGGTACGCGAATTCGGGTTGATTGTGCGATTGCTGCGGACGGCGGCCGCAGTGAAATCCGAGCGGAACTGAACGGGCCCGAGGCACCGGAGTTCACACGGCAGGTGGCTTGGCGCGCGACAATTCCGTGGAAACACCGCGTCGAAAAGCCGAAGGCGGCTCTGACCATGGGGCCGGGGCGGCACGTGGTGACCTATCCCCTTCGCGACCAAAAGCTGATGAACATAGTGGCCATCGAAGAGCGTTCCGATTGGCGTGAAGAAGGCTGGCGTCGGCGTGGTGACCCGGAAGAACTGCGGGCGCGATTTGCCGATTTTGGCGGCCCCGTCGGAGAAATCCTGAAACAGGTGCAGGAACCCCACATTTGGGCTTTGTTCCTTCGCCCCGTTGCGCACCGCTGGCAAAATGGGCGTGTTGCTCTTTTAGGCGACGCGGCTCATCCGACACTGCCGTTTATGGCACAGGGGGCTTGTCTTGCGCTCGAGGACGCTTGGATTTTGGCGCGGTCCTTCGATGAGCAATCTGGTATCCAGCAGGCGCTTACCGCCTATGAAAACCGCCGCCGCCCAAGAGCGCGGAAAGTGGTCGCTGCGGCCGGGGCAAACGCCCGCAACTTCCATCTACGCGGGCCGATGAGACTGGCCGCCCAAGCCGCTCTTATGGCGATTGGGCCGCATCTGTCGCGAAAATACGAATGGATCTACAGCTACGACGTAACGGCTTGAGCCATCACAGATCGAGGTCGACCCAAACCGGAACGTGGTCCGAAGGTTTTTCGTGCCCGCGTATCTCGGCATCGATCCGGCAGTCGCGCATCAGATCGGCGGCTTGCGGTGTCAAAAGAAAATGATCGATCCGAATGCCGTCGTTCCGGTTCCATGCACCGGCCTGGTAATCCCAGAACGAATAATGCTCGGGGCCCTGAGTGACGGCACGAAAGGCCTCGGTGTAGCCCAGGTTCAGAATCTTGCGAAACGCGGCGCGGCTTTCAGGCCGGAATAGCGCATCCTCGCGCCATGCATCGGGGCGTTTGGCATCTTCTGCCTGCGGGATGATATTGTAATCCCCAGCCATCAGCGCAGGTTCTTCCGTTGCCAGCAAGTCGCGCGCCCGATCATAGAGGCGTTCCATCCAGGCCAACTTGTAGTCATATTTCGGACCCGGCACCGGATTGCCGTTCGGCAGGTACAGGCCGCAAATGCGTAGAGCTTTCTTGCCAATGACGGTCGCTTCAATCCAGCGCGCCTGTTCGTCCTCGTCATCTCCTGGCAGGCCACGGGACACGTCCTCTAACGGTAGTTTCGAAAGGATCGCAACGCCGTTGAAACTCTTTTGCCCGTGCGTTTCGACGTTATAGCCGCGTTCCTCGAACAACTCGCGCGGGAAGTTCTCGTCGATCGACTTGATTTCTTGCAGTAGTACGACATCCGGCTGCGCCTCGTCTAGCCAGCGAGGCAGGGCCTCGGCCCGCGCTTTTATGCCGTTTATGTTGAACGTGGCGATTTTCATGCGCGATCCTCCGAAGCCTGTGGCAACCTATCGCCCAGAATGAACCCAGCGGCAAGGTGATGGCGGGATTTGCGAGGCTCTGCCTCGCGCTTCGAGGTATTTTTAGCCAGATTAAGAAACGGATTCTTAACCAATTTTGTAGAAAAGAGTTTTGCGGTACAGGCGGGGACGCCGATGACCGCGCCAGGTGAAGCTCTCCGATGGATGGTCGGAGAGCGGATCCATGCTTCATCTGGCTATAAATATCCTGGGGGTGTGGGGGCAAAGCCCCCGCCGACGATTAAATCGAAAAGGAAGTACCGCAGCCGCAGGACGAGGTGGCGTTGGGGTTTTCGATCACAAAGCGCGCGCCGATCAGTTCCTGGGTGAAGTCGATCACCGCGTTTTCCAGAAACGGCAGGGAAACTGAATCCACGATCACTTTCTGACCATTGCCTTCCAGCACAAGATCGTCCTCTTTCGGTTCATCCAGAGCGATTTCGTATTGAAAACCGGAACATCCGCCGCCTTCCACTGCGACGCGCAGAGCCTGGCCCTGATCCGCTGCACCGATCTCAGCGAGACGCTCAAATGCGCGTTGTGTGACTGTGGGGGGCAGATTCATGCCAAACTCCAAAGGTTTATTTCCTTTACGCCTTACAATATAGAAAGTGCAAGGACAGGCGACAAGGACAAGACCTTTGAACAGAGCGGGTTTTGCCTCGGACCCAGGCCGCGCAAGGGGGCGGCTTGTGCCAGAGGAGGAAAGCAGTTTCCGGTCATGCTTTCAGCGCGACCGGGACAGGATCATTCATGCCAGCGCATTTCGGCGGCTCAAACACAAGACACAGGTGTTTGTCGAACATGAGGGCGACAGTTATCGCACGCGGCTGACCCATTCCATCGAAGTTGCCCAAGTGGCGCGCACGATTGCGGGTGCATTGGGACTGAACGGCGAGCTGACTGAGGCGGTCGCCCTTGCACACGATCTTGGACACACGCCGTTTGGACACACAGGGGAAGATGCACTGCACGCGTTGATGGAACCCTACGGAGGGTTTGATCATAACGCTCAAGCCATTCGGATCGTGACCAAACTCGAACGGCACTATGCGGAATTCGATGGGTGCAACCTGACTTGGGAATGCCTTGAAGGTATCGCAAAGCACAACGGGCCGGTCACCGGTGTACTTCCGTGGGCTTTGGCCGAGTGCAACGAGGGCTTTGATCTGGAATTGCATACCCATGCCAGCGCCGAAGCTCAGGTTGCGGCACTGTCGGATGACATTGCTTATAACAATCACGATCTATTGGACGGGCTCAGGGCAGGTCTGTTTACCGACGCCGAAATTCAGCAACTGCCCATCGTGGGTGACTGTTTTGCCGAGGTAGACCGGAAGTACCCTGGTCTGGACCCTTACCGCCGCAGGCACGAGGCGTTAAGGCGTGTTTTCGGCGTTATGGTTTCGGATGTCATCGTCACGTCGCGTGGTTTAATCGCAAGTTCGGGCGCGCAGACTGTCGAGGAAATTCGCAATCTGGGCTATCCGGTCATCCAGTTCTCGGGCGGTTTATGGGCGCAACTCAGGGAAATTCGCGAATTTCTGTTTAAGCAGATGTATCGCGCAGCCAGCGTAATGGAAGTGCGCGCCGAAGTAAGCGAAGTCGTAGAAGAGCTGTTTCCGATCTACCTGAACGACCCGAAACAGATGCCTGCGCGGTGGCATGACGACATTGAGGCGGCCACGGATGAAACTGCGCTGGCGCGAATTGTCTCGGACTATATTGCCGGCATGACGGACCGGTTTGCTCTGCAAGATCATGCAAGGCTAACCGGAGCCTGATTACTCGATACCGATATAGGCGATTGCCCAGACCTGCTGTCCGGCTTGCTCGGCGGCAAGATCGGCATCGTTGGTTGGTGGAAAGACGATCATCGTAGGGCCGTACCCTCCGATTCCCATGGGTGAGCCGTCCGCATGGGTTGCGACAATCGGCTGGTGTGCTGCGATGCTGTCCCACGGAATTTCGGACTGGTAACCGTCCAGAGCCATGGGCTTGGCGGTTTTTCCTTCGGCGCCGGCCTGTGCCATCACATCTGACAAAAGCGGCCCGGAAAACGCGATGTCGCGCTTATTGCCCTCGGGCCCGTAGGGAATTGTGATTTCAACCTGTTCTAGCCTGTCCAGCATAGCCGGGTCGAACCCCGCGGCTCCGTCGTGCTGAACCTCAAGATATCCCAGCAGTCCACCGTCATCCTCGCCGCGCGCCGGAAGGTTCGTTTCGGTGACCGCGCCGCCCAACGTCAACAGCACGTGGCCTGTTGGAGCGGACAGTTCAGCCCAAGCCGGTAATGAGGTGGCCAGCAGCAATGCAAGGGGCAGGGCAAGGCGCATGTAGGGATCTCCTGTTGGTTGTTTTTCCGAACCTTAGCCCGGTTTATCGCTAAACCAAGCCCAAACTGCTCGCTTCCATTGACCTTGCCGTGCGGCGTGGTAAACCGCCCGGCAAGCAAAAGGACATCCGAAATGAACCTGTTTTCCGAGATCCGCGGCCTCGTATTGGACGCGCTGGCACAGATGCAGTCCGAAGGCGCTCTGCCCGAGGGGCTGAGCTTTGACAACGTGGCGGTTGAACCGCCGCGCGACGCCGCGCATGGCGACATGGCGACCAACGCGGCAATGGTGCTGGCGAAGCCGTCCAAGATGAAGCCGCGCGACATCGCTGACGTGTTGGCCGGAAAGCTGGCGGCGGATGATCGGATCACCGGTGCCGAGGTTGCTGGTCCGGGGTTTTTGAACCTGCGGTTGGCGCCAACGGTGTGGCAGGGGGTTCTGGCGGCAGTGCTTGAGAAGGGTACGGATTATGGCCGATCGACCATGGGCCATGGCCAGAAGGTGAACGTGGAATATGTGTCCGCGAACCCCACCGGTCCGCTGCATGTTGGTCATACGCGGGGCGCTGTGTTCGGTGACGCTCTGGCGAGCTTGCTGGCCTATTCGGGCCACGATGTAACTCGCGAATATTACATCAACGACGGCGGCGCGCAGGTGGATGTGCTGGCGCGATCCGCCTATGAACGGTATCGCGAGGCCAATGGCCTGAGCCCTGAGATTGCCGAGGGGCTGTACCCGGGCGACTACCTGATCCCGATCGGTGAAGCCCTGAAGGAGAAGTACGGCGACAGTCTGATCGACAAGCCGGAAAGCGAGTGGCTGGAAGATCTGCGCAACTTTGCCACCGACGCGATGATGGACCTGATCCGCGCCGACTTGAAGGCGCTGGGCGTCGAGATGGACGTGTTCTTTTCGGAGAAATCTCTTTATGGCACGGGCCGGATCGAGGCCGCGTTGCAGTCGCTGACGGACAAAGGCCTGATCTACGAAGGCGTGCTGGAGCCACCGAAGGGCAAAAAGCCCGAAGATTGGGAACCGCGCGAGCAGATCCTGTTCAAGTCGACCGAGCATGGCGATGACGTCGACCGCCCGGTGAAAAAGTCTGACGGCAGCTGGACCTATTTCGCCCCGGATATCGCCTATCACTATGACAAGGTGACCCGTGGATTTGACGCGCTGATCGACGTGTTCGGCGCGGATCACGGCGGTTATGTCAAGCGGATGAAAGCGGCTGTGTCTGCATTGTCCGATGGCAAGGTGCCGCTTGATATCAAGCTGACGCAATTGGTGAAGCTGTGGAAGAACGGCGAGCCGTTCAAGATGTCCAAGCGGGCAGGGAACTTTGTCACCCTGCGCGATGTGGTCGATCAGGTTGGTCCGGATGTTACCCGTTTTGTCATGCTGACTCGCAAGAACGACGCCCCGCTGGACTTTGACTTTGACAAAGTGCTGGAACAGAGCCGCGAGAACCCCGTGTTCTACGTGCAATACGCCCATGCCCGTGTCATGAGCGTACTGCGCCGCGCCGCCGAGGCTGAGATTGCCACCGACGATGCGACCCTCAAGGCTGCTGATCTGGGCAAGATCGATCACACCTCAGAACTGACGGTTGCGAAGAAGCTGGCCGAATGGCCGCGTCTGGTCGAGATCGCCGCTCGGACCAATGAGCCGCATCGGGTTGCCTTCTACCTGTATGAACTGGCAGGCGACTTCCACGCGCTGTGGAACAAGGGCAATGATGAGCTTTCGCTGCGTTTCATCCAGGATGGCGATGTTGCCACAAGCCAGTCAAAAATCGCATTGGCCCGGGCCGTTTCTGTTGTGATTTCAGCGGGCTTGGGTATTCTTGGCGTTACCCCGGCGCAGGAGATGCGGTAACAAACACCGCCCAAAGCACCGGTACGAGGTAGGCAAGAAATGACCCGCGCGCCTTATTTTCTGGCGTGAATCGGGCGGTGAGGCGGACATGGCAAGTTACGATTACTCGGGGCAGATGCGCCCCGAGGAGATGCATTACACGAATCAACCGCATCCTGAGGATGGGTATGAGTATTCCGACGAGTCTTATGGCTATGAACAGGCCCCGCGTGGGGTTGGGCTAGGCCGTATCGTGAATGTCATGGGCGCTGTGGCGTCGCTGGCTCTGGTCGCCGGGATCGGCGTCTGGGGATACAAGCTTGTGATGCGCGATGTCAGTGGCGTTCCCGTCGTTCGTGCAATCGAAGGACCGATGCGCATTCAGCCGGAAAACCCCGGTGGAACCCCGGCCGACCATCAGGGACTGGCCGTCAATGCCGTGGCAGCTGTCGGAACGGCTGCGCCACCCGCAGATCGCTTGATCCTGGCACCGCGCCCGGTGTCCCTGACGGACGAAGATACTCCGGTTGAACAACTGAAACCCACCAAAGCTGTGCACGTGGTTGAGGAAGAGATTTCCGATCAAGAGGCTGCGCAGCTACGTCAGAACACAGTCGACGCTTTGGTCGCTGAACTGGCCGGTGAGGGCGCGAAAACCGAAGAACCGCAAGAGCAGGGTGTTCAACTCGCTTCGTTGACCTTGCCCGAGGAAGAGCCTGCCATCGACCCCGCCGATCTGGCCGCGCAATTGCCCGACCCCGAGCTTGCGGCGTTGCCCGGCGTTCGTCGGTCGCTGCGTCCGAATACGCGCCCGGCGCGCAGGACAGCCAGCGGGATCTCTGCAAGCAGCAATACTGAGGCCGCGATCAACGCTGCTGTCAAAGCTGCCGTTGGTTTGGATGTTGACCCGAACGCGTTGTCCAAAGGGACGCGAATGGCCCAGTTGGGTGCCTACGAAAGTTCGGATGTAGCACGCGTCGAATGGGATCGCCTGAACGGGCGATTCGGTGAGTATATGGATGGAAAACAGCGCGTTATCCAGAAAACCTCAAGCGGCGGCCGTACGTTCTACCGCCTGCGTGTACTTGGGTTTGAGGACCTGAGCGACTCGCGTCAGTTCTGTGCCGCGCTGGTGGCGCAGGGCGCTGACTGTATCCCGGTTGCCGTGAGGTGACATTCGGCGCTGCGATCACCGATGCCGAAGGCCTGCGCCTGACATCCGAGGAAAAGAACCTGTTCCGACAGATGGACCCGTTCGGGTTCATTTTGTTTGCGCGTAACATCGATACGGCCGATCAGGTCCGCGCCTTGTGTGACGACTTTCGTGAGGCGGTTGGGCGCAACTGCCCCATCACCATTGATCAGGAAGGCGGCCGGGTTCAGCGCTTGCGTGCCCCGCTTGCGCGGGAATGGATGCCGCCGCTGGATCACGCTAAACAGGCTGGCGACGCGGCCGAGCGGGCCATGTACCTGCGCTATCGCCTGATCTCGAACGAATTGTTCGAACTCGGGATCGACAGCAATTGCGCGCCAATGGTCGATCTGGCGCGCGATGAGACGCACCCGTTTCTGAAGAACCGTTGCTATGGTGCTGATCCCGAAGCAGTTTCAAAGGTCGGTCGGGCGGTTGCGAAAGGCCATCTGGACGGTGGCGTACTGCCGGTTTTGAAACATATGCCCGGTCATGGATTGTCTACGCTGGACAGCCATCATGACCTGCCGCATGTCGATCTGACGCAGGAAGCTCTGGAGCAGGCTGATTTCGCCCCATTTCGCGCTTTGAACGACCTGCCGATGGGGATGACCGCGCATCTGGTCTATGACCGGATCGACCCACAGCCGGCCACGATTTCACCGACAATGATCGGCCTGATCCGCGACAAGATCGGGTTTGATGGTCTGATCATGACCGACGATATCTCGATGAAGGCGCTCAGCGGTGCACCCGAGGAGATCGCCAAACAGGCGCTGAATGCAGGGTGCGACGTGGTTTTGCACTGTAACGGATCGTTCGAAGCCCGCGCAAAGGTGTTGGATGCCGCCGGCGAAATGTCAGAGCAGGGGCAGAAACGCGCAGAAAAGGCGCTGGCGATGCGGCAAAAGCCTGTGGAACTTGACATCCAAGCCGCCGAAGCGGAACTATCTGCCCTAATGGGCGGGCAGGTATATGAACGATAATCTTTTCAGCGAAGACCCGGTCTCGGTCGCCGATCGACTTGCGGCCGAAGCTCTGATCGTTGACGTCGACGGGTTTGAAGGCCCGCTGGACGTTCTGCTGACCCTGTCGCGGACCCAAAAAGTCGACCTGCGGAAAATCTCGGTTCTGGCGCTGGCGCAGCAATATCTGGCCTTTGTTGAAAAGGCGCGGGCGCTGCGGATTGAACTGGCCGCTGATTACCTGGTGATGGCCGCGTGGCTGGCGTTTTTGAAATCCCGCCTTTTACTTCCGCCCGACCCGGATGACGAAGGCCCATCGGGTGAGGAATTGGCCGCGCACCTTGCGTTCCAACTGGAGCGCTTGCAGGCCATGCGCGATGCTGCCGCGCGTCTGATGGCGCGCGACCAACTGGGCCGCGATTTCTTCAAACGCGGGCAGGGCGAGGATATCACCCGCATCCGCACGGTGACCTATTCCGCCACACTGCTGGACCTGATGCAGGGATATGCCCGCATCCGTACACGCGACGAATTCCGCCCCTTTGTCATGGACCGCGATTCGGTGTTCACCATGGAGCAGGCGTTGGAACGCATGCGTCCGCTGATCGGCTTCGCGGGCACCTGGACAGACATGGAGACCTATCTGCCTGACGGCTGGGATGCTGACCCGGTGCGGCGGCGTTCGGCCACCGCGGCGACCTTTGCGGCCTCGCTGGAGTTGGTCAAGGAAGGTCACATGGAGATCAAGCAGAGCGAAACCTTTGCGCCGATCCATCTACGCAAGAGGACTGAAACACGTGACTGACGCCCCTGAAAACGAAGGCACCGGCACCCTGTTCGAAGCGCCTCCGCTGGCCGAGCAGGAGCGCATGGTCGAAGCCGTGCTGTTCGCCAGCGCCGAGCCGGTGACAACCGCTGATCTTGAGGCGCGCATGCCTCACGGCAGCGACGCGGCGCAAGCAGTTGAAATGCTTCAGAAACGCTATGAAGGACGCGGTGTGCGTGTGGTCCGAGTTGGTGAAGCCTGGGCCATCCGAACCGCCCCGGATCTGGGCTTTCTGATGCAGAAGGAAACGGTCGAGACCCGAAAACTCAGCCGTGCGGCCATCGAGACGCTGGCCATCGTTGCCTATCACCAGCCCTGCACACGGGCCGAGATCGAAGAGATTCGGGGTGTCTCGGTCTCACGCGGGACTATTGATCAACTGTTGGAAATGGAGTGGATCAGGTTGGGGCGTCGCCGTATGACACCGGGCCGCCCGGTCACGTTTGTGGTGACTCCGCAGTTTCTGGACCATTTCGGGTTGGAGAATGCCCGCGATCTGCCAGGGCTCAAGGAACTGCGCGCCGCCGGGTTGCTTGAGAACCGGCCACCTCCGGGTGCGATGCCGCTGGGCGAGGGACGGGACGAAAACGAAGACGAAGAACAGACGGAACTGTTCGAAGAAGAGTGATCTTGCGGCCCTTTTGTTGCCGTGGAAATCACCTATGTTGTGGCCAGAATGAGGAGTTGAGCAATGAATGCCAATCGGATCATCGACATGATCGTTCGCCAGGTCATGCGGCGGCTTGTCAACAAGGGCGTGGACAAGGGCTTTGACATGGCAAGCCGAATGGGTCGCAAACCAGGTCAGGACCAGAGTGCGCCCAAAGACCCCGAAGCTGCGAACCGAATTCGCAGCGATGTACAACAGCAGGGCCATAACATGAAGAATGTTCAGCGGATGACCAACCAGATGCGCAGGTTCATCCGCTTCTGATCAGGCTACCGCCTTGAAATGCTTGGACAGCTTCAAACCCTGTCCCTGATAGTTCGAGGCTATGCCCGCGCCGTACAATTGTGTGGGCATCTCGGACATTTTCTCATAGACCAGCCGCCCGACGACCTGACCGTGCTCCAGGACAAACGGGGCTTCATGACAGCGCACCTCCAGCACACCGCGTGATCCGGCGCCACCAGCGGCCGCATGTCCGAAACCGGGGTCGAAGAAACCTGCGTAGTGCACGCGGAACTCACCCACCATAGCCAGATAGGGTGCCATTTCAGCGGCATACATAGGTGGAATGTGCACAGCCTCGCGGCTGACGAGGATGTAGAACGCACCGGGGTCCAGGATGATCCGCCTGTCGGTGGTGCGCACTTCCTCCCAATACTCCTGCGGGTCGTACTCGCCGATCCGATCCAGATCGATCACACCGGTATGCGGCTTGGCGCGATACCCCACCAGATCCGTGTCCGGCAGCTGTAGATCGACCGAAAAGCCCAGACCGTCCTGAATGACCGCCGGGCCATCGACCAGGGGTGAGTCGTTGTGCAGGGCAGTGAGCTCTGCGTCGCTGAGCACGGCTTGACCTTGCCGGAACCGAATCTGGTTCAGCCGCATTCCCGGGCGCACCAGAACCGAGAAGGAGCGGGGGCAAATCTCGGCATAAAGCGGCCCCGCATAGCCGGCAGGCACCCTGTCGAACTCGGTTCCACCATCGGTGATCGTGCGGGTCAGCAGATCCAGTCGCCCGGTCGAGCTTTTGGCATTCGCCACCGCACTGGTGTCAGCAGGCAAGGCCAGCGACTCCATCAGGGGTACGAGATAGACGCAGCCTTTTTCCAGAACGGCGCCATCGGTGATGTCGATGCGGTGCATCTCGAACTCGGCCAATCGGTCAGCGACTGAACGACCTTCGCCTGCCAGAAACGAAGCGCGGACGCGATAAGCTACTGTTCCCAGACGTAAATCCAGACTGGCGGGTTGAACTTGCGCCGGGATAACCTCGGGGCTGGCGGTGATTTCACCCCGCCCAATCATCGCCTCGATCTGCTGGTTTGGGCATACACCTGTCATTCCGATCCCCCCTGATGCCAGAGCGGGATCTGGCCTGTCTGCCATAAACGTCGGTGTGATTTGGTCGGGCTAGCAGGACTCGAACCTGCGACCTTCCGTCCCCCAGACGGACGCGCTACCAGGCTGCGCCATAGCCCGACGTTGAGGTGTTCATAAAGACTTTCCCGGCAGGGGCAAGAGGAAATCATCGCCTTTTTTCTTATCCCGCCGATCGGTTCTCAATTCGGTTAACTACAGCGCGCAGGTCCTTCGCGATGGGCGCGATCCGACGCAGCAGGTCGTCGTCAAAATCCGTCCGTTCCCACGCTTGTGTCGCGATTCCACCCAGCAATGGGGCCTCATCCATATACTCGGGCTCCGGCGGTGACATTTCTGTCTGTGGAGCTTCTGCCGCCGGTTTCGATTGCTGCTGCGGCGCGTCTGCCGCTTTTTCGGGCTGTGTTGCTGACGCAGCGGGGGCCGGTTCGTCCAGGTCCAAATCAATCTGGCCGCCGTTTTGTGCAGGCTTTGCCGTAAAGGGAACAACCACATTGTCTTTCGGAGCTTTCTCGGGCGCGGCCTGATCATCAAGGCTTGGAGACAGCGAAGACACATAAGCTACGCCTTGTTCACGCAGGATGCGCTGGACGCCTTTGATGGTGATTCCGTCCTCGTGCAGTAGCTTCTTGATGCCACCCAGAAGACGCATGTCGTTTGGCCGGTAGTATCTGCGGCCACCGGCGCGCTTTACAGGTTTGACCTGACTGAACCGGCTTTCCCAGAATCGCAGGACATGAGCCTGAACTCCCAACCAGTCCGCAACTTCACTGATCGTGCGAAAGGCGTCGGGGGACTTACTCATGACCGTTCCCCGAACTTACTTGCGATTCCCTGCGGCGACGCGATCCTTCATCAGGTGCGACGGGCGGAACGTCAGTACGCGGCGAGGCTGAATCGGAACCTCTTCGCCGGTTTTGGGGTTGCGACCAATGCGGGCCGTTTTGTCCCGAACGCTGAAAGTGCCAAAGGATGAAATCTTGACCTGTTCGCCGCGCACCAGCGCGTCCGACATGTGGTTCAAGACGCTTTCGACAAGCTGTGCGCTTTCATTGCGTGAAAGGCCAACCTCACGGAAGACGGCCTCGCTCAGATCCATTCGGGTCAGTGTTTTATCGCCCATGCCAATTCCCCTGTTGATATCAAAGAATATGGTGACGGGAAATTCGCTGTCAATATCAATGAATTGCGAGCGGCTGTGTAAGCCGTTTTGCGCCGGTTACCAGCGCAGAACCACAGCGCCCCAGGCCAGACCGCCGCCAATTGCCTCGGTCACGATCAGGTCTCCGGACTTAATCTGCCCCCGCTGTTTGCCCACGGACAGGGCGAGGGGAATCGATGCGGCCGAGGTATTACCGTGATCCTGAACCGTCACCACGACGTTATCCATCGGCAGGCCCATTTTCTTGGCGGTGCCCTGAATGATGCGGATATTGGCCTGATGCGGCACGATCCAATCCACGTCAGAGCTGTCCAGCCCGGCGCGGCCAAGTGCGGTTTCAGCGGTTTTGGCCAGTTTCTCGACCGCGTGGCGGAAGACCTGGTTGCCCTGCATCCGCAGATGACCAGTCGATTGGGTCGATACGCCGCCGTCGACATACAGCAGGTCCTTATAACGCCCGTCGGAATTCAGGTCGGTCGCAAGAATACCGCGATCCTGCGCGGTTCCTTCGCCTTCCTGCAACTCCAGCACCAGCGCGCCAGCACCGTCACCGAACAACACACAGGTCGAGCGGTCGGTCCAATCCATGATGCGCGAGAATGTCTCGGCACCGATAACCAGCACACGTTTGGCCTGACCAGAAAGGATCATCGCGTTTGCGTTGCTCAGGGCAAAAACAAAGCCTGCGCAGACAGCTTGCACGTCGAACGCAAACCCGTGGGTCATGCCCAGCCGTGCCTGAACCATGGTCGCCGCAGATGGGAAGGTCAGGTCGGCCGTCGAGGTCGCTACGATAATGGCATCGATGTCCTCGGCCTTCAGGCTGGCATCGGCCAAAGCAGCCTCGGCGGCTTTGGTCGCCAAATCCGATGTGGTTTCGTCCTCGGCGGCAAAGTGGCGGCGTTCGATTCCCGAGCGGGTTTTGATCCACTCATCCGACGTATCGAGCGTCTTTTCAAATTCGGCATTCGGAACGATGCGCTCCGGCAAATAGTGTCCGACACCTACAACAACTGAACGGCCTGCCATTTTGGGTTACTGCCTTTATTGTTATTCGCCCGCCTTTGGCGGTACGTGCGCGGCATCTTGTGCAAGCTCGGCTGTCGATGCAACCCGTGCCGCCAATTTTTCGGCGAATCCTGACTGAGCCAGGGTAAAGGCCAGTTTGACGGCCGCCGAAACTCCGGTGGCGTCCGCGCCACCATGCGATTTGACCACAGTCCCATTGAGGCCAAGGAAAACCCCGCCATTCACACGGCGTGGGTCGATACGTTTTTTGAGACGGTTCAGCGAGGTGATCGCCAGAACCGAAGCGAGACGCGAAAGGGGCGAGTACTTGAACGCTTCGCGCAAAAGGTCTCCGATCAGGCTTGCGGTGCCTTCACCGGTTTTGATCGCCACGTTGCCGGTAAAGCCATCGGTAACAATGACATCCGCCTTGTCACCCGGAATGTCGCTGCCTTCCACGAAGCCGACAAAATCGAAATTTGCCTGATCCGCGAAGTCCGCGATCATTGCATGCGCTTCTTTCAACTCGGCCCGGCCCTTGTGTTCTTCGGTGCCGACATTCAGCAATCCGATACGGGGCCGGTCCAGGGCCATGCCGTTGCGGGCATAAGACGCGCCCATCAGGGCGTACTGTAGTAAATCTTTCGCGTCAGCGCGAACATCCGCCCCCACATCCAGCATCACGTTGAAGCCATGCGGGTTGCGCGACGGCCACAGAATCGCAATCGCCGGACGGTTCACGCCCGGCAATTTGCGTAGCCGCATCATCGACAGCGCCATCAAAGCGCCGGTATTGCCGCATGAAACCGCCCCGTGCGCCTCGCCCTGACGCACCGACTCCAAGGCCGACCACATCGAGGTCTGCTTGCCGTTGCGCACGACTTGACTGGGCTTGTCCTCCATCGTGACCACGTCGGGGCAATCACGAAAAACGACGCGTCCCTGCAGGACACGCCGTTTGGCGACAAGTTTGCGCAGCACTTGCTCGGGCCCGTGCAGGACGAACGCGATATCGGGGTTTTTGTTTGCCGATTTGGCAATGCCCGCCACCACAGTAGCGGGCCCCGAGTCTCCGCCCATAGCGTCAACCGAGATGGTAATCCGTCCGGCCTGCGTGGGCTGTTCCGTCATGCCTTAGCCTGCGCTTAAAAAGACTTAGGCCGCGTCTTCGTCCAGGTCGATTTCGTCGGCCTGAGCGACGACTTCACGGTCATCATAGTGGCCGCACGACGCGCACACGTGGTGCGGGCGCTTCAGCTCACCACAGTTGGGGCATTCGTTCGGGTTTGCAGCAACCAGAGCGTCATGTGCGCGGCGGTTGTTGCGGCGCGACTTGGAAACTTTGTTCTGTTGGACAGCCATGGTCTCAACCTTTGTCTATTAAGGGTCAGCAGATTCGCTGCTGGCCGGGTTTCATTCTTCGTTTTTTCGTGGTTTGACGCGCGTTTAGGGTACGAGCCCCACGTTGTCCAACCCAAATTCCGATGAGCGCGCGAAAATACTGCGATTCTCGACATGTTCAAGCGATTTTTCTGGAGGCCTGCTATGACAGGAAAACAGACCTATGTCACTCGTCTTTTTTCAGGGCGTCGCGCAAATTCGCCAGTCCCGCAAACGGCTTTGCATCTTCGTCCGTCATCGCCTGTTTACCCGGTTCGGTATAATCGGCCTGTTCCAGTTCGGCATCATCCTTGCGCGGATACTGGGGCAGGGCCAGCGACAACGCCTCGACCATGACCGATGCCGGGTCGATTTCCGGCCCCAGCGGTTCAGTCTCATCATCTTCGGGGATTTCGAACTCGGGCTCGTCTGGGTCTTCCCAATCAGCGAGATAGACGCGTGACACGGGGACATCGATGCGCGTGGTCACAGGTTCGAGCGTCACCACGCAGGGCTGAATCACCGTGGCACCCAGTTTTCCGGTCAAAACCCAGTCACGTTTGCCTTGTGCCCTTACGTCACCCACAAAGCTGAGTTTGCGCAGCCCCAACAGCCCCAGTTCAGCTTTTATTGCGTCCAGCCCCTTTGTATCGGGGCGCAGATCAAACGGTGTTGGCGCGTTTTGGGGCAGGTCGGCCACCCGCAGAGATGTGTTGTTGCTCATTCGTGACCCTTTCCTGTGTTGAACCGGGGCTGCGGTTTCTGTAATCGGATAGGGTCCGCACGGTCCCAAGGCAAGAGGATGTAAATGTTGAAGGTTGTGAACAGGTTGAAACCAGCGTCCAAAACGCTTGTCTTTGCGGCGTGTTTGGTTGCGGCTGGGGCGTGCTCGCCAATCTTCAAGAATCACGGATATGTCCCGCCAGCCGAGCAATTGGCCGAGATAAAAGTGGGCGTCGATACGCGCGACAGTGTTGTCGAGACGATCGGAGCACCCAGTTCATCCGGTTTGGTGAAGGATTCGGGCTTCTACTATGTTCGTTCACGCGTTCGGCACTACGGTCCGAAACGGCCCGAGGTTGTTTCGCGAGAGTTGGTCGCGATCAGTTTTGACCAGCGTGGCGTTGTGCGGAACATCGAACGATTTGGCCTGGAAGACGGGTACGTCGTTGTTCTGGACCGTCGAGTAACGGAATCCAGCGTCCAAAACCGTGGCTTCCTGCGTCAGTTGTTGGGTAACATCGGAAACTTCAACCCGGCAAATATTCCTGGGGCGACGAATTAAGGGTCAACCGCATCTTGTCATGGTCACAGGGCAGTCACACGTTCTGTGGTAGAACCACTGCAACAGGAATCAGGTCAGCAACCGCGGAGGATGCGACCATGGCACTATTGCTTGGCAAGGGCAGGTACCGGGCACGTTTGGCGCAGTCCCCGCAGGACGTGGCGGAGGCGCAGCAGCTGCGGACTCTGGCCTTCGGTACGGATCAGATCGATCAGGACGACTTTGACCCGGTCTGCGCCCATATACTGGTCGAAGATTCGCGCGCCGGTGGGCAATTGGTTTGCTGTTTCCGGATGCTGACCCTGGACCATGGGGCCGAGGTTGAACGTAGCTACTCGGCCCGGTTCTACGATCTGTCCGCACTCAAAGACTTCGATGGCCGTATGGTCGAGATGGGCCGGTTCTGCATCCATCCCAATTGGACTGACCCTGACATCCTGCGGGTCGCCTGGGGGGCGATGACCACCTACGTGGACCAGAACGATGTCCAGATGCTGTTCGGCTGCTCATCCTTCGCGGGGACGGAAACCGCCGAGTATCTGGATGCGTTTGCCATGCTGAAACACCGGCATCTAGCGCCCAAGCGTTGGTTGCCGCGCGTCAAGGCACCTGACGTTTTTAAGTTTGCCGCCCGTTTGCGCCGCAGCCCCGATGCGAAAAAGGCCATGCTGCGAATGCCACCCTTATTGCGCACCTATTTGATGATGGGTGGCTGGGTTAGCGATCATGCGGTTGTGGATCGGCACATGAACACGCTTCACGTTTTCACCGGACTTGAGATTGGAGCGATTCCCCCGGCACGCAAACGGTTGCTGCGGGCGGTGGTGCGCTAGTTTGAGTATTTTTGAAAAGGTGAAGCAGGGGCGTTGACGCTTTGTGCCCACCGGTTTAGCTGGCGGGCATGGCGAGAATTCCTTTGTTACAGATGTCTGGCATTTCCCTGACGTTCGGGGGCGATCCAGTGTTTTCAGGGTTGGACCTGGTGGTTCAGCCGGGCGACCGCGTGGCCTTGGTCGGCCGTAACGGGTCGGGCAAGTCGACCCTGATGAAAGTGATGGCCGGGCTGGTGGAACCGGATCAGGGTGACATCGTGATTCCCCCCGGGAAGTCGGTCGGTTACATGGAACAGGACCCTGGAATGGAAGGGTTTGCCACGCTGGGAGATTACGCCTCCAGCGGGTTGGAGCCTGGTGAGCTGTATAAGGTCGAGCGCGCTGGCGAGGGTCTGAAGTTCGATCCGGCTCGGGCTGTTGAGACCGCTTCGGGTGGTGAGCGTCGCCGGGCGGCATTAGCCAAACTGATGGCCGAAGCGCCCGATCTGATGCTGTTGGACGAACCGACCAACCATCTGGACATTGAGGCAATCGCCTGGCTGGAACGCGAGTTGGGCTCGACCCGCGCGGCCTATGTCCTGATTTCGCACGATCGCGCGTTCCTACGTGCTTTGACCCGCGCGACCCTGTGGATCGATCGCGGCATGGTGCGGCGGCAGGAGCAGGGTTTTGAGGCCTTCGAGACATGGCGCGACAAGGTCTGGGAAGAAGAAGATCAGCAGCGGCACAAGTTGAATCGTCTGATCAAATCCGAGGCGAAATGGGCCGTCGAAGGCATCAGTGCGCGACGCAAGCGGAACCAGGGCCGGGTACGCGCGCTGCAGGCCTTGCGGGCCGAAAAGGCGGCACAGATCAAGCGTCAGGGATCGGCTGCCATGGCGCTGGAGGCTGGCCCGAAATCCGGTCGAAAAGTGATTGAAGCCAAGGGCTTGTCAAAGTCTTTTGGTACACAACAGATCGTTCGAAATTTCGACCTGTTGGTGCAGCGTGGTGACCGGGTGGCCTTTGTGGGCCCCAATGGCGTGGGCAAGACGACTCTGTTGAAAATGTTGCTTGGGCAAGAGGAACCGGACGAGGGAACGGTGTCGCTTGGCACGAACCTCGAGATTGCGGTGTTCGACCAGACCCGCGCACAGCTGGATCCGGAGATGAGCCTGTGGGACAGCCTGACCGGCGATCCCGAAATGCGGGTTTCGGGCAAGGCCGATCAGGTCATGGTCGGCGGCCAACCCAAACACGTGGTCGGCTACCTCAAAGAGTTCCTGTTCGACGAACGGCAGGCCAGAGCGGCCGTTAAGTCGCTGTCAGGTGGTGAAAAAGCAAGGTTGCTGCTGGCCAAACTGATGGCCAAGTCCTCGAACTTGCTGGTGCTGGATGAACCGACCAACGATCTGGATGTCGAAACGCTGGACCTGTTGCAGGAGTTGCTGGACGACTATGACGGTACCGTTCTTCTGGTCAGCCACGACCGCGACTTTCTGGACCGGGTTGCCACCACGACCATCGCAATGGAAGGCAACGGTCGCGCCACGGTCTATGCGGGCGGTTGGTCGGACTACATCGCGCAGCGGGGCGACGTGTTCGAGAAGAAGATCGAAAAAACAAAACCTTCCAAGCCGAAGCAAAAGCAGGAAGCGCAACAAAAGTCCGGCCTGTCATTCTCGGAAAAACACCGGCTTGAAAAACTGCCTGCCGAAATTGCACGTCTGGAGGCCGAGATCGGCAAGCTTGAAGAGCTTATGTCTGACCCCGAATTGTTCACGCGGGAGCCGGTCAAGTTCCAGAAAGCAACCGAGGCTCTGGTCGAGCGGCAGGAAAAGCTGGCAGCGGCCGAGGAAGAGTGGCTAACGCTCGAAGAAAAGGCCGAGGGCGCTTAGGCCATCGGCCGGGCTGGATTGCCGACGACGGTTTCTCCGGCTGCGACGTCTTTAGTTACCACGCTGCCTGCGCCGATGATGGCGTTGTCGCCGATTGTGACGCCCGGCATCAGGATGGCTCCTCCACCGACCCAGACGTTTCGGCCAATGGTCACGGGCAGACCGATTTCCAGCCCCTGCGCGCGTTCGACCGGGTCTTTGGCGTGCTGGGCGCAAAAGATCTGGACGTTGGGCCCGAACATTGTGCCGTCTCCGATTCGAACAGGGGCCGTGTCCAGAACGACGCAACCTGCATTGAAATAGACCCGCGCGCCGAGGTGGATGTTCAGACCGTAGGCGCAATGAAACGGAGCCTCGAGATAGCAATCCGGCCCAATATCGGCGAACAACGCCTGCAATTTTGGTGCAATCGCACCACGGTCATCCGGAGGACAGGTGTTATGCGCATGTACTGCACGGCGGGCACACGCACGCAAGCCTTCAAGGTGTGGATCCAGGCAGCAATACCACTGCCCGGACTGCATCTTCTCCCACTCGGTCATGGGACAGGCTTAGCGCATGCGCAGGGCGCCGTCGATGCGGATGACCTCGCCGTTCAGATAGCCCATCTCGACGATGAACCCGGCCAGCCGCCCGTATTCGCGCGGGTCGCCAAGCCGGGCCGGATTGGGCACATCCGCAGCCAGTTGCTGTTGGACCTCTTCAGGCAAGCCGGCGAGCATTGGGGTCATGAATATCCCGGGTGCAATGGTCATTACGCGAATACCGGTCGAGGCCAGATCGCGCGCCATGGGCAGGGTCATACCGACAACCCCACCTTTTGAAGCCGCATAGGCCGACTGCCCCTTTTGCCCGTCGAAGGCCGCGATTGAGGCAGTGTTGATGATCACGCCGCGCGCGCCGTCCGGTTCAGGTTCGTTCTTTGCCATCTCGGCAGCGGCCAGGCGCGAGACGTTGAACGTGCCAACCAGGTTGATGTCGATGGTGCGTTGAAAGGCGTCCAAAGGGTGGGGGCCTTCCTTGCCCACGGTCTTGATCCCGTAGGCAATCCCGGCGCAGTTCACTGTGGCGGTGATACGGCCCATCTTGTCCATTGCATGAGCGATTGCCGCTGCAACCGAGGCCTCATCCGTTACGTCCGTTTGAGCGAAGAATCCGCCAATCTCGTCCGCAATTGTGTTGCCACGATCCGCGTCACGATCCAGAATCGTAATCTGCGCCCCGTGCTCGGCAAAATAGCGGGCGGTGGCTTCACCCAATCCCGACGCGCCACCGGTGATGATTGCGGATGAGTTTGATAGTAGCATTGAGGCAGCCTCTCCAAAATTTTGACACGTTTTCGCCGCTTTTCATTTGGCGGTGTGGATAGATGTTGTATATTCAGCAGCAAGGACCGTCACAACTAGTGTCGTGTTTGTTTTAACGAGTGGTGGCGAGCCCACATTAACGCATCTTCAGCGGGTACTTACCTGCGCTTCATCTGCGGCTTCCACTGAGTAACCGAGAACCCTGACGCACCTGGGTGTTAAGGCGCAAGGAGTTAAGTGATGCGAAATAAGCTGAAATCCAATGTTTCCGCGTTGGTAGCCTCGCCGTTCATAGCAGCTTTGATGGTAACCTCCGCGCAAGCGGCGCCGGAGGTATGTGATGGAAGGACCGCGCGAATTGCAGCCAATAGCGGGGACTTTCAGACCCTTTGCGATTGCACGCACGTGACGCCAAGCTTTCTGAAACGGTTGCAAAAGCGGACCGACTTCGAATCAACACTTGCAATAACTGGTGAACAATGCCCGGGATTGGCCGCATTGTTGACGGAATTTGCCACCGGATCTATCGGCGCAACGGTCGCACGAGGCAGTGAAGATCGGGACGGGGATCAGGCCAGCAGCGGGAGCTCGAACGCAGGCGGTGAATCTGGTTCTGGTGGTGACGGCAATGCAGGGAATGGCGGCCCAGGTAACAACGGCGGCGGCGGTGACAACGGTGGCGGCGGCGACAACGGTGGTGGCGGTGACAACGGCGGCGGCGGTGACAACGGTGGCGGCGGCGACAACGGTGGAGGCGGCGACAACGGTGGCGGCGGCGACAACGGTGGTGGCGGCGACAACGGCGGCGGCGGTGACAACGGCGGCGGCGGCGACAACGGTGGTGGCGGCGACAACGGCGGCGGCGGTGACAACGGTGGCGGCGGTGACAACGGTGGTGGCGGCGACAACGGCGGCGGCGGCGACAACGGCGGCGGCGGTGACAACGGTGGTGGCGGCGACAACGGCGGCGGCGGTGACAACGGTGGCGGTGGTGACAACGGCGGCGGCGGTGGCAACGGTGGTAACAACGGTGGACCCGGCAACGGGAATGGCAACGGTGGTAACCCCGGAAACGGCGGTGGTAACAACGGCGGATCTGGACCCGGCACTGGCAACGGCGGCGGCAACAATGGCCAGGGTAACGGCTCTGGTAACGGTGGCGGCGGCTCTGGCAACGGTGGCAGCAATGGTGGTGGCCATGGTGGCGGTCACGGCAATGGTGGCAACAATGGCGGGCCTGGAAACGGAAATGGCAACGCCGGTAACCCCGGCAATGGCGGCGGAAACAATGGCGGCTCTGGCCCAGGCACCGGAAATGGCGGCAGCAACAACGGCCAAGGTAATGGCGGCGGCGGCCATGGCAATGGCGGCAGCAACGGCGGCGGCAAAGAGGAGCGCTAGAATCTGTCTTTGCGGCGCTCGATTAAAGGAAAAAAGGCCACCCAGTCGGGTGGCCTTTGTTTTTCAGAACTCAAGTCGGACTAGCCCAGCTGAACCAGAGCATGGCGTTTCTTACCTGCGCTCAGCTTGATCGGCGACGACAATGCGCCAGCGTCGATCATTAGCCCGGCATCGGTCAGCGGCGCATCGTCCAGCTTGGCACCGTTCTCGGCGATCAGACGCTTGGCCTCTTTGCCCGACTTTGCCAGACCCGACTTCACGATAAGCTGCACGATGGACATGCCATCACCCAACTCGTCCGGGCTGAGGGTCAGGGTTGGCAGATCGCCTCCGACACCGCCTTTTTCGAATACCTCGCGCGCGGTCGCCTCAGCTGTCGCAGCCGCCTCGGCCCCGTGCAACAGGGTGGTGACCTCATTGGCGAGGCGGATTTTGGCCTCGTTGATTTCGGACCCCCGCAGCGCGGCTAGGCGGTCGCATTCTTCGACGGGCAGTTCGGTGAAGATCTTCAGGAATCGGCCCACATCAGCGTCGGTCGTGTTGCGCCAGAACTGCCAGAACTCGTAGGACGACAGCATATCGCCGTTCAGCCAGACCGCGCCGCCCTGCGACTTGCCCATCTTGCGACCGTCGCTGGTGGTCAGAAGAGGGGTGGTCAGGCCATAAATCTCGTGATCCAGAACGCGGCGGGTAAGGTCGATACCATTGACGATGTTGCCCCACTGATCCGATCCGCCCATTTGCAGAACGCAGTTGTAGCGGCGGTTCAGCTCCAGGAAGTCATAGGCCTGCAGGATCATGTAGTTGAACTCGAGGAAGCTCAGCGATTGTTCGCGATCCAACCGCGATTTCACCGACTCGAAAGACAGCATCCGGTTGACCGAGAAATGCCGCCCGATATCGCGCAGGAAATCGAGGTAGTTCAGGCTGTCCAGCCATTCGGCGTTGTTCAGCATCAGCGCGCCGGTCTCGCTGTCGTCATAGGACAGGTACTTGGCGAAGACCTGCTTCATGCCCGCGATATTCGCGTCGATCTGCTCGGGCCCCAGCAAGGGGCGCTCGTCCGACCGGAATGACGGATCGCCCACCTTGGTCGTGCCGCCGCCCATCAGGGTGATTGGTTTGTGGCCGGTCTTTTGCAGCCAGCGCAGCACCATGATGTTCATCAAGTGACCGACGTGCAGCGACTGCGCCGTGGCGTCATACCCGATATAGGCTGTTTGCACCCCGCTGATCAGCGCTTCGTCAAGGCCCTGATAATCGGTGCAGTCGGCGAGAAAGCCGCGCTCGATCATCGTGGCGATGAAATCCGATTTGGGGTGGTAGGTCATATCGTGCCTCGGGTTGATGTTGCGGGGCACTGTATAGGCGGCGCTTGGGGTAAGGAAAAGGCACCTTTTCGAAGAAAAACACGGACTGTTTCAGCTTTTGACCGGTGGCAAACGGAAGGCGTAAAGCATCGCGATCAGATTCAGCACCACCAGGGCAATGATCGGCGTGACCGGATCATGCAAATGTGCGACCGCGCCAAGGATCGCAGCGAAGACCATTCCGACAAGGCCAGCGCTGACATCCCCCAGCGCGACAAGGTAAGGGCGCTCTTTTTCAACACTCATGTCAATGAGGTACAGGTAGCGTCCGTAGATCACGCCGTTACCGCCCAACGACAGCAGGAGAATGACCAGCGCGTAGAGCCAGACGTTCTGCGCATAGCCAAGAAATGTGAACCCCAGCGCCAGCAGGGCCGAGATGGTGGCGATCATGCAGCCAAGCCACATTACCGGTTTGACCGATATGCGACTGCTCAGCCATCCCCACAGCAGCGAACCGATTACCATGCCGAGGCTGGCCCCAATAACGAAATAGCTGAGGGAATGCTTGGTCCCCATATGCAGCGTTGCGGCATGGATCGTGTAGAACGGCATCGCCAGTTCGACCGAGACAAAAATCAGCCGGGCGGCCAGGAATTTGCGATACCACTTATAGGCCATGCCGGTTTTGAAACCGGTCACCAGCTCGGCAAGCGGCCTAGGCTTTTGCTTGGGCTCAGGCGCATGGGCCTGTTCTTCTTCCAACAGCCGCACACCGGCAAATGCAACGCCCGCCGCGAACATGGCAATCACGCCGCACCACAAGACCACAATATGCCGCTGCATCGGCTGTTCTCCGGCCAGCAGGTCGCGCGTGACCAGAACGATGATGACGGCGAGCACCCCCGAAATGGTGGCCTGTGCAAACACCATCCGATTGCGTTTGGCCTCCGGGACGGACATGCCGTAAATCTGACTGGTCCCCAGGCTGGTGATACCCTGGCACAACCCCATGACGATGGCGGTGGTAAGAAACAGCAGTACAATCATCACGCTGGGCAGTTTCGTGGCAAACAGCGCCACTGCCGACAGTACGATGGCCGTCAAAAGGTTCGGTATATAGACTGCAAGCTTGGCTCGGGTTGCACGGTTTACGAAAGGTGAGACAAAGATCTCGGCAATCAAGCGCGAACCGGTGACGAAGGGCAGCAGCAATCCTGCGAAAAACGTGGGTGCGCCCAAAGCCAGGTACAGAAATGGCAGCACCAGATTCGGGTTGATAAGCTGCCCGCCGATCGTTGCCAATGCGCCGGACCAGAAGATCAGGAAGTAATTCCGGCCTTCCGATGGCTGTTTCTGAGAGTACGTGTCCGCCATATGCACCTAAAACCAATTTGTGTTCCTTATACCAAATTGTCAGGAAAAAGCGCGCGTCGCGTGCGAACCATCTTGCCTTGGCTTTAAGTGAGTGGGCAGGCTAAACGGGCTGCACCGTTCAACCATGGCGGTACACACAGGACACGGCAGGAGAGACGAGCTTGGGGCGGTCCATCAAGAAAACAGGCGCGATCAGGGTTTTGGGCGCGATGTCCGGCACCTCGATGGATGGGGTAGATGCTGCAGTCGTGGAAACGGACGGGCACCGGATTATTGGTTTTGGGCCAAGCGGTTACCGTGCCTATTCCGATGAAGAACGCGCAGTTCTGCGTGCCGCGTTGGGGCAATGGCACGGACCTGACGTGGATGCAGCGGCGGAACTGGTTACGATTGCCCATGCCGAGGCGCTGTCCGAATTCGACGAGATTGACCTGATCGGCGTTCACGGCCAAACCCTTGCGCACGAGCCGCGCGGAAGGGGGACGTTGCAGGTTGGCGACGGCGAGGGGCTGGCTCAGGCTTTGGGTGTGCCGGTCGTCTGGGATTTCCGCAGCGATGATGTGGCCATGGGCGGCGAAGGGGCTCCGTTGGCTCCGTTCTTTCACTTTGCCTGCGCCAAGTGGATTGGAGCCGACCGGCCGCTGTGTTTCCTGAACCTCGGCGGTGTCGGCAACCTGACCTATGTGGACCCCAGTTTCGACGGCCCGGAAGCCCCCGGCGCGTTGCTGGCGTTTGACACGGGTCCCGCAAATGCACCGGTCGATGACCTGATGCAGGCGCGCCTGGGCCTGCCGATGGACCGCGATGGTGCCGTCGCGCGCGGAGGCACTGTCGAGATGGGCGCGCTGGAGCTGTTTCTTGCCGAGCCGTATTTTACACGAATGCCGCCGAAATCGCTGGACCGGAACGACTTTGCGGAAATGATTGGACTTGTGCAGGAACTCAGCGATGCGGATGCCGTGGCCACGCTAACCGGCATGTGTGCAGCTGGCGTTGTGCAGGGGATGGAGTACTGCCCCAAACCGCCATCACGGTTGCTGGTCACCGGCGGCGGGCGGCACAACCCGGTGTTGATGGAGATGCTGCGCGTCGCCCTGGACTGCCCGGTCGAGCCGGTCGAGGCCGTAGGTCTGGACGGTGACATGCTCGAGGCGCAGGCCTTTGCCTATCTGGCAGCACGCGTCGCGCGCAGATTGCCGACGTCATGCCCGGGCACCACCGGAGTGAAGGCTTTGGTTGGGGGCGGGGTTGTCAGTTCCGTTGCGGAGATGCGATAGCGCTGAGATCCACAACAGTTCTATTTTGCCAGTCGCCACAAACTTTTTGGTCAGGCGATTTCGTGAGCTTCAATAAGTCCGACGGCAATCGCCCCTTTCAATAGATTCGGCGCAATGAGATGTCCCAAGGATCTCAGTTCTTCGGTGGGCTGGATCAAGTCAGGGATCTGAACGGTTTGCGCACCAGATGCGAGAGCGGCCCGCGTTCCCATCTCACTGTCTTCGAACGCAATGCAGTCTTTTGCTGGATGCCCAAGTCGTTCAGCGGCTGTGTGATAGACCTCTGGATCCGGTTTGTGCCGCACGACCATGTCTCCACCGATCACAAACTTAAAGAAGTTCAGCAGCCCGGATTCCTCCAATTGTGATCGGGCTCTGCCGGTATTCGTCGAAGTCGCAACGGCCAGAAGATGCCCTTTTTCCGCAAGCATACGGGCCAGGGCAAGGGCACCGTATTTAACAGGAATCCGCTGCTCAAGTGTGGCGTCGATGCGTCGATCCCATTCGTCGTTGAACGCGTCAAACCCAACTTTGCCATCAAGGCTGTCACGTATTATCCGGTCCGGCTCGTCCCCTCGCAATCCTACGCATTTGAGGAACGTTTCAGGGCTATCAGACAGGGCGAACGCGCGCCTCGTGTCGATAAAGCTGTCCAGACAGACTTTTTCGGTGTCCAACAAAAGACCGTCCATATCAAAAATTACTGGGGGTAATGTCATGTGAGTCCAATGAAAGAAAGCTGAGGGTTTTTCGCGCTTTACCGCAATTTGGTCAATTGAAAGGGCAACACCGCTTCAAGCCTCGCTGAACCGCGGCAAGGTGGGCGTGCAATTAACGATGTAACGTGCTCACATAGTCGCCTACAAACTCGGAGTATCCGTCCGAAGTCGATCTCAGATGTTCCCGTGTCCAGTGATGCAACGCGGGTAGCTGATGGAAAGGGACGTTCGGAAACGCGTGATGCTCTGCATGATAGGGCATGTTCCACGCGACAAAGCGTATGGCCCGGTTGGTGAAGGTGGTGCGTGAGTTCTCCAACATGTTGGCAACTGGCGGGCACAGCCCGTGTTCCGCCAGAAGATACAGGCGCAGGAAGGGTTGTCCGACTAGGACGGGTAAAATCCAGACCCAGAACAGTAGCGGTGAGAAGAACAGGCTGGCTGCGGCGATTGTGTAGATTGCTAAGAGTGCGCGCGCCTCGATCCGCATGGCCCTGTGCTGGCGCGTTGGCAGATAGGGCGCGTCGATCCGGCCGAAAGCGTTCTGGAGCAGCACGATCGCCATGCCTTTCCAGTAGTGCCAACCGGTCAGGTAGATCAGCAGGCTCGGCCAGTTATCGGGTCTTGGCTTGCCACCCAGTTCAGGGTCTTTTTCGGGATGGTTCGTCCATTTGTGGTGGGCAAGGTGAAAGTACCGGAACCACGTAAAGGGTAGGGCGATCGGAACGGATACCAGATGTCCGACGGCGTCGTTCAGCCAACCGGTCCTGAACGGGGTCTTGTGAGTGCATTCGTGACTGAGCGTGAAGAAGAACACCAACAGCACACCTTGCGGCAGGATCAACAACGGCCACAGGGGTGCCCGCAGGGCAAGCCCGGAGCTGGTCAGCGCCAAAAGCGTCAGGTAGCCCCCCAAGTGCCGAAGGCCAGTCGAGTCCGAGCGCTGTTGCAATCTGTCTTTGGCCTCGGGTGGCAGCGACGCTATGAGGGCGCGGTGATCCATGGATCAGCCCCTTGGCATGTCGAACCCCGGCGCGGCGAGTTCGAAGCCCTCGAATTGGAAGCCGGGTGAAACGGTGCAACTGACCAGCGTGTATTCGCCTGTCGAGCGTGCCGCTTGCCAGTGGTTCTTGGGCACGATCAGTTGAGGAGCGCCTTGCGACAGGTCCGGGGTCAGCAGATGGTCGGTGGCTGGACCCTCGTCCGTTTCGCTGAGAGACAGGATCAGCGGCGCGCCCGCGTGGTACAGCCAGATCTCGGTCGCGTCGACGCGGTGCCAGTGGCTGCTTTCACCCTCGGCCAGCAGGAAGTAGATACACGTGCCCGTGGCGCGGCCCTCGTTATCTGCGCGCCATGTTTCGCGGAACCAACCGCCCTCGGGGTGTTGTTCCAGTTTCAGGTGGTCGATGATTTGTTGCGCGGTCATGGGTTCTCTCGTCATTCGGGGTGATTATGCACGGGATTGCGCGATCCGCTATGGTATTCGTGCATGTAAGGAATATGTTTGCCGCATGACCCTGACGATCCCCTTTGACAACAGCTACGCGCGTCTTCCCAACAGCTTTTATGCACGGCAGGCGCCAATCCCCGTACACGCGCCGCGATTGATCGCGTTCAATGCCGAATTGGCCAGGATTCTGAACGTCACGCCAGGTGACGTGGAAGAGATGGCCGAAGCCTTTGCCGGGAATACGCTGCCCGAAGGGGCCGAGCCGATAGCGCAACTGTATTCCGGGCATCAGTTCGGGAACTACAACCCTCAGCTTGGGGACGGACGTGCTGTTCTGCTCGGTGAAACGGTGGGGACGGATGGCATCCGCCGGGATATTCAGCTGAAAGGCTCGGGGCCTACCCCGTTCAGCCGTCAGGGAGATGGGCGTGCGTGGCTGGGGCCGGTGTTGCGCGAATACGTGGTGTCCGAGGCGATGCACGCGCTGGGCATCCCGACGACCCGAGCCTTGGCGGCTGTGGAGACCGGAGAGATAGTGCTGCGCGAAGGCCCAATGCCCGGTGCAGTTCTGACCCGCGTGGCGCAAAGTCACCTGCGTGTCGGCACGTTTCAGGTTTTCGCAGCAAGGGGTCAATTGGACAGTCTGAAACGTCTGACCGACTATGCCATTCAGCGCCATTACCCCACCGCAGACGGACCGATGGGATTGCTGCGTGAGGTTGTCGACGCGCAATCACGGCTGATCCCGGCCTGGATGAGCGTGGGTTTCATCCATGGGGTGATGAACACCGACAATTGCTCGGTTGCGGGTGAGACGATCGACTATGGGCCCTGCGCCTTCATGGACAGTTATCATCCGAATACGGTCTACAGCTCAATTGATCGGATGGGGCGGTATGCGTACTCCAATCAGCCGGACATCGCGGTCTGGAATGTGGCGCAGTTTGCGACGGCCTTGATCCAACAGATGGACGACAAAGAAGCTGCCGTGGAAGAAGCCACGGAGATCGTGCACGCGATGCCCGGAAAGTTGCAGGAGAACTGGCTAAGGCGGTACCGCGCCAAGATCGGACTGATGACAGAGGAAGAGGCTGATCTTCAGTTGATCTCGGACCTGCTGACGCGCATGGCGCAGAACCAATCCGATTTCACCAACACCTTCCGTGCGCTTGGCGGAGATGCAGCGCGCGATCAATTCACCGACCCGGCAGCTTTTGACAGCTGGTCTGAAGGCTGGCGGGTTCGCTTAGAGCGCGAGCAGGACCCGACATCCGTCATGACCGCAGCAAATCCGGCCTTCATCCCGCGTAACCACCGGGTTGAACAGATGATCCAGGCCGCTGTTCAGGGCGATTGTGAACCGTTCCACAGACTAAACATGGTACTGTCGCGACCCTATGAGGATCAGCCGGACGCGGTCGACCTGACGCGTCCGCCGACCGAAAGCGAAGTGGTCCACGCCACGTTCTGTGGGACCTGAGGGTCAGGCGTCGTCCCGATAGGGATTGATTTCGTCCGGCCACCGACGCGCGTATTGCGAAATCATCAGGTATACGTCTGCCTCGTCGATTGCTTTGCGCGCATCCCGAACCATGCGCCAGTTCAGCGTGTCGATTTCTTCGGCAGTAATGGGGCGAAGGGGATCATAATAGACGGTTATCAGAATCGTCCGACCTTGCTTGGTCACAGACATGTCCCGCAGCGTACCACCGTCTTCAGCAATGGCGGGGCGCAGGGCGCGACGAGCTGCTGCCAGGACCTCTGGGCTGGCTGTGGCGTTTGCAAGTTCTCCCAACCCGCCACGAAAGTCTTTCACATATGATCCGATTGCGAGGACACACAGAAACAGAACGATGATCGAGTCACCGATCGGCGCAATCGCTGCAAGTGGCCCGTCCCGAAACAGGTAGATTGCACCCAGACCAATGCCGGCTGCAGCGGTGAACATGCCGTCGAAAAACGCCGCCTTGGATTCAAGGCGCAGAATCGCGCTGGTCTTTCCGGTTTGCCGCCAAGTGAAATAGTGAAACGCCCAGAGCAAAAAGCAGGTCAGACCAATCGACGCAAAATAGACGAACATCGGGGCGAAATTCAGCGGCTCGGGCATCATACCGTTGTAATAGCTGTAGATGTTCTTGGCCGCGTTCGAGATTGCGAACAGAACCAGCCCTAACAGGGACAGGGAACGGAAGGTGGAAAAGATCGCCTCATCCGCCGCGTAACCGAACGGCCGACGCTTGTCAGGGCCGGCATCGATGCGAAGGCTTATCCGCCGTCCCAGAAACGCCGACCCAAAACCGACTAACGAGAATAAGCCGTCCATCATGATGGCGTTGGAGTTGGACAACACGCCCGCAAGGATACCTGCTGCGCCCATGAAGAGGTTGCCGGCCATGGCCACGATCAGCGATCGGCCTTCGAGTTGTTTTCTGCGGTCCGCGCTGGGCGTCGTCATTTCGTAACGTCCTGATATGGCATCAAACGCCCAAACAGATAAACGTTTGAATGGGATAGGCCAACACTTGCGTCAGGCATGGCGGCTGGTTGCCGAGGGCGGCGGGCTAGTCCCGCACGATTTCCAACACGGCGGCGCTGACGATCAGGACTGCGCCCAATAGCTCGCGCAGGCCGAACGGTTCGCCCGAAAAGGCTGCGGCCGAGGCTAGGCCGACGACGACTTCGCTCATGAGCAAAAGGCCGACACGGGCAGGCGACAACTTGGTTGCCGGCCAGATTGTCATGAAAACCATGGGCAACGTGTAGAAGGCGGACAAAAGTACGAATTGCAGGGTCCAGAGGATATCCGCTTTGGTGAGTTTCGGCAGGGCCGGTTCCGGAAGCACTGTCAAACTGATAAGCGACAGAATGAGCGCGCCCATCACAAAGGCAAAGACCTGTCCCGAAGCAGAGATCGTGCTGGTCCGGTACAGGCCCAGCGTGCCAAGCGCCCAGCACATACCGGACGCCAGCGCCAGCCAGTCGCCGATATTCTGAGGCCAGGGCACAAAATTTGAACCGCCGAGGACCACGAAAAGGCCTCCGACTCCGCAGACAAGGCCGGCTATGCGTCCCAGCCAAAGACGCTCATCCAAAAAGATCAGCCCCAGAATCGTGCCCCAGATCGGGGTGAGGTAAAACAACAGGATCGACCGCACGACGTCCGTGTAGACAAGGCTGATCGAATAGAGGCTGAATGCCGCGCCGGTGAACATCCCGCTGAACACCAGATCGCGCCATTGCAGGGTCAGCGCCCGCCGCTCTTTCCAGACGAACGGAACAAGCCCCAGAAGTGCGGCACTGTACATCGCTATCCCTGGCCAGGGTCCGGAGAGACCCAGATCATAGAAGAACCGCACGGGTATCCAGTACAGGCCCCACATCATCCCGCCGGCCACCAGAACAATGCTGGCCCAGGTTCTGCTGTTTGTAGCTGCTTCGGTGGAAACCATTTGCTCTCCGGGTGATCTGGGGGCCGCTTGTTGGCGCTTTTCGCCTATGGGACGTTGTTCGTCGCCGGGATAGGCTATTCGGATGCTGTTGATCAAGGAACGCCGTGGCGATTGGGTGCGTTCCGTGTTGGTTGCCCAATTTTGCGGCGAAGTAAGCGGGGCGAAACACGTTTCCTTGCGCACCACTATGGCTGAGGGGTTGCACCCGGCCACCAGCGTGGCACTTTAAGCATCAGTGATTTGATCGGAAGCCCATGTCGCCTGATTCAACCCTGCGGATTGCAAGCTATAATATCCAGAAATGCGTCGGGCTGGACTTTCGCCGTCAGCCCCAGCGCATCATGCAGGTCATCGAAAGCATGCAAGCGGATATCGTCGTGTTGCAAGAGGCCGACAAGCGGCTGCCCCCCAGACCTGCCGCGTTGCCGCATTTCATGCTGGACGAGGCCGGTTGGAAGATCGTCGACCTGGGTGGTGCCGGTAGTCTGGGATGGCACGGAAACGCTGTCATTTGGCGCGGGGACAGAATCGGTGTTCGGCGGACCGGACATCACGACCTGCCGGGGCTGGAACCCAGGGGCGCAGTGCGGGTTGAATTCGATACCCAGATCGGGCCGCTAAGGGTGATGGGGATGCATCTTGGGCTGTTGCCCGCATCCCGGCGGCAGCAGATCCACCATATCCGGCGCTGCGATGAGGATCTGGATCAGATGCCCACCGTCTGGGCCGGGGACTTCAACGAATGGTCGCGGCAACCCGTGCTCGACCATCTTGCGCCCGATATGCGCTTTTTGCCTCCGGTCCCGAGCTTTCCTGCCGCACAGCCACTGGGGGCGCTTGACCGCATTGCGCTGGGCGAAGGGCTTGAGGCGGTTCTCCATGGGGTGCACAACACCCGGCCTGCGCATATCGCGTCGGACCACCTGCCGATATGGGCCGATCTGCGCCGCGAGGGTTAGGCGCAATTCGGCTGTGGCGCCAGCGGCGCAGACGTATTAAGACAGAAACCCGAACTAATCTGAGGGTCACCATGTCCGACACGATCATCGCCCGTTGTGAAGCTAAAGGTCTGCGTATGACGGGTCAGCGCCGCACGATTGCGCAGGTGTTGCAGCAAAGCGAAGATCATCCGGATGTCGAGGAGCTTTATGCCCGGGCCTCGAAAGTGGACTCCGGCATTTCCATCGCCACGGTTTATCGCACCGTGAAGCTGTTCGAAGAGGCGGGGATTCTCGAGCGGCTGGAATTCGGCGACGGACGCGCGCGCTATGAAGACGCCGAGCGGGATCACCACGACCACCTGATCGACATGCAATCGGGCGAGGTGATCGAATTCGTAGATCCCGAGATCGAGGCCCTGCAGGAAAAAATTGCTGCAAAGCTTGGCTATAAGCTGAAAGGGCATCGGCTGGAACTGTACGGCGTTCCGCTGGAACAGGACTGATTCATCACGAATCGCGATTGGTTGCCGCACGGCAATTCATAAATCATGTCGCAATATCGCTTGCGGCGTCGCGAATGTTTCGGTTTTGGTGACTCAAGGGCGCAAATTTTAACAGCCCAATCCAACGGACACGCGCATGAACAACGTTAACGGCATTTTGCTGATCATAGGGTCGATGGCGGCCTTTTCGCTTGAGGACATGTTCATCAAGCACCTGTCGACCAGTGTATCGACCGGTCAGATCATGATCGTGCTGGGTCTGTTCTGCGGACTGGTGTTTGTTGTGATGTCGTTGGCGACCCGCAAACGCATCTTGGACCCTATCGCCTGGCAGCCGTTGCCACTGGCCCGGGCAGGGGCCGAAGCGGTGGGGGCGCTGACCTTTGTCACCGCGCTGTCTCTGGTCGAGCTGTCTACGGTCGCCGCTGTCTTTCAGGCTATGCCGCTGGCCGTGACCATGGGGGCTGCGCTGTTTCTTGGTGAGCACGTTGGCTGGCGACGGTGGAGCGCCATTGGCGTCGGCTTCATTGGTGTCCTGATGATTATTCGGCCCGGTTTTGAAGGGTTTCGGCCCGAGTCGCTGTTCGTCGTGGCCACCGTTGTTGCGATTGCCTCACGTGACCTGATCACGCGCAAACTGGACGTCCGCGTGGCTTCATCCGTTGTCGCCTTGCAGGCTTACATTGCGGTGGCGGTTGCGGGCGCGGTTCTGATGGTCTTTTCGGCTCAGCCCGTTGTTCCGCTTCAGACCACGCAGCTTGGTCCGTATCTGGGCGCAATCGGTTTTGGCGTTCTGGGCTACTACGGAATCGTGACGGCAATGCGGATCGGAGAGGCCTCGGCCCTGACTCCGTTCCGGTACACCCGTCTGGTGTTCTCGATTGCCGCCGGGATGCTGATGTTTGGTGAGCGCCCTGACCTCATGACTGTGGCGGGGGCCGCTCTGATCCTCGGGTCGGGCATGTATACCTTTCTCCGTGAACGCAGGTTGGCGCGCGAATTGGCTGTTGCGGCCTGACGGATCGTCGCACGTTGGCGCAAACAGGAAACTGTTAGCCCTAAAGTGCAGGGAATATGTGTGTTAGCGGTAACGCTGCCGGTTTACTTTTGGCCCGGTGATGCTATGAGGCATGCAACCAAATGCAGCCATAGGGACGGGCCTCATGAGCACAATCATCGACATCCACGCACGCGAAATCCTGGACAGCCGGGGCAATCCTACCGTCGAGGTGGACGTGATCCTGGAAGACGGCACCATGGGCCGAGCGGCAGTTCCCTCGGGTGCATCGACGGGCGCCTATGAGGCCGTTGAAAAGCGCGACGGTGATAAATCGCGTTACATGGGTAAAGGTGTGCTTGAGGCCGTCGCCGCGGTGAACGGCGAAATCGCCGAAGAGCTGGTGGGCTATGACGCGACCGAGCAGGTGGCAATCGACGGCGCGATGATCGAACTGGACGGGACCGAGAATAAAAGCCGTCTGGGCGCCAATGCCATTCTGGGTGTGTCACTGGCGACCGCAAAGGCCGCTGCGGATTTCACCACGCAGCCTCTGTATCGCTATGTCGGCGGCACCTCGGCACGTGTTCTGCCCGTTCCGATGATGAACATCATCAACGGCGGTGAGCACGCCGACAACCCGATCGATATTCAGGAATTCATGATCATGCCGACCTCGGCCGCGAATATTCGCGAAGCCGTGCGTATGGGCTCTGAAGTGTTCCACACGTTGAAACGTGAGCTCTCGGCGGCTGGTCTGGCCACCGGTGTCGGAGACGAGGGTGGTTTTGCCCCGAACATTGCATCCACCCGTGAGGCGCTGGATTTCATCCTGCAGTCCATCGCAAAGGCTGGCTACAAGCCGGGCGAGGAAATCCACCTGGCGCTGGATTGCGCGGCCACCGAATACTACAAGGACGGCAAATACGTTCTGTCGGGCGAGAACATCTCGCTGACCTCAGAGGAAAACGCCGAGTATCTGGCGGCGCTGGTCAAAGACTACCCGATCATCTCGATCGAAGACGGTATGTCCGAGGATGACTGGGACGGCTGGAAAGCCCTGACTGACGCCATCGGCGACAAGGTTCAGCTGGTAGGCGACGACCTGTTCGTGACCAACCCGGCGCGTCTGGCCGAAGGGATCGAGCGTGGTTGTGCGAACTCGATGCTGGTCAAGGTGAACCAGATCGGATCGCTGACCGAAACCCTGCGTGCCGTAGATATGGCGCACCGCGCGCGTTACACCAATGTCATGTCGCACCGCTCGGGCGAGACCGAGGACGCTACTATTGCTGATCTGGCGGTTGCGACCAACTGCGGCCAAATCAAAACCGGCTCGCTGGCCCGTTCGGACCGGTTGGCCAAGTACAACCAACTGATCCGCATCGAGGAATCGTTGGGTGAGGTCGCGGAATACGCCGGCGCATCCATCCTGAAGCGCTAACCAGCCTTACGTCGATTGTTTTGGACCGGCCTTTTGCATAGGGGCCGGTCTTTTTTGTAGTTTTCGTGTTTCACTCAATCGAAATGCACGTTTGAGTTGCTGAAGAGAGGCGCTAGGGAAAATATCGATTGTTCATAAAGCATTTAACTATCTTCGGGTTGCTCCAAATTCTGACAACGACCGCTTGGGCGGACTACAGGTTGGAGGATGGAACAACCGTTATGCCACTGGAGGCGTTGCAGGAATACGGCGTCTGCCCCGAGATGATAGCCCTTCCGCTTGGTGAGTTCATCATGGGCGGACCGCCGGGGGAGTCTAAGCAAAACTTCCATTGGGACGAAAAGGGCTTTCGGCTTGCAACGCCCGAAGGTCCATACATTTCATTTCACGAAGGACCTGTGCATCCAGTAACAGTGGACATTCCCATCGCCATGGGCAGGAATGAAGTGACTTATGGCGAAAGGACGGCCTGTGTCGATGATGGGGGCTGCAATGGGCATATGCCACAAAACTATGTGCTAGTTGCAGACAAACCACGAGCCAAGCTGACAGCACGACATCCGGTCATTGATGTGTCGTATCTGGATGCTGTTTCCTACACTGAATAGCTAAATGAAAAGGTAGGGGCGCCAGTCTACCGCCTGCCAACCGAAGCCGAATGAGAGTACGCCGCGCGGGCGGGAACTCAAACGCCATTTGCTCAGGGCGAAGACGTGAATACGGACCAGGTTAACTTTCTTTGTAAGCCAACTGAGGAAATGCTGGGTGAAGAACGTCCTGACCTTGTTTCCCGTGGCAAACCGGTTCGGGTTGATGAACTGGATGCAGCCAATGCATGGGGATTGCGGCATATGTCTGGCAATGTCAGCGAGCAAACGCTTTCTTGCCGGACCGAGACGTATGCAGGGTGGGAGACCTCAGGTCCGTATTTACAAATGGCTCGAGAACCCGCTAGCGAAATGCGTGTCGTACGAGGCGGGGCTTATTGGACCGCAATGGATTTTTCGCGAGTAGCCGTGCGAGGGTCTGCTGGCGTCAAGAGCAGATCCTCCACGTCAGGGTTTCGAGTTTTGCGTGATTTGAGAAGCACCTCGCAATAGCAGGTACCTGTGGCAAAACCGTCAAGCTGATCTGCCCATATTACGAGACGTCAAAAACTATGGCTGTGATCTTTCCCAACCGACGCTCTCCGTCTAAGCTGGGTCTCAATTTCGTTTGAGGATTTCGTCTTGCTAAAAGTTATTGAGCCAAAAACACCGGAGCACTTCGATGCTGTCCGGAGATTGTGCTGGGACTATCGAGATTTCCTGCTGACGTTAGACGAGAGATCCAGATGCATTGTTCATACTCTATACTCGCAAGAAAAATATGCGCGCGTGATGGAGGACATAGAAGTCATTCACTGCCCTCCGAATGGCGGAACCCGTCTTGCTTTAAAGGATGGTAAGCCCGTGGGATGCGGGATGTTCCATACGATCGAGCCGGGTGTCGCCGAAATCAAACGCGTGTTTGTGACCGAGTTTGCACGCGGTACGGGTTCGGGGTTCGCAATCATGCAATCCCTGATCGACGCGTGCAGGGCGCAGGGGTACGACTATATCCGCATGGATACCGGCAAACCCCTAGAGGCGGCGACTCGCCTGTACCTTTCGATGGGGTTTGAACTGCGCGATTCTTATTCGGAAGTTCCCGAAGTCGCCGACGGTCATCTGCTGTTTTTCGAAATGAAACTGACCTCGAAAAACGCGGATTAGTCAAAACGCCAAAGTTTATTTTTCAGCTGTTCCCATTGTTATTCTTTGGGAAACTGGGATTTGGCAAAATATCGTCGTCATAAATATCGTTATGTGTGAACTTTTACCTATTTGACCGGCCCCGGTGTCGCGTAATGTGCCTGCATTGCAGAAAGGAGCACGCCATGACTGGTTCGAAATTCCTTCTCGTAGCATCAGTGATCAGCACTGTTTTTCTGGCGGCCTGTGCAGGGCCGGGCACCTATCCGATCACGGGTGAACCGGTTTCCGCAAATGATCCGGTTCGGAACATGGAATCGCCCACTTACATATACCGCGGTGAAGCCCGTTAAGGTTTTCGTTGGGGGGGCGCCGGCGACAACGCCGGTAAGTTTGTTCTTAAATCAGAGCTTACGGCTCATGAGCACATAGCGATCGCGCGGTTTGAAGCCGGTGCGCAGATAAAGCTTCTGCGCGGATTCATTGGTGCGATCGACCTCAAGATGCAGGGCGGTCAAACCAGCCTCGGCAAGGGCCTTGGGTAGGTCCAAAAGAACTTCGGTGGCGATACCGCGGCCACGGACAGCAGGGCGGATGTATATTTCGTCCACGAAACCGTCCATGCCGCCAAATTCGACCGACCAGCCGAAGGTCAGGATGACATAGCCCAGCGGCGCGCGTCCGGGGCCAATCAAATACACGCACCCATGAGGGATACCGTCCAGCAAGGGGGCCAGAGCGCTGCGCGTCTGGTCCATATCCTGAGCAATCCCGGCTTCGGTATGGAAGGCGGTCACCAACCCCATAAGGCGGTCCAGGTCTTCGGGGCGGGCAAGGCGCAGGGCGGCGCTCATCTGTAATTTTCCAATGCTTTGGCCTCGGTTTGCGGTATCCATGCGGATTTGCAATCACCATAGGCGTGATGGTTGTCGGGATGCGCTGTGGCGCAATGAGATTTTACGGTGGCGTAGTTCCCGCGTGCCGCCGGATCAGCGCGCAGCGCATACCTAAAGGCGAGGCGGCGGGTGACTTCGGCAGAGCTCTCTACAAAGCAGTGAGCCAGCCGGAAGCGATTGCCAGTATTCGGATCATCCATGCGGACGCATCGGCGCCCCGGAAAACCCGCGTCACGCCAGCACAGGATTTCTGCGTTGGCCTCGTCTGGCCAGTTTGGGTTGGCGGGTCCCAGCAGGCTCATAGTCGGGCCAGTCGTTCGGTGAGCAGGTCAAAAAAACCGTCAGCGTCTACTTCACCGATGAACATCGCGTTGGGCGGGTGATCGGTGACGCCCCACCAATCGGCCACGGTCATGCCCATAGTCAGTTCGGACTGAGTTTCGATCTGAACGTTGATGTGGCGGCCCGAGAACAGCTCGGGGCGGATCAGGTACGCCGTCACACAAGGGTCATGCAAAGGCGCGCCCTCAGAGCCATATTTCTCTTTGTCGAAGCGCTCAAAGAAATCGGTCATCTCGGCTACGGCATGGCCGACCTCGCTGTCCAGCGCGCGGAAGGCGTCGTTGCGGTGCTTTGTGACCAGAGCGTCGTGGGTTACGTCTAATGGCATGACAACGATGTGGACGCCGGATCTGAACACGATATCAGCTGCTTCGGGGTCGACGTAAATGTTGAATTCGGCGGTCGGCGTGATGTTCCCAACCTCGAAATACGCACCGCCCATCAGAACGATCTCTTGCACCCGATCGACGATGTCGGGGGCTTTCTCGAACGCGGTAGCGATGTTCGTCAGCGGCCCCAGAGGGCAAAGTGTTATGGTGCCGGGCTCATGCGCGCGCAGTGTTTCGATGATAAAATCAACTGCGTGGCCGTCGGCCAACGGCATCTCTGGGTCGGGCAGAACGGGACCGTCCAGTCCGGTTTTTCCGTGTACATGTTCAGCAGTGACCAGAGGTCGGTTCAGCGGGCGGTCGCACCCCGCATAGACAGGAATCTGCGTGTGTCCGGCCAGTTCGCACACGATCCGCGCATTCTTGGCTGTTAACGCCAGCGGGACGTTTCCGGCAACTGCGGTAATGCCTAGAACATCAATCTCTTCGGGGCTGGCCAGTGCCAACAAGATGGCGACAGCGTCGTCCTGTCCGGGGTCGGTGTCGATGATGATCTTGCGCGGTGCCATAGCTTGCCTCCGGGGTCTTGAAGCGCGGACACTCGCAAGTGTCACCGCGCTTGTCCAGCGGTTTCAGGCGTCTGTCGTCGCATCCACAGGCGGGAGTTTGCCATTGGCGCGATGCTCATCGGTTTTGACCTCGTCCCACAGCGCGTCCATCTCGGCCAGATCGCTTTGTGACGGAGTTTTGCCGCGGTCAGCAAGTCGCGCCTCGACCTGTTCGAAACGCCGGGTGAACTTGGCGTTGGTGCGGCGCAGAGCGGCTTCGGGTTCGATTCCCAGATGGCGGCCCAAATTGACCATCACGAACAGCAGGTCGCCGAACTCATCCTCAAGCGCATCGGCGTCCATCTTGTCGCGCGCTTCTTCCAACTCGGCGGCCTCTTCGGTGATCTTGGCCAGCACATGACTGGCATCCGGCCAGTCGAAGCCCACGCGGGCGGCGCGTTTCTGCAGCTTATGAGCGCGCAAAAGCGCGGGCAGGTTGGCGGCGACCCCGTCCAGCGCGCCTTTCTGTTCCTTGCCTGCCCGTTCAGCTGCCTTGATGGTTTCCCAATCCACGGTCTGCTGATCCGCCGACTTGTCGCGGGATTCGTCACCGAACACATGGGGGTGCCGCGCGACCATCTTGTCCGACATGGTGCGCACCACGTCCTGAAAGGTGAAATGCCCGGCCTCTTCAGCCATTTGGGCGTGGAAGACGGACTGGAACAGGAGATCGCCCAGCTCTCCTTTCAACTCGTCATAGGCTTCCCGCTCGATGGCGTCGGCGACCTCATAGGCCTCTTCGATCGTATAGGGCGCGATGGTGGCAAAATCCTGTTCGATGTCCCACGGACAGCCCGTTTCCGGGTCGCGCAGGCGGCGCATGATTTCCAGCAAACGCTCAATCCCTGCGTCGCTGTCATGGATCAGAGGATTTTCGGCCATTGCGAACCCTTTCGTTCCGGTGTCAGATGCATCCATTCCGCAGTCAGGATCAGGAGTCCACCCCAGATGCCCGTCGTCAACCGAATTGCCGATTACTCCGCCGATATGGCCGCATGGCGCCAACACCTGCATTCGATCCCCGAGTTGGAGTTCGAATGCCATGAAACGGCGGCATTCGTGGCGGACCGGTTGCGAGAATTCGGAGTGGACGAGCTGCATGACGGCATCGCCAAGACCGGCATCGTTGCGATCATCAACGGGCAGGATGAAGGGCCAACGATTGGCCTGCGCGCCGATATGGACGCGCTGCCGATCCCGGAAGAGACGGGTGTTGAATATGCTTCGACCAATCCCGGCAAGATGCACGCTTGCGGTCACGACGGACACACCACAATGTTGCTGGGCGCTGCGCGCTATCTGGCCGAGACGCGGAACTTTCGCGGCCGCGTGGCGCTGATCTTCCAACCAGCCGAGGAAGAAGGCGGAGGCGCGGGCGTGATGGTCGAAGAGGGCATCATGGACCGCTTCGACATCTCGCAGGTCTATGCGCTGCACAACGCGCCGAACCTGCCCGAGGGAGCATTCCACACGACGCCGGGGCCGATCATGGCCGCGGTGGATACGTTCGAGATTCATATTCAGGGCGTCGGCGGCCACGGGGCCATGCCGCATGAAACCCGCGATCCGGTGATGGCGGCTTGTGGCATTGCGCAGGCCATTCAGACCATCGTCAGCCGCAATCACTACGCGCTGGATGATCTGGTCGTCTCGGTCACACAAATCCACACCGGGACCGTGAATAACGTGATCCCCGATACGGCTTTCATCAACGGCACGGTCCGAACCTTTGATCCAACTGTCCAGCAGATGGTGATTGAGCGGATGGGGCAGATCGTGCAGGGGCAGGCAATCTCGTACGGGGTCGAGGCTCGGTTGGACTATGAAAAGAACTATCCAGCCACCATCAACGACGGTGAAAAGGCCGGTTTCGCTGCCGAGGTCGCGCGCGACGTGTCCGGGGCCGAGCGCGTGGTCGGCAATATGGGGCGTGAGATGGGGGCCGAGGACTTTTCATACATGCTGCAATCGCGTCCAGGTGCCTATCTGTTCCTGGGGCAGGGTGAAGGGGCCGGGCTGCACCATCCGAAATACAACTTCAATGACGAGATCGCGCCGGTTGGCGCTTCGTTCTTTGCACGGATCGTCGAAAAGGCGCAGCCGCTGGGCTGATGGGGGAAAGACATGGCACTGGAAGACGCAAAAAATCAGGTAGATGAGGCATTTACCAACCCTGACCTCAAAGGGCTGTCTTACGAGAACACCTTTGGCGGCGCGACATCGTTCCTGCGCCGTCTCTATACCAAGGACCTGAAAGGAGTAGACATCGCCGTGACCGGTGTGCCCTTTGATCAGGCTGTGACGAACCGACCCGGCACCCGACTTGGCCCCCGTGCGATCCGCGAGGCCAGCGCTTTGCAATCGCCCGATGCGCCCTACGGCTGGCCCTTCGATGCGCTTAGCGAACTGGCAATCGTGGATTATGGAGACATGGCTTATGACTATGCCAATATCCCTGCCTTTCCCGATACGTTGACCGATCACATCCGCACTATTCTGGCCGCTGATGTATCCTCGGTTACGCTGGGCGGGGACCACTATATCAGCTTCCCAATCCTCAAGGCTTATGCCGAGAAATACGGGCCGATGTCACTGCTGCAATTCGATGCGCATACCGATACGTGGGCCGATGATGATATGTCCCGCGTGGATCACGGGACGATGTTTTACAAGGCGGTGAAATCGGGGATCGTAGACCCGAAACGCTCGGTTCAGGTCGGTATCCGCACGACCAACGAGGATACTCTGGGCGTCAACATCATCGACGCGCGCGAAGTCTACGAATCCGGCCCTGCCGCCGTGGCGCAAAAGATCAAAGGTATATTAGGCGATAGCCCGGTTTACCTGAGCTTTGACATCGACGGGCTGGACCCGGCCTTTGCCCCCGGCACCGGCACACCGGTTTGGGGTGGTCTGACTTCGATCCAGACCCAGATCATCCTGCGCGACATTGCCGGGATTAACATCAAAGGCGGGGACGTAGTAGAGGTTTCTCCACCCTATGACACGTCCGGAGCGACGGCCATTGCAGGCGCGCATGTGGCGACCCAGATCATCTGCCTGCTGGGTTGGAACAAGCTGGTGCAGGATTAACCTTTGGTTAGCCATCTTTCCGGTATCTGGTTAACCAAAAGCCGGACGGGAGAAATACGGGCATGACAGTCTTTAACCAACCGATCAGCGGCAATGATCTGGCGCGGTTCTCCGGGCCGAACACGTTCATGCGGTTGCCGCAGGCGGATTCGCTGGCCGGGCTGGACGTGGCTGTACTGGGTATCCCAATGGATATAGGCACCTCTTGGCGGTCGGGGACACGGTTCGGGCCGAAACAGATCCGCAGCGAAAGCGCGATGATCCGGCCTTATAACATGGCCAATTCCGCAGCTCCGTTCGATAGCCTGCAGATTGCGGATATCGGTGATCTGGCGATCAACACCTTCTCATTGGCCGAAAGCCTGAAGATCATCAGGGACAGCTACGATTCCATTCTCGATCAGGCGGTTATCCCGGTAGCGATGGGCGGAGACCACTCGATCACGCTGCCGATCCTGCGCGCCATCGCGGCCAAGCACGGACCCGTGGCTCTGGTCCATGTCGATGCCCATGCGGATGTGAACGACGAAATGTTTGGCGAGCGTGAAACCCACGGCACCGTCTTCCGCCGTGCGTATGAAGAAGGGCTGATCGTCCCGGACAAAACCTTTCAGATCGGAATTCGCGGTTCGGGTTACGCCGCCAGCGATTTCACCGAGGCGCGAGACTGGGGCTTTCGCCAATTCCCGGCCTGGGAGCTGTGGCAACAGAACCTGACCGAAATTGGTTCGCAAATCCGTAAGACGATCGGCGATCATCCGGTCTATATCACCTATGACATCGACAGTCTTGACCCGGCTTACGCCCCCGGCACCGGTACACCTGAGATCGGAGGGTTGACCACGCCTCAGGCGCTGCAATTGATCCATGCATTGGCGGGTGTGAATGTGGTCGGGTGTGATCTGGTCGAGGTCTCTCCGCCCTACGATCAGTCGGGGAATACGGCGCTTACGGCGGCCAACCTGTTGTTTGAGTTGCTATGCATCCTGCCAGGCGTGACGTCGCGGTAAAGGGTAGTTTGGTATCTTGCCCCCAATACGGGTCGGAATATGATCTTTCGAAAGGGACAAGATTGGGATGAAGATGATTGCGCTATGGCTTGTTGTCGGTGTCGTTGTGCCGGGTGCTGCCTATATCCGGCTTGCGCCCTCCGACCCGGCGAAATGGCATGTTGCGCCGGTCGGCGATCGAGATCGCGACCTCGAAGGCGGCGCATTTCGCGTGGTCGAAGCGGGTCCGGACGGTTTGTCGCGGCTGGATGCCTTCGCGCGGGAAACAGCGCGGACTTCGGTGTTGGCGGGATCGGTTGATGAGGGGATGATTACCTACATCACCCGCACAAAAGTGATAGGCTTTCCAGACTACACCACCGTTCAGCAGGATGGCGACACCTTGCGTATATATGGACGCCTGAGGTTTGGCAGATCAGATTTTGGCGTGAACCGCACCCGCGTCGACGGGTGGCTTGCTCTGCTGCAGCCCTGAAGACATGCAGCCCTCCTGCACCTCGCGCCACATCGGAACGTTCAGCGACATCTGGCATTGCGCCATGAACATGCGGCCATCGACCTGCAGACAGATCATTTCGCCCAACTCAACGCGCGTACCTGATTTATCGGTGCAATAGCAGTCCTGAACCTTGCCGCCGGGACCTACCACATCGGCCAGAACCGGCGTCGTGAACAGTGCTAAAACAAGTGCCAACCGTTTCATGATCACAAGCTTAGCACAGCGGCGGGCCTTGACCAAAGCCCCGGATTGATAGACACCGCCCGAATGATCCCCGAAGAACGACTTGAACAGATAACCCAGCGATTCCAGTACCTCGAAGCGGCCATGGCGGATGGTGCCTCGGGTGGGGACATTGCGGCCTTGGCCAAGGAATACTCCGACCTCAAGCCGGTCGTGGATCAGATCATGGCCTGGCGCCAGTTGGTGTCCGATCTGGCCGAGGCCGAGTCGATGCTGGCCGACCCGGACATGAAGGAACTGGCCGAAGAGGAAATTCCGAGCCTGCAAGCGCGAATCCCTGACGCGGAGCATGCGTTGCAGCTGGCATTGTTGCCCAAGGACGCGGCGGATGCACGGCCCGCGATGTTGGAAATCCGGCCCGGAACCGGCGGTGATGAGGCCGCGCTGTTCGCCGGTGACCTGCTGCGCATGTATCAGCGCTACGCAGAGGCGCATGGATGGCAATTCGAGATCATCGAAGAACAAGCCTCTGATCTGGGCGGGATCAAAGAGGTCGTGGCCCATATCAAGGGTGAGAATGTCTTTGCCCGCATGAAGTACGAATCTGGCGTGCATCGGGTGCAACGCGTACCCGAAACTGAAAGCGGCGGGCGGATTCACACCTCGGCGGCCACAGTTGCGGTTCTGCCCGAGGCCGAGGATGTCGATATTCAGATCGAATCCAACGACATCCGCATCGACACGATGCGCAGTTCCGGTGCGGGCGGGCAACACGTGAACACGACCGACTCGGCGGTGCGGATCACCCATCTGCCGACCGGGATTGTCGTGACCAGTTCCGAAAAATCGCAACACCGCAACCGTGAGATCGCGATGCAGGTACTGAAGACACGGTTGTACGATATGGAGCGCCAGCGGATCGACAGCGAACGCTCGGCAGATCGGGCCAGCCAAGTCGGTTCTGGAGATCGCTCTGAACGGATCAGGACCTACAATTTCCCGCAAGGTCGCATGACGGATCACCGCATCAACCTGACGCTCTACAGGCTGGATCAGGTGATGCAGGGCGATCTGGACGAAGTGATCGACGCGCTGACCGCTGACGATCAGGCCCGGCTGTTGGCGGAGATGGCGCTATGATTGCCGCGCTGACAGCGGCTCAGGCCATGGTCGCCGCCACAGCGCGGTTGCGTGCCGCCGGTGTGGACGACCCGGCGCGCGATGCGCGGGTTTTGCTGGCCCATGCGGCCCGGATCGAGGCCAGTCGCGTCACCCTGATCGCACCTGAGGAATTGTCGCCCGAAATCGCTGAACGCTACGACCAGTTGATATCGCTTCGCGCCGTGCGGGTGCCGGTGTCGCATCTGCTGGGCGAGCGCGAATTCTATGGTCGTCGGTTTCGCGTCAGCCGCGACGTGCTGGACCCGCGCCCCGAGACCGAAGCGCTGATCGAAGCGGCGCTGAGCGAACCGTTCGATCATGTTCTGGATTTGGGCGTGGGGTCGGGCTGCATCTTGATCACGCTACTGGCCGAACGCTCAAGTGCGACAGGCGTTGGTGCCGATCTGAGCGAGGCAGCGTGCCTGCAGGCCAGCGCCAATGCCGTGCAGCATCAGGTGCAGAGCCGTCTCGAGATCCTGCAATCCGACTGGTTCCAGAACATAGATGGCCTGTACGACCTTATCGTTTCAAACCCGCCCTACATTTCCCTGTCTGAAATGGATGAGTTGTCGCCGGAAGTGCGCGAGCACGAACCGCGTTTGGCGCTGACGGACGAGGGGGACGGGTTGGGCGCCTATCGCCACATTGCTGCCGGCGCACCGGATTTTCTGATGCCGGGCGGGCGTCTGCTCGTCGAAATCGGGCCAACTCAGGGGCGCAGCGTTGCGGCACTGTTCGAGTCGGCAGGGCTGACGGCAACACAGATCATACCCGATCTGGATGGTCGTGACCGTGTCGTTTTTGCCAAAATGCCGCAGTAAGTAGGCATTCTGACGCCGAAAAGCGCCGATTGATGTAAAAATCCTGCGAATTTTTGGACAAACCCCTTGTCTGCACGCGCAGGACGTGTTTACTCAGGTTCAGTCAGAGAGGTTGACGCTGGTTCAGCGGGCCCCTGACGCCAAGCCCAAAAAAGTCGACATCGCGTCACAGCTAAAGCGTTTGAGCAGTGCAGGATGCGGGTTGATCGACAGTGAATGACAAGGCTGACGTAAAGTAAATGAGATCTTCCAAATCCCGCTCGCGGGCCAAGAACAACCGCAATCGTCCCTCTGGGGGTAACGTCGTAAACCGGGTTTTTGACAGCTCGGGCCCCGAGGGTAAAGTGCGCGGCACGCCCCAGCAGATCATCGACAAATACAATCAGCTGGCGCGAGACGCCCAGCTGTCCAACGACCGTGTGGCCGCCGAGAACTTTCAGCAGCACGCAGAGCACTATCTGCGCTTACTGAGCGAAGCACAGCGCGAGATGGAAGCGCGCCGCGAAGAACAGGAGCGCCAGAACCGCGAGCGTCAGGCCGAGCGTGATCGCGAACGCGCCGAGCGTCAGGAGCGTGAAGCTGCCTCTCGTCAGGCCGATCCGGCCGAGGCGCCGCAGCCTGATGTGATGGATTTCACCCCCGAGGCAACGGCTCCGGAATCCGGTCTGGTCGAAACGCCGGAAAGCAAGGATGACGCACCGGCTGCGGAAGCCCCGACGAAAAAGGAAAAGCCGGCCCGTCGTCCGCGCACCCGCAAACCCAAGGCTGCGCCCGAAGCCGCCGAGGAAGCCCCGACAAGCAACGGCGACGCGCCAGAAGCGGCTGAGTAATAAGGGCCGTAAGGAAGGATGAAAAAACTCCGGTCAATTGACCGGAGTTTTTTGCGTATGTGTTGCTGGGCTCGTTTGAAAGTTGACTAGATTCAGGCTGAAGACACATTTCTCGCCAATGCGCAGAAGGCCTCAAGCGAAACCTGTTCAGCGCGTTCCGTAGGTTGGATACCTGCAGCCTGCAGACGGTCTTCGATGTCCGGTGCAATGCCTTTCAACGAAGCGCGCAGCATTTTGCGGCGTTGATTGAAGGCGGCTGCGACGACACGCGACAGGGTTGCTGCGTCCGCAGGGTAACGCGGTTCGGGCAGGGCTGTCAGGTGGACCACTGCGCTGGACACTTTGGGCGGTGGGGTGAACGCTCCGGGGGGCAGGGACATCGCAATGCGCGCCTCGGCCCGCCACTGGGCAAGTATCGCAAGGCGGCCGTAGGCCTTGCTGCCGGGTTGGGCGACGATACGCTCGGCCACTTCGCGTTGGAACATCAGGGTCAGGCTTTGCCAGAACGGCGGCCACTCCGGCGGTGTCAGCCAGCGAACCAAAAGTTCGGTGCCCACGTTATAGGGTAGATTGGCGGCAATACGGATTGGCGGTGTCAGATGCGCCAATGGGTCGATTTCCAGCGCGTCCCCGTTGATCACCTCAAGCCGCCCCGGATATGCGGCGGCAATGTCGTTCAGCGCGGCAATGCACCGAGTATCCTTTTCGACCGCAACGACTTTACGTGCGCCTTCGGATAGCAAGCCGCGGGTCAGACCTCCGGGGCCGGGGCCGATCTCCAGCACGTCGCATTCGGTCAGGTCGCCTGCCTGCCGGGCGATCTTGGCCGTCAGGTTCAGGTCCAGCAGAAAGTTCTGCCCCAGCGATTTGCGTGCTGAAAGCTGATGCGTCGCGATGACCTCGCGCAGAGGGGGAAGGGAGTCGATTGCACTCATGTTCCGATTACCGTGGCGCGTGTTGATGGGTTAACGCCAGAGATTTTTTGCCTGCGGAGGGGATATTTACAGCCAGATGAGGGATCAAGTGCTTTGTGCCATGCGTTGGGCCAGTTTCAATGCTTCGATCAGACTGGTGGGGTTGGCGACGCCTTGTCCGGCGATATCAAGCGCGGTGCCGTGGTCAGGTGAGGTCCGGATAAAGGGCAGACCCAGGGTCACATTCACACCTCGGTCAAAATCCAGCGTCTTGATCGGGATCAGAGCCTGATCGTGATACATCGCAACTGCCGCCTCGTAACGCGTTCGCGCTGCGGCATGGAACATCGTGTCCGCCGGATGTGGGCCTGTCACCGAATAAGTGTCAGATGGCAAGTCGGCGATCAGTGGGGCGATCCAATCCAGTTCTTCATGGCCCATTTTTCCGCCTTCGCCCGCATGCGGGTTCAGACCGGCTACGGCAATGCGGGGATGGGCGATGCCGAACTGTTTGCGCAAGCCTTCGGCTGTGATTGAGATGGTTTCACGCAACAATTCCGGCGTCAGCTCAGACGGAACCCGCGACAGCGGAATGTGGATCGTGGCGGGCACGACGCGCAACTGTTCACTGGCCAGCATCATGACAACACGTTTGCGCCCCGCCAAGGCTGCCAGAAACTCGGTGTGGCCCGGATAGGCGAATCCGGCACCGTCGATCAGTGCCTTTTTGTGGATCGGAGCGGTGCAGAGTGCTGAGGCGGCACCGGATTGCACCAGCGAGACGCCGGCTTCGATCGAGTCGATCACGCTGGGCGCATTCGCAGGATCAGGTTGGCCATGAACGTTGGGGGCCGGAAAATCCAATTGCAGAACGGGCAGGGCGGTGGCGCTGACATCGCGGGCTTGCGACGGGTCTGTGATCTGTTGCACAGGCGTGCCAGAGGGCAAGTGTTTCGCGTCACCGATATAGAAGAACGGACAGGTCGCCCGCAGTTCAGACCAGGCTTTGGCTGCGATCTCGGGTCCAACGCCTGCGGGATCCCCACAGCTGAGCGCGATGGGCGGGATCATTGTTCGATAATCGTCGCGTCTGCGCGCATCTGTTCCAGAAGGCTGTCTGCAAAGGCCTGCAGACGCTGTTGTGTCAGAGCGTTGGCAACGTCCACGCGCGACGTTTCCTCACCCCGGTCCAGCGTTCGCGTGCACAGCATAAGAAACTTCAGGCTTTGGCCGTTGTTGCCGGTCAGCGTGGTCGACACTTCGTTGAGATCCAGTTTGGACAGCTCCAACGCCACGTCGCGCGGAATCTCTGATGGGCTGGCTTCGACGCGCTGCAGAACCTCAGGCGGCTGACCCTTGGCAATGCCGTATAGGTCGTCGCAGGTATCAACCTGTTCACGCAGTTCTGCGGCGCGGGCCAGGGTTTCGGCGCTGCGCCCACCTGCCATGTTGTAGATCGCGTAGTCGATTTTCGAATAGCGCGGCGTGCTAGTGCTTGTTTCGCGCAGGCCGCGCAGTTGGAACAAGGCAATCGCATTGGGCAACGACAATGGCTGGGTGATGTCGCCTTTGTTGAGGCCCAAAATCACGGGTTGCAGGGCCGGGGGCAAGTCCGTCAGGTTCAGCCATTCCAACCTGCCGCCGTCATTTCGGGTGCCGGCTGCCGAGTATTGCGTGGCTGCGGACGAGAATGAATCGAAGCCTTCCAGCTGAGCGATTTCCTCGGCCAGCAGTTCAGCCTGAGCGACGGTCTGTGGCGTCACCGGGATGATGATTTCCGACATCAGCACCTGCAGGCCACCGCTGCCCGCCTGTCCCATCGCGCGATTGATTTCGTCCTCGCTGGGTCTGGATTGAGACAAAAAGCGCGAACTGACAAAATCGCGCCATGACAGCTGATCGGCGACGAAATCCCGCACGGTTTCGCGAGACACCCCGGAATCGGCCAACAGTTGCAGGAACTCGTCCGTCGACAGACGGCCGCGGGCTGCAAACTCATCAATCCCGACCTGAATGTCCTCAGGTGACGCCTCAATGCCCGCTTCGCGCATCGCCTGCTTTCGCAGCCGCTGGTCGATCAACGCCTCGCGCACTTCTTCCTCGGTGGAGCCAGGCGCACCCAAAGCGGTCAGAAACTGCTGTCGCTGCTCTAGCTCATACCAGGTGACGATGTCCTGATTGACTTTGATAGCAGGCGAAAACAGGCTTTGCGCCTGAGCCTGCGTGGCAGCAATAGTCAGCAAGGCGGCGCTCAGCGCCGGTGCAACCGGTTTTAGCCAACCGGAACGGATGAATCGGGAGAAACCTGAAATCAACTGCATCTTCTCTTGTACTGTTGGCCGCCACCCTCGATGGAGTAACCTGTCAGGGCAACGGTAAACCCGAATTCTGTCGAAGGCTCAATACTTGATGATGAGGTAAATCGCCTGCTGACGGTCATGTTAACCCGCACACACTCGTTCTGATAGGTGATGCCCAGCCCATAGCGGATAGGTTCGGACTCGCTAAGGTCATAGCGCGCCAATGCCTGCGTCAGCCAATTCTGGTCAACGCGGTAGCGCCCGTCCAACCAGATTTCCGAGATTTCGTCGTCGATGTTTTCCGCCGGGTCTGGTTCTTGCCAGACGTAACTACCTACGATGCCAGCGTTTTCCTTGTTCCATCCCGCGCGCACCTCTGCCTTGGCAAAGCTGAAATCGCCGTTCAACAGGCCACGGCCAGCCAGTGACCAGCCATTGGCCGTCTCAAGTTGGCCAGCCAGCAGAATATCTGAGGCTGTGCCCTGTAGGCCTGACGTAAGGTTAAAGTTGGGATCCGCGGTCGAGCGGAACACCTGACCAACAGTTGCCAGCGCGCGCCAACCGTTTGCGGCATAACGCGCCCAGTTCAGGCCAAAAACGGCTGTGAACCCGTCTTCCCGGCGGTCCGGGGCCGGAAAACGCGACAAGGACAGCAGGTTGCCCTGGTCGAATTCCTGAAACGTGCTTTCGTCATTTGGAATGTCCTGATCGGTCACTTGCGTCCATCCGACTTGGGCAATCGGTTCCAGGATCTGCGTCGCGCCGGATTCTTCGCGTTTGGACATCGGATAGCGTAGCGTCAGCGCGGCACGCGGTGTCGCTCGGGTTACGCGATCGGGGTAGTTGCTGTCGTCGCGTATGTTGAACGTGTCCACTGACGCGCCCACCTGGGCGTCCGCACGCAGGCCCGAGGCGAAGGTCCAGCTGCGCAGCCATTCCGTATCAAAAGTCGCGCGAGCAACGTCCCGACCAACGACATCCTGATCACTGGTGCGTTCGTGCGTATGGGCGATGAAACCCAAACGGACTTCGCCGCCGACTGATGTCGGGAAATAGCGTTTTTGATAGTAGAGGTCGAAAATCCGCGAAGGAATCTCTTCTTCGTTCTCACTGTCTCGCAGACTTTTGTAGTGGATAAAGCTGGTGCGGAAAGCCGTGTCGCGCTTGATTCTCTCCAGTGCAACTTCGCTACGCAGGCGGTCGAAGTCGGGCAGGCCGTAGTCGGCGAGATAGGCGTTGTCCGATGTGGTTTTTAGGTCAAACTTGAAGCGGAAGTCATTGTTAAGGTTAAAATAACCGTTTGCGAACAAATAACCCCGATCCTCGTCTGGTTGAAGATCATCCCGGGTAAAGGCACCGTTGAGTTCGATCCGCCCCCGTTTGAACGCCTGACGATATCGATAGCCCAGCGTTCTGGTTTTCGAAGAGACATAGGGTGTAAGCGTCAGGTCCTTATGGTCTCCCAGCTTGATGAAGTACGGCACCTGAAGCCCGGTACCGAGCTGCGATGTGGTCCGGACAGACGGAACCAGAAAGCCCGTTGCGCGGTCCAGTGTTGGGTCAGGAAGGCGCAAATAAGGGAAGTAGAAAATCGGAAAGTCCAGAATCCGGAATTGCGCGCCTTCGAAATATAGCTGCCGTTCCAACTGATCATGTGTGACCTTGCGGGCGCGAATCTGCCACAGCGGGGCTTTGCCGTTGGCGCAGACGTGGCACGACGTGGCTGAGACTTTGCTGAACTGAGTGTAGCGACCACCAGCGCGCGCGGCTTGCACCGAGGCGATCTGAACCTGCTGGTCGAACACCATGCGCGCGCCAATGAGCAGGCCGTTCATGATGCCGTCGTCCAGCTCGGCGGAATCCGCCAGCAATGTGGTTTCGCCAGCCTGATCGATGCGTACCGGACCTTCCAGCGACAGGTTGCCGGTTTCCCGGTCGTAGGTGATGCGCTTGGCGGTGACCTTTACGTCGCCCTGAAACGCTTCGACATTCCCCTCGGCCACCAGGTTTCGTTCCGGAGTGATAAAGATCCTGTCGGCCACCAAAAGCGCCGGTTGATCCTCTTGCGCGGAACTTTGCGCGGGATCGGCTGTCGGCTGCGTCTGGGCCGAGACGCCGGCTGGCGTCGTCAGTGCAACAGCGCCGGACAGCAACAAGCTGGCAACAAGCCGCATTAGCCGTCCTCCGCATGCAGCAAAAGGCCGAGAGACAGAAGGATGGCTGCGAAGGGCGGAGCCCAGGCCGCGACTAAGATAGGCAATTGACCGTTTTCCCCTAGAATTTGGGCAAAGTTGCGAATGAAGTAGATGGCAAAGCCCAACAGGACGGCCGTCAGAACTGCGATCCCGGTGCCGCCAAATCGCACGTGCCGCATAGTAAAGGCCGCGCCGATCAGAACCATCGACATCAGGAAAAGGGGGCGGGCCAACTGAACCTGTAGCCAAACTTCGTATTGTTTGGTCGAGAAGCCAGCCTCGCGCAGGTCGCGGATCAGTTCCGGCAGATCGTAGACTGAAACGGAATCCTGTTCGCCCAATCTATCCAGAATGCGCTGCCGTGTGAGCGAGGTGGGAAATTCAAGCTGCGCATGTTTCGCAGCGTGAGTCTCGGGGTTCACCCCATTCTCCAGCGACCAGATTTTTGCATTGGTCAGAACCCATTTCCCGGCCTCCAGGTCGGCCTGATCGGCCACGATCTGCTGGGTCGGCGTACCGTCCGGCGCGAAGGTAATGATCGTCACCTGGTTGAGGGTGAACGTATCCCCGTTTGAGGTGTCCCGCGCATGAATTACCGATTGACCATTGGCAGACCCCTGCCTCAGCCACAGGCCTTCAGCGCTGATCGAAAACGCCGATCCGCCGTCGTTTTTGTAGGCTTCGGCGAGCCGCTTGTATTCTTCCGAGGTGGCCGCTGCGATGGGGTTCAACAGTCCCACAGCCATGGCACCGATGACAAACGCAATGATCACCGGGGCCAGAAGGGCACGAATGCCCGACCGCCCGGTGGCGCGGGTCACCACAAGTTCCGAGCTGCGCGCCAGCCCGATGAACAGTGCAATCGTGGACAGGATGACCAGCAGGGGCAACATTTCACTGATTGCAGCGGGTGTGTTCAGCAGGGTCAGTTGCAGCAATTGCCCAAATGACAGATTGGCGTCGTCAAAGCGGCGCACCTGTTCGATCAGGTCGATCAGAATCATCAGCGTCAGAAAGATGACGCCAATAACCAGAAAGCTTTGAATGAAACGGCGGGCGAAGTAACGGTCAAGGATCACGAAGGAACCCTCGCCAAGCAGAAGCACAAGGGAGTGTGTGCCGGAAACAGACCGGAATCACCGCTGCAGGTATCACTGCGCGACGGCCTATGCCTGCCCTGTCTTGCCACAACGTTCTCCCCCGAGCCTGTCGGATTTTTTCGGGGACTGTAATGCAAATGCCAGCCGGGGAAAACTGCTATCTGGTCAAGCCGCGCGGCGCGGGCTAGGTCTTGGGAAACTGATTTTGAGGAGTTTGCAATGAGCAGTCTTGTACCGATCCGTTTTCAGGCCCCAGACATGGATGCGATGGCGCAGGCCGAAGGGCGTGTGGCGATCATCATTCCGTCCGACGGCAAGATGAGCCCCGCAGCGCGCCGTGCGAACCGGCTGACGCGCGGCGCCGTTGCACGGCTGGTCGAAAGCGAGCGGTTCGAAAAGGTGAAAACCGGTGACGTGATCTCGATAGCGTGGCCGGGCGGCATGGCGGCCGAGGCGCTGGACGTTCTGGTTCTGCCACGTCGCCCTGATCCGGCCGAGGCGCGCAAGGCAGGCGCCGCGCTGGCCAAATTGGCGGGTAGCAAGGACTTGCTAGTGATGGCTGGCAATCAAGCCAAAACCGAAGATCTGGCCATGGGCATCGCGCTGCGCAGCTATGACTTTGATGCGCACAAAACCAAGGAATCGGATGAAGCCGGTTCGGTCATGATCAGCCACCAGAAGGCCGATGAGGTCGAGGCTGCGTTCGCGCCGCTCTACGCCGTTGCTGACGGTGTGCGTATGACGCGCGATCTGACCAACGAACCCGCCAACGTGCTGACCACCACCGAATTCGCCGACCGCCTGGCCGAAATGAAAGAGCTGGGTCTTGAGGTCGAAGTTCTGGAAGAGGACAAGCTGGCCGAGTTGGGCATGCGCACGCTGCTGAGCGTCGGGCAGGGGTCGGTCAGCCCCTCGAAGGTTGTGGTGATGCAGTGGAATGGCGGCGACAAGGATGACGCGCCGCTGGCTCTGGTCGGGAAGGGCGTCGTGTTCGACACCGGTGGTATCTCGCTGAAGCCAGCAGGCGGCATGGAAGACATGACCATGGACATGGGCGGCGCGGGCGTCGTTGCGGGCACCATGCGCGCGCTGGCCAAGCGCAAGGCCAAGGCCAATGTTGTCGGTCTAGTTGGCCTGGTCGAGAACATGCCATCCGGCAACGCCACGCGTCCGGGCGATGTTGTCAAATCCATGAAGGGCGACACGGTCGAGATCATCAACACCGACGCCGAAGGCCGTTTGGTGCTGTGCGACGTGATGTGGTACGCGCAGGAGCGGTTCAAACCGGTCGGCATGGTCGACTTGGCCACCCTGACCGGCGCGATCATCATCGGACTTGGTCACGAGAATGCGGGTGTCTTCTCGAACAACGACACGTTCTGTAATGCCTTCCTTAAGGCGGCGGGTGCCGAGGATGAAGGCGCATGGCGGATGCCTCTGGGCGAGGCCTATGACAAGCAACTGAAATCGCGCATCGCCGACATGAAGAACGTCGGCGGGCGTCCGGCAGGCTCGATCACCGCCGCGCAGTTCCTGCAGCGTTTTGTCAAAGAGGAAACGCCGTGGATTCACCTGGACATCGCAGGTGTGGCTTCGGTCTCGTCTGAGACTTCCTACGCACCCAAAGGTGCAACGGGTTGGGGCGTGCGCGCGCTCAGCCGCTTTGTGCAGGACAACTTCGAGTAAGCTGATGGGAGCTGTCTATTTCTACCACCTGACCCGCCAACCGCTTGAGCACACCTTGCCGGTGCTGCTGGATAAGGCAAGGCAGGCCGGGTGGAAGATTGCCGTGCGGGGGACCGACCCCGCGCGGATGGATTGGCTGGATGAAAAACTGTGGCTGGGGCCCGAGGAAGGGTTCCTGCCTCATGGCCGGGCAGGAGGGCCGCATGACGCAGCGCAGCCAATCCTGTTGACGACCGAGGTGCAGGCCGCCAACGAACCAACCTGTGTTATGGCGGTGGATGGCGCGCCGGTTGATCCCGACGAGGTCGAAAAACTCGACCGCGTATGCATCCTCTTTGACGGCAACGATGTCGAGGCCGTCCAACATGCGCGCGGGCAATGGAAGGCGCTGACCGGCGCGGGCTGCTCGGCCCAGTACTGGTCCGAAGAATCTGGGCATTGGGAAAAGAAGGCCGAGTCCTGAGGGTTTTACACCCGGCAAACTGTTTTCGATCCGCTTTGTTTCACACTAAGGTCACGTGGCGCAGTTAGGGGATCAGCCGACCGGAATGAGGTGCCAGATGGACCAGGTACGCCCCAGCGAGATGAACTGGGACAGTTCAAAGACGCCCGAGGCAAAGCGGAACAACGCGGCAGTTGTTCAATCCCTCGAAGCCCTGATCGCGTCGGACAAGCGCCTTGCCGTTCTGTCCATTCTCAAAGGGTGGCAATCGGCGGACGTTTTAAAATGCCTGCTCAAGATGCGCACCAAACGGGCGCGGCGCCTGTTCGAATGGTTGCCGGATGACGTCAGCCTGCCGGTTCTGGTCGAGCTGGACCCGGAACTGCGGTCGGTCCTTTACGAGGCCGCGACTCGCAAAAAGTTCCGCAAGATCGTTTCCAAAGTCTCGCGAGACGATGCCATCGAACTGCTGGAAACGCTGCCCCCGGAAACGCACGAGGACCTGATCGCGGACCGTAAAGACGCGGCCAAGCTGCGCAAGGCGCTTGCGGTGCACGACGACAGTGCTGCAGCGCACATGCGGCACGGCGTGCTGACCATTCCGGTGGTTTGGACGATCGGCGACGTGGTCTCGCACCTGCGGGACGTCGCAGACGACATCGACAGGCTGGACATGATGTTCGTTGTCGAGCCCGATATGCGCCTGGTCGGATATATGCGTATGCGGGACCTGTTGTTGAACCCTGAAGACACGCAGATCGCTGATATCGTCAGGCGCGATCCGGTCACAGTGGACGGTGCAACCGATCAGGAAGAGGTTCTGCGTCTGGCTGATGCACGCGACGCCTCTGTCATCGCAGTGGTAGATGCAGACGGGCGATTTCTGGGCGGAATCGCTCCGCCCGAACTGTCCGAAATCGCGCGGGAAGAGGTCGAGGAAGACATGCTCAAGATGGGCGGCGTTTCTCCGGACACGACCCAGTTCGATACGCCTCTGCAAATTCTCAAGCGCCGGTTACCTTGGTTGCTGGGCGGGTTGATCGGCAGTTCCATCGCGGCCGTAGCTATCGTGTCCTACGAAGACGCCCTGGCCGAATCCGCAATCCTTGCCAGCTTTATCCCTGTGGTTCTGGCGACGGCAGGTAACGCCGGAATTCAGGCTTCAACAGTGTCGGTGCAGGTACTTACCTCTGGCGTCGAGTGGCGCGGTGATCTGACAGCCCGCTTCGTGCGAGAGCTTTATGGTGCCTTGCTGAATGGGCTGATCGTGGGTTCTGTTGTGGGTATTCTGGTTCTGCTGGGTAACTTGTTCATATCCATAGACCGGCCCATGTTGCTTGTGCTGACCTCGATCGTCGCGCTCGCGATTGTCACCATCATTGCGGCCTCGGTCGGGGCGATGGTGCCGTTTCTATTGCGTGCGCTCAAACAAGACCCCGCGGCGGCGACGGGGATATTCATTACGACTTCGAACGATGTTTTTGGAGTGCTGACCTTTTTTGCAGTCGCCAGCGTGATTTACTTGAATTGACGTCCTGCGCCCTTGCTCTGGCGGTCTTCTGCTTTAGGGTGCCCACCGTTGCGAGCAGAAGGATTTTGAGATGAAAAAGAACCCATTGGGACGCACCGGGATCGAGGTGACGGATCTGTGCCTTGGCACGATGACTTTTGGCACGCAAACCTCTGAGGCGGACGCGCATATTCAGATCGATATGGCGCTGGATGCCGGGATCAATTTCCTCGACGCGGCCGAAATGTACCCGGTGAACCCGGTTTCCAAAGAGACAGTCGGACGAACCGAAGAGATTCTGGGCAACTGGAACGCGGCCAATTCTGCACGGCGTGGTGAGTACATTCTGGCCACAAAACACTCCGGAGCCGGTTTCATGCATGCGCGTGACGGGGCACCCATTACGGCGCGGACAATCCCCGAGGCCATCGAGGGCTCGCTACGGCGGCTGCAGACGGATTGCATCGATCTGTACCAGTTTCACTGGCCCAATCGCGGCAGCTACATGTTCCGACAGAACTGGGATTACGCGCCGTCCGGTCACAACACCGACGAAGTGCTGGCGAACATGCAGGAATGCCTTTCAGCCCTGCAGCGACAGGTCGACAAGGGCAATATTCGCGCGTTTGGTCTGTCGAATGAAAGCGCCTGGGGAACGGCGCAATGGCTGCGTCTGGCCGAACAGGTGGGTACGCCGCGCGTTGCATCGGTCCAGAATGAGTATTCGTTGCTGTGCCGCCACTTCGACACTGATATGGCCGAGCTGAGCGTACACGAGGATGTGGGGCTGATGGCGTTCTCGCCCCTGGCGGCTGGATTCCTGACTGGCAAATACCAGAATGATGTCGTGCCCGATGGGTCCCGCATGTCTCTGGTCCCGACAATGGGCGGCCGCAAGTACGACCGCGTGTTCGACGCGGTCGATGCCTATCTGGAGATCGCCCGGCGGCACGGTCTGGACCCGGTCCATATGGCGCTGGCGTGGTGCCGGACGCGGCCGTTCATGATGTCGGCCATTTTCGGAGCGACCACTGTGGCGCAGCTAGAGCACATTCTGGCGGGTAAGGACCTTCAACTGACCGATGAGATTCTGAAAGAGATCAGCGTCGCACACCGCGCAAATCCGATGCCGTTTTAGGGGGGGGGCTGTGCCCCCGCCGCGCTTTGCGCGCCTCCCCCGAGGTATTTGGGGCCAGATGAAGGGGATCCTGTCAGTGATGTGTCGGCTGGGCGCGATCCTGACGCAGGTCACGGGCCGAAAGGCCATGGGCTGTCCGGAAGGCGCGGGCGAAGCTGGACTGTGAGCCAAAGCCGGTGGCCAGGGCCACGTCCATCAGAGGCATGTCAGTATCGGTGACCAGGCGGCGCGCTTCGGCCAGACGCAGTTGCAGGTAGTGATCTTGTGGTGTCGTGTTCAGGCGCAGGCGGAATTGTTGCTGCAGAGTGCGCGGGCTGGTGCCCAGCGTATGGGCAATGTCCGCCAGCGGCAGGGGTTCATCCAGAGACGATTCCATCAAGGTATTTGCCTTGGCAGTTAGCGCGGTATGGCGATGTGGTGCGCCGGTACGGCTTTGCGGTTTCGATGGGCTGGGCGCACCATCGTACAGGAACAACCCTGACACGCGGGCAGCGAAACCCGCCCCGTGGCGTGCGGCGATGATGTGCAGCATCATCTCGACCGCCGGAATTGCCCCGCCAGAGGTCAGCCGATTGCCGGAAACGGTGAAACGATCCGGACGGACATCGACGTCAGGGAAGCGGGCCGCGAAGTTGTCCAGATCCTCCCAGTGAGTGGTGGCGGCATGACCGTTCAGCAGGCCGGCCTCGGCCAGCAGCCAGGGTCCTCCGTCGATCCCGGCCATGGTGGCGCCGGTTCCAGCAATACGGCGCAAGCCAGCCAACAGGCTGGGGGTTGCGTGGCGCGCCAGTTGGAATCCGGCGACAACAATCATAAGGTCGCAACCCTGGAGCCTAGCCAGCGGAATGCCCGGCACATTTAGGGCGCTGGTCAGCATCGCCGGTTCCGCTGTTGCGGTCACGTAGTCCCAGTCGAAGGCCGGGCGGTCCGCCAGCCGGTTGGCCGCGCGCATTGGATCGACAGCCGAGGCAAAGCTGAGCGTGTTGCATTCATCCAGAACCAGCACGGCCGTTTTCAGGGCGCGATGTTCGGGCTGGAGTATGTTTTTTGCGGATTTCATCAAGTTCGATTCGCATTCTGGCAAGTTGTTTGCACAAGGCTGCGCCAGAGTCGGGTATGAAAGCAAATCGGAATCCGGGGAGAAGCCTGAGGATAACTTGGGTCAAAACCGGGTATAAGTTGGGGAAAACACCATGCCACTGGAAATGAACCGCGAAGTCTTCATCACTTGCGCCGTCACCGGCTCGGGCGGAACACAGGATCGCAGCCCGCATGTGCCGCGTTCGCCGAAGCAGATCGCCGAAAGCGCGATCGCTGCGGCTAAGGCCGGGGCGGCTATTGTACATTGCCACGTACGCGACCCCGAAACTGGTGCGCCCAGCCGGCGTCTGGACCTGTATCGCGAGGTAACCGACCGCATTCGCGAGGCCGAGGTCGACGTTGTTCTGAACCTGACTGCGGGTATGGGCGGTGACATGGTCTTTGGCCCCACCGAATCTCCGCTGCCATTGCGCGAAGATGGAACCGACATGATTGGAGCAGCCGCGCGCGTTGAGCACGTGGCCGAGTGTCTGCCCGAGATCTGTACCCTGGACTGCGGCACGATGAACTTTGCCGAAGCCGATTACGTCATGACCAACACGCCAGGCATGCTGCAGGCGATGGGGCGGATGATGACGCACTTGGGCGTGAAGCCCGAGATCGAAGCGTTCGATACCGGTCACCTTTGGTACGCAAAGCAACTGGTTAAAGACGGTATTCTGGACAGCCCGGCGCTGGTTCAGCTGTGTATGGGCGTACCGTGGGGCGCACCGGATGATCTCAACACCTTCATGGCGATGGTCAACAACGTGCCTGACGACTGGACGTTCAGCGCCTTCTCGCTAGGCCGGAATCAGATGGCCTATGCGTCCGCTTCGGTGCTGGCTGGCGGCAATGTGCGTGTCGGGCTCGAGGACAACCTGTGGCTGGACAAAGGCGTTTTGGCGGAAAACTGGCAGCTGGTTGAACGCGCCAACACCATCGTTTCGAACATGGGTGCGCGGGTGATCGGTGCGCAGGAAGTGCGCGAGAAGCTGGGGCTGGTGAAGCGGGCGCCGAAGGGCTGAAACTTCGCCTTGCAGAGTTTTCGCAAAGCCAAGACACCGGGGCATCAACTGAAGGAATAACTCATGAAAGTGATGTCGCGGTGTGTGGTGCTTGTCGGAGCAGGATTTCTGGCGGCTTGCCTTCCAACGGATGACAAGGCGGAGGTTGAGCCAGTCCAGAATGAAAGGCAGGCTTGCGAGGCCAAAGACGGAACTTACGAGGTTGCGGGTAAAGCGCAGCAGTATGTGTGCATCCTGTCGTTAGCAGATGCGGGCAAGACCTGTGAAACAGGTTCGGACTGCCAGGGCTTTTGCCTGTCAGAGACCAAACAATGCAGCGCGGTCACGCCGCAGTTCGGATGCATTCCGCATCTGGATGAGACGGGGCGCGAGCTGGTGATCTGTATCGACTAGGAAAAGATATGACAAAAACAGCAGCTATCATCGGTGGTGGTGTGATCGGCGGCGGATGGGCCGCCCGGTTTCTGCTTAACGGCTGGGATGTCCGGGTGTTCGATCCGGACCCAGAGGCCGAGCGTAAGATTGGCGAGGTTCTGGACAATGCACGGCGGTCTCTGCCGGGGCTGAGTGACGTGCCATTGCCAGCTGAAGGCACGCTGACCTTCCATGATGAGATGGCAGATGCTGTACAAGGTGCCTCTTGGATTCAGGAAAGCGTACCGGAGCGGCTGGACCTGAAGCTGAAGGTTTATAAAGGCTTGCAAGAAGCATGTGACGCGGATGCGATCATCGGCTCTTCGACCAGTGGGTTTAAACCGTCGGAACTTCAGGACGGCGCGCTGCGTCCCGAACAGATCGTAGTTACGCACCCGTTCAACCCGGTCTACCTGTTGCCGCTGATCGAGCTGGTGCCGACCGACAAGAACCCGCCCGAGATGGTTGAGCGGGCGCAGGACCTGTTAAAATCGGTTGGTTTTTTCCCACTGCACGTCAAAAAAGAGATCGACGCACATATTGCCGACCGGTTCCTCGAGGCCGTCTGGCGTGAGGCGCTGTGGCTGGTCAAAGACGGTATCGCAACGACGGAAGAAATCGACGAAGCGATCCGTATGGGGTTTGGCATCCGCTGGGCGCAGATGGGGCTGTTCGAGACCTATCGCGTGGCTGGCGGTGAGGCGGGCATGCGGCACTTTATGGCGCAGTTCGGCCCGGCTCTGAAGTGGCCGTGGACCAAGCTGATGGATGTGCCGGAATTCACGGATGAGTTGGTCGACATGATCGCCGATCAGTCGGATGCACAGTCCGGAATGCACTCAATCCGCGAGTTGGAGCGTATTCGCGACAACAACCTGGTGGGCATGATGCGCGCGTTGAAGGCGCAGAACTATGGTGCGGGCGCGGTGTTGAACCAGCACGATGCTGCGCTGAAACCAGGTGCTTTGCCGACGATGGAACAGGCCGATTTGAGTCAGCCGATCCTGACGCTGTCACGCGCGGTGCCGTTGGACTGGACGGACTACAACGGCCACATGAACGAAGCCCGGTATCTTGAGGCCTTCGCCGCGGCGACCGACCGTTTCATGGAGATTATCGGCTGCGATGCGGATTACATTTCATCGGGCGGCAGCTACTTCACCGCTGAAAACCACATCCGTTACATCGATGAAGTAAACGCTGGCGCGAAGATCGAAGTGCGCACGCAGATGCTGTTGGGGCAGGGCAAGAAGTTGCACGTGTTCCACAGCATGTATGAAGGCGACAAACTGCTGGCCACAGGCGAAAGCTTCCTGCTGCATGTCAGCCTTGAAACCCGTCGCCCTAGTGCCCCGTCGGCCGAGATCGAGGCGGCGATGGTCCGGATTGCAGAAGCGCAGGCCGATTTGCCCTATCCGGAAGGTGCGGGCGCTGCGATTCGCAAACCGGCATGAGCGGGCGCGTTCTGATCACGGCTGGCGCCTCGGGCGTCGGTCGTGCCATGGCCGAGGCATTTGATTCAGCCGGTGCCAAGGTCTGGGTGGCGGATGTTGATCAGAAGGCTCTGTCTGATTGCCCAACCCATTGGAAACGGTCCGTGACCAATGTCGCGGACGAGGATGCCGTGGCCGCTCTGTTCAAGGACATTGAGGCCGAATGGGGCGGCTTGGACACCCTATGTGCAAACGCAGGGATCGCAGGACCGACGGCCCTGGTCGAGGATGTGGCTCTGGATGACTGGCGCTTGTGCCTTGCGGTCAACTTGGAAGGGGCGTTTCTTTGCTCGAAATACGCGGCACCACTGCTGAAGCGGCAAGGTAGCGGCGCGGTCGTGATCACGTCTTCGACCGCTGGGCAATACGGCTACCCCAACCGGGCACCTTATGCGGCTGCTAAATGGGGGATGATCGGGCTGGCCAAGACGCTGGCTATGGAACTTGGCCCACATGGCGTGCGATGCAATGCCATCTGTCCCGGCGCAGTTGAAGGCCCACGGATGGAAGGTGTGCTGCAACGCGAAGCCGATGCCAAAGGCATGACCCGCGATCAGGTTTATGAAGGCTATGCTTCGGGCACCTCAATGGGGCGCTTTGTCGAAGGCCACGATATCGCCAATATGGCCGTGTTCCTTGCGTCTGACGCAGCACGGCTGGTGTCGGGGCAAGTGATTGCCGTCGACGGGCATACGGTTAACCCCGACCCAAAGGTTTAAGCGGTTTCAGCCCTGATTGGGCCCGCGAATCTGGCGGATGGATTGGCGGACTGCCTGCCAATCCCGGGCCTGTTGCATATTCCCGGCGGCTTCACACTCGCGCATTTTCTGTGCAGCTTCCGCCTCGGCCTGATCACCGTGGGCCGAATAAAGCGCCCGAGCGTATTGAGCGGTTTTTAATGCGTCCATTCCTGTGGTCCTCCGTCTGTAATCGGAATGCCCGAAAGTTCGCGCCAGGCGACGATATCACACCTTGGTGGCTTGCGCATCATGGGAACGCTATCAGGCGGGGATTGCCGCTCGTAATTGCCTGAGGTGTTCGGGAAAATCCCGCGCGGTCACATCCGCTTCGCGTACCAATGTGTCGAAATGACGGGTAAAAGTTTCGATCCGGTCGCGGTCACGAAACGCCATATAGTGGCTGCCCGCATAGAACACGCAAAGCAGGGGACCGAAAATCGTGACCGGCGCGGAATACAGGCGTTTGGCGTCGAAAAGATAGATGCGCAGACGGGGGTAAAGCTGCTCGCACACCTCAAGCAGGTGATCGATCTGGTCCAAACGGATTTTCGGGCACAACCCTTCATAGTAGCCAGTCGCGCGGGCGAAGCTGTCGACCTCATACAGCGGCATCGCGATTTCATAGTCGGATTGTGCGCTGCGCATCCATGTCAGACGATCTGCCGAGGCACCAATGGCCTGATCCGCTGTCCGGCCCAGATGTGGGGCGTATTCCCATTCCAGCACGGCGCGGGATTTCAACATGTCCGGTAAGGTCGCCGGAACATACCGGACTTTGTAGCCCGCAGCTTCTTTGTGCCATTCGAAAATACGCTCATCAACCAGCGCGCGTGGGGCCTTGGTCATGCTCAGGGAACTCGCCAGCAACTCAGCGGCGCTTTCAGGTCGATCAGACAGGCTGAGCAACCAATCCGCAGATACCCCCAGCGCCGAGGCACAGCTGCCCACCACATGCGCGTTCGGAAGCCGCGCACCTTCTCCGGTCAAAAGCTGTGACACAGTTGAACGATCGACGCCAATATTTCGCGCCAGCGCGCTTTGGCTGACCTGTCGTTCCTCCATGGCGCGGGCAAGACGTAGCCTGAACTGCGCAGCGCGGTCTCGTTTGTCTATTTTATCCGTCATATGATGAAAAATATCACAAGTGATGAGTTTTGTTAATCATATTCAGAATTTTCAACCCCGGCCCAGATACGTAATTCTCAAAATATAACAACAATATGGGTGACGGAATGGAAACGCGACGAAGATCTGTCGTGAAAGCAGTGGTGTGGAATGCAATGGGCCTGGTCATGATGACTCTGGTTGGGCTGGTCGCTACAGGCTCAGCGACAGTCGGAGGGACACTGGCCGTTGTGAACACGGCAATTGGGCTGACTCTTTACGTGATTTACGAGCGTGTTTGGGCCGGAATCACATGGGGTCGCAATGTCTGAGCGGCCGGGACCCGAGTGGGGCACCTTTGCCCTGATTTTGGCCTGCTATGCGGCATGGTTGGCGGTGATTTTCACGCTGCCCGTATGGCTGGCCATTCCGGCAATGGGGCTTGTCGCGGCGCTGCACTCGTCACTGACGCATGAGGCGCTGCATGGACATCCATTTCGCACCCGTTGGCTGAACGAAGCGCTGATGGCGCTGCCGCTTACCTTGCTCATTCCCTACAACAGGTTCCGGGACCTGCATCTGGCGCACCATCGGGACTCGACCCTGACCGATCCCTATGACGACCCCGAGTCGAACTATCTTGACCCAAAGGTCTGGAACACTCTGGCTGATTGGCAGAAATGGCTGCTTTCCGCGAACAACACGCTGTTCGGGCGTATCGTGCTAGGCCCCGCTATCGGACAATACACGTTCTTCCGGGATGAGCTTCGCGGCGCGCTGCGCGGGGATCGCGACATTCTGCTGGCATGGGCGCTACATCTGCTCGGGGTGGTCGCCGTTTTGTGGATTGTCGCACAGTCTCCGATGCCGATCTGGGCCTTTGTTCTGTCGGCCTATATCGGATTGGGGCTGGTCAAGATTCGTACCTTCCTTGAGCACCGCGCCCATGAGGAATCAAGGGCGCGAACGGTTATTGTCGAAGATCGCGGCCTGCTAGCATTTCTGTTTCTAAACAACAACCTGCACGTTGTTCATCACATGAACCCGGGCGCGCCATGGTATCGTTTGCCGGCACTCTATCGCGCCGGTAAGGACAGCTATCTGGCCAGCAACGAAGCCTATGTCTATCGCTCGTACGCTGAGATCTTTCGGTCCTATTTCTGGCGCGCCAAAGACCCGGTCCAGCATCCGCTCTGGCCAAAGGGCTGATTTGAAGACACAAGGGAATCCATGAGTTTATGGATTCCCGTCACTATCGCCGCTGCCGCGTTTCAGACCGTGCGGTTCATGCTGCAGAAATCTCTGAGCACCGTGAAGCTTTCAGCGGCTGGTGCGACCTTTGCCCGTTTTGCTTACTCGATGCCTCTGGCAGTTTTGGGCCTGGTCGTGGCGATGCAGATAACGGGTTTCGGCCTGCCGTCCCTGACCGGGCGTTTTTGGCTGTTTGCGGTGATCGGCGGGACCACGCAGATTTTGGCGACCATCTGTGTGGTTGCCTTGTTCAAACAGCGCAATTTCGCGGTGGGTATCACGTTCAAAAAGACCGAGGTCATCCAGACCGCGATCGTCGGGTTCTTGATCCTGGGCGATCAGGTGTCTTCCGGCGCGTTGTTCGCAATCATTCTGGGATTGATGGCTGTGTTACTCTTGTCGAAAAATCCCGGTGGGGAAGGGGTTTGGTGGGAAAACCTCACCAATCGGGCATCACGCCTTGGGTTGGGCTCAGGCGTTCTGTTTGCCTTCTCATCCGTCAGCTATCGCGGCGCGTCCTTGGAACTGGGGGATATCGATGCCTGGTACCGCGCATTGATCACGCTGGCCGTCGTGGTGTCGTTCCAGTTCTTCAGCATGGGTCTGTGGTTGTTGTGGCGCGACAGAGCAGAACTGCGTGCGGTATGGGACACGCGCAGGACCGGCGTGTTTGTTGGCCTGACCAGCCTGTGCGGGTCGTTCTGTTGGTTTTTCGCCTTCACGCTGCAAAACGCGGCTTACGTCAAAGCATTGGGGCAGGTTGAGTTGATCCTCAGCCTGTTTGCCTCGATCTTGTTTTTCAGGGAAAGCATCACCCGGCGTGAGATCGCCGGGATGACGTTGCTTGGTGCCTCGATACTGGCACTGGTATTGGCTATTTAGCCTGCCCGACGCTCATCAAAACTCAGAGCGATGAAGCTGGGCAGGTGATCGCCCATGCCCACAACCGCGGCGCCACCGTCATCGCGGCGACCGCGACCTTTGGAGTCCTTGTCCTTTTTGCGGTCGGCTTTTTTGGCCTCGCTCTTTTTGCCTTCGGAAGGTTTGGCTTTCTTCTCGGGCTTCGGCGCTTCGTCCTTGGGCTCTTCTTTGATCGGATTGTCGATCCGCGGGATTTCCTTCTGGATCAGTTTTTCAATCGCATCCAGAGCCTTTTCATCACGCTTTGAGCAGATGGTGATGGCTTTGCCTTCACGTCCAGCCCGGCCCGTACGACCGATGCGGTGTACGTAATCCTCGGCGTGGCCGGGGACGTCGAAGTTGAACACGTGGCTCACCGACGGGATATCCAACCCACGCGCGGCCACATCAGACGCCACCAGAAGGCGCAGTGAGCCATCGCGGAACCCGTCCAGTGTCTTCATCCGTTGTGACTGATCCAGATCGCCGTGAATGGCTGAAGCGTTATAGCCGTATTTCTTCAGCGATTTCGCGCAGATATCCACGTCTGTCTTACGGTTGCAGAAGATGATCGCGTTGGTGCACTTATCACCCTCGGCGTCGATCAGCGCGCGCAGGGTCTTGCGCTTGGCGCTGGCCTCGCGGTCGCGGCGACCGCCTTTGAACATCACGACACCCTGTTCGATGGTCTCGGACGCGGTGGCTTGACGAGCAACCTCGATCCGGGCCGGGGCTGACAGGAAGGTGTCAGTAATCCGCTCAATCTCGGACGCCATGGTGGCCGAGAAGAACAGGGTTTGGCGCGTGAAGGGCGTCAGCGAGAAGATGCGTTCGATATCGGGGATAAAGCCCATATCCAGCATCCGGTCGGCTTCGTCCACCACCATGATCTGAACGCCAGTCAGCAACAGCTTGCCGCGTTCGAAGTGGTCCAGCAGACGGCCTGGCGTCGCGATCAGTACGTCAACGCCGCGGTCGATCAGCGCTTCTTGCTCCTTGAAACTGACTCCGCCAATCAACAGCGCTTTGGTCAGTTTCAGGTGTTTGGAGTACGTATCGAAGTTTTCGGCCACCTGTGCCGCCAATTCCCGCGTCGGGCAGAGTACCAGCGAACGCGGCATTCGTGCGCGTGCACGGCCACGGGCTAACAGGGTGATCATGGGCAGGGTGAAGCTGGCGGTCTTGCCAGTGCCGGTTTGCGCAATCCCAAGCACGTCGCGCCCTTCAAGCGCGGGGGGGATAGCGCCCTCCTGAATCGGAGTGGGCGTTTCGTATCCTGCTTCCTCAATGGCTTTGAGGACCTTCGGGTTCAGGTTCAGTTCGTTAAATTTTGTCATGTATGTCCGGTTCATGCGGACACTAAACCTGGCCCGCGCGTCAAAGGTATGCCGGGCCCGGATGGCCATGCGCTGTCAGGCACATTTCGGCTTTGCGCGGACATAACAAAATCGTGGGGCAGCGTCAAATGAAGACCCCTTAACCTGATGTCACCAATTCCCGCTGCAGATTTTTCGCAACAATTCAGCAGCTTCCGGGAAAGTGTTTCACAATCTTCGCATCCAGATCCAGCGGTCTGTGCCGGATCAGGCCATACTCTTGCAGCCGTGCCCGTACGTCCGGGTCTGCACCGCTGATTTCATCGAAGAATGCGCGCAGGCCGTCTATGCCCTGTTCCGTTTCAATCCAGTTAAACAGTTCATTTTTGTTCAAACCGCCCAGCTCACGGGGGACATTGGGTGACATACCGGGTTGGTATGAGCCCCGCTCCATCCGGAATTGATAGTGAGCCATCCAATGGTCCCAATCCACGGCGTGGCGATGGCACAACTCCAACCCGGGCAATTCAAATTTGCAGGGCAAAAGCTCTTTGTTTTGAAACAGATTGTGGATACGAAAGTTCAGTCTTTCCAGCCCGGTTCGGACAAACAACTTGCCCTGAACATGGCTGAGAAACCCGCCCAAAACAAATTCCCCATAGTTGGGGTAAAGCGACTGCACAAGCGCCGAGCGGCCCGGGCCGGCTGGGATATGGGCCTTGTACAGGTCGTCTCCGCCGACCATCACTTCCATAGGGCGGACGCGGACAGCTGGGGTATTGGACGGGACGGATTGCAGCAATTCCCGGATGGGTTTTGAGGACGACAGAAATTCGTCAACGTCGATATGGGCCAGCCAATCCAGATCGGTGTTGCGATAGGCAAAAGTCGCATGCAGCGTCTGGCGAACCTGATGCCTTTCCGGCCGGACTCGGTTGCGTTTCTCCCAGAACGCATCATCGCAGATTCGCGCTCTGATCTTCGGGTGTTTGCGAAGCGCTTTGTGAGCTTCCGGGTTGGGCTCGTCCATGTAGATGTACATGTAGTCTACGCCCAGATCGAGGTGATGTGCCGCGAACCTAAGGATGTCCTCGGTGGACCCGCGGACCATGGACACGATCCCCCAAGTCGTCATGCCCGAACCTGCCAAATGACGCTGTGACGACGGGAGTTGCCAAGATAAGCGTCGGGCGATTCGACGCTGAATTCAAACAGTTTTCTCAGATTGCATTGCTCGCGCACAGTGCCTGGAATACGCCCCGAAAGATACAGAGATTCATCACTCATGCGCGTAAGCTTGCACAGGCATTAACGCGTGTGCAATCGGCCATTAGCATCACACCATCATCTCTTTCGTGGCGGTCAGGTTCAGCTCTGGGTAGTCCCGCACAACCCGGTCGATGTCCCATTGCAGGCGCGTCAGATAGACGATGTCGCCATCGTGGTCATGGGCAATGTGCTGCTTGTTGGCGTTGACGAACTTGTCGACCTCGGCCTTGTCACCGCTGACCCAACGGGCAGAGGTGAACTGAGATGCCTCGAACCGCACGGGCAGGCCGTATTCCATCTCGATCCGGCTGGCCAGCACTTCGAACTGCAGCGCGCCAACGACGCCGACGATAAAGCCGGAACCAACGGACGGTTTGAACACCTTGGCCGCGCCTTCTTCGGCGAATTGCATCAGGGCTTTTTCCAGATGCTTGGCCTTCATCGGGTCGCCTGCGCGGACGCCTTGCAGCAGTTCCGGTGCGAAGGACGGGATGCCGGTCACCCGCAGCGCTTCGCCTTCGGTCAGCGTGTCGCCGATGCGCAGCTGGCCGTGGTTGGGGATGCCGATGATGTCGCCGGCCCAGGCCTCTTCGGCTAGTTCGCGGTCGGAGGCGAGGAACAGGACAGGGTTCGAGATTGCCATCGGCTTTTTCGACCGCACATGGGTCAGTTTCATGCCGCGTTTGAAATGGCCCGAGGCCATGCGCACGAAAGCAACTCGGTCGCGGTGCTTGGGGTCCATGTTGGCCTGCACCTTGAACACAAAGCCGGCGACCTTCTTCTCATCGGGCGCGATCTGACGCGGTTCGGCGGATTGGATCTGCGGCTGTGGGCCGTAGGCACCAATGCCCTCCATCAGTTCCTTCACGCCGAACGAGTTGATGGCCGAGCCAAACCAGATCGGAGTCATATGCCCCTCAAGTACCGCCTGCGGATCAAGCTTGGGCAACAACTCGCGCGCCATCTCGACCTCTTCCAGCAGCTTTTCCAGAAGGTGTTCGGGCACATGCTCGGCCAGTTTCGGGTCGTCCAGCCCGTTGATCTCGATGCTTTCGGCGACCTTGTTACGGTCGGCGCGGTCCATCAGTTCCAACCGGTCGCGCAGCATGTCATAGCAGCCGATGAAATCGCGGCCCACACCGATGGGCCACGCTGCGGGGGTCACATCAATGGCCAGCATTTCCTGAATTTCGTCGATAATCTCGAACGTATCGCGGCTTTCGCGGTCCATTTTGTTACAGAAGGTCAGAATCGGCAGGTCGCGCAGGCGGCAGACCTCGAACAACTTCTGCGTCTGGCTTTCCACACCTTTCGCACCGTCGATAACCATGACGGCGGCGTCCACTGCGGTCAGCGTGCGATAGGTATCCTCGGAAAAGTCCGAGTGACCGGGCGTATCCACCAGATTGAACCGGAAGTTGTCATAGTCGAACGACATGGCCGATGCCGAGACCGAGATGCCCCGATCTTTCTCCATCTGCATGAAGTCCGAGCGCGTCCGCCGTGCCTCACCCTTGGCGCGCACCTGACCGGCCATCTGAATCGCGCCCCCGTACAACAGGAACTTTTCAGTCAGCGTCGTCTTGCCCGCATCCGGGTGCGAGATGATGGCGAATGTCCGGCGCCGGGCGATCTCGGGCGGCAATACGGGTTGGTTCGAGGCGGTATCAAGCATGAACGCGCGTATATGCGGGGAAACCTGCCGAGGCAAGACAAAGGGACTGTTCAGAATCGCCCGTATATGGCAATGAGAACGTATAGTGAACAAATGATGGAGGGGTGTGATGAATATTAAAGAAATTGCCGAAGAGCTCGTTGCCGGATGCCGGGAAAACCGGGCGATGGAAAATCTGGACAAGCTTTATGCCGCCGATGCCGTTTCGATCGAATCCGTCGATGCCTTGGGTATTGGTCGCGAGGCTCATGGCCGGGACGCGATCCGCGGTAAGCAGGAATGGTGGAAAAACTCTACCGAAGTTACCGGCGGATCAGTCAGTGATCCGTTACTGCATGGTGACGACCGCTTTGCCGTGATCTTTGAGGTGAAAGGCACAATGAAGGAAAGCGGCGACAGTTTTGATATGCGTGAAGTCGCCGTTTACCACGTCGCGGACGGTAAAATCGTGCGCGAAGAGTTCTTTTACTGATCCATGATCGGCCGCTGGTCTTCCCTGAAAGGCTGGTGCTAGATGTTTCGGCAAAGTCAGGGAGGATCAGATGGATCTTGGGATAAAAGGAAAACGCGCGCTGGTCTGTGCCAGCAGTAAGGGGCTGGGTTTGGGGTGTGCCGAGGCTCTGGCCGCTGCCGGAGTTGATCTGGTGATGAACGCGCGAGGTCCTGAAGCCTTGGAGGCGTCGGCTGAGCGTATTCGCGCGGAACACGGCGTACAGGTCCAGACGGTGGCTTACGATGTGACGTCATCCGAGGGGCAGGCGCAGGTGATCGAAGCGGCGCAGGGCGTTGATATCCTTGTAACAAACGCAGGTGGGCCGCCTCCGGGCCTGTGGTCGGACTGGGATCGCGACGATTTTATCAAGGCGCTGGATTCCAACATGCTGACGCCGATTGCGTTCATGAAGGCACTTCTGCCGGGCATGATGGACAAGGGTTGGGGCCGGGTGGTCAACATCACTTCGCAATCGGTGCGCGCGCCGATCCCGGCGCTGGGACTATCGAATGCAGCTCGTACAGGTCTGACCGGTTACGTTGCCGGAACAGCGCGCCAGGTCGCACCCAAAGGGATAACGATCAACAACCTGCTGCCGGGTATCCACGCCACAGACCGTGCGAACTCGCTGGATGGCGGCGTGGCAAAGGAAAAAGGGATTTCGATTGACGAGGCCCGCGCAGCGCGCGCGGCGACTATCCCCGCGCGTCGGTATGGAACGCGGGACGAGTTTGGTGCAGCTTGTGCGTTCTTGTGCTCGCAACATGCCGGTTTCATCGTTGGGCAGAACATTCTGCTGGATGGCGGCGCCACAAACCTGACGATGTAGAGATGGCTCAGAATTTTTCATTGAAAGACCAGCTGTTTAACGCAGAAAAGACCCGTTATCTGGCCGGACTTTTTGCTGGCGCAGACCCAACCTTTGACGCGGAAGCATTCCAGGCACAGGTCATGTCGCGCCTGCTGGATCTGGAATTGAAAGAGCGTATGGCTTGGATCGCCGAATGTCTGCAAAGCTCAGTGCCCGGAGATTTACCGGCCATCGCCCCGGTCCTGTTGCGCGCGCTGCCTCCTCCACTGGACCCCGAAAAGACGGATGATGACTTCGGTGACTTCATCTTCGCGCCACTGGGGGGTTGGGTCGTGTCCGTTGGGATGGATCATCCGGATCAGTCTTTGGACGTTCTTGCAGAGCTGACTCAGCGGTTTTCGATGGAATGGGCCATTCGTCCATTCCTTAACGCCTATCCCCAACAGGTGTTAGCGCAGATGGAAGATTGGTGTGCGCATGACAGCTATCACGTGCGCCGACTGGTCAGCGAGGGGACACGCCCGCGCTTGCCTTGGGGGCAGGCGGTTGGGTTGGAACTGACGGATCCCTTGCCATTGCTGGACCAACTGCATTCGGATAGTACGCGCTACGTCACGCGGTCGGTGGCGAACCATCTCAATGACATTACCAAAAAGAACCCGGATCTGGTGCTGGATCGTTTGCAAGGCTGGGCACGCTCAGCTCAGCAGGATCAGGCGGAACTGGATTGGATAACTTCGCATACCCTGCGCGGCCTTGTGAAAGCGGGGCATCCGCGAGCGATGGCGATGCTTGGCTTTGACCCGGACGCCGAGATTGCAGTGGATGTGAAGATCAATGGTGAGGCTCGGATTGGCGGCGCACTTGAGTTCGACGTCACGCTAAACGGCGCAGAGGATCACCCTGTTCTTGTCGACTATATTGTTCACTTTCAACGCCCTGGCGGAAAAACTTCGCCTAAAGTTCACAAGCTGAAACAGTCCGAGTTGAAAGACCGAACGCTGACCCTCAGCAAAAAGCACAAGCTGAAGGGTGACGCGACGACGTTCAAACTGGTTCCCGGCGCGCACCGGCTTGAGATCCAGGTGAACGGCAAAGTGCGCGCAGGTGTTGAATTCGATCTGTTGGCCTGACACCAACACTTTCTCACGCTTTCGTCAGAATGTTCGCGCCCGGATTGCACCGGGCGGTGCGGTGCATTAGCTGCTTTGCAGCCACCGGGAAAAAGGAAAACCGCGATGAAGCATGAGGCAGTGCAGAATTACTATGGCGAAGTGCTGCAGGGCAGTGACGACTTGCAGACAAACGCGTGTTGCACACCTGATGACATGCCCGATCACCTCAAAAAGATCCTGTCGAAAGTCCACGATGAAGTGCTGACCCGTTATTATGGCTGCGGCCTGATCGCGCCGCTGGACCTTGAAGGGATGCGTATTCTGGACCTCGGGTGCGGCGCCGGAAGGGACGTTTACGCCCTGTCCGCGATGGTGGGCGAAAAGGGCCGTGTGGTCGGCGTCGACATGACGCCCGAGCAGCTGGATGTCGCCCGTGCTCACCAAGACTATCACGCGCAAGCCTTTGGACATGGCGCGTCAAACGTCGAATTCCACCTCGGCTATATCGAAAAACTGGATGCGCTCGATCTGGAGCCCGGTTCCTTTGATATCATCGTGTCGAACTGCGTCATCAACCTAGCCACTGACAAAGAGGCTGTGTTGCGCGGCGCGCATCGTCTGCTGAAAGACGGCGGCGAGATGTATTTCTCTGACGTCTATGCAGACCGCCGCGTGCCCAAGGAAATGGCCGAGGATGAGGTGCTTTATGGCGAATGCCTCTCAGGGGCGCTGTATTGGAATGACTTCCTGACCATCTCGCGCAAGGCCGGGTTCGGTGACCCGCGTCGAGTGACCCATCGCCCGCTGACCATAGAAAATCCGGTGCTTGAGGAACGGGTGGCACCGTTGAAATTCCTCTCGGCCACGTACCGGTTGTTCAAACTGCCAGAGTTGGAGCCTGCTTGCGAGGACTACGGTCAGGCCGTGATCTACAAGGGCACGATATCGAATGCGCCGCATGTCTTCGAACTGGATGATCACCACGCGATAGAGGCAGGCAAGGTCTTTCCGGTCTGCGGCAACACCTGGATGATGCTGAAAGACACGCGTTTTGCGCGACATTTCGAGCTCATCGGCGATTTCTCGACCCATTACGGAATTTTCGAAGGCTGCGGCGGCGAAAGCCCGTTTGAAGCAATGGGGGAGGCAGCAACCGGCGGGTGCTGCTGATCTCTTGCGCCTGACGGGCGGGGTTGTTATCCCCGCCCAAGCCCGATGGATTTGATCGGGAAAGGCAACGGGGTCCATCGGTGACAGAAAACGCTACTCCTCCTCGACTGGAAATCCGAAATCTGATCGCCCGGTATGAGGGGCGCGTTGTCGTGGATGACGTCTCTCTGACCGTGCAGGCGGGGCAGGTGACGTGCCTGCTGGGGCCTTCTGGCTGCGGTAAGTCCACCACGCTGCGCATGATCGCCGGGGTCGAGATGCAGGAGTCCGGCGAGATCTATGTCGACGGTAAGCTGATCTGCGACACGGTATTCCGCGTGCCACCCGAACGGCGCGAGATTGGCCTGATGTTTCAGGACTTTGCGCTGTTTCCCCATCTGAGCGTTGCCGACAATGTGGCTTTCGGACTGAAAGGGCATCGGGACGAGAAACGTGCCCGCGTTGAAGAACTGCTGAAAAAGGTCGACCTGATGCGGTTCGTCGACAACTTCCCGCATCATCTGTCCGGTGGTGAACAGCAACGTGTTGCACTGGCCCGCGCTTTGGCTCCGCGACCACGGATCATGCTGATGGACGAGCCGTTCTCGGGCCTCGACAACCGTTTGCGGGACGGCATTCGGGATGAGACGCTGGCGATCCTGAAAGAAGAGGATGCCGCCGTCGTACTGGTCACGCATGAGCCGGAAGAGGCGATGCGTATGGCCGACGAAATCGCCCTGATGCGACGCGGCAAGATCGTGCAGCAAGGCGCGCCTTACAACGTTTATACGCGACCGGCAGACAAGGCAGCGGTAGCATTTTTCAGCGATGTCAATGTTTTGCGGGCCAAAGTGAATGGAGCTTTGGCCGAAACCCCTTTTGGGCAATTCCTGGCGCCGGGTGTTCCGGATAACACGGATGTTGAAATCGTCTTTCGTCCTCAGCACGTCCGGTTGGACTTTGACCGCAACGGTAAGGGACCGCTGCCGACGCCCACTGACGGTGTTGCCGCACGTGGTGTTGTCGAACGGGCCCGGTTCCTCGGCAATGAGAGCCTCGTTGAGTTCCGGATGGACCATGACGGCTCGATCCTGAAGGCCACCGTGCCGAATGTTTTTGTTCCAAGTTCGGGGCGGGTTATGTGGCTGACCATCCGCCGCGACAGGTGCTTTGTTTTCCCGAAATAGGGTCTGAAGTCACAGTTTTGACCCAAGTGGTGCGCGAAAGCATCAGATTGCACGTGCCCTTTGCTTGCCGACGCGCGGGGGCGGGTCTATCAAGGTCAAAACGCTGGGGTGATGGGGCATGCGTATTCTTCTGACCAATGACGACGGGATCAATGCACCGGGGCTGATCGCTCTGGAGGCGATTGCCGCCGATGTTGCGGGCCCGGATGGTGAGGTCTGGGTCGTCGCGCCTGCCTTCGAGCAATCCGGCGTTGGTCATTGTATCAGCTACACGCACCCGATGATGGTCGCCAAACTGGGCGAGCGTCGCTATGCCGCCGAAGGTTCGCCCGCCGACTGCGTGTTGGCTGGCCTTCATGACGTGATGAAGGACGCAGCACCCGATCTGGTGTTGTCCGGCGTGAACCGGGGCAATAACTCGGCTGAAAACACCTTGTATTCCGGCACTGTAGGCGGCGCGATGGAGGCGGCTTTGCAGGGCATTCCTGCGATTGCCTTGTCGCAGTACTTTGGCCCACGCAATCTTGGGCTGGACGATCCGTTCGAGACCGCGACTCGCTTCGGTGCGGACCTTGTGCGTCGCATTCTGGATGCAACTCCATCAGAACAAGGCGATTACCGCCTGTTCTACAACGTAAATTTTCCTCCTGTTCCAGCAGATGAAGTGCTGGGTACGCGTATCGCAGCGCAGGGCTATCGGAGGGATACCCGCTTTTCGGTGGAACCGCACAGCTCGCCTTCGGGACGGCGGTTCCTCTGGATCAAGGGCGGGTATCAACACAATCCCACGGCGCCGGGCACTGATGCCGCGGTTAACCTGGAGGGCTATATTTCCGTCACGCCCATGCGCGCCGACCTGACGGCGCATGACGTGCTGGAGAAACTGAAGTCAATCGAATGAGCGGACCAGATCCACAAACTACCATGCAATTCCTCTTTGCCCTGCGGTCGCGCGGGGTAACGGATGCCCGCGTGCTGGCCGCGATGGAGCAGGTCGACCGGGGGTGTTTCGTTAAAGGTTTGTTTGCCGAGCGGGCATATGAGGACACTCCGCTGCCGATTGCCTGTGGCCAGACGATCAGCCAGCCGTCGGTGGTCGGCCTGATGACACAGGCGCTGGACGTGCGCCCGCGGGACACCGTGCTGGAAGTCGGCACGGGCTCGGGCTACCAGGCGGCGATCCTGGCAAAACTGGCGCGCCGGGTTTACACCGTTGAGCGCCATAAGCGTCTGGTGCGCGAAACAGGGCAGTTGTTTCGCGAGATGGGCCTGACCAATGTGACGGCGATGCTGTCAGATGGTTCCTTCGGTTTACCTGAACAAGCGCCGTTTGATCGTATCATCGTGACGGCTGCTGCCGAGGACCCGCCCGGGCCGCTCTTGGCGCAGCTCAAAATCGGCGGTATCATGGTTTTGCCGGTGGGACAGTCGGATGCGGTTCAGACCCTGATCCGGGTCAGGCGCACCGAGACCGGCTTGGACTATGACGAATTGTTACCCGTTCGGTTCGTGCCCCTGCTTGAGGGGCTTGGCAAAGATGGGGCGTAAAGTAATATTTGCGAAATGCGCTGGAACCCCGGACAACAGGGGCAGGTGTTGAGGACAGAAAAATGAGAGCAGTTTCCAAATCAGCAATTGTGGCGGGTGCGGCGTCCTTGGCGTTTCTGGCCGGATGCGAAGGCCCCCTGGACTATGACCTGCGTGGGAATGTCGGTGGGTTCTCCACGGCAGACGCGGCGCTTGCGGCGACTGGAAGCCGGCCCGCACCCGATGCGCGCGGTGTGATCACCTATCCGAATTATCAGGTGGCGGTGGCACGTCGTGGCGATACCGTTAACGATGTCGCGGCACGGGTTGGTCTGCCCGCAGCAGAAGTGGCGCGGTTCAATGGCCTTCAAGCAACAGATCCCTTGCGGGACGGTGAAGTGGTCGCATTGCCGCGTGCAGTCAGCGCAGCCAGTACCGTCGATATCGCGACGATAGCCGGTACCGCGATTGACGAAGCTCCGGCAGATGGGGCGGTGCGTACGTCGACACTGGAGCCCGCGAAACCGGCTGCAGCTCCGGCCCCGACACCCGCTCCGGCGGCAGGACCGGAGCCGATTCGGCACAAGGTCAAGCGCGGTGAGACCGCCTATACGATTGCCCGGTTGTATGACGTGCCGGTAGATGCGCTGGCGGAATGGAACGGGCTGGGTTCGGACTTTACGGTGCGCGAGGGGCAGTTTCTGCTGATCCCGATCAAGAACCAGCCAGCACCACGACAGGCGGCTGCGGTTCCTGCGACCACGATCACGCAACCGGGGCAGGGCTCACCAACGCCGACGCCCCCAAGTGCAACTCAGCCGCTGCCGGATGAGGTCATTGCGCCGGCGACGCCCGCCCCGGATGTGACCGCCGAAGCGCCCACCAACCAAAGCAATTCGGCGCTTGGGATGCCGGCCACCGGAACGATCATTCGGACCTATGACAAAGGCAAGAACGAGGGGATCGATATTGCCGCTGCGCCCGGCAGTCCAGTGAATGCCGCAGCAGCGGGAACTGTCGCCGCAATCACGGCGGACGCTGATCAGGTGCCGATCGTTGTCGTCAAACACAATAGCGATCTGCTGACGGTTTACGCCAATGTCGAGAAAATCACCGTCAAAAAGGGCGACCGTGTAAAACGCGGCCAAAAGATCGCGTCCTTGCGGGGTGGCGACAATGCCTATGTCCACTTTGAGGTGCGCAAAGGGTTCGAATCCGTCGATCCGGAACCTTATCTGCGGTGAAGGTGTAACGGTCAGGCGTGCGGGTCGTAATCGCTTAGGCGTTTGCCCGGTTCGTCTGCAAAAACCTCGGGCAATGGCGAGACGGTTTCGATCAGATCAATACGAAAGACGCGAAACCCCTGGCGCAGTTCGCACCATGATGTCAGCGTCCAGACGCGCCCCCAGTATTCCATATGCAGGGGGCGTACGACCCTGTCGGTCAGAACACCATCAATCCGACGATAAACCAGGCGCAGCTTTTGGCGGGATTTGATGGCGGCGCGGATTGGCGCCATATGGGCCAAACCCCGCGCTGCATCGGCAAATGGGTAAACGGCGAATTTCCAACTGTCCGCTTCGGCCACGACCTGTGTGGGCAGCACGGCGTCGATCTTGTCCGCTAGCGACTCGGCCGCAGCTTTTAAGTCAGGGTCGGCAGCCTCGGCGACGATGGCCATGCCGAGATTCAACGCCTCAAGTTCGGCGGGGGTCAGGTTCAGCGGGGGCAGGGTGATCTGCTCGCGTACCATGTATCCCACGCCGCGTTCGCCCTCGACCGGGACGCCGGAGGCAACCAGCGTATCCATGTCGCGATAGATCGTGCGGACTGACACCTCGAGCCGGTCCGCGATGTCCTGCGCGCGGTGCAGTTTTCCGTCGCGCAGGATCTGGATGATATCGAACAGCCGATCAGTACGGCGCATAGGATGCCCTGCTGGTCATGACGCTCCGATGGTCCAGTGGATCGCATCGTGGCGCATGGTCACGGTGTCGGGCGCAATTGCAGCCATCACGGCTGGGGCGAAATCCTGCTTGGGAAAGGCATCTGCGGCAGCCTGAGCGCAATCCATGTCGGCCCAGATGACAGTGTCGGTCCAAAGCCCGTCCTCACCCGAACTGAGGCGCCGGAAGACAAAGCCATTTGCATTCCGAACAAAGGATTCTGTGCCCTTCATGATGTTCACGAAATCCTCCTCTGTTACATCGGCCGCGAGTTTGAAGGTTACGGTTTCTGCGATTTGTGTCACGTGACGCTCCTGTTTCGTTTGAGACAGGTTCGTATTACGCCTTAGCAACTGACATAAACCTGTCAGTTGGAAAATGCGAGTCTTCAAAAAAAGCGTGATCCGTTCAATTTTGAGGGCGGAACACCACTGATACGCTTTTGCGATGGGCCGCTCGGGCGTAAACAAAGACGCAGATCACATTCCCGGCGCAGCGCGCCGACTTCAAAGGAGAAGAGACATGCTCAACAATATCGGCCTTCCCGGTCTTCTGCTGATCGCAGTTGTGGTGCTGGTGCTGTTTGGCCGCGGCAAAATCAGCTCGCTGATGGGCGAAGTGGGCAAGGGCATCACCTCGTTCAAGCGCGGCGTCAAAGAGGGCGCGGACGAACTGGAGCAGGATGCGGCCGAGGTGGCGAAAGACGTCACGCCTGAGACCGACAAAGACAAGGCCTAAGCGCAGATGTTTGATCTGGGCTGGACCGAGCTTCTGGTCATCGGCATTGTTGCCCTGATCGTTGTGGGGCCAAAGGACCTTCCGGTGCTGTTCCGCAATGTCGGCCGGTGGGTCGGCAAGGCCCGCGGCATGGCGCGCGAATTCAGCAGCGCCATGAACGAGGCGGCGGATCAGGCAGGTGTGAACGAGATCAAGAAGGGCCTGAATGCGGCCACCAATCCTGTAAACACCGCCATGGACGGCGTGAAAGAAGCTGCGCAGGAAATGGCCAAGAGCATGGACCCGACCAAGTTCGACCCCGACAGCGAAACCGGCAAACTCGCCGCCGAGCGTGCTGAGCAGGCCAAGAAGATTCAAGCCTCAACCGCCCGGGCCGCCGCTGAACGCAAGGCCAAGGAAGCTGCGGATGCGCTGGCCAAAGCCGAAGAGGCCGAAGCCGCGCTGAAGACTGAAAGCAAGACATGACAAAGACCGACGAGATCGAAGACAGCTCAGCCCCGCTGATCGAGCATCTGGCGGAACTGCGCACGCGGCTTATTCACTGTGTTGTGGCGTTTCTGATCGGGATGGTGATCTGCTTCACCGTCGCGACGCCGCTGTTTAACTTCCTGACAAACCCCTTGTGTGAGGTGCTCGCCGAGCGCGGGCAGGATTGTGGGCTGATCTTCATTTCACCGCAGGAAGGCTTCTTTGTTGCCATCAAGGTCTCGCTTCTGGGCGGTTTCATTCTGGCGTTCCCGTATATCGGGATGCAGATGTGGCGGTTCGTGGCACCGGGCCTGTACCGGTCGGAAAAGAACGCGTTCCTGCCGTTCATGATCGCATCTCCCTTCATGTTCCTGCTGGGCGCAAGCTTTGCCTTCTACGTCGTGACGCCGCTGGCTTATGACTTCTTCCTTGGCTTCCAGCAATTCGGGGCCGAAGGTGAGGCCGTGACCGAAGGCGCAACCGCCGCACCACTGAGCGTCGTATTTCAGGGATCCGCACAGGAATACCTGAACCTGACGATCAAGTTCATCGTCGCCTTTGGTCTGTGTTTCCAATTGCCCGTTCTCTTGACCCTGATGGGCAAGGCGGGGCTGGTCACGGCAGAGGGTCTGGGATCGGTACGGAAATACGCCGTTGTCGCCATTCTGGTGCTGGCCGCACTGGTGACACCGCCGGACGTGATCACTCAGGTCATCCTGTTCGTCGTCGTCTACGGCCTGTACGAGATTTCGATCTTCCTGGTCGCACGGGTCGAGAAGAAGCGGGAAGAACAGTTGCGTGCAGACGGCTATTACGACGACGAAGAAGAAGCCGACGAAGAAATAGTTCGGGAAGAAGAAGGCAAGTAACCTTCTCTGCTGATTACAATCAGGCGCGTCCCCCGGGGCGCGCCTTTTTTGTGCAGAGCTCTTGTTGCGCAGGCCTGAACGTGGTTTGAAACCCGCAAGACGGACCGGAGGAGCCTATGGACGACCAAGCCCTGAACCGCATCGCTGACGCGCTGGAGCGTATGGCACCGGCCCCGCTGGCCGCGCCTGATTTCGGGGCCGCCCCGGCGTTCGTCTGGCACGTTGAGCCAGACAGGCTGGAACCGGTCGCGCAGGTCAATCGCGTCGATCTGGATCTGCTGGTGGGCATCAACCGCTCTCGTGATACGCTGCTGGATAACACACGGCGATTTGCGGCCGGGTTCAAAGCCAACAATGCGTTGCTGTGGGGCGCTAGGGGTATGGGTAAGTCCAGCCTTGTCAAAGCGGTCCATGGCACTTTGCAGGCGGATTTTCCGGACCTCAAACTGGTGGAACTTCAGCGCGAGGATATGGGCTCGGTCGCGCGCCTGCTGAACCATCTGCGGGCGGCTTCGCACCGTTTCATCCTGTTCTGCGATGACCTGTCGTTCAGCCATGATGACCAGCATTACAAATCTCTCAAGGCGGTGCTGGATGGAGGCATCGAGGGCCGGCCCGAGAACGTCGTCTTTTACGCCACCTCAAACCGGCGTCACCTGATGCCGCGGGACATGATCGAAAACGAACGCTCCAGCGCCATCAACCCGTCCGAGGCGGTGGAAGAGAAAGTTTCGCTATCAGATCGGTTCGGCTTGTGGCTGGGCTTCCACCCCTGCGATCAGGACGAATACCTAGCGATGATCGATCGGTATTGCGCAGCTTACGGTGTCACTGTCGACGCAGACACGCTGCGCGCTGAGGCCATCGAATGGCAGGCCACGCGCGGCGCGCGCTCAGGTCGTGTGGCCTGGCAGTTCTTTGTGGATCTTGCGGGGCGCAACGGCGTCCATATCGCCTGATCCGGGCTTCATCTGGCCAAAAATACCTCCGCCGAAGGCATGGCCTAAAGGGCCATTCCTACAACAGCGCCAGAATCCGTGCGGCTTCGTCCGCAGTGCTCGTCAAGGCATCGCGATCCTCACCGGGATGGAAACGGGCGCGCACGGCGGTCGGCATCGGTGCTGGTTCCACGATCGAAACACGCGGGCCGGTGCGCTCGGTTTCGGCGGCCCAACTGCGCGCGAGCGCCAGCTGTGCACCTTTAGTGGCGCCATAGATGCCATAGAATTTCTCGCCCGCCTTGGGGTCGTCGAAAAATACGGCATGTCCGTTCTCGCCCAACAACGGCGCGATATAGGGGATCAGGACCGACGTTGCCGTCGCATTGATATTGACCGCCTTTGTCCATTCTTTGGGATCCACGAAATGCGCAGGCGTCAGGGCCGAGGTGTGGACGGCGGTATGCATCCAAAGATCCACCTTGCCCCAACGGTCATGGATGCCCCGGCACAGCGTTGCCATGGCATTCGGGTCCGCGATGTCCATTGGGGCCAGAGTGGCCGCGCCACCTTTGGCGTTGATGCGGTCGTCCAGTTCTTCCAGCCCACCGGTGGTGCGGGCAACTGCGACGATGTGGTAGTCGGGTGCCAAAGCTTCGGCGAGGGCTGCACCCAAACCGCGCGAGGCCCCGGTGATGAGGGCAATTTTGGTCTGATCGGTCATAACAGCGGTTTGAACCCCTGCGCGCAGGGCGTCAAGGCAGATTAACTACCGGGAATGACGATCCGCGTGGTCCGGCCGCTTTGTCGCAGCATGACGCCTTCAGCATCGATGGCAACCACGGTGCCCGAGGAGACACGGCTGCCCAGCTTGACCTCTTTGACCCGGCCGGAGGACGTGCGCATTAGGGCGCGCATGTCCGCTTTGGGGCCGAAGACGCCCAGGACGGAAACGGAATTCTTCTTCAACGCGCCCTTCTGCGTGGCCGCGCTTTTGACGGTGGCGTTCGACATGATTTCCGGCCCGGCCACAATGGCCCGACCCCTTGTTTTCAGAGTGGTTTGGTCACGGGCTATCAAACCAGACCCCGGAACAAAAGAGGTGTCAATGGAGGCACGGTGCCACCGTTTAACGGCTTTGCAGAAGCCCTTGCGATTGCGTTTCCTTCATCGAAAAGTTGTGCGCGGAAAAGGACCTATCAGGCTCGAATACCGGATAAAGCAAGGCCCGTTTCGCGTTAACGAGACGGGCCCAAAGTAATTTTGATTCGGTGCTGTACTTACAGCCCGGACTTAGCCGGACACCAGCTTTGCAGCGTTCCAGGATCCCCCCGGAACCTGCATGTCCTGCTTCTTTTTGCTGACCCGGCTGCTGTTTTCGAGACTGTCCAAATAGTCTTCACTTACGCTTCCGGTGATATAGTCGCCGTCAAAGCACGAACAATCGAAGGCTTCGATCTCGGGGTTACCTTCCTTTGCCGCCCAGATCAGGTCATCGAGATTCTGATAGAACAGTGCGTCCGCGCCCAGTTCCTCGCGAATTTCTTCGATGTCCTTACCGTTGGCAATTAGTTCATGCTTGGTCGGCATGTCGATCCCGTAGACGTTTGGGAATTTCACTGGCGGCGAGGCACTGGCGACGAACACCTTCTTGGCACCGGCTTCGCGGCACATCTGCACGATCTTCTTGATCGTGTTGCCCCGCACGATCGAGTCGTCGATCAGCAGCACGTTATGGCCTTCGAACTCCAGCGGAACAGCGTTCAGCTTACGGCGTACGGATTTCTGCCGCTCTTCCTGACCGGGCATGATGAAGGTACGGCCGACATAGCGGTTTTTGACCAGACCCTCACGATAGGGGATTCCGGTGGCCTTCGCGACTTCAAGTGCCACAGGGCGCGCACTATCGGGCACGGGGATGATACGGTCGATCTCAAGACCTGCGTCCTCGATCTGACGCGCCAGCGTCTGGCCCATACGCATCTGGGTCTTGTAAACCGAGACACCGTCCAGCAGCGAATCTGGGCGGGCGAGGTAAACATACTCGAAGATACACGGAGTCAGCTTCCCTACGACCGCCTGGAACGAGTGCATATTGCCGTCCAGATCGATCAGGATCGCCTCACCGGGCTTCACATCACGCAGCTTTTCAAAGCCGTTGATGCCGAATGCCACATCTTCGGATGCAAAGGCATAGTCGTCGCCTACTCCGTCGACATCGCGCTTGGCGACCGACAGGGGGCGGATGCCATAGGGGTCGCGGAAGGCCAGCATGCCGACGCCTGCCACCAGACAGATTACCGAATAAGCGCCTTGAACTCGCTCCATCGTCATCTTCACACCGGCAAAGATGTTACGGATCGGCTCGGCGTTGCCGTTGACCTTGATTGCATCGGCAACCTTGTCGGCCAGTACGTTCAGCAGGATTTCCGAATCCGACGTGGTGCGCAGATGGCGGCTGTATTTGGCCGTCACTTTTTCGCGCTGCTCGGCCGTGTTGGTGATGTTGCCGTTGTGAACCAGATAGATGCCATAGGGCGCGTTTACGAAAAACGGTTGTGCCTCTGCCGCGCTGAGCGATCCGGCAGTCGGGTAGCGCACATGCCCCATACCGACTTGTCCCAGCAGGGTCTCGGCGTCGTTGGCGTTGAAAACGTCCTTGACCAGCCCGTTCGCCTTTTTCTCGCGAAAGAACTCGCCGTTATAGGTGACGATCCCCGAGGCATCCTGGCCCCGGTGCTGCAGCATCAGCAGCCCGTCATAGATTTCCGCAAAGACATCATGTGTCCTGCTTGCGATCCCCAAAATGCCACACATGTACGGGCTCCAATTTCTACGACGTATTGACGTTGATTAGCGTTGCGGGTCGGAAAATCTGCACGGTGCGATCTGTAGGTTTTGTCGCCCTGCGAATGGGCGGTGCAAACGCGCCAGCGTCACGAGGGCGAGCGCGAAAGAAAACAGATACAGCAAGATCGGCAGCTCCGATTCCATGTCAGTTCGGCACTCACATAATGCCTAACCGCGTCTGTGTCATCAAAGGATCACATTTGCGATTTGACGCATGCATATTTTGCTAAACGACACATGAAAAGGTGACACATTCACATGCATGTGATGTCATAACGAAAGTAGCAAGTTTTGCGGCATTGGCAGAGTTTCGATTGGACGACAGACATGTGGCAGCACAAGCAAGGAACAAAGAAGAAAGAGCCGGCTAAGCGCCGGTGTCATCGATGCCGTGGTATGGGACGCGCACCCTGTCAGATTTGCAACGGGTCGGGCGAAGTCATCAAAACCCGCGATATCTATGGGAAGCCGATACCTAGCCGCTGCGATGGGTGTTTCGGCTTAAAAACGATCAGATGCACGGTTTGCGCAGGCGAGGGTTTCGTCTGAAAACGGCCTGTCGCACTGGAAAAAGAAAGCCCGGCTTGTTCCGGGCTCTTTTTTATTCGGTGGTGGTGGGGGCTGTCAGCTCTTCCGACGGTGCGGAACTTTCGTTGCAGCTTGCGACCAGTTCTTCGTACTGGCGGGTTACCCAGCCAAGTGCGGCTTCGGGGTTCTGCTCTTCGATCTTGTCGCTGAATTGCTCAAACACCTTGGCCGAGCGGCTTTCGTCGACAATCGTGTAAGACTGACCTGTCATGACCGTGTCGTAGACAAAGAAAGCGATGGCAACCAGCAGGATGCCGCGTGCAATGCCAAAGAAAAAGCCCAATGCCTGATCAAGCCCGCCCAATGCGGAACGCTGAACAATGGAAGAGAACAAGGGCGTGAAGATGCTGACGATAATCAACGCAATGGCAAACACCGCTGCAAAGCCCGTGATCACGGACAATTCACAGCTGTCGCGCAGGAAATCACCGACCACCGGGATTTCTTTGACCAAAGGCACCGCCTGCGGTGCGAAAATAAAGGCCAAAACTGCCGCAGCGACCCAGCCTGCAATGGCCAGAACCTCACGCAGGAAGCCGCGTGAATAGGCCAGAATGCCTGACACGACGATGATCAGGGCGACCACCCCGTCAATAATTGTAAAACCTTCCATGGCCCTCGCCTGTTCTTTTTCTGCCCCTCAAGGCGCAACTTTAACCTGCTCCGAAGGTTTCGCCAACAAACCCCACCAAGTCAGAGGGTCGGGTGAGTGTCAGACCTGCCACAGTGCCGGTTTTGCCACCGGCCGGAGCTATGGCCGATGTGAAACCAAGTTTTTGGGCTTCTTTCAACCTGTTTTCGGTCTGCGGGGCCGGTCTAAGTGCTCCTGATAGCGAGATTTCTCCGAAAACAACGGTGTCGGCGGGCAGGGCGGTGTCTTCACGAGCGCTGAGTAACGCAGCGGCAACAGCCAGATCAGCGGCAGGCTCGCCGATTTTTAGACCGCCGGCGACGTTGAGGTAGACGTCGAGCCCGGCAAAAGGGATGCCGCAGCGCGCTTCAAGCACTGCGAGGATCATCGCCAAACGGCCGCTATCCCAGCCGACGACCGTGCGGCGCGGCTGGGAATGCGGGGAAGGGGCCACCAGAGCCTGCAGCTCGACCAGAACAGGGCGGGTGCCCTCGATTCCGGCAAACACGGCCGATCCCGGGCTCGGCGTGCCACGCTCGGACAGGAACAGGGCCGAAGGGTTGGTGACTTGGGCCAGACCTTTGCCGGTCATCTCGAACACACCGATTTCGTCTGCTGGACCAAAGCGATTTTTGACGGCGCGCAAGATGCGGAATTGATGTCCGCGTTCGCCTTCAAAATAAAGAACGGTATCGACCATGTGTTCGACCACACGGGGACCCGCAATTTGACCTTCCTTGGTAACGTGACCGACCATAATGACGGAAACGCCATGTCGTTTCGCAAACGTGGTCAATTCATGCGCAGCGGCCCGTACTTGTGATACTGAACCCGGTGCGCTGTCGACATTGTCGGCCCACATGGTCTGAATCGAATCGATAATAGCGAGCCCCGGCTTTTCGGCCTCAAGCGTCGTCAGAATGTCGCGCAGGTTGGTTTCAGCCGCGAGTTGTACCGGCGCGTCCTCCAACCCCAGACGCCGCGCGCGCATACGGACCTGTGCGCTGGCTTCTTCGCCAGACACGTAGACGGTTTTTACGCCTGCACGCGCAAACCGAGCTGCGGCCTGTAACAGCAACGTCGATTTGCCAATGCCCGGGTCTCCTCCGACCAGCAGGGCCGAAGCCAGGACCAGACCGCCACCCAAAACGCGGTCCAGCTCTTCTACGCCGCACAAAGTGCGAGGTGGTGGTGTTTCCTCGGTCGAAAGGTCCGTGAGTGCAATGGACTGGCCGCGTTTGCCACCGAGGGATTTCTTAGCTGGACCAGCCGAAAGGGGTACGTCCTGGACGATGGTGTTCCATTCACCGCACCCGTCGCAGCGCCCGGACCAACGGGTATGGGTCGCGCCACAGGCCGAGCAGGAAAAAGAAGTCGTTTTTGCCATGCGGCCCTTGGTGCCCGAGGTTGAGCGGTTCTTCAAGCCCTTGCGGGCTTTCCTCACCGCCGGTGGGGCGCCGTGTCCTCAGGCCCGATGGGCCATCGTCCACGGCGGGCGCTGAGGCGCCTACTCCGCAGCGCGGGGCGGCGACATTGCTATGACGCTCGACTTCTTGGATTCCCGTTCGCTCGAAGCCGATTGTAGCTGTGCCGACAATTCGGGCAGCAGTTCGAACAATTCGTCCCGCAGGCGCGCCAGTTGCGACTTGGCAATGGATTCCTCCATCTCAATATCATGGGTCCATTGGCGCAATTCATGCTGGATGACCTGCGCTTCTTCGATCCGCTTCTGGAAAAGTTCGATCTCTTCCTGCCGCTGTTGTAGGAACATGCGGGCGCGGTTCACGCGGGCATCGCCATAGGTTTCTGCCAGTTCGTGGCTGATATGGCTCATTTGCGCGGCCAGTTCGAGAATCTGCGGCTCGAGCGATTGCAGGTCGGGGTGGTGGCGCAGGAAGGCCATTCTTTCCTTAACCGCATCAAACTCGGAGGACATCGTGAATGTATCACCGCGATCAGCAGCATGGGCCAGCTGATAAGCCTGAGAAATGTCATGCATGTTGAGTGCGAACTTCCGATGAGAGTTTTCCAGAGACATCATGCGGGCATTCGCAGGTAGGTAAAACGCCAGCATGAGAATCAGTACCGTCAGGCCGATCTGGATATACATCCCGGCGTCCACGACGGGGCCAGTGCCGAATCCGGCTTGCATTGAGAGCCAGGGTAAGACGCCCAAAGCGGCTAAAAAGCATGCGCCAACCGAGAATATCGCCGCTGTGCATATCAGGAAAAAAGTCAGCTTTAAAAAGGCATTCTGAAATTGCAATGTGATGTTGTGAAGGGCTGTCATGATAGACGAACTCCTTTAGGAACCGGAACCAACCAGCCCAAAGCGGAGAACAACTAAAGCACACAGATTGATCCGCTAAGGACCGAAACTACAAATTTTCACTGCTCGAAATATAAAGATGATACTCAGATTAACGTTTTCAATCAATTACGTCTGAGGATTTCGTGAACTGCGTGTCATTTCGGTAATGTGGCCCAATGCGAGTGAGGCCAGAATGCATGCTGTGAACAGGTAAAGGCCCCACGCAGTTTCGATGGTCGCGTAGGAAATTCCCTTGGCCAGCGTGATGTAAAGCGCGATCAGGAAAATGTCGGCCATGGCCAGTTTGCCGAGGATGTTCAGCGCGGGTTGAACACGTGGGTCCAACAGGTCCCATTGGATAAGCGCTGTGCCTATGGTTTTGATGTAGGGCGCGAAGAGGGCGAAGATGGTGACAATCAGGGCCAGAAAGACGTCCGACTTCCACAGAGACTGCAGACCGGTGATGACGCTGATTTCGCTAAGGCCGAAGATCGGCAGCAGGCCAGCGCGCATCAGTGGGGCGAACCACGCGATGGGGTAGAGGATCAGGAGGGAAAGGGTGGCGAGGCGGAGGGTCATGTTTGCAGATCTAGGCACTCACGCCTTTGACGGAAAGCACAATACCTACAAGAAAAACAAAAAATATCGCGCCGACGAGGAGGTCCGACTCTGTTTTATGAGTTACTGTAGATCGCAAATTCCGATGAATAATAAACCCGGAAACCACTGCCCCTCCGGCCACAGGAACCATAGAGATTGGACCACTTACGCCAAACCCGTTTGATAAGAGAGCAGCAACTAACATGCCGGGCAATAAGCCTTTTAGAATAGAGAAAATAATTGGATAGATTATTACTTCAGCCTTGAGTGCATGTGGTACACCCGACTTTTCACCAATCAAGTGAATAAGAACCCAAGCTATCGTCACTGAAACAAGATAGGAAAACAGCGCTAGGTGCAAAACAACCATCGCGTTGTCAATCACCGCACCGCCTCAATCGGCCCTTCCGCACTCCCGCTGATGAACTGCTCGACATAGGGGTCACCCGAGGCGTCCATCTGGCTCACAGGGCCGGTCCATTGGATGACGCCTCCGTGCAGCATGGCGACGTTGTCGGCAATTGCGCGGACCGAACTCATGTCGTGCGTGATGGTCATCGCGGTGGCGCCCATTTCGGTCACGATCTCGCGTATCAGATCGTTGATCACACCGGACATGATCGGGTCGAGGCCGGTGGTGGGTTCGTCAAAGAAAATGATCTCCGGCTCGGCCGCGATGGCGCGGGCAAGTCCCACGCGCTTCTGCATGCCGCCTGACAGTTCGGACGGAAATCGGTCAGCCACGTCGGATTTCAGGCCCACGCGGCGCAGTTTCTCGATGGCGATCTCGCGGGCGTATTCCGCGGGGCGCTTCAACGGGCCGCGCAGCAGGCGGAATGAGACGTTCTGCCAGACGGGTAGGGAATCGAACAAGGCCGCCCCCTGAAACAGCATTCCGAAGCGGGCCAGAAATTTGTCTCGGTCGCCTTTGGTGGCGTCCTTGCCGTTTACATAGATCATACCGCTGTCGGGCTTGATCAGGCCCAGAATGCACTTCAAAGCCACGGATTTCCCGGTGCCCGAGCCACCGATGATGACCATCGACGTGCCCTTGGGGATCTCAAGGCTCATGCCCTGCAGAACTTGATTGTCGCCAAAGGCTTTCGTTACGTTCTCCATCCTGATCATACCGAGAAGAACACCCCTGTGAGAATGAAATTGGCGGCCAGGATCATGATCGCGGCGGATTCGACCGAGGACTTGGTCGCGCGGCCAACACCCTGCGCACCGCGGCCCGAGTTCATGCCGTAGTAGCAGCCCATGATGGCCGCGATCAGACCAAACGCAGCGCCTTTGACCAGCGACGATACGATGTCCTTGACCTCAAGGAAATTGACGGTGTTCAGAAGGTATGTCGCTGCGTTGAAGCCAAGGTTTTGCGTTGCGACCACATAGCCGCCTGCGATGCCGATGATGTCTCCGATCCCGACCAGAATAGGCACAGTGATCAGGGCCGCCAGAACGCGCGGGGCGGTGAGGTATTTCATCGGGTGGGTCGATAGAGTGACCAGCGCGTCGATCTGCTCGGTCACTTTCATGGTGGCAATCTCGGCAGCGATGGACGAGGTCACACGCGCGGCGATCATCAGGCCGACCAGAACGGGGCCAAGCTCACGCACCATGCCGATGGCAACAATCTGAGGCACCACGGCCTCGGCATTGAAACGTGCGCCGCCTGCGTAGATTTGCAGGGCGAGTGCGCCGCCGGTGAAGATCGCGGTGAGCCCGACGACCGGTAGGGACAGCCAGCCGACGTTCATCAGAGCGACCAAAAACTCGCGCGGGTAAAATGGTGGCCGAAAAACGTGCGAGATCGCGTCCAGCGCGAACACCGCCACCTTGCCGAAAGTGGCGAGCAGGGACAGGACAGCGCGGCCCAGCCCACCCAGCGCGGCCAGAGGGTTCATTCCACGTATCCTCGGGAATAACGCGCGCCGAGCGACGTCAGGATCTCATATCCGATCGTTCCAGCGGCTTCGGCCAAGTCATCGACGGTTTGGTGGCCGTTCAGGATGCGCAGGCGTTCGGGGTCTTCGGGCAGGTCTGTGACGTCGACTGTGATCAGGTCCATCGAAATGCGTCCAACCACGGGGCAGGGTTTGCCGCCGGCAAAGGCGTCGATTCCACCGCCAATCGCCCGGTGCAGCCCGTCGGCGTATCCTGCGGCCACTGTCGCGATGCGCGACGGACGGCGGGCGGTCCAGCTGTTGCCATAGCCAACCGATTCACCGACCTCGACAGAACGGACCTGAACAACGGGCAAATCGACCGTCACCACGGGTTTCGCGTCGGAAAACGGCATCCCACCATAAAGCCCGACGCCGGGGCGGCAGAATTCAAAATGAAACTCGGGTCCAAGCAGAGTACCGGCAGTTGCCGCCAGGGACCGCGGAGCAACAACGCCTTCGGTCATTTCCCGGAAGGCCTTCAGCTGTTGGCGGTTCATGGGATGCTGGGGTTCGTCCGAACAGGCAAGGTGCGACATGACGACGACAGGGTTCAGCGGCTCGGCCTTCGGGCGCAGTTCTGCCCAGTCCGCAGGTTCCAGCCCCAGACGGTTCATGCCGCTGTCCAGCTGAATCCCGAAGGGGCGGTCCGGCAGAGCTTGCTGATGGCGCAGGAATTGCTCGGGCGAGTTGATCAGCGGCGTCAGGTCGTGATCGCGCAGCAGATCGGTGTCGCCTTCCATATGACCCGAGAAAACGCCGATCATCGGACCAGGACCGATGGCCTTGCGCACAGCTGCGCCTTCCTCGGCGACAGCAACAAAGAACTTGCGGACGCCTTCTTCGGCCAGGGTCGCAGACACCGGTCCGGCCCCAAGGCCATAGGCATCAGCTTTGACCACGGCGCCGGTCTCGACTTCGGTTTTTGCATCCAGCGCCCGCCAGTTGCTGGCCAGCGCCTGAAGATTGATCGTCAAACGTGCGGTACTCATGGCTCTGTTCATGACATTGGATCACGGCAGGTCAAGGGGGTAGGCGGCGATTAATGCAATCTTGACCGGGAAGTTGGGCAACTAATGGCCAGTCGTGCAAGCCATTGGCGAAAAAGAGGTTGTGCTCACCCGTTCGAGTCTCATCCTTGTACTCAGGTGGCTGTGTTGCAGTCCGCAGGGTATGAATCGAGGTTGTGATGAAACTGACCGCAGAGAAAGAGGAATGGGTCGATGCATTGCCCGATCTGTTCAGACAGGTTTTTACTGCCTCTGAAGGCAAGGATGAGGGAAAAGCCATCAGTGAGTTGGTAAGGGATTTGCTGTCGACTACACCCGATGAAGACCTGTTCGCGGCCATCGCTCATGATGGTCCTCAGCCGCTGGGCTGCATTCTGTTTTCGCGCCTGCGTTTTGATCAGGATCCTCGCCAGGTGTTTCTGATGTCACCGGTGGCTGCTCGGACGGATCGGCAGAAGTCGGGTATCGGGCAAAGGCTGATCCGCTTTGGACTGGACGAGTTGCGTCGTCACAGCGTTGATTTTGCCGTGACCTATGGTGATCCGGACTATTACTGCAAAACGGGGTTTCACCCGATTACCGAAGGCTTCGCTCCCGCACCTTTGCCGCTGAGCCATCCGCACGGCTGGCTGGGGCAATCGCTGAAGGAGGGCGAGACGGCCCCATTTAAAGGGCCATCCCGTTGTGTCAGTGCGTTTAACCGACCTGAGCTTTGGTAGGGATCAGTACCCTTCGATCTCGCCGCCCTGTTGCCAGGGTTTGACCAGGTTACCGAAGCGAGTGAACTGAGCCTCGAACGAAAGCTCGACCGTTCCGATGGGCCCGTGACGCTGCTTGCCAACGATAACCTCGGCCTTGCCGTGCAGGCGCTCCATCGCCTGCTTCCACTCTTCCATCTTTTCCAGCTCGTGATCGCCGGGCTTTTCGCGTTCCTTGTAGTATTCCTCGCGGAACACGAACATCACCACGTCGGCGTCCTGTTCGATCGAGCCGGATTCCCGAAGGTCGGACAATTGCGGGCGCTTGTCGTCACGGCTTTCGACCTGACGCGACAGCTGTGACAGAGCGATCACCGGGATATTCAATTCCTTGGCGATGGCTTTCATGCCCATCGAGATCTCGGCGATTTCGTTGACGCGATTGTCGGCCATACCACGGCAAAGCTGCAGGTAGTCGATGACCAGCAGGTCCAGCCCATGCGTCCGCTTCAACCGCCGCGCACGCGCGGCGAGTTGCGAGATTGGCAGGGCAGGGGTGTCGTCAATGAACAGGGGGCAGGCTTCCAGTTCCTTGGCGGCGTCCACGAACCGGCGGAACTCGGCCTCGGTCATATCACCTTGACGGATCTTGTGCGACGAAATCTCGGAGGCCTCGGCCAGAACACGACCCGCAAGCTGTTCCGCGCTCATCTCGAGAGAGAAGAATCCGACCACGCCGCCGTCAATTGCACCCTCGGACCCGTCCGGTTTGGTGCCGCGCTTGTAGGCCTTGGCCACGTTGAACGCCACATTGGTTGCTAGCGAGGTTTTCCCCATCGACGGGCGCCCCGCAAGGATAATCAGGTCCGATGGGTGCAGACCACCCAATTGCTTGTCCAAGTCGGCCAGACCGGTGGAAATCCCCGCCATGCCACCACCGCGCTGGTACGCTTCGTTGGTGACGTTGACGGCTTCTGTGACCGCCTTGAGGAAGGATTGAAATCCCTGTTCGGTCTGGCCCTGCTCGGATAACTGATAAAGCTGTTGCTCGGCCTCGACGATTTGTTCTTTTGGTTCGCTGCTGACATCGACCCGCGCCGCCTTGTCCGAGATATCGCGGCCCAGCCGGATCAACTCGCGCCGGATGGCGAGGTCATAGATCATCTGGGCGTAATCATGCACCGCAAAAGCACTGATCGAGGCACCTGCCAGTTTGACCAGATAAGCCGGACCGCCCAGCTCCTTCAGGCCCTCGTCTTCGGCCATGAAGGATTTCAGCGTCACGGGCGAGGCCAGCGCATTCTTGGCGATGCGTGTGGCCGCGACCTCGTAAATCCGGGCATGGACCGGATCATAGAAATGTTCGGCCCCGATGATCGAGGCCACCCGGTCGTACAGGTCATTGTTAGTCAGGATCGCACCCAGAAGCTGTTGCTCTGCCTCAATGGAATGCGGCATGGTTTCGGCGTTCTGAATCTGAGCCGCCGCCTGCTCGATGCTGCTTATCTCGTTCATTGCTGCTCTCACCATCCCCTTGGGCAAGGTCCATAGCGCGGCCTTGCCCCGCGGGGCAAATTGTATGTTTTCTGGGGATATTCTGTGTATATCTCCCGACCCCACTATCTTGAATTGGAAAGGGGCTTGGCGTCAACATATTGTGCGAAGGCGGTCAGTTTTGCCGCTACTGTTTCCGGTGTGAAAACAGTTTTCGTCGCGTCAGGCTTTGTTTGCTTTCTGCCAGCCCCGCGGGTCGTTCAGGAATGCCTCGACGCCGTCAAGTGTCTCTTGGTCAAACGCTTTCTGCGCTTTGGCTTCGGCCAGCACATCCCACCAGGTGCATAGGTGGTGCAATTGTACGCCGTGGTCGCCCAGCGTTTTTTCCGTTTCAGGGAAGATGCCGTAGTAGAAAATCACCGCCGTATGCCCACAAGTCGCGCCGGTTTCCCGGATCGCGTCCACGAAAGACAGTTTCGAACCGCCATCGGTGGTCAGGTCCTCGACCAGCAGTACGCGCTCACCTTCGCTCATCGCGCCTTCGATACGGGCGTTTCGCCCATAGCCCTTGGGTTTCTTGCGGACATAGGTCATCGGCAGCGCCATGCGTTCGGCCACCATCGCCGCGAAGGGGATACCTGCGGTTTCGCCGCCAGCGATATTGTCGAACGCCTCAAAGCCCGCATCACGCATCACTGTGACGGTCAGGAAGTCCATTAGGGTTGAGCGGATACGCGGGTACGAGATCAGCTTGCGGCAGTCGATATAGGTCGGGCTGGGCAGGCCGGAGGCCAGCGTGAACGGCTCACGCGAATTGAAGTGGACGGCCTTGATCTCCAGCAACATCCGCGCGGTCAGGCGGGCGATTTCGGTGCTGTCGGGGAATGAACTGGGGATCATAACGGTACCTCTGGGCTGAATGGCATTGCGGGCTGATAGCCTGTCCCTTGGCCCAGAGTCGAGAGGGTCGCGCATAAAAGAAAAGCGGACCCCCAAGAGGTCCGCTTAGTGCCCTTGCGGGCAGAGCATGCCAAGGTGGGCTCAGCTGCTCATGTCATAGGCTCGTTCGCCGTGTACCGACAGATCCAGCCCGTTTGTTTCGGTCTCTGCGTCTACGCGAAGCGGGGTGATCAACGCAACCACCTTGATCAACACAAATGTGACAACTGCCGTAAAGACACCCACGATCACCAGCCCGCCCAACTGCGCGGTCCATGCACCCAGGCCGAAGACAGCGATCATGATGGTGCCAAAGATGCCACCCACACCGTGCACGGCGAAGACGTCCAGCGTGTCGTCAATGTTCAGCTTGTTACGGATGACGTTGACGGCCTCCTGGCACAGCACACCAGCCACCCCACCGATTATCAGCGCCTGAACCGGGTCAACATAGCCCGAAGCGGGGGTGATCGAGGCCAGACCTGCAATCGTACCGGTGACCAGACCGACCATCGACGCCTTGCCGTATTTGATGCGTTCGTACAGTGCCCATGTCAGCGACGCGGTGGCGGCCGAGATATGCGTGACGGTCATCGCCATCGCGGCACCGCCATCTGCTGCCAACTGCGAACCGCCATTGAAACCGAACCAGCCGACCCAAAGCATCGCGGCACCGATCATGACAAAACCGGGGTTGTGCGGAGGCGTCGTGCGGTTGCGGCGCGGGCCGAGCACAACGGCGATGATAAGCGCGGCCAGACCTGCAGTTTCGTGTACAACAATGCCACCTGCAAAGTCGCGGACGCCGATCTCTCCCAGAATACCACCATCGGTCAGGATACCGCCGCCCCAGATCCAGTGAACAACCGGTGCATAGCACAGCAGCATCCACAGGCCAGAGAAGATCAGGACAAATCCATAGCCTACACGTTCCACGTAGGCGCCAACGATCAGCGCCGGGGTGATGATTGCGAAGGTCATCTGGAAGGCGAAGAACAGGATCTCGGGCAGGGTTCCCGACAGGCTGTCAGCATCGACACCGTTCAGAAAGGCTTTGCCCAGGCCGCCCCAGAGGCCCGAACCGCCGTCGCCAAACGCGATAGAATACCCTGCAACCAGCCACAGGATGCTCATTAAACAGGCAATGCTGAAGCAGTGCATGAAAACACTCAGCACGTTGCGGGCGCGCACAAGGCCGCCATAGAACAGGGCCAGGCCCGGCAGTGTCATGAACAGGACCAGTGCGGTTGCTACTATGATCCAGGCGGTATCGGCTCCATTCATCAGCCGGTCTCCTCTTCAGCTTGCTTAGCGGGCGTTGAAGCCGAGAGTGAGCGGGGAAAAAAGAGGCAGACCCTGAATTTGGCGCCTGTTTTTAGAGCCTTTTGCCAACCGGTGATTAAATGGGCGTCAAAAAGCGGACGGTGCTTTAATTTTGTGCAAGGGACGAAAGCCCCTGCGAAAGCAGCCCAAGAGCGTGATCGCGTGCGGCACGGCGGACATTGTCACGACCGGCTGCGCCGAATTCGACCGTCTCGGTAATCGTTGGCTGCCCGTCAGCGGCCAGGCCAAAGCACACACGCCCTTCGGGTTTGAATTCTGACCCACCGGGGCCAGCGATGCCGGTGATGGAAACTGCAAGCTGAGCGTTGGAGTTTTTTAACGCCCCTTCTGCCATTTCCTGAGCGACTTCTTCGGAGACCGCGCCATGGGCGTCCAATGTCTCTTCTCGAACGCCCAGCATCTGTTGCTTTGCCTCGTTCGTGTAGGTAACGAATCCTCGGTCGACCACCGCCGAGCTGCCGGGAATATCTGTCAGCGCTGCGGCGACCATCCCGCCAGTGCAGCTTTCGGCTGTGGCGATCATCACGCCTTGTGCCTTGGCGCGGTCTAGGAGGGCGGGGACGTTCATAGGCCCAGAACTCCGTGCGAAATGCCTGCAAGTATCAGAACACCGATACCAGCAAAGACACCCGCGATGACATCGTCCAGCATGACGCCCATCGCGTCGCCTTTGCGATCTGCCCAGCCTACCGGGCCGGGCTTGGTGATGTCGAACAGGCGAAACAGCAGGAACCCTGCCACCCAACCGGGCCAAAGCGCCGTGATCTCGATCCCATGCGCCCAAGACGGGTAGGAGATGGCCCAGAGGGCAATGAACTGACCGGCGACCTCATCAATGACGATTTCCGAAGGGTCGTGATCATCCTTGCCTGCGGTCATAACGCGGGTGGCCCAGAGGCCGGCGAAGAACGCGGCAATGGTGGCAAGGACCAGCAAGGGAAACCCGCCCATTGTGTGCAGAGCCCAAGCCAAGGGGAGGGCGACCAGAGATCCCCAGGTCCCCGGTGCAGGGCGCAGGTAGCCGACGCCGCAGACCGTACCGATCATTCGCGCGACACTCATGACTTCACCAGACATGCCGTGGCCAGCGAAGCGATGCCTTCGCTACGACCAGTAAAACCCAGGCGTTCCGATGTGGTCGCCTTGACCGAGACCTGATCTGCGCGCAGGTCCATAATCCGCGCCATTTCCTCTCGCATGGTGGGCGCATGGGGCCCGATCTTCGGGTATTCGCAGACCAACGTGCAGTCGACATTAGAGATAGCGTACCCCATCTTCGCGGCCAACTCGACCGCGTGGCGCAGGAAGATCTCGCTGGCGGCGCCCTTCCATTGCGGGTCCGAAGGCGGGAAGTGCTGGCCGATATCGCCCTGCGCCAGTGCGCCATAGATCGCATCGGTCACGGCGTGCATACCAACATCCGCGTCCGAATGACCCTGAAGGCCGCGATCATGCGGCACCTTCACACCGCAAAGGATCACGTGGTCTCCGTCGCCAAACCGATGCACGTCGTACCCGTTGCCCAGCCTTACATCCATGTCCGTTCCCAATATGCGTTCCGCCCGGGCAAAATCCTCGGGTCGGGTGATTTTGATATTATCTGCGTCGCCAGCCACAATAACCACGTCCAGACCCGCAGCGCGCGCGACTTCAACATCATCTGCCGCCCCTCCGGGATGCGCTGCATGCGCAGCGACAATTGCATCATAATGAAAGCCCTGCGGAGTTTGTGCGGCGAACAGACCGCTCCGATCCTGCGTTCCTGTCACGACGGCTCCTTCTCCGGTCCAGAGCGCATCGGTCACCGCCAGACCCGGCGCGGCGGCTGCGTGCGTGGTCAAAGCATTCAGAACATCCTGAATTGTGCGACTGCTGATACACGGGCGGGCGACATCGTGAATCAGGACGTGTTCAACCTGACGGTCGCTTAGGGCACTCAGCCCGTTCCGCACAGAACCTGCGCGATCGCTACCGCCTGTGGCCAACAGCAGGTCTGTGTCCGAGAACTCATTCCACGCGGGTGCATCATCCTCAGACAGCACTAGCACAATATGGTCCACCTGTTCTCGAAACCGGTCGATGGTCCAGTCCGCCACGCGGCGTCCTGCAAGTGGTCGCCACTGCTTTGGAACACCCCCTCCGGCGCGCAATCCGCGTCCTGCGGCGACGATGATTGCTGCGGTGGTCATGACGGCAAATTCTCCGGTGATTTGAGCGCAGTGTTTAAGCTGCGGTGAATGCAGAGGCAATCACCCACGTAAAGTTGCCTAAAAATTGTGCATATGATGATTTTGCAGGCTTGTTTGCTGCCGTTTTGTTGTTCATATGCGGGGAATTCGATATCTAAGCCGTAACTGCCCAAGGATTAAGCACGTTGACTCTGCAACTCGCTGACAAAACCCTGAACCCGCCTGTCATGCTGGCCCCGATGGCCGGGATTACCGACCGGCCGTTCCGTGATCTGGTGATGCGCTTTGGCGCGGGCATGGTCGTGAGCGAAATGGTCGCCAGTCAGGAAATGGTTCAGGCCAAACCCGGCGTGCGGGAACGGGCAGAGCTGTCCGCAGACGTCGAAAACACTGCCGTTCAACTGGCCGGGCGTGAGGCGCATTGGATGGCCGAGGCAGCCCGTCAGGTCGCCGACCGTGGCGCACGGGTGATCGACATCAACATGGGCTGCCCGGCTAAAAAGGTCACGAACGGGTACTCCGGGTCGGCCCTGCTGAAAACGCCGGATCACGCGCTGACGTTGATCGAAGCGGTGGTCGAGGCCGTAGATGTCCCTGTGACGCTTAAGACCCGCTTGGGGTGGGATGACAGCTTGCTGAACGCGCCGGACGTGGCACGCCGGGCGCAGGACGCGGGTATTCGGCTGGTCACGATTCACGGCCGAACCCGGTGCCAATTCTACAAGGGCCACGCCGATTGGCGTGCGATCCGCGCGGTGAAAGAGGCGGTTTCGATCCCTGTCATCGCGAACGGTGACATCGTGGATACCGAAGCAGCTCGCACCGCGTTGGACCACTCGGGCGCGGATGGGGTCATGGTTGGGCGAGGCGCGCAGGGCAAGCCATGGTTGCTGGCTCAGATGTGCCACGACCTTTACAGCGCGCAAGCGCCGGTCATTCCTGCGAACGGGGAACTGATTGACATGGTGCGCGATCACTACGAAGCGATGCTCGGCTTCTACGGTGCCGATCTGGGCCTGCGCGTGGCGCGCAAACATCTGGGTTGGTACATGGATGAAGCCGGTACGCCGGCCACTTTGCGCCGCGCAGTTCTGACGTCACGGGACACCGACGAGGTGCAACGCCTTCTGGGGGATGCGCTTAGTGGAGATGCGGAGGCAGCCGCATGACTTCAGATCAAAGCATCTGGGCCTCGCTGCCCGTTCCGGCCTTCATAATCGATGCCGAAGATCAGATCGCAGACGTGAATTCCGCAGGCGAGGGGTTTTTGAACGCGTCCCGGAAATCTGTCATAGGACATCCCGTCTGGGATCAGATAGCCGTGGATGCGCCGCTGGAAGAGGCATTTTTGCGTGCGCGTGAATATGGTACGCCGCTGTTTGTAAATGACGTGGATGTCGGTTCGGGCAATCGTGCGCCGCTGCAATGCGCATTGCAGATCGCGCCGCTGCTGGGGCATCCGGGATCGATGATCATGACAATGTCCCCGCGTGAGATGGCAGGGAGGATGACACGGGGCAACACCGTAAAGTCGGCGGCACAGTCCGCGATTGGCATGGCCGAGATGCTGGCGCATGAAATCAAGAACCCATTGGCCGGGATCACCGGCGCAGCCCAACTTCTGAGTATGAACATCAGCCAGCAAGACCTTGAACTGACTGATCTAATTGTGGCCGAGAGCCGCCGTATCGTGAAGCTGCTGGAGCAGGTTGAACAGTTCGGAAACCTTTCGAAACCGGATTTCAAACCCGTCAACGTTCATGATGTTCTCGACCGTGCACGACGCTCGGCGCTGTTGGGGTTTGGCGCGCATATGACGATCGTCGAGGATTACGACCCCTCGCTACCCTTGGCCTATGGTGATCCGGATCAGCTTTTGCAGGTGGTGCTGAACCTTCTCAAAAACGCCTCCGAAGCGGCTGATCCCAAAGGTGGTACAATTCGTCTGCGGACGTATTTCGAACATTCCTTCCGCCTGCGGCGCAGTGATGGATCAGGATATTCTCTGCCCCTTCAGATCGAAATCATCGACGACGGGCCAGGACTGCCGGACAAAATACGCAGCGACATTTTCGACCCGTTCGTATCCGGCAAGGAAAACGGCACCGGCCTTGGGCTGGCGCTGGTCAGCAAGATTATCTCGGACCACGACGGTTGGATTTCCGCCGAGTCGGTGCCGGGCAACACAGTATTTCGCCTGTCCCTCAGACGGGCGCCTCGCGACACAACATAAGGCAGCTGGCCAAACGGCCGGAGACTAAGGAGAGCACCTGATGGATGGAACCGTACTCGTCGCAGATGACGACCGCACGATCCGAACCGTACTGACACAAGCCCTGACACGGGCCGGGTGCAAGGTGCATGCGACATCCTCGCTGACAACTCTGATGCGTTGGGTCGGCGAGGGAAAAGGCGACGTCGTGATCTCTGACGTGGTCATGCCGGACGGGAACGGGTTGGAGATGCTGCCAAAGATCGCTCAGGATCGGCCGGGGCTGCCGGTTATCGTGATCTCGGCACAGAACACTATCATGACGGCCATTCAGGCGGCTGAGGCTGATGCCTACGACTATTTGCCCAAACCTTTCGATCTGCCAGACCTGATGAAGCGCACGGCGCGCGCGTTAGAGCAGAAGCAGCGCGTACAGGCGGATGCGGTTGCACCTGCGGAAGATCGGCCCGAGGAACTGCCGTTGGTTGGACGGACACCGGGAATGCAGGCGCTTTATCGGCTGGTGGCGCGGGTGATGAACACCGATCTCTCCGTGATGATCTCTGGTGAAAGCGGAACGGGTAAGTCACTGATAGCACGAGCCATTCATGATTTCTCGGACCGGCGGACTTTGCCGTTTGTAACGGCGACTGCCGGTGATCTGCGCGATTTGGAAGGACCTGCGCGCGTTATGGCACGGGTGCGTGGCGGCACGCTGCTGATCGATGAAATCGCCGATATCGAGGATGAGCTTCAGGCTCGTATTGTCCGCATGATGGATACGCCCGGCGATCATGTTCCGCGATTCATGGCGACCAGCCAATCGGATCTGACCGAGGCAATGGAGAGCGGTCGCGTCCGTCAGGACCTCTATTACCGCCTGTGCGGTGCAACCATCCATGTGCCGGCGCTGCGCGAACGGGTGGATGATATCACCTTGCTGGCTGATCATTTCCTTGCCCGTGAAGAGCGTGAACAGGGCGTAAAACGCTGGCTCAGCCCCGAGGCCATAGAACTCGTCCGGCGATACTCCTGGCCCGGGAATGTACGGCAACTCGAAAACGCAATCCGCCGTTTGAGCCTGACCAGCCGGGCCGAGGAAATCTCGAAAGCCGAAGTCGAGATGGTATTGGGCAGCCAGCCCGAGGCCGAACCTGTGCTGGGCGATGGAGAGCGCGAAAAACTGTCGGCCTCGGTCGCCCGCCACCTGCGCCGCTATTTCGATTTGCACGGCAATTTATTGCCACCGCCGGGCCTGTATCAGCGCATCCTGCGCGAGGTCGAAGCCCCTTTGATCGAACTGGCGCTGGACGCAACCGGCGGAAATCAGGCGAAATGTGCCGATTTGCTGGGGATCAACAGAAATACGCTGCGCAAAAAAATTACAGATCTCGATATTCAGGTGACACGGCGCCGCAAACTGATGTAATATCGCCACACAAAGCGTGGCATCCGGGTACGCATCCGGCAAGGACCACGAGATATGGCGGTAAGCCGCGCAAGCGGCACATCAGGATGAGGGCAGACGGTGGCAACCCGAGCACAGAGCGGGCTGATCCTATCGATTGATCGGTGGCGGAAATCCCGAAAACTGCGCAATATTAGCACGTTGGGGCTGGTTCTTTTGGGGCCGGTCTTGGCGCTGGCGACCTATCTGGTCATCGGCCCCTTCGATCTGGGCTCGGCAGCGCCCACTCTGCGGCTGATTCTGCTGGCCGATCTGGTCTATGTTCTGGTCGTTGCCGCACTGGTGCTGGGACAGGTAGGCAGCCTGATAGCGGCACGCCGTGCAAAATCCGCCGGGTCGCGTCTGCACCTGCGTTTGATCGGGGCGTTTACCTTACTTGCACTGGTGCCGACTGTGACCGTTGCTATCTTTGCAGGTCTTACAGTGAATATCGGCCTCGAGGGCTGGTTCTCGGACCGGGTCCGTCAGGTGGTCGGCTCATCCTTGTCCGCCGCCGAAGCCTATGAGCAGGAGCACCGCAGGGGTTTGACACAGGATGCCATCGTTCTGTCGCGGTTCCTCGACAACGCGCGGTCGCTTGACTTCTACATCTCAGATGCTGAACTGCGTGAGGTTCTGGCGCAGGGCCAGTCGCAGATTCAACGGGGTCTGCGTGAGGCCTATGTCATTGATGGCAGTGGTGAAATCAAATCCCGTGGTGATCGGTCTTATCTTTTCAACTACGAGGCGCCGACGCCGGAACAGATCGTTGAGGCCACCGACAATGGTCTGTTGATCATCGCCGATTGGCAAAACAACGAATTTCGCGCGCTGGTGCCGCTGCAAGCGTATTTGGACCGCTATCTATACGTCAGCCGCGATGTGGACGGTGAGTTATTGACGCTGCTGGACGACACCAAGGAAACGGTTCAGTTCTACCAACAGCTAGAAAGCGAGAGAGGCCGGGTTCTGTTCGAGTTCGGGCTTTTGTATCTGAGCTTTGCCGTTATCCTCATCCTTGCCGCGATGTCCTTGGGGATGTGGTTTGCCGAACGCCTGTCGCGCCCGGTCGGACGCCTGACCACGGCAGCGCAACGCGTCGGGGCTGGGGACCTGAGCGTGCAGGTCATCGAAGAGGCCAGCGACGACGAGATCGCTATGTTAGGCCGTTATTTCAATCAGATGACGCGACAACTTAAAGGACAACGCGACACTCTGTTGGAGAACACGCGTCAGATCGAACGCCGTCGTCGCCTGTTTGATTCGGTACTCAGCTCGGTAACGTCCGGTGTGGTCGGTGTGGATTCGGATGGATGCGTCACGTTCGTGAACCGGTCGGCCGAACGACTGCTGGACTGGTCGCGCGGCGAGGAACACTTGGCTATTGGCATTGCGGTGCCCGAGTTCTTGCCATTGTTCGAAAGCCTCAAGGCCAGCGGGCAAGAGGCGGTGCAGGGCGAGATCAAGGTGACTCGCAAGGGCCAGCTGGAAAACCTGCTGGTCCGAATGGCAATCCGGCGCGGCGAAGACGGTGGTTTGGAAGGCTACGTGGTGGCCTTCGATGACGTGACCGATCTGGTCAGCGCGCAGCGCATGGCCGCTTGGGGCGATGTTGCCCGGCGCATTGCGCATGAGATCAAGAACCCTCTGACGCCCATCCAGCTCAGCGCTGAACGGATCAAACGGAAATTCTCGCGCAAGCTGGACGAAGAAGATTGCGACAGCCTCGAGTCCATGACCGATGTGATCGTCCGGCAGACCAACGACCTGCGACGGATCGTGGACGAATTCTCAAAATTCGCGCGAATGCCGGAACCTGATCGACGTGAGGAGAATATTGTCGAGCTGGTGCGCGAAGCGGTCCTGCTGCAACAGGCCGGACAACCAGATGTTCAAATCGATGCGACCCTGCCGGAGCAGTCGGTTCTGGCGGATGTGGACGCGACGATGTTGAACCAGGCATTGACGAACCTGATCAAGAACGCGGGTGAGGCCATTGAAACGCTTAAACAAAAAGGCCCACCGGAAAACCTGAAGCCACAGATAAAAGTGGCGCTAACCAATGATGAAGCGGGAACGGTAATAACTATTGCGGACAATGGCATAGGCTTGCCCGAAGATCGGGCGCGACTGTTTGAACCGTATGTCACGACTCGCGACGAGGGCACGGGTCTGGGCCTGCCCATCGTCAAGAAGATCATAGAAGAACATGGCGGCGCGCTGACTTTGGAAGACGCGCCCGTATTCGACGGACAGGACCATTTCGGTGCGATGGCCGTAATCCGTTTGCCGGGGGGCAATATTTCCCAGACCGCAGCGCCACAAAAGCAGGCAATTCATACTAACAAACTGAAAGCAGGCCAAAGATGAGCGACATTCTGATCGTAGATGACGAACGCGATATTCGCGAACTGGTGTCCGACATTCTGGAGGACGAAGGCTATTCAACCCGGCTGGCGGCAAACTCGGACGAGTGCATGTCGTCGATCAATTCCGAGCCACCGGGTCTTTTGATCCTTGATATCTGGCTCAAGGACAGCCGCATGGACGGGATCGATATCCTGAAGGCGGTGAAACGCGACAATCCGGATGTGCCGGTGGTGATAATTTCCGGGCACGGGAACATCGAAATCGCGGTCGCAGCCATCAAGCAGGGGGCTTACGACTTTATCGAAAAGCCTTTCAACATTGACCAGTTGATGGTTGTGATCCGTCGCGCCATGGAAACCTCGCGCTTGCGTCGCGAAAATGCCTCGCTGAAACGCCGCGAGGTTACAAACTCGGACATGATCGGCAAATCGGCCTCGTTCCGCGCGATGCAGAGTCATTTGGACAAGGTTACCAAGTCGAATGGTCGCGTGATGCTGAGCGGTCCGGCCGGGGCGGGCAAAGAGATCGCTGCCCGCTATATCCACGCACATTCCAATCGCGCCAATGCGCCATTTGTCACCGTAAACTGTGCCGGTATCGAGCCGGAGCGGGTTGAGGAAGTGCTGTTCGGGCGCGAGTCCACTGAGCGCGGAATCGAATCCGGTCTGCTGGAAGAAGCCCATGGCGGTGTGATCTACTTTGACGAGGTCGCAGATATGCCACTGGGTACCCAGTCCAAAATTCTGCGGGTTCTGGTCGACCAGCAATTCCAGCGGGTAGGGGGTTCCGACAAGGTTCGCGTCGATCTGAGGGTGATTTCCTCGACAAACCGCGATCTGGAGGCTGAGATCGAAGCCGACCGGTTCCGGGAGGAGCTGTACCACCGTCTGAATGTCGTCCCGATTGCCGTTCCGTCGCTGGAAGACCGGCGCGAGGATATTCCGGTTCTGGCGCAGCATTTCATTGAAATGTGCAATGAATCTCAAGGGTTGCCGGTTCGGGATATGTCTGAGGAAGCCGTCGCTTTGCTGCAGACCATGACATGGCCGGGTAACGTGCGTCAGTTGAAAAACCTGATCGAGCGTGTCCTGATCCTCGGCGACGGGACTGGTCCGATCGAAGCCAGGGAATTGCCTGCCGAAGAGGAAAAAACCGATGAATCCGGTCGCGTGGTTCTGTCTGGTGCGCTGGCTACGCTGCCACTGCGCGAAGCCCGCGAGGCGTTCGAACGCGAATACCTGCTGACCCAGATCAACCGCTTTGGCGGCAATATCAGCCGGACCGCCAGTTTTGTCGGCATGGAGCGCAGCGCGCTGCACCGTAAGCTGAAATCGCTGGGTGTTGTGACGTCGAACAAATCTGGTGCGCGTGTTGCGCAATTGGATGAACCGGAACCGGCGGAGTGATCCGCTGGGAGGCATGAATGGCAAAGCCAGCAGTCACGCTTCATATGACCTCAGCCGGTGCGGGGTACCCCGCGTTTGGCCCGCGTCTCAAACGGATGCGCAGGTCGGTCGGGTACAAACAATCCGTGCTTGCCGAATTGTTGCGGGTTGACCAGACGACGATTTCCAGATGGGAGAACGGTGTTCAGATTCCAAAGCCGGCCATACAGGCTGCGGTTTTCTCGGCACTTGGTTCCACCAGACGAGATGACAGCGCACTCAAGCGGCTGGTGGCGAACTCGAACGAGTGCGTCCATCTGGTGGAAGAGGCCAGCCACAAGTGTCTGGCGTATTCGACCGGACGCGCAAAAGACTGGAAAACCAGCCAGAACTCACTGCTGGGCGTGTCTCTGTGGCAGTTTGCAACCGATGAAATCCGACAGGCAGAGGCGGAGTTGCAGGGTGAAGGCTGGTGGGATCTGCAGCACCCTGAACCCAAATCTTTCATAACTTCTGAGGCCCGGCATGATCAGATACGGATCAGCGCCGGTCAGATCATTTGGGAACGGCTGTATCTGTCTGATGGGACGCCGGTTCGGTTGGTCAGCGGGTCGCGGGACAGCCGCGCATAATTTATGCGTGTCCACAGATAAAGGCGGCCTGTAGAACGGCCTCATGACACAGCCTGTTCGCGTTTTCATTCAAGTTTTAATACTCTGGCTAGCCGGGTTGGGTGCCGCCACGCAGTTTGCCAAGATTGCGGTGCCCTTCGCCGATGTCGGGTTGCTCTATCCTGAATATGCGGGCTCTATCGGATGGATGTTGTCGATCATCAGCCTGATTGGCGCGGTGTTCGGGGCCGTGTCTGGTGCGGTCACGGGGCGGGTAGGCCCCGTCAGGCTATTGATTTTTGGCCTGTTACTTGGCGGCGCAATTTCGCTGTTCCAATCGACGATACCCGGCTTTTACGCGATGCTGACCAGCCGCGTGCTCGAAGGGGTGTCTCATCTCGCCATCGTCGTTGCGGCCCCGACGCTGATCGCACAGATCACTCATGGGAAAGCCCGAAATGCGGCGATGGTTCTGTGGAGCAGTTTCTTCGGAGTGGCCTTTGCCCTGAACGCGTGGATTGGCCTGCCTTTCGTGGATCAATTTGGCTTGCCCGGCTTTTTCGGATTGCATGGTGCACTGATGTTGGCGACCGCCGGGCTGATCATATTGATCCGGCTGCAAGTAGACATGGGGCAACCGGAAAGGATGCGATGGAGCCTGAAGTACTTTGCCGAGGTTCACCTGCAGACCTACCGCTCGGCCTTTGTGGCCGCACCGGCGCTGGGGTGGTTCTTTTACACACTGACCTTTGTGTCGCTGCTGGCGATCCTGCCCGGTCAGTTACCTGAGGCGACGAGGGCCTCGATTGCTGGCCTCATGCCACTCGCGGGTATCGTGCTGTCGTGGCTGGTTGTTCCGCAGCTGTTGAACATTGTGTCCAGTGTCGTTGTCATCAACCTCGGGTTCGGGTTGGGCATCCTCACGATTTCGGCGCTGTTTTTCGGCGCTTCGCTGCCAGTTGTTTGCATCGCTCTTTTCGCGGTATTGGGATTGGTTCAGGGCGGCAGTTTCGCGGCGGTTCCGCAGCTAAATGCTTCGGCCGAGGCGCAGGCGCTGAGCTATGGCGCTATGGCGCAGATGGGGAATGGTGGAAACCTGTTGGGCACGCCGCTCTTGCTTGCAATCCTGTTGCGCACGGATGAGGCCGCAATGCTGGCTGTGGTCATAGGTATCTACGGCACCGCAATTGCATTTCACCTGTGGTTTGCGTCACGGCGCAGGCAAGCCAGATCTGTCTGAATTTGTCATGTTTGGCCGGGTGTAATGATCTGGAACGATCCGTCGTCGAATTTCACGTAGCAGGACTCGGTTCCCAACGGCGGTAGTGTCGTTGTCCGCGAAGGCGGTACCTGTGATTTAACGTTCTGCTTGCAGGGCGGCAGGCTAATGGGACGGAACCCTTTTCTGGCCATGCATTGAGCCTCGACCTGTTTGCGCAGACCGGCATTGACGTCGACAGTGTAAACCTGTCCGGGTTGCCACCAACCGGGCGACCGATGGCACCTGCCTTGGCTGTCGCAATAGGTGCGACCGGGCCAATATGTGGGCGGGCTCTGCCGTATCTGATTGGCGATCGGTACGTCTTTAACCGCCTGAACCTGACATTGTGTGGTCTCGGACTGCGCGCGCGAAACGCTTTCACCCTCGCGGTAGTACAGCGAAAGGGGGCCGGTGCAGGCGGATAGGAACATCACGGGAACGAGCAGGCGAAGTACTGATTTCATGGGCTTATCTTGCCTCAGTCTCGCAGGTATGACAATTCAATTGACCGCTATGGGGGCATCTGTCATTCAAAGATTTCAGGCAGAAGGGCCAAAAACATGAAGGTCATCATTTGCGGCGCCGGTCAGGTCGGCTGGCAGATCGCACGTCACTTGTCGGGCGAGCTGAATGACGTGACGGTAGTGGATAACAATCCCGATCTGGTGCGCCGGGCGACGGAAACGCTGGATGTGCAGGGGATTGCCGGGTTCGCCAGCTATCCTGACGTGCTGGAACGCGCTGGTGCGCGGGACGCTGATATGATCATCGCGGCGACCCATTCGGATGAGGTGAACATGGTCACCTGTCAGATGGCGCATTCGGTCTTTTCCATCCAGCGCAAGATCGCGCGGTTGCGGGCGAAATCGTATCTGCAGGCCATCCACTCGGACCTGTTTCGCCGCGACCACCTGCCCATCGATGTGGTGATCAGCCCCGAGCGTGAGGTCGCGGCCGCTGCCATGCGGCGCCTGTCGGCGCCGTCCGCCTTTGATACCGAGATGTTCATGGACGGGCAGGCGCAATTGCTGGGCATCCGCATCGAAGAGGACTGTCCCATCGTGAACACGCCGTTGCGGCAGCTGACGGACCTGTTTTCGACCCTCAGCTCAATCGTTGTCGGCGTTCGGCGCGATGGCACGTTGTTTGCGCCTGAATCCGAAGATCAGCTGTTTGTTGGCGATGAATGCTACGTCTTTACCAATGTCAAAGACGTGGACCGCACGATGGAGGTGTTCGGAAAAGCTCAAAAGAAACAGGACCGCGTGGTGATCGTTGGCGGCGGCAATGTCGGGCTGGAAGTGGCCCGGACGTTGGAAGAGCGCGAAAGTCGCGTGCGCGCCAAGGTTATTGAGCGTGATCGCCAATGCGCCGAATTAGCCGCCGAAACACTCGAGAGGACGATTGTTCTGAACGGGGACGGCCTGGACGCGGCCTTGTTGCGCGAGGCCGGGATCGAACGCGCTGACGCGATGCTGGCCGTTACCGATGACGACCGTGCCAACATGTTGGCCGCAGTGCGGGCAAAGGCCGAAGGCTGCGCGCTGGCGATTGCCCTGATCAATGACCCCAGCATGGTGGCCCTGATGGGCCCGTTGGGGATCGACGCTTATATCAACCCGCGCGCGACTACGGTCAGTTCGATCCTTCGCCATATCCGCCACGGGCGGGTACGGCAGGTTTACTCCATCGGCGATGCCGAGGCCGAGGTGATCGAGGCGGAGGTTCTGTCGACTTCTCCCATGGCGGGGCAGAAGCTACGGGACATTGATTTCCCCGAAGGCGTTTTGGTGGGCGCGGTTAGAAAAGGCGATGAACTTTTGCGCCCGACAGGCAGCCTGCGGATTGATGAAAAGGATGTGGTGGCGATTTTCGCCATGGCCAAGGACGTGCCAGAGGTCGAACGCCTGATGCAGGTTTCAATCGATTTCTTCTGATGGCGCGCGCTCGGACACAACAGATCAGACTGGTGCAGCGGTTACCGCTGTTTCTGTTGATCTCGGGTATCGTTGCATTGTCTATGTGGGTGCCGGCGATTTATGCGCTGGCGCTGGACGATCACGGTACGTCCCGATCGTTTTTCTACTCGGGTTTGTTGGGGCTGTTCATTGTGAGCAGCATCGCGCTGGCCTCGTCCAGCCGGGTTCCGCGCCGAGGAACCTTGGGGCAACTGGCCGTGCTGCTGGCTTGTTTCACCGTTTTGCCCCTGTTTCTTGCGATTCCCTTGCATGATGCCCTAGGCAACACGACCTACCTAAACGCGTATTTCGATATGGTCAGCGCCGTGACCACCACCGGCGCGGATCTGTTCCCGGATCCGGATCGTCTGACTGCACCTCTTCACCTGTGGCGGGCGCTGGTCGGTTGGATGGGTGGCCTGCTGATGTGGATTGCAGCGGCCGCCATTCTCGCCCCTTTGTCGCTGGGTGGGTTCGAGATTACGGCCCGCGGTCAGCCCGGACGCCCTGTTTCAGGCGTTGCACAAAGCGAAGCGGTCGACCCGCGCGGTCGGCTGATCCGGGTAACGCGCACTCTGACGCCCGTCTATTCCGGGCTGACGGCCGTCATATGGATTCTGCTTCTGGTCGCAGGAGAAGAGGGGCTGACCGCCGTGTGCCATGCGATGTCGACGATGGCCACGTCCGGTATTTCGCCGGTTGGGGGTCTGGAAGGGGCACAGGCGGGTATCACGGGCGAGGCGATCCTGTTTCTTTTCCTGTTCTTTGCCTTATCCCGTCTGACGTTTTCCACCGACACGGCAACAACAGGTTACTCCCGGCTGGATAAGGACCCGGAGTTCCGGATCGGTCTGATGATTGTCGGTTTCGTCGCTGCTCTGTTGTTTGCGCGGGTCTGGGCGGGTGTCCTTGAAATTGGCAATCAGCTGGAGCCGCTTCAGGCGCTTGGCGTGATCTGGGGGATGATCTTTACGGCCTTGTCCTTCCTGACCACGGCCGGTTTCGAAAGCGCGAATTGGAATGATGCGCAACAGCTGTCCGGCTTGGGGACTCCAGGATTGATCCTGATGGGCCTCGCGCTGATCGGAGGAGGCGTGGCCACCACGGCGGGCGGGGTGAAGCTGCTGCGTGTCTTTGCTTTGTATCTGAATGGCGCGCGCGAGATTGACCGACTGATCTATCCGTCATCCGTCAGTGGCATTGGTGGCGGCAATCGGCGTATTCAAAGCGATGGGGCTTTTATTGCCTGGATCTTCCTGATGATGTTTGCCCTTACGGCGGCGTTGTTCAATCTGCTGCTGGCGGCTATGGGGTCGGGGTTTGAACAAGCCATGGTTCTTAGCGTCGCGGCGCTCAGTACCACGGGACCGTTGATCGAACTGGCCACGGATGTTCCCATTCGACTGGTTGATTTACCGTGGGGGGCAAAGCTTACCATGTGCGCGGCGATGGTGATCGGGCGGCTGGAAACATTGGCGATCATTGCGTTGATTACTCCAACCCTCTGGCGAGACTGAGAATCCTCACCTTTGCTGACGCCTTATTTTTCATCTGGAATATCGGTTAACGACACTCCATACTCGGCCAGAGGGAGCGCGTTGGTCCGCAGCGCGTAGCAAGAACAATGGCGAGATTATAAAAATATGGCTTCGGACAGACAGAATCTGCAGGACGCGTTCCTGAACAATGTACGGAAAGCAAAGGTCCCGGTCACAATATTCCTGATCAACGGCGTGAAATTGCAGGGTGTAATCACCTGGTTCGACAATTTCTGCGTATTGTTGCGCCGCGACGGACAGTCGCAGCTGGTCTACAAACATGCGATTTCGACGATCATGCCGTCGCAGCCGATCAGCCTGTATGAGGGCGAAGACGCCTCTTGATGGAACATGACAGGACGCGCACCCGGGCTTGGGTGCTGCATCCGGAAATCAAATCAGATGAACAGCGCCGTGTTCCCGAACCGGCGCTGGAAGAAGCGGTGGCGCTGGCTGCCGCTTTGCCCGATCTGGATGTGATCGGGTCCGAAATCGTGCGTCTTCAGCGCGCCCAGCCGGGTCTTTTGTTCGGCAGTGGCAAGATCGAAGAGCTTGGCGCGCGATTCAAGGAAAACGAAATCGAACTGGTGCTGATCGATGGACCAGTAACGCCGGTACAGCAGCGCAACCTCGAGAAGGCTTGGAAGGTCAAGATCCTTGACCGAACCGGCTTGATCCTCGAGATTTTCAGCGATCGCGCCCGCACCCGCGAAGGCGTGCTTCAGGTCGAGATGGCTGCGCTTAGCTATCAGCGCACCCGCCTGGTCCGGGCCTGGACTCACTTGGAACGTCAGCGCGGCGGCTTGGGTTTTGTAGGTGGTCCGGGTGAAACCCAGATCGAGGCCGACCGCCGCGCCATCGATGATCAATTGGTGCGCTTGCGCCGCCAGTTGCAGAAGGTAATCAAAACCCGAACGTTGCACCGCGCTGCACGGGCCAAGGTACCGTATCCGATTGTGGCGCTGGTGGGCTATACGAACGCCGGGAAGTCGACGCTGTTCAACCGCCTGACCGGGGCGGAAGTGATGGCCAAGGACATGTTGTTCGCCACGCTCGATCCGACCATGCGGCGGGTCGAACTGCCTGATGGGCCAGAGTTGATCCTGTCGGACACAGTGGGCTTTATTTCGAACTTGCCAACGGAACTGGTCGCGGCGTTCCGCGCCACGCTCGAAGAAGTTCTGGGCGCAGACATCGTCGTGCACGTTCGCGATATCAGCCACGAAGAAACCGACGAACAGGCGCAGGATGTTGAGGCGATCCTGACCTCGCTTGGTGTGGACGAGGAACGGCCACGCCTTGAGGTCTGGAACAAGATTGACCTGCTGAGCGAGGACGAACGCGAGGCCGCTTTTGCGCGGGCTGATCGCGATCCGTCGATCTTTGCCATTTCCGCGGTCACCGGCGAGGGGATCGAGCCGTTGCTGGCCGAGATCGCGGTCAAGCTGCAGGGCGTTCGGCACCAATCAGTACTGACGCTGGGATTTGCCGAAGGCGACAAACGCGCATGGTTGTTCCGTCAGGATGTCGTTCGATCCGAAGAACAGACGGAAACCGGGTTCGAAATCACCGTCTTGTGGACCGACAAGCAGGCGGCGCAGTTCAAGGCACTTTGATCGGACCGCGAGGCGCAATGTCAGAGGCACGGGTTTTCCTGAAAGGCCACATAGCGGTACCTGCCGATCGACTCGCGCAGGTACGCGCTGCATTGCCTGAACATATTGCCCTGACATGCGCTGAACCCGGTTGCCTTTCATTCGAAGTTGAGGAAGACGCGGCCGTCCCGGGCCGGTTCAACGTCCGAGAAGTCTTTGAAAGCCAAGCGGCTTTTGATGCGCACCAAAGTCGAACCAAAGCATCTGCCTGGTTCGAAGTGACCAAGGGTATCCCCCGCGACTACGCGATCACAACCGAATAACCAGAATGCAGATTACTGCCCGTCAATTTGGCGCTGATAATCATCTGCATCGAACCAGAAGAACGAAAACTGGACCTTGTTGTCGGCCGTTAGCTCCCATTCTTCCCAGCCACGGGTAACCACATGGTTGCCGGTCTTGGAATGGTGTCCTTCCAGTGTCCAGACAAAGATGGCGTGCGTTCCGGCCCACCGGAGCATGTCGCAACGGACTTCAAGGTCCGGGAAGTCGGCGTAAAAACCGCGAACCATTTCCGCTACGGCGGCCCGCCCGACGATCGGTTCGCCCCGGTTGATGGTGATCTGCCCATCGGGTGCAAAAAAACTGGCAACCGCTTCAGGGTCGCCCGAACTCCAGGCGATTGCGTAATCGCGCGCGAGATTGTTCATCATGTCCCGAATACTGGCCATCTGTACCCCCGGTTCCAAATAGTCGGCCAACGGATCGTAGGCGAAAACACCCGCGCGCGTCCACGGCGGGCAAGAAAAGGGGCAAAGTCCTGCCGAAACGATAGAATTCAGCGCGGGATCAGGTTTGTCACACCAACTGCTGCCGCACGGGCCAGGTCCAGGTCCAGCGACATCGGGATATACTCACCCCGCCGCCAAAGCTGCGCCTGATCGTCGTAGTAGCGCGACAGGAAGTGGCCGGACTGACCGGTTGCCGTGATGAAGACCGAGCTGTTGGGATCGGCAAAATCATATACGCCGCGATAACCGGCCCCGTGTACGTTTTGGAACGGGTCGGGACCTTCGCCCGATGTGCGTCCGCGTAGCAGGGTATTATCACCACCGCTGGTGGACTGGCGGATGTTGACGAAGAACCGCAGAACCGGAACCGATCCCAGAACCTGGTGATCATGTGTGGCCTGATGGGCGTCGCCCCAGCGCAGGGATTCCAAAGCGCCGCCGTATTTCTCGGTGATCCAGATCAGCGCGTCGTCCAGCGCCAGCCGCGCCATATCAGTGCAGGTCTCCACGGGTGCGCTCTGGCGGACGTCGCACCAGACGGATGCGCCATCGATGTCGCGGTACACACGCTCAATAAACAGCGGTTCGACGTGCTTGTATTCGGTGGCCAGAGGTCCCAACTCGTCCGAGATCAGCCGGTTCTGCAGCGCGCGCAGCCATGCGGCGTAGATCAGTGGCTCGGGGAGGTGTTCGTTCATTTCACCGTTCCACTCAGCCAGCAGGGACAGCGCGATCTGACGTTGGCGTTCCGGGGTGCCTTCGGGGGCCGATGCCTCGGTAAACCACAAGTCCGCGCCGATCAGTGGAAGCAACGAGCGCGCGGTAAAGCTGACGGTATCAAGCTGCGCCTCGATAAAGCTGTCGCGGGTGTGTACCTCACGCGATTGCATCAGACGTTCCCACCGATTGATGCGCTGGGTGTCGCCCCATTCGTACGAGACATGTTCCGGGAAGGGCCGGTCGATGATCTTGTTGTTTGTGTTGCCCAGAATGCCACCTGCGGGGGCAACAAATTCGGGGTTGTCCGCATAAGGTAAGCGTCCTTGCCAGAGGTTTTCCGCCAACCAACCCGGTGTAGGGATGCGACCGCGGCTTTGGTTGCGGATGTCACGCTTGGGCATCGCGCCGATCAGCTTCATGCCGATGGTGTCCTTGTCGACCAGCGACAGGTTTTGCGAGGGCGCAATGAATTGTTCAGCCACATCAATGGCTTCGCGCACGTTGTCCGAATTCATCAGTGCCATCGACGCCGTCATGGATGTGTCACGGGGGCTGAGCGCTGTCCACGACAGGGACGTGACGTGGCCGGGTGGGGTGATCGTTTCCAGATCATAGTGACTGCCGGGTAGGACAGGCCCGTTTTCGGTCCAACGCAGGGTCAGGGTGATGGGCGCCTCATCCTTGATTTCGATGATCGACGGGCGGGAGCGGAATTGTTTATAACCGTCGGGTGACAGGTATTCTTCAGGGTTTTCCGGGTTCAACTGCTCGATATGGACATCCTGATCGTCCAGATAAGAGGAGGTCAGCCCCCAGCCCAGCCGGTCACTACGGCCTGTCATGACTGCCGGAATGCCGGGAATGGTCGCTCCGATGACCCCGCCTTTGGCCAGCTCCAGACGAGCCAGATACCAAACGCCGGGTGCAGTCAGGCCAAGATGCGGATCATTGGCCAGCAACGTGCCGCCAATTGCCGAGCGTGAAGGGGCGGCGGACCACGCGTTAGATGCCCCGGCCAGACCGCGCTTGGGAAATGGCGACAGGGGAGAGACGGGCATCGGGGTGCCTTCGGCATAGCGGGGCAGGCCGGGAAACAGCGCCGCGTATTCCGGCAATGCTGCGATCCCCGGACCGGGTACATCCGGCAGGATATCGGCCAACCGTTCGGGATCGTTCAGCATCAGGGACGTGCGGGCGCGCAACACCTCGTCTTTCAGATGGCCAGACAGCTGAAGGCTCATCAGTTTGATGACCGCAATGCTGTCGCCGGGTTGCCATGGCGAAACCGGCGCGTTGAACAGGAACATCTCGGGCGCACCGCGTCCCAACGCGTTTTCGTTGATCTCATCCAGACGCGCATTGACGCCCGCAGAATAGGCCCGCAGCGCGGCCTTGGTGTAGTCGTCCTGCACCTCGACCGAGCGATGGGCGAGGCCATAAAGGTCAAAACGGCGCAGCAGTTTGTCGATGGCGACGGTGCGCTTGCCGAAAACCTCAGAGAGGCGACCCTGTGCCGTGCGACGCATTACGGTCATCTGCCACAGGCGGTCCTGCGCGTGGGCGTAACCAAGGCCAAAGAACACGTCGGGGTCGTTTTCGGCCAGAATGTGGGGGACATTGGCAGTGTCGCGCACGATTTCGACAGGTGCGCTCAGACCGTTGACTTCGACGTCCTGGTCATAGTCCGGCAAGGACTGGCTGGCGAGGAAATAGACAAGGCTCACAGCCGCCACAGCCAACAGGATCAGACCCGTTGCAATCCGAACCAGCCAGCGAAAGACAAGACCCATGAACGCCCCACGTTTTCGTACGAAAATTATGTGCTGAACACTACTTGAAGGTCCTGCGGACCGAAAGAGGAACGCCGCGCGAACGTCGAGTTATCATGTTCAAATGAAAAGCCCTGCCACAATTTCCAAGACTGTGGCAGGGCTTACCGGAGGGGGGGGGCGTGGTATCCGAGTATCAGGGAATGATGCGTGTGTACTTGGTGCCTTCGACGGTGGCACCGAATTTAAGACCGGCTTGCCCGAAAACGGCGGCCAGTACGGGTTTGCGCAATTGGTTGGTGTCGGTTGAGATTGACTCGCCGGTGGCGTCGACGACATAGCCGATATCCGCCCCCGCGGTCCAACCGCTGGAGCGGCGGAAGTCATCCAATGCGTCCTGCGTCATGAAGAACAGAACATGTGCATATTGCTGCGCGCCGATCTGCAGGCCTGCGCTGCCGGACACGGCCGAGTAGTAGTCGACCGTTGCGCCATTGATGCGCAGCGCACCCTGGCCATAGGCACCGCCAAAGATGAACCCGGCCTCGGTGATCAGCGGCATCACCAGCATGCCGTCAGATTTGTTGGCGATCTCGACGGTGTTTGGGTATTTTGTGAACATTTCGTTCAAAGTCACGTTCACGCGGGCATCAATCTGGGCCGCGTTCGAACTTCCTACGCCGTTGCCGCAGGCTGCGGTCACTGTCAGTCCGGCCATGCCAAGCGCAAAGCCACGACGGTTCAGTCGGGGAGAGTTGGAACTGCTCATGTTTTTTTCTCTGTATTAACTGCCTGAAGTGTCGGGTGTTCCCGATCTTGTGTGCAAGAATACGCCGATTGCGCCCGTGTGTCACGGGAAAGCTGGTCCGCCAGCTTTCACAATCGGCGAAAAATTGCGACCGTCCCGTGTTTTAGCCCTGAAGGATGCGTGCGACCTGAGGTGCAAAATAGGTCAGGATGCCGTCACATCCGGCACGCTTGAAGGCCAGCAAACTTTCCAGCATGACCTTCTCTCCATCGATCCATCCGTTCTGGGCTGCGGCCTGAATCATCGCGTATTCGCCGGACACCTGGTAGGCATAGGTGGGCGCTCCGAACGTGTCCTTCACGCGGCGGCAGATATCCAGATAAGGCATGCCCGGCTTGATCATCACCATGTCCGCGCCTTCGGTCAGATCCCGTTCGATCAGGCGCAGGGCCTCGTTCGAATTGGCCGGGTCCATCTGATAGGTTTTTTTGTCCCCGGTCAGCGCGCCCGACGCGCCCACCGCATCGCGGAAGGGGCCATAGAAGGCGCTGGCATATTTGGCCGCGTAGCTCAGGATCATGACGTTTGTATGCCCGGCCGTCTCAAGAGCGCTGCGCATGGCACCGATGCGACCGTCCATCATGTCCGACGGACCGATAATGTCGGCACCGGCTTCGGCTTGCGCCAGTGTCATTTTGACGAGGGCGTCGACCGTCTGGTCGTTCACGATCTCGCCGTCCACAACATACCCGTCATGGCCGTTGATGTTGTACGGATCCAGCGCGACATCCGTCATAATTGCGATATCAGGTGCTGCTGTCTTGATTGCCCGAATGGCGCGGTTCGACAGGTTGTCAGGGTTCCAAGCCTCGGCGCAATCTTCAGTTTTCAAAGTCGGGTCGGTGTATGGAAAAATGCAGATCGCGGGGATACCCAGCGCCTGTGCCTCGACCGCTGCCTTCGCGATCAGGTCAACCGAGCGGCGCACCACACCGGGCATTGAGGGAACGGGTTCTTCGATACCCTCACCGTCGCGCACAAAAACCGGCCAGATCAGGTCGTCCGTGGTCAGGGTGTTTTCGCGCACCAGCCCTCGGATCGCGTCGGATTGGCGCGCTCTGCGAAATCGGGCCAGAGGATAGGGGGCGATGGTCGGTTTCATGTCGCGCTCTCCTTGAATATTTGCGCATTGGGTGGCATGAATTCCCGGTGGTCTCAAGGGTAACAATGGACGCGCCTGTGCGAAGAAGGCCCCAAGGACAGTGAACAAAGGGCTGACGCGTGGATTTGCAATCTTCGATCTTCGAACTCATCGACATGCGCAGCTTTTCGAATCTGTGGTATTGGATCGTGCTGGCGGTGCTTTGGTCGACAGCCAGCCATTGGGCGATGGGGGTTCCGTATGATCTGGTCGTGCGCGCACGTCGGGTTGGCGGACAGTCCGAACAGGACCTGCTGGATATCGTACGGATAAACCGTAACCGGTTGCTTTACATCGTGGATGTGTCCGGGCTGGTCATCCTTGCGCTGAGCTGCTTCATATTCACCGGGCTCGCGACGCTTGGGTTCTACTACGGTGTCGAATTTGCGCAGGCGGTGTTTTTACTGCTTTTCCCCGTGTGCATCGTTACGCTTATCAATATACGTGCCGCGCGTAAGCTGCAGCAGAGCAACCAGAGGTTGGAGTTTGTGACGAAGACGCTCACCCGGTGCCGCATATACACGCAGATTATTGGCATGATCTCAATTTTGATTACGTCACTTTGGGGTATGTATCAGAACGTCTCAATCGGCGTTCTCGGGGGATAAAAATCGGAAAGGCAAGGCGATGACGGCTCCGAACCATGTGACGGTTGGCGGCGCTCCCGAAGGGTTTGACGCGCAGCTTGTTCTGAACGAGATCGCGCGCTCCAGCGGGCCGGTCTGTCACGTCGCGCACGACGACAAGCGGATGGAAGCCATGCGGGCGGCGCTGGCCTTTTTTGCACCGGATATGCCGGTGTTCGTCTTTCCGGGTTGGGACTGCTTACCATATGACCGGGTCTCGCCCAACGCAGATATCGCTGCAGCGCGTGTGGCGACTCTGGCGGCGCTGATTCACCAGATGCCCGACCGGTTTGTCCTGCTGACCACGCTGAATGCCGCAACCCAGCGGGTGCCGGCGCGCGAAATTCTGCGCGAGGCCGCCTTTACCGCCCGCGTAAATCAACGCGTGGATGAAACCGCGCTGCGGAATTTCCTTGTGCGGATGGGGTTCACCCAAAGTCCGACAGTGATGGAGCCGGGCGATTACGCCATCCGCGGCGGGATCATCGACATTTTCCCACCGGGCGAATCCGGCCCGGTCCGGCTGGACCTGTTCGGCGATGTTCTCGATGGCGCCCGCCGGTTTGATCCGGTTTCCCAGCGCACGACCGAGAAGCTGGACGTCGTGGAACTGGCGCCGGTCTCGGAAGTCATTCTGGACGATGCCGCCATTACCCGCTTTCGCCAGAACTACCGTATCGAGTTTGGCGCGGCCGGTACCGACGATCCGCTTTATGAGGCCGTCAGTGCAGGCCGCAAGCATCAGGGCATCGAACACTGGCTGCCGTTCTTCCACGAAAAGCTCGAGACGCTGTTTGACTATCTGCCCGGCGCAACGGTTTCGCTGGATGATCAGGTGACGCCCGCGCGGCTGGCGCGGTGGGACACGATTGCCGATCAGTACGAAACGCGTCGGTTGGCGCTGGAAAATCGCTCTCGCATGGACACCGTCTATAAGCCTACACCGCCGGGGCTGTTGTATCTGGACGATGCTGCGTGGGATCAGGCGGTCGGCAAGCGCCGTGTCATGCAATTCAGCCCGCTGCCACAGGCCAGTGGCCCCGGTGTGATCGACGCGGGTGGCCGGATTGGTCGCAATTTCGCACCGGAGCGGCAACAGGAAAGCATCAGCTTGTTTGGTGCGCTGGCAAGCCATATCACAGACAAGATGGCCAAAGGGCCAGTCCTGATCGCGTCCTATTCCGAAGGCGCCCGCGAACGGTTGACCGGGTTGATTGAGGACGAAGGCCTGGCCGAAGCCATCCCCGTCACCGACGGCACACGGATCGGCAAACGCGGTCTGCATCTGGCGGTCTGGGCGCTGGAGCATGGGTTTGAAACACCCGGCCTGACGGTCATTGCCGAGCAGGATGTGCTGGGCGACCGATTGATCCGACAGCCCAAGAAACGCCGCAAGGCCGAAAACTTTCTTACCGAGACCCAATCGCTTTCCCCGGGCGATCTAGTGGTGCATGTGGACCACGGGATCGGCCGCTACATGGGGATGGAGGTCGTGACTGCCGCCGGTGCCGCGCATGAATGCCTGCTGTTGGAATATGCGGAACAGGCCAAGCTATACCTGCCGGTTGAGAATATCGAACTGCTGTCGAAATACGGCCATGACGAAGGGCTGCTGGACCGTCTCGGCGGCGGTGCATGGCAGGCGAAGAAGGCCAAGCTGAAAGAGCGCATTCGCGAGATGGCGGACAAGCTGATCCGCATCGCGGCCGAGCGTGCCTTGCGCAAAGCTCCGGTCATGGATCCGCCGCCACATGCATGGGAAGAATTCAGCGCACGCTTCCCCTATCAGGAAACTGACGACCAACTGCGCGCGATCTCCGAGGTGATGGAGGACATGCATTCCGGTGCACCAATGGATCGACTGATCTGCGGCGATGTAGGGTTCGGCAAGACCGAGGTCGCCATGCGGGCGGCTTTTGTGGCTGCGATGTCCGGCGTGCAGGTCGCCGTGATCGCGCCGACTACGCTGTTGGCCCGTCAACACGCGGCTTCGTTCAAGGAACGGTTCCGGGGTTTCCCACTCGAAGTACGACAGTTGTCGCGCTTCGTCTCCGCGAAAGAGGCGCAACAGACCCGCGATGGATTGGCACGCGGGACGGTCGATATCGTGATCGGCACCCATGCTCTGCTGGCCAAAGGCATCCGGTTCAACAATCTCGGCCTGTTGATCATCGACGAGGAGCAGCATTTCGGCGTCGGTCACAAGGAGCGTCTGAAGCAACTACGCAGCGATGTCCACGTGCTGACCCTGACCGCCACGCCGATCCCGCGCACGCTGCAGCTGTCTTTGACCGGTGTGAGAGACCTATCGATCATCGGCACGCCGCCCATCGATCGTCTGGCGATCCGGACCTATGTCAGCGAATTCGACGCGGTCACCATTCGCGAGGCTCTGCTGCGCGAGCATTATCGCGGCGGGCAGAGTTTCTATGTGGTGCCGCGCATCTCGGATCTGCCCGAAATCGAGGAATTCCTGAAGGACCAACTGCCGGAACTCACCTATATGGTCGCACATGGGCAGATGGCGGCGGGTGAGCTCGATGACCGGATGAACGCCTTCTACGATGGTAAATACGATGTGTTGCTGGCAACGACGATTGTGGAAAGCGGGTTGGATATTCCCACTGCCAACACGATGGTTGTGCATCGCGCGGATATGTTCGGCCTCGCGCAGCTCTACCAAATCCGGGGCCGGGTCGGGCGGTCCAAAACCCGTGCCTATGCCTATTTGACCACGAAGCCGCGTCAGAAACTGACGGCCACGGCCGAGAAACGCCTGCGGGTTCTGGGATCGTTGGATACGCTGGGCGCTGGTTTCACGCTGGCCTCGCAGGATCTGGATATTCGCGGCGCGGGCAACCTGCTGGGTGAGGAACAGTCCGGCCAGATGCGCGACGTGGGCTACGAACTCTACCAGTCAATGCTGGAAGAGGCGATCGCCAAGATCAAAGCCGGTGAGATGGAAGGGCTGTCGGACGCTGACGATCAATGGGCGCCCCAGATCAACCTGGGCGTGCCGGTCCTGATCCCCGAGGATTACGTGCCCGATCTGGACGTGCGTCTGGGCCTCTATCGTCGCCTGTCGTCGCTGTCGACCAAGGTGGAACTTGAAGGCTTTGCGGCTGAGTTGATTGACCGGTTCGGGACGCTGCCGAAAGAGGTGAACACCCTGATGCTGGTGGTGCGCATCAAGGCGATGTGCAAACGTGCGGGCATTGCCAAGCTGGACGGCGGGCCGAAAGGGGCAACGATCCAGTTTCACAACGACAAATTCGCCTCGCCACAAGGACTGGTCGAGTTCATCCAGAACCAGCGTGGGCTGGCTAAGGTCAAGGACAACAAGATCGTCGTCCGGCGCGACTGGAAGAAGGACAGCGACAAGATCAAAGGCGCGTTCGCCATTGCGCGCGATCTGGCCGAGAAGGTTATGGCCGAGAAGAAGAAAAAGGCGAAGGCCTAGTCGCCGCTGACAAAGGTGCACAGTTGCCATTCACCCGCGTCGGATTTCGCGAACGCGGCACGGTGGCCGGACATGGGCCATAGAAAGTCGCTGTGCATGTAACCCCGCGTGCCATCCGTTAGAATTACGCGCTGGTATTTATTGGCTTCCGAGTAATCCGGGATGATGACGACTTCATGGCTGATCAGGGCAAGCTTTGGCGCATTGCGCCCTGCCGCTTGGCGCAGTGTTACATCCTTTCCGGTCACATAAAAGGCCATGTAGGGGTCCAATGAGGCGGGCAGGGTGATCTGCCACTGATGGGGCATCCAGAACTCGCCGCCTTCATCAAAATAGCCGGGCTGGGACAGGGTGTTTTCCAGATCGCTCCAATAGTTTTCACGGATTTCGTCCGCACGATGGCGGTCCTGTTCCGGCAGGCTTTCCGGATCGGGGTCAAGGTTCGCGCGTAACTCTAACGGGCCGCCATTGCCGCCGTGGCTGAGGTAGACGTCCGGGCAGGCATCAGCGATGACGCCTTCGGTATCCCGCGCGGCGACTTTGGCCAGAAACGCTTCGCGAAAGGCCGCAAGCGTTGGATCGCGGTCCGCCTGATCGACGGGAGGAAACGACTGCCGCTCGGCCAGTGCCGGGCCGCAGGCCAACACGCAAAGTAGCGCGACGCGGGTCATTCGGCCGCCCTCATAGCGGCTTGAGCACAGAAACAGGAGGCTCCGACAGCGCGGTCCGCACGAGCCAGTGCCAGATCGAGGCGCTGTTTGATCTGCTTGATTTCAACGGTTTCGCCGCGCGCCTTCAGGCAATCATGCAGCCCCTTTAGGCTCCAAACATTGTCGGGGTGGATCGAGGCGCGGCTGAGGGTTCCCCCCAGACCCAGATCCTCGCGATACACCGCCTCTGCCTCGGCTACATGCCCTTGTTCGAACAGCAATGCCCCAAGCGCATGACGCGTGGGTTGCATCCAGCCCCAGGGCTCGTCGTAAGGCAGTGTGTCGTCCAGTTCGACGGAGCGGCGCAAATGGGTGTAAGCGACGTCATAGTTGCCTTTGCGGTATTCGATTTCGCCTCGCAGCATTTCACGGGCGATTTCCAGCAGATCAACCACCCGGTTGTTGTGCAGCAGCCGGGTTTCGGGCACCCGGTCCTTGGCGGCGATAAACAGTTGCTCCTCTGCCTCAGCCTCGGCGACCTGACCGGTCGCGGCATATGCGACTGCGCGGGCGTAATGGGTGGTCGCCGTGACCGTGCGATAGAGATTCTGGTCTTCGGGCAGCGGCAAGGCTTTCGCCTCTTCCCACCGACCAAAGCGGATCAGGATATGAGGCCCCATCGACATATAGCTTTCGAAGAAATCCGCCATGGGCGGGCTTTCGATGCGCAGCATTTCCTCGGGCGTGGTGTCCCAGATGCCCTGATTGGCGCGTAGTGCGGGTTCCATCTGTCCCAGAAACAACGCGCCATAGATGGCAAAGTGATAATTGTGCTGGCGATAGCCAGTGTAGATGTTGAACGCGCCCTCACGCTCATAATATTTCAGATCGGCCTCGGTGGCCTTTTCATTCCAATAGACGACGTTGTGATAGTGTCCGCACAATACGTCGATATGCGTCGGCATATGCACCAGATGCCCCGCGTCCGGAACCAAGGTGCGCAGGACATCCCCAGCCTTCAGCGCCTTTTCTGGCGTCGGCGACATTTCCATCAGGTGAACGTAAAGATGCAGCAGGCCCGGGTGTGACATGGCTCCCGGATCGTTGGCCATGGCGTCTTCCAGCGCTCTTTGCGCTTCAAGCGTCGCGGCGCCTTCTGCGGGCTGCCCGGATTTCAGGTCCCACATCTGCCAAGGGGTCAGGTTCAGAAGGGCTTCGACATATATGGTGCGCAGGTCGAGTTGATCCGGCAGTTCAGCAAAAGCCGCGCGCATCGCGTCGGCGAAGTCGTGGTCCCAGCTGGGCATATCTTCGATAGGATCGCGCTGAGGATATCGCGCGGGAAGGGCGCGGATCAGCGCTTGTTCCACCGCAGTACTGCCGTCTGCTAAAGCCAGAGCATTCTGTGTGGCATCATAGGCCAGAGCCAACGCCTTTCTCTGACCGCGGTCGTCCAGCAATTTCCAGGGCAAGTTGTAATTCGGCCCGGCTGCATAAGCCACGCCCCAGTGGGCCATCGCGCAATCCGGGTCGAATTCGAGCGCGCGCTGAAAGCACACGACCGCTTCGTCGTGGTTATACCCGTAGGTCCAGTTCAGCCCCTGGTCGAACCACAGCTGTGCGTCTGAGGAAGCTGTTGTGACAGGGCAGGAATAGACGCCCAGATCGTAATATTCGCTCATTGAAAATCTCCCCTCGGATTGAGGGGAGGTTAGACTGATTCATCGGTTCTGCACAGGTCAGGCTGCCAGTCGGTTTTCAACACGGCCCATGTGCAGCATCAGGCCGAACCCAAGCGTGCTCATGGTCAGAATGCCTAGTGCCAGCGGCGCGATTGAGCCGTCGAAAAAAAGGCCGATCGGCGCCGCGATCGCCGCAGCCAGAACGGTCGAGATTGCCCCGATCACCGAGGCCGCCATGCCTGCGATATGGCCCATCGGCTCCATCGCAATGGCGTTCAGGTTGCCCATCGTCATACCCGCCATGAAGAACACCGCCGTCTGCCAACTGACAAAAACAGCAAAGGACATGTTGGGCGAAAGCTCTGCCGCGTTCAGGGCGATGACGGCTGTTGTGAAAACGACCTGAGCACCCAAGGCCCATGTCACGATCCGGCGCATGCCCAGTTTGATAACAAGCGCCGCGTTCAACAGGCTGGCGGAGCCAGACATCAAGGCAACGAAACCGAACCAGAACGGGAAACTGTCGGCGCTGTCGTGGATGATGTCGTAGATCGGCTGCACCATGGTCAGCATGGTGAAGAGCATGCCCAGGCACAGGGTCTGCACCATGATCGAAACCCGAACAGTCGGGTGTGCAAACATCTGGCGCGCGGCGTCCAGCATCAGTGGCAGGCGCAGGGGGCGGCGGTTTTCCGCATCAAGCGACTCGGGCAGGCGCAAACCCATCCAAACAACGGTGATCAGCGAGAACAGCATGAACGAGGCAAAGATCCCGCGCCATCCGGTCAGGGCGATCACTCCGGCCCCCAGCATCGGCGCAATTGCGGGCACCAGCGTGAAGATCATCATGGCGATGGACACGATGCGGGCCATTTCACGGCCCGAATACAGGTCGCGAATAATCGCCATGGCCACCACGCGGGGGGCCGCGCAACCGACCCCTTGGAAGATGCGGGCGATCAGCAGCATCTCAAGCGAGGAACTGGCCCACGCGGCCGCGGCGGCCAAGATGTACAGGGCAGAACCGACATAAATCACTGGTTTTCGGCCAAAGGCGTCGGAGAGCGGACCGGTGAAAAACGTGCCGATTCCCATGCCAAGAACAAACGAGGTAAGGATCAACTGCGCCTTGTTGATGTCATCTGGGCTGAGCTGAGCACCAATACTTGGCAGCGCTGGCAGCATCGAGTCGATCGAAAACGCGATCGTTGCAAACATCATTGCAATAAGTGCGATGAACTCGCCGCGAGACATGCGATTGGCCATGGCGCCCTCCTAACCTGATCGCGCTATCACGGCAGATCAGGTGACGCTAGGTGTCTAAATGCACAAGGGGCTGTGCTAATTTGCAGGAGAAGCCTCAATTTGAGACATGATCTCGGCAATCACTTTTTCCCACATTTCAGGGGGTTGCGCACCGGGAACGGCGTGCTGATTGGCCACGATAAAAGTCGGGACCGAATTCACGCCCATTTGCCGGGAATGGCTGTCGCGGTTGCTGATATCCTCGCGGTCGGCGTCGGATTTCAGAAGTTTCAGCACAACGGCGGCGTCCATTCCGGCATTGTCGGCGATGTCGGCCAGCACCTCGTGATCTCCGATGTCGCGGGCTTGTACGAAATAGGCGTCGAACAAGGCGTCCACGATGGCGTTCTGTTTACCCTCGATCCCGGCCCAATGGATCAGGCGATGGGCGTCCAGAGTGTTGGGCGTGCGCTTCATGCCCTCGAAGTCGATTTTCAAACCTGCATTTTCGGCGTGTTCGACGACCGGAGCATAGGCGTGCACGGCGCCTTCCTTGCCGCCGAATTTCCGCTCGAGGTATTCGCGGCGGTCCATGCCCGCATCCGGCATGTCGGGGTTCAGCTGGAAGGGATGCCATTCGATGACGAAGGGATGATCCGGGATTGCCGCCAGAGCCTTGTCCAAATGCGTTTTGCCGATATAGCACCACGGGCAGATCGGGTCGGACATGATATCAAGCTTGACGGTCTGGGTCATTCATTGGTCGCCTTGAAATAGGCCGGCAGCGCCCGGCGCAGAAGTTTGCCGTTCCCGCCGGCAGGCAGTTCAGGCAGATGGATGAAGGCGCGCGGTTGTTTGTAGCGGGCCAGATTTGCCTCGACATAGGTGCGAAGGGCGTTTTCGTCCAGCTTTTCCGGGCCGGTATAGAAGGCAGCTATCACAAATGTGTCCTGTTTGACTTCGACAACGGCGGCCCCGACCTGTGCGATGCCGGGGTATCTGGTAAGCACGGCCTCGACCTCGACCGGAGATACCCTGTAACCGCCGGCGTTCATCATATCGTCGTCGCGGCCCAGATAGGTGATCTGGCCGTCGACAGCCATCGCACCCTGATCGCCGGTCAGAAACCAGTCGCCCTGCATGCGGGCTTCGGCCTCGTCCGGGGCGTTAAGATAGGTCAGCATCAGGCCGGGGTCCGAGCGGTGCACGGCAATGGTGCCTTCCTGACCCTGCGGCACCGGCCCGTCCGATCCAAGGATCGCCACGCGACGGCCAGGCTGGGGTTGCCCCAGCGCATCGCCCCGCGCCGGATGTTCCGGGCTTGAAGAGATAAACGTCGAGCATTCGGACATTCCATAAGCCTCGAAAAGCTCTGTTCCCGTCGCCTGTGTCCACTTTTCGTGCAGGTGGCGCGACAACTTTTCGCCGGCGCACAGCCCGTGTCGCAGATCTGGCAGGCGGAGGTCATCCCCGGAGCTCAACGCTTTTCGGAACACACCGGGTGCGGCGGCGAAAATGGTTGCCTGATGTTGGCGCAGCAGAGCGGGCAGGGCGTTTATGTCGGTCCCGGGTTCAGGGATCAGAGCCGTCGCGCCGATGGTCCACGGGTCCATCAACCCGGTACCCAAGGTATACGTCCAATTGAACGCGCCCGCATGGCACAAACGGTCGCTTTCGCTCAGGCCGTACCAACCGTCGACCATCATCTGCCGTGCCCAGATGGCGCGATGGGCATGGGCTACGGCTCTCGGTTTACCGGACGTGCCCGACGTGTACACGACATAGGCCATACGATCCGGATCGCCCATTTGAAACTCGGCTGGGGGCAGGGCGCGCATCCCGACCAATGCGCTCAAATCAATTTGAACCGGGTGCATAGCACAGGTGACCGACGGGTCGCGCAGGATCGCGGCGGGCTTGAGGTCTTCTATCATGCGCGCCGTTTCGGGCTGTGTCAGCTGCGACGAAGTTGGAACGGGGACGATGCCGACGGCAATCGCGCCCAGATAGGCGATTGGGAAATCAACTGTGTTCCCCAACCGCATCAACGTGATATCGCCGGGCTTTAGCCCGGCATTCAGCAGCCCTGTTCCGGTGCCAAGAATAGCCTGCTTCAGGTCGCGATAGGTCCAATGCGTTGCATCTGTCGGGCCCAGAACGGACAAGGCGGTCTTGTCCGCTAGCCTGTCCGCAGAGCGTAGAACATGCGCAGCCAGATTGAACGGTTTCGGGCAGGCCGGTGGCGGCCCCTGATCGAATACAGAAAGCATAGCAACTGGCTAGCGTGACGACAGGTGCGTTGCAAGCACGACAGGCTGCGCCTATAGAATGACTCATGAGCACCCAAGATCAGACATCCTTAATCCGCATTGCACGTGACTCGGGCGAACATACGGAAGTTGAGCCGCTTGACCTTGGCGCGCGTGTGCGCGAGCTGCGAAAGGCGCGGAAATGGACGCTTGAACAGGCGGCGACGCAGGCCGGTCTGGCGCGTTCAACCCTCAGCAAGATTGAAAACGGGCAGATGTCGCCCACCTATGACGCGCTGAAAAAGCTGGCGACCGGTCTGGAGATTTCAGTGCCACAGCTGTTTACCCCGCCGCAGCGGGAACAGGTGATCGGACGGATGGCCGTTACGCGGATGGGCGAAGGGTCGGCGCATCCAACTGCCACTTACGAGCATGAATTGCTGGCCGACACGCTGACGAAAAAGCAGATGCTGCCCTATCGGGCCCGCGTCCGCGCCCGGTCAATGGAGGAGTTCGATGGCTGGGTGCGCCATGACGGCGAAGAATTTCTGTATGTTCTGACGGGGGTTGTTCGCTTGTATACCGAGTTTTATGAACCAGTCGAAATGCGCCGCGGCGACAGCGCCTATTACGACGGTAGCATGGGTCACAATGTAATTTCGGTCAGCGACGAAGACGCAATGATCCTGTGGGTGACATCACTTACTTAACGAGCGGCTAAATTCGCGGTTCAAACCTTCTGTGAACAAAAAGTCCTCAAGCTCTTCGTGGGCTTCGTTCATAGTCAGTTGGTGGCGCTCGGCCAGATACGCTTCGAAACGTTTGCGGTCTTTGCTCAACCGCACCATGTCCTGATCCCGCAGGTTCGGAAAACGCCGTTTGGCGCGCGCATACATTGCGTCCCAGTCTTGCGTTAGATCGGTCCAGTTCAACATCAGCGAGCTTTCCGTATTAAAGGTTTCACAACTGCTCGGCCCGTAGTTCAGCGTACGGACGCATCGCTAGGGACTGGGCATGACAAAATGTCGCACCCATGGATGTTTTCTGGCGAAACCGAAATTGCCCGTTGCAGTCAACCCGCAACGGGCAAACGGACCTGTTTTTGGAGTGAGTGGAGGCCGGTCCGTGAATTCGATGTGAAGCGCACCGGACGAAGAGTTACGTTTTGAAAATCAAAGCAATAATCAGTTCGCGATGTACGCTGCAATATATGTACAAGCTATATCGCCAATACCCGTTCAGTAAAGCTTTTTGTGTAGGTTTTTTATTAGGCCACTTGACGTAGGGTCAACGACAACATGTTGGCGTAGGCTGGAAATGAACCCGCAATATGCGGTGCTCGTTGGCATTGTGCCGATTTCCGCCTACGCCTCTAAAGACCGCGTCTGGCCGATTACTCTTCGTACCACCAGACCTGCGGCATATATTCCGGCCCATCGCCATAGATCGGCAGCGTTTGCGGCTGCTTAAGCTCTTTGGCATGAGCGATCCGACCTTCATCGAAGTTCCAGATCGGAATGACATAACGTCCGGCGGTCAGAACGCGATCAAGGGCGCGGGTCGCGGCAACAAAATCCTCATGGCTTTCCGAGGCCAGCATTGCGTCAATCAATCCGTCCACAACGGGCGAGGCGACACCCATCAGGTTTCGTGTACCCGGCGTGTCCGCGTTTTCGCTGCCCCAATACAGGCGCTGCTCGTTGCCCGGTGACAGGGACAGCGCGCGGCGGAAGAAGGTCATATCAAAATCCAACTCGGATGTGCGTCCGGTAAATTGGGCACTGTCGACCTGTTCTATTGTTACCTGAATCCCAAGACGCTCTAACGCGCGCGAGTAAATCTCGATGGCCGTCTGACTCTCGGTGTCGCCTTGTTGCAGCAACACGGTCATCGTAAATGCGTCACCGTTTTCGTTGCGAAGCACGCCGTCCTGAATGGTCCATCCCGCGTCGGCCAACAGTTTGGTCGCAGCGCGGATATTGGACCGGTTCCGGGCCGATCCATCGCCTTCGGGCAGGGTGTAGCCCTCTAGCGCTCCGGGCGGCAGATCGTCTTTGAAGGACAGCAATAACTCTTCGACGCGCCCCGTGGCCGGGCCAGGCAGCATCGCCAGATCTGAACCCGAGAAATAGGACGTGATACGTGGTTGTGCGCCACCTGTGATCGTGTCGTTGATGAACTCGAAGTTGAAGGCCAGCATGAGCGCTTCGCGAACGCGCCAATCGTCGAGCGGAGCCTGGCGTGTGTTCATCACGAACCCGGTCATGCCCGAGGGCTTGCCGTGCGGGATTTCGGTTTTGATGACGTCACCGCTCTGAACAGCTGGGAAGTTGTACTGTGTGGCCCACTTGTCGGCGTTGAATTCGCGTACGGCCGTCAATTCTCCGGCTTTGAAGGCCTCGAACAGAACGGTGCCATCGCCGTAAAACTCGATGCGCATCTCATCCAGGTTCATGGTGCCATGGCGGAAGGGGATGTCGGTGCCCCAATAATCCGGGTTCCGTTTCAGGTTTACGTACCTGCCAGCCTCATAGCTATCGACAACATAGGGGCCGGTGCCCACCGGAATGTCATGCAATCCGGCATTGGCGAAGTCCTTTCCTTCCCACTGCGCCTTCTGCAGGATCGGGCGCATCCCGGCGATCAGGGCAAGTTCCCGGTCGGGCTCGTTAAAGGTGATGCGCACGGACCGTGGACCGGTTTGTTCGATGCTGTCGATTTTGCCCCAAAGACCGCGATACCGCAGATGGCCTTCGGTTCCCAATGTCTCATAGGACCAGATGACATCGTCTACAGTAACAGGGGTGCCATCCGAAAAACGGGCGTTTTCCCGAAGGGTAAATTCGACCCAGGACCTGTCCGGCGCAGTCTCAACTGATTCGGCTAATAGCCCGTAAAGAGTGAAAGGTTCGTCCCAGGACCGGCCCATCAGGCTTTCGTGAGTCCAAAAACGCAACTGCCACGGAGAGCTGCCTTTTTGCACAAACGGGTTCAAACTGTTATAGCCGCCGGTATTCCCGAAAACGACTTTTCCACCTTTTGGCGCCTCCGGGTTGGCGTAGGGCAGAGACACAAAATCCGGTGGTAGCGCCGGGTCGCCATACATAGCTATGCCATGTGCCGATTCTGCATGAGCAATAGAAGTGCTCAAAAGCGCGGTGATTCCCGCAATCCAGGGACGTGCGGGGCGTAGAAAATCGGGGCTCATTTTGGAAACAATCCTGCTCTGGCCTTATTTTGTTGGGATTCACCGTAGCGATGATTTTTCTTATTTTCAAACTTTTAGCTTGGACGAAGGCGCGGAATTGCTTATAAAGGTTCCACTGCTCGATAGGTTTCTTGCCTGTATGAAACCTGCCTCAATAACTTAACGCCCGCTTCGTGCGGGCGTTTTTTTATGCGGATTTGGCCTTGGATGCGCGACCCGAGTGTTTCCCCGTTTTCTTTGCAGTTGCAGCATGGCAGTGTGTCGCCAAACTGGATTTTGAAGGAGTTCGGCCATGAGCCTTTCGGGAAAAACAGCCATCATCACCGGATCGAATTCGGGCATTGGATTGGGGGTCGCGCGTGAACTGGCCAAGGCCGGCGCGAACGTCGTGCTGAATTCCTTTACCGACCGCGACGAAGATCACGCCCTGGCTGCCGAGATCTCGCAAGAGACCGGCGCCAACGCGCGTTACATCAAGGCCGACATGTCCAAGGGTGATGAATGCCGCGCGTTGATCGAGCAGGCAGGGGCCTGCGATATTCTGGTGAACAACGCGGGTATTCAACACGTCGCGCCCATTGATCAGTTTCCGATCGAAAAGTGGGACGCGATCATCGCCATCAACATGAACTCGACCTATCACACAATGGCTGCCGCTCTGCCAATGATGCGCGCGGCCGGGTGGGGCCGGATCGTGAACATCGCTTCGGCGCATGGCTTGACGGCTTCTCCGTTCAAGGCCGCCTATGTTGCGGCCAAACATGGGGTCGTTGGGATGACCAAGACTGTTGCGCTAGAAACCGCGCAGGAACCGATCACCTGTAACGCGATCTGCCCGGGTTATGTACTGACACCGCTGGTCGAAGCCCAGATCCCGAACACGATGAAAGAATATGGCATGAGCCGCGAGGATGTGGTCAAAAACGTCCTGCTGGAGCGTCAGCCATCGAAAGAGTTTGCCACGGTCGAGCAGCTCGGCGGCACCACGATCTTCCTGTGCTCAGATGCGGCCGCGCAGATCACCGGGACCACGATTTCGGTGGATGGGGGTTGGACAGCTCTTTGATTTGGGAGGCCCACAGTGAAACGGATCAATCTGGCATTGCAGGGTGGTGGGGCGCATGGGGCCTTTACCTGGGGCGTTCTGGATCGGCTTCTGGACGAAGAGGACATCGAGGTCGCGGCGATCACCGGAACTTCGGCCGGAGCGTTGAACGGGGCCGCGTTCAAGTCCGGGATAGTTCACAACGGGCGCGACGGCGCGCGGGCAAGTCTAAACGGGCTGTGGGCTCGCATGGGCGCGGTGGGCGACATGCGCATGGCCAATTGGATGCAGGCGTTGGAGCCCGCTCAGATCGCGCAGGCGATGGAATATTCGCTGCCTTTCTCGGTCGGCGATGCCTGGTCGCGTCTGGTGTCGCCTTACGCCTACGGTCCATTCTATCGCAACCCGCTTGAACCGGTTGTGGATCGGTTCAACTTTGACGAAATCTGTACCGATGAAGGGCCGCAGTTGTTTGTCTGCGCGACCTGTGTGCGCAGCGGTAAGATCCGCGTTTTTACCGGGGACGAGATCTCGACGGATGCCATTCTGGCTTCGGCCTGCCTGCCGAACCTGTTTCAGGCAGTTGAGATATTTGACCCGAAATCAGGTCGGAAAGAGGCATATTGGGATGGCGGTTATACCGGCAACCCGGCGCTGTATCCTTTGTTCAACGCGGATCTGCCGGACGACGTGGTGATCGTGAACATCAATCCGCTAGAACGGGACGAGGTGCCCAAAACGCCGCAACAAATCCAGAACCGGATCAATGAGATCAGCTTCAATTCATCCCTGTTCCGCGAACTGCGGGCAATCAGCTTTGTTCAACGTCTGTTGGCCGAAGGAAAGCTGAAAGCCGGAGAGATGAGCCGCGTGTTTGTGCATATGATCGCAGATGACGAGTTGATGAACGACTTATCGGTGGCGACGAAAACGGTTCCGAACCCGGTGATCCTACACAAGTTGAAAGAGGCCGGGCGCGCTGCGGCGCATCGGTTCATTGACGATCACAAAAACGATCTGAGCGAACGAAGTACTGTCAATTTGCCCGAGATGTTTGGCTGATCACTCGGGCGGTTGCGTCGGGTCTTTTTCGTTGGGGTAAACAAGGCCCGCAGAAATCACCAGCTTAGCGGCGTCTTCGATGGACATGTCCAGTATGATCACGTCCTCGGCCGGAAAGAACAAAAGGAACCCCGAGGTCGGGTTGGGGGTGGTCGGGACGAACACTCCCAGCAGGTCGCCACTGGTTTCTGCCCGCTCGCTGACTTCACCCTTTGCAGCGGTGGAGACAAAGCCAATCGCCCATATGCCCCGGCGCGGGTATTGGATCAGGCAGGCTTTCTCGAAGGACCGCTCGGTCTGGGCAAACACGGTTTCCGAGATTTGCTTGATCCCGGAATAGACAGACCGGACCACCGGCATCCGGTTCACAAGACTTTCGGCAAAGTGGATCAGGGACCGGCCCAGAATGCCCTTTGCAATCCAGCCGACGATCACGGTGAAGGTCAGGAAGATGACGACACCCACGCCGCGCAGGTTGATTCCGACATATTGCTGAGGCTGAAACTGCTGAGGGATAAGCGGCAGCACCGCACTGTCGATCCAGCCGACGACTGACCAGATCAGCCATATCGTCAGCCAAACGGGTGCAATGACCACAATGCCTGTCAGGAACGACGCGCGCAGCCGGGACAGCAGTCCCGGGCGGCGATGCGGTTCTTCGTCAAATGGTGTGTTCATTATGGCCCTGAGCGGTTTTCTGCCGAGTTAGTTAAGCAGTCCGGTGTGTCGGTACAATAGGTTTATGTCAATCGTCCCGGTCGGACAGGGCACGTGCAATTCCGGCCGCCAGACGTGCATTGTTACGCACCAAGGCAATGTTGGCCGTCAATGAGCGCCCGTCTGTCTGCTCGTATATTCGTTGCAGCAGGTAGGGCGTTACACCCTTGCCGCTGATACGATGCGCATCCGCATCGGCCTGCGCCGAGGCAATGATGGGGGCCAGTTCCTCGGCTGGGATTTGATCCTCCGCTGGGATCGGGTTGGCGACCAGCTGACCGCCCGGAAGACCAAGAGCGCGGCGCGTTGCGTGGGCCTTGGCGATATCGTCCGGGTTATCCATGCGAAGCGGGGCGGCGTAGGGAGATTTCGCGGACCAGAAGGCTGGGAACTCATCCTGCCCATAGGCGATGACCGGAACGCCCAGAGTCTCCAGAACCTCCAACGTTTTGGCCAGGTCGAGGATGGCTTTGGCGCCCGCAGCAACAACCGTTACCGGCGACTGTGCCAGTTCGTGCAAGTCGGCCGAGATGTCAAAGGTCGTCTCGGCACCCTGATGAACACCGCCAATACCACCGGTCGCAAAGACCTCGATGCCGGCGTACTGTGCGGCGATCATCGTGGCCGCGACCGTGGTCGCGCCGGTGCCGCCGGTCGCCATGCAGGCGGCCATATCGGCGCGCGACAACTTGGCGACGCCCTGGGCCTGGCCCAGCGATTTCAGCTCGTCGGCCTCAAGGCCCACGTGTAGCTTGCCTTTGATCACAGCCATCGTTGCCGGAACCGCGCCCGCGTCGCGAATGTCCTGTTCGACCTGTGCCGCAACCTCGATGTTCTGAGGGTACGGCATCCCGTGGGTGATGATGGTGCTTTCCAGCGCAACGATGGGTTGGCCTGCGTCTTTGGCGGCGCGGACCTCGGCGGAATATTGAATGTCGATCACAGTGGGGTTTCTCCGGATACGTATGTTGCGGCGGCGTTCAGCGCGCGGGTCAGAGCCTCGGCGCTGGATGCGCCACCGGATTCTGAGGCGATATGGGCCGCCATGAATGTGTCGCCCGCACCGGTCACGCGGGTGACCAGTACGGATGGGGGTGTTTGGGTCAGGATTTCATCTCCGCTGCCGATGGTAGCCGAATTGCCGCCATCCGTGACCAGCACGCGCAGGGCGCCGCGATCCAGCAGGCCTTTGGCGGCGCTTTCCGAGTCTGCGAACTCACGCTGGCATAGGATGCCAGCCTCTTCGAGGTTCACGTACAGCGTGGCACGGGCGTGTTTCAGAAACGGCAGAAGCCGTTCAGCCTTACCGGGCGAGGCCGGAGCCACGCGCAGATCGGCGCGCGCGAAAGCGGGACTTTGGGCAATTTCTTCTAGCAGATTCAGCGTCAGGTTGCCGTCCAGCGCGATGGGACCTTCGAAAGGGGCGTTCTCATATCCCAGCGGTCCGTGCATCAGAGGCCGCAGAATCTTTGCTCCCGCTGCCTCAAGCGAATGCGCGTCGGCAATTGCTGCGATCAGCCCGTTTGCTCCTTCGACGGCCATATAGCGGTCGGTCGGCAAGTCCTGCGAGCGGTAGATGTGGTCGGTTACCATGCCCAAACGTGCACAGGCATTAGCCAGCTCATCGCCCTCGGGGTCGCGTCCGATGGCGGTCAGCAGGGTGGGGGTCATGCCAAAGCGCACGAGGGTCATGGCAATGTTCATGGCCACGCCGCCGGGCAGGCGGGTAATCCGCCCCGGCACGTCCGAGCCCTGTCGCATGGCGCTAGCAGACCGGCCGATCACGTCCCAAAGGACAGAGCCGATGCAAAGAATGTCGCTGTTCTGAGTCATATCGATGTCATGCCGCAGGCCAGATGCGGGCGCAAGGGTTAACGCTCACACGGTTCAGCGCATCGCGTCGGTCAAACCTTTTAGTGCGGCCAGAGGGTCTTCCTGCGTCCAGATTTCTTCACCGATGCCAAAGAAATCGGTACACGGCGCCAAGTCTCGGATCAGCTCTGGCGTCAGCCCGCCTTCGGCAACGACCGGCACTTCGATCATTTCGGACCACCACTGAAACAGATCACGTTCGGCAGTCGTGCCGTCACCCAAGGTCGACGTTCCGACCGGGCCGAAGGCCACGTAGTCAACACCCGCTTCGCCTGCCGTCATGCCGTCATGGCTGGAGGCCCCGCAAAAGCTGCCAACGATGGCGTCAGCGCCCAGTTCTTTACGCGCGGCGCGAACGGAGCGTGCGGCGTCATCAAGATGTACCCCGTCCAGTCCCAAACGCTGTGCCAGCAACACATGGTTCGAAATCACAAGTGCCACGTCCCGCGCATGAGCTACTTCACGGCATGCATCGGCTGCGCGGGCGATGGTGTCCTCATCTCCGCCAGCCAGCGCCAGGCGAATACAGGCGATTTCGGCCCCGTCCAGCACGCTGGCCAAGCGATTGGGGAATTTGCTCAACTCGATGGTCGGTGGCGTAATCAGGTAAATCTGTGGCTGCTCGGGGGTGTCCATTGGCGCGTCCTTCGCTTTCAGTCTTTTGCGCGGTTTAGCGGATTGCGGCGGGGAAGCAAACTTTTACAGAAATTTTGGGGTCAAAATTGAAGCATTGACGTCTGAATATGGGCAGTAGGTTGTTGTTTTACAGGTGCTTAGGGAATAGCTTGGTCTGAATGGGCAATTAGGCTGAAAACATGAAACAGGAAATTGCTGCGGTAAAGAATGCGTTTTTGATTGCTCGGGCGTGCAGGCTCAACAATTTGCACAGATACGATGAGGCCCTTCAATACTTGGATCGCGTTGCTCTTATCGCCGAAGATCTTGCGAAAGTGACCCTGTTACAGGCAGATTTCTTACATCGGAGAGGCGATTACCGAGAAGCGTGCAAAAAGTATGAGGATTTCTTGTCCCGCAAACTTGAAGTCATTTCCCGACCCAATGACCGCCAATACTTGGATATTTACGCGCGGTACTATCTGTATCACGCGTCCCGAAAATTCGGACTCGCGCGTTGCTTTGAGGTCGCCCTGGACGAAATGCAGGTTGCCGGGAAGTCTGCCTCGATGCTGACAAGAAGTGAATTCCCGCCGCAATGACGATTTATTCAGGCAGAGCACAGTTCAGTGAAATGATCGACTTGCCCTGCGCCGGAACGGCGATTAGAGCAGGCGGAACTTTCGGAGACAGTCATGCCCAGCGATAAATCCCAGCCCTCATTCGTGCTTGTGCGCCCGCAGATGGGTGAAAACATCGGTGCCGCCGCGCGGGCGATGTGGAATTTTGGGCTGGACCGGATGCGGATCGTCGCGCCACGCGACGGGTGGCCGAACCCCAAGGCCGTTGCGATGTCCAGCGGGGCCGGGCGTCTGTTGGATGAGGCGCAGCTGTTCGACGATCTGGCCGGCGCGCTGTCCGACAGCACATTTGTCTTTGCGACCACGGCGCGGCAACGCGGGTTGACCAAGCCCGTCTACAGCCCCGAGCGCGCGATGCAGATCGCGGCTGAGAAGGTCGCGGCTGGCGAGAAGGTTTCGGTCCTGTTCGGGCCCGAACGCGCCGGGTTAGATAATGAGGATATCGCAAAGGCAAACGCCATCATCTCGGTGCCTGTGAACCCTGAATACGCTTCGCTTAACCTTGGGCAGTGTGTGTTGCTCACCGCTTATGAGTGGATGCGCCAAACCGGCGACGTAGTGCATGAGGCCACCGATCTGGGCAAAGGTGACTGGGCCACCGGGATCGAAGTCGAGAAACTGGTCGAGCACTACGAGGATCGGCTCGAGGCGGCTGGCTTCTTCTATCCACCCGAGAAGGCCGAAGGCATGAGGACCAACCTGCGCAACCTGTGGTCGCGGATGCGCATGACACGGGCGGACGTGCAGATGTTGCACGGGATCATGCGGCAGATGGTCCGCTGGAAAGACAAGGGCTGAGGCTGGACCTATGTTCCGCTTCACCCTAGCTTGCGACGAAATCCAAGGCACAAGAGGACAGCATGAGCGGTAAGCGCAGCATCTTCGAAGACGTCTCAGACACAGAAAAACAACAAGCCGTTCAACCGGGTATGATTGACCGCGGGCGCGGCGGTGCGCGCAAGGCCATTCGCATCTGGCTGATGATCCTGTTTGCACTTGTGGTCGTGATGATCGCTGTGGGCGGGCTGACCCGCCTGACCGATAGCGGACTGTCGATCACCGAATGGCGACCGATCACCGGGGCCATCCCGCCGATGAGCGAGGCCGACTGGCGAGCCGAGTTCGACAAATACAAGCAGATCGACCAGTGGCGCATCCAGAACCAGTGGATGGAGCTGGATGATTTCAAAACGATCTACTGGTGGGAATGGGGGCACCGCCAACTGGGCCGCGTGATTGGTCTGGTTTGGGCCATTGGTTTCTTTGGGTTCCTAATTGCTCGAAAAATTCCCGTCGGTTGGACCAGCAGACTTTTGATCCCCGGCATTCTCGGCGGCATTCAGGGCGCGGTCGGCTGGTGGATGGTCGCCTCGGGCGTGACGCAGGGCGAGGGGATGACCGCTGTCGCCAGCTATCGACTGGCAATCCACCTGGGTCTTGCTTTTGTGATCCTTGGGTTCCTCGCCTGGTACATCTTTATGCTGGGCCGTGAAGAACGTGACCTGATGCAGGCTCGCCGCGCGAAAGAAGCGCGGCTATTCTCACTGTCCACCGGCCTGATGCATTTCGCCTTTCTACAAATACTCATTGGCGCGATGGTGGCCGGGATCGACGCTGGCCGGTCCTACACCGACTGGCCGCTGATCGGTGGACAGCTCCTGCCGCCCGATGCAACGATACTGGAGCCGATGTGGCGGAACTTTTTTGAAAGCCCTGGCCTAGTTCAGTTCATTCACCGTTGCGCGGGGTATCTGCTGTTTGCATTTGGCGTGGTCGTCTGGCGTCGTGGCAGCACCAGCGCACACCCCCAAACGCGTTTTGCCTTTAACGCGGCCTTTGCCGCCCTGTCTTTGCAGGTGGTTATCGGCATCCTTACCGTGGTCTACGGAGCGCCTTGGCAGATTGCCATCTTCCACCAGTTCATGGCCGTGGTTGTCTGGACGCTTATCCTGCGCGCCCGCTTCCTGACGGCTTATCCAATCGCAACCTCTCTGCGCGGAGCCTGACACCGATGAGTGCTTACAAAGACCTGATGGCGTTCCAACGTGAAACGTCAGCCCTTGGGCAGATTGCCGGACGGCTGGGCTGGGATCAGGAAACGGTGATGCCGCGCGGTGCGGCCTCGCAGCGCGCCGAAGAGATGGCCGCGATCGAGGCAGTCTTGCACTCTCGCCGTTCCGACCCTCGCGTAGCAGACTGGCTGGAACAGGCTCGCGCTGAGGATGAGGTCGAGCACGCCCAGCTACGCGAAATTCGCCGCGCCTATGATCGGGCGGTCAAAGTTCCGGCTGATCTGGCCACGGCCATTGCGCGTGTCACGTCGGCCGCGCAAGGCACATGGGCGCAGGCCCGTGCCGACGAGGATGTCGCTGCCTTTCTACCGGCGCTCGGCGAAGTTGTCGCTCTGAAGCGTGAAGAGGGCGCAGCGCTGGCGCAAGGCGGAGACATCTACGACGCCATGGTCGAGGATTATGAACCGTACACGACCGGAACACAGATCGCAGAGATATTCGATCAGATGCGTCCCCGTCTGGTGGCATTACGCGCGGCGGTGCTGGACAAACCCGCACCGGCTGGTCTGACCGGCAGTTTTGACGAGTTGGCCCAGATGAGGTTGTCGCAGAAACTGGCCGTCACCTTCGGGTATGACCTGAACACAGGCCGTATCGACAAGGCCGTGCACCCGTTCAGCTCGGGCAGCGGGCTGGACGTTCGGATCACCACTCGCACCAGCGAGACCGATCCGTTCAACTGTTTCTATTCGACCATTCACGAGGTCGGTCACGCCGCTTATGAGCAAGGCATCGACCCTGCCTATACGCTGACACCGTTGGGGCAGGGCGTGTCGATGGGCGTGCATGAAAGCCAAAGCCGGATCTACGAAAACCAGTTGGGCCGTTCTCGCGCCTTCACCGGCTGGCTGTTTGGTCAGATGAAAGACGCGTTTGGCGATTTCGGCATAGCAGACGAGGATGCATTCTACGCCACGGTGAACGGTGTCCATAACGGCTATATCCGAACCGAAGCGGATGAGGTGCAGTACAACCTCCACATCATGCTGCGCTTTGATCTGGAGCGCGCGCTGATGGCAGGTGACCTGCAAGTCGCGGACCTTGAGGCAGCATGGAATGACCGTTTCAAGGCTGATTTCGGTTACGCAATCGACAAGCCGTCAAATGGGTGTTTGCAGGATGTGCACTGGTCGGTCGGGCTGTTTGGGTACTTCCCGACCTATTCGCTGGGCAACGTTTATGCCGGGTGCCTGTATCAGGCGCTTCGGGTGGCCGTACCGGATTTGGATACGCAGTTGGCCAGCGGGGACACCTCGAGTGCGACAGGATGGCTGCGCGGGAACTTGCAGCAATATGGCGGGCTTTACGCGCCGCGCGAGACTATTCAGCGCGCTAGTGGAATCGAACCGGGGCCAGAGCCATTGCTGAGCTATCTCGAAGGCAAGTTCAGCACTTTGTACGACTTGTGAGTTTGCGGGCGCGCCAAGGCCGGTTACCATCGTTGCACCGATACCATCGCTTGGGAGGCAACGATGACCGGAAACGCCCGCAAGAAAGCCAGTGACTTTGATCCCCGGATCCTCGAAATCTTTGACGGATATGTGCATGGCACCATGTCGAAGCGCGAGTTTATCTCCAAGGCCGGTAAATACACCGCCGCCGGAGTAACCGGCGCCATGATCCTGGACCAGTTGCAGCCCAACTACGCGTGGGCGCAACAGGTCGCCCCGGATGATCCGGACATAGAAACCACGGTGGTCGAGTTCGACAGTCCTGATGGACACGCTCAGACCAGTGGCTTGATGGCCATGCCCGCAAATGCTGAGGGGAAGTTACCTGCGGTTCTCGTCGTTCACGAAAACCGTGGACTCAATCCGTACATTGAGGACGTCGTCCGCCGGACGGCCAAGGCTGGCTTCCTGGCATTCGGACCCGACGGGCTGTCGCCGCTTGGCGGGTATCCCGGAACAGACGATGAAGGGCGTGAGATGCAGCGTTCGATGGATCGGGAAAAGCTGATGGCGGATTTCTTTGCCGCCTATGAGTTCCTGCGCGATCACGATCTGTCGACCGGCAAGATCGGCGCTGTCGGGTTCTGTTATGGCGGAGGTGTGTGCAATGCATTGGCCGTGGCTTATCCGGACCTCGGGGCCTCGGTACCATTCTATGGTCGACAGCCCCCGGCCGAGGATGTCCCATCCATAGAAGCGCCGCTGATGATCCACTATGCCGGTCTGGATGATCGCATCAATGCCGGTTGGCCGGAATATTCCGAGGCGCTATCGGCCAATCAAAAGAAGTTCAGCGTGCATTTCTATCCGGATGTGAACCACGGTTTTCACAACGATACGACTCCAAGATATGATGAGGCTGCGGCCAATCTGGCATGGAAAAGAACGATTGCCTTTTTCAACACCTACCTGACCTGAACGGAACCGGGTGCCGCTGATCCGGCACCCGGGCATTTTAGTTTATTCTTCGGCTTCTTCGTCGCCCTGATCGGCAATCCAGGCGACGCTGACGACCTCTTCGCCCTTGCCGGTGTTGAAGACTTTCACACCGCCAGCCGAGCGGGACCGGAAGGAAATCCCTTCGACCGGCACCCGAATCGACTGTCCTTTGGACGTGGCCAGCATGATCTGATCCTCGATGTCGACCGGGAACGATGCCACAAGCTCACCACCGCGCATCGCCTTGTCCATGGCCGCCACGCCCATACCGCCACGACCCCGGACCGGGTAATCGTGGCTGGAGCTCAACTTGCCCGCGCCGCCAGCCGTGATCGTCAGGATCAGGTTTTCGGCCGCCGACATTTCAGCGTAACGCTCTTGTGTGATCATGCCGGGCGCTGCTTCGTCTTCGTCGGTTTCACCATCGTCGGCGATGCCTTCAACGGCCCGACGCATCTTGAGATAAGCGGCACGTTCATCCGGACCGGCCTCGAAGTGGCGGATTACCGACATCGACACCACGCGGTCGCCATTGGTCAGCTTGATGCCGCGGACACCAGTGGATTCACGCGAGTTGAAGACGCGAACATCCGTTGTCCGGAAGCGGATCGCTCGACCGGAATTGGTGACCAGCATCACGTCTTCGTCTTCCGAGCAGATGCGGGCGTTCACCAGTTCCACGCCTTCCGGCAGCTTCATAGCAATCTTGCCGTTGCGGCGGACATTGGTGAAATCCGACAGGCGGTTACGGCGCACGTCGCCCGCGCTGGTGGCGAAGACGATCTGCAGGTTCTCCCATTCTTCATCCGGGACATCCACTGGCATGATCGCGGCGATGGAAACGCCCGTCGGGATCGGCAGGATGTTAACGATGGCTTTGCCCTTGCCGGTACGGCCCGATTGAGGCAGGCGCCAGGTCTTGAGCTTATAGACCATCCCGTCGGTGGTGAAGAACAGCAATTGGGTATGTGTATTCGCCACAAAGAGGGTGGTGACCACGTCCTCTTCCTTGGTCTGCATCCCCGACAATCCCTTGCCGCCACGCTTTTGAGCGCGGAAATCGGCCAGCGGCGTGCGCTTGATATAGCCGCCCGAGGTGACCGTCACGACCATGTCTTCACGTTCGATCAGGTCTTCGTCTTCCATGTCGCCGGACCAGTCGACGATCTCGGTGCGACGTGGAACGGCGAACTGCTCGCGAACCGCACGCAATTCATCACCGATGATCGACATGATGCGTTCCCGCGAGGACAGAATATCCAGGTATTCTTTAATCTTGGCGGCCAGTTCTTCAAGCTCGTCCGTGACTTCTTTGACGCCCAGCTGGGTCAGGCGCTGCAGGCGCAAGTCGAGGATGGCGCGGGCCTGAACCTCGGTCAGGTTATAAGTGCCGTCGTCGTTCATCTTGGACAGCGGATCGTCGATCAGGCGCAGATAACCTTCAATTTCAGATGCAGGCCAGCGACGCGTCATCAGCTTTTCACGCGCTTGCGCCGCGTCAGCCGAGGACCGGATCGTGGCAACAACTTCGTCAACGTTCGAAACGGCCACGGCCAGACCACACAGAATGTGGCTGCGTTCGCGTGCCTTGCGCAAGTCATAGGCAGTGCGACGGGCGACAACATCTTCGCGGAAGTCGATGAACGAGGTCAGGAAGCGGCGCAGGGTCAGCTGCTCGGGCCGACCGCCGTTCAATGCCAGCATGTTGCAGCCGAATGAGGTCTGCATCGGCGAAAAGCGATAGAGTTGGTTCAGCACCACTTCGGGCGTCGCATCACGCTTCAGCTCGACCACGACGCGCACGCCGTTACGGTCGGATTCGTCCTGTACGTGGGCTACGCCTTCGATCCGCTTCTCGCGCACGGCCTCGGCGATCTTTTCGATCATCGAGGATTTGTTCACCTGATAGGGGATCTCGTCGACGACGATGGCGTAGCGGTCCCTGCGGATCTCTTCGACGCGGGTTTTGGCGCGGATGATGACGCTGCCACGGCCTTCCAGGTAGGCTTTGCGCGCGCCGGACCGGCCCAGCATGACGCCGCCGGTCGGGAAATCCGGGCCGGGGACGTATTCGATCAGCTGTTCCGAGGTCAGGTCGGGATCGTCGATCAGCGCCAGCGTAGCGTCGACGACTTCGCCCAGATTGTGCGGCGGGATATTGGTCGCCATACCCACGGCGATACCACCGGCACCGTTGACCAGCATGTTCGGGAAACGCGCGGGCAGAACCGTCGGCTCTTTGTCCTTACCGTCATAGTTGTCCTGAAAATCGACCGTCTCTTTTTCGATATCGGCCAGTAGAGACGCGGCGGGTTTGTCCATGCGAACTTCGGTATACCGCATGGCCGCCGGGTTATCGCCGTCCATTGAGCCAAAGTTGCCCTGACCATCCAGCAGTGGCAGCGACATCGAGAAATCCTGCGCCATCCTCACCAGCGCGTCATAGATCGCGCTGTCGCCATGCGGGTGGTACTTACCCATCACATCGCCGACCGGACGGGCCGATTTACGATAGGCCTTGTCATGCGTATTCCCTGTCTCGTGCATCGCGTAAAGGATACGGCGGTGCACCGGTTTCAGCCCGTCGCGCAGATCGGGGATCGCGCGGCTGACGATAACCGACATCGCGTAATCGAGATACGAGGTGCGCATCTCGGATTCGATGGACACCGTCGGGCCGTCATAGACGGGGCGCTCGGGCGGGGTTTCATCCATGTTTTCGGGGATTTCTGGCGTATCGCTCACGTAAACTGCCCGTTTATTGTGCTGGGTCTATATCTTGTGGATGTACCTTATCAGACCCAGCACATAAGGTGCAAGCAAGCAACGATTTCGCGCGCGAAAAACCCCTGTAACACCAGAGTAACACATTGTTAACTAAGGGTTAGCCAGTTTTCGTGCTATGCTGAAGAGACCTTGCAAAAAATTGGAGGTCTGCATGGAGCAAAGCGAAACGGAACTTATGCTCAAGGGGTACGGGCTGACGACAGCGGAATTTTTCTATCACATGCCCGACTATATTCACGTACTCAACACGTTCATCTGGCAGGATTACGACCTTGCGCCGGATCATCCCAAACTGTTCGATTTTATTGAATTCTGGCAGCGCGAGATCGATGGGCCGCTGCATTCCGTGCGGTTTACGCACCGCAAGATGATCGCGCCCGGAGAATGGCGCAATGTTGTGGGAGAGTTTCGGGTGAATTAATCACCTGAGCGGGTTTCTCAACCTGTCAAAGCAAAGACCCATATACTTTTTCGGCATATTAGGTAACGTGTCGGTCAATTCATTGGCCACATACGGAACCCCGGGATGCCTAGAGTAGTATTGTTTGCCGCAGCTGTTCTGCTAAGCGGACCTGCGTCTGCCGAAGGCGTTCTCGACAAAATCAAGAAAGGCGCGGAGAACACCGCAGGCGCCATTGGACGCGGGGCGGAGAGCGTCGGTCAGACGATCGAAAAAGGGGCGACTGCGGTCGACGAAACGCTCACGTCAACGTCCGATCTGCTTTCCAATGAGGCAACGCCAGAGGAAACCCGGGCCAAGCTGGATGTCATGGCCTCGGACGTCTTGGCGCAGTTGCTGGCGGAAAACCCCGAGGCACAGGCGCTTTATGACGTCAGCGCGGGGTATGCGGTCTTTGATTCCCGAAAGGTAACCGTATTTCCGGTCTCGGCCGGTTACGGTCGCGGTGTCGCGATAGACAAGGAAACGGGCCAGCACACTTACATGAACATGGGGACCGGAGGCGTTGGCGCGGCCATCGGGATAGGCGGGTTCGAGACGAAATTCGTGATCCTGTTCGAAACACAGGCGGATTTGGATCACTTCATCACTTATGGCTATGACGCCACTGCGGAATCAGGCGCGATGTACGGCGAAGAGCGCACGGATGAGACGCTCAGGTTCACGAATGGACGATCCTTCTTTGTGCTCAGCAAGAAAGGCTGGCGCGTTTCGGCCGGGGCGTCGGGAACCAAATACTGGAAGTCACCCGAACTGAACTGATCAGCCCGAACAGCTGGCTCCACCCAAAACGCAGAACTTGGCGCAATGCGGGTGGTTGAGATGCACGTCGGCCTCGGCTTCGGCCAGTGTCGCGCCCATTTCGAATTCCGGCTCGTACGGCAGTAGGGTACAGGCCAGAACGGCGGGTTGTTTAGCACCTTTGCGTTTTACCACCATACGCGCGTTAGAACACATCACCTCGGCTGGAGACTTGTTCAAAATACCCCAGCAAGCTGTTGTGATTTCAGGAACTTCGACAGACTCGTCCATCTCGGGGAACAGAACGGTCTGGCCCGGATTCTGTGCGTCGATGTCAAAGCGGTGCTGTGTGAAGAACGCCTCGTACCCGGCGCGGCTTTCCGCGTCGGAATCCCCCCAGACCGTGCGGCCAGCAATGGCAATGTTGAACCCGTTGTCGCGCAACCACTCCATGCCGGCGAGGGTCTTTTCAAAGCTGCCTTTGCCACGCTCTTCGTCGTGCAGTTCGGGGCGGTAGTGGTCGACCGAGATACGCAGGGTCAGCTTGTTCCCGTAGTCGCGTTTCAGTTCCAGCATCCCCTCGCGCATTTTGCGGCGCATCATCGGCTGCATGGCGTTAGTCAGAATCAGAACCTCGTAACCCCGCTCCAAAGCCACGCGGGTCATGTCGATCATTTCGGGGTTCATGAAGGGCTCGCCGCCCGTGAAGCCAATTTCGCGCACAGGCCAGTTGCGCTCTTCGATCTGGTCCAGATAATCGCGGACTTCTTCAGCGGTAATATAAACCAGTGCGTCGTTGGTCGGACTGCTGGCTATGTAGCAGTTCACGCATTCGATGTTGCACAAGGTACCGGTATTGAACCACAACGTCTCAGGGTTGTTCAGCGCAACGGAGGCGCGGGTTTGTCCATCTGCTGTCACCAATTTGTTCTGAAACTTGCCGATATTGGCGGTCTGAGGCGCGTTGTCTTTCATTCCGGTATCCGGTTCCTTGAAGTCATCCTCTGATTTAACTGTTCGACTTGGGATAGTTAAGTAAGGCAGGACCGACCTGACAGAGTTTTGATAATGGGAATTTCGGCGTGATTGGTTGCGCTAACGTTGGACATGCCCATTGGGGCAAGGTAAGGAAAAGTCATGGTTTCTCGCGTCATACCCGTTGATCCGTTCGATCTCGTCATCTTTGGCGGGACCGGGGATTTGGCGCAACGTAAGATTCTGCCAGCTTTGTTCAGGCGCTTTTGCGCGGGGCAATGGGCCGACGGCGTGCAAATCGTGGGCGCGGCGCGAACCGAGTATGACCGGGAAGGATTTCAGGGCGTTGTGGCCGAATCGTTGCGTGCCTACGCGGCAAAGCAGTGTCAGGACGAGGAAGCGTTGCGCGCGTTTTTGAACCGCGTCGATTACGTTAAGCTGGATGGCTGTTCGGATGAAGGGTGGGACCAACTGGCCAACAAGCTGAACCAAAACCGGGTGCGCGCATTCTATTTTTCTGTCGGGCCGCGCCTGTTTGGACCATTGGCCGAGCGGATAAAGGCAAATGATTTGGCGACGCCGGATACGCGCATCGTGGTCGAGAAGCCTTTTGGCCATGATTTGGATAGCGCGAAGGCCCTGAATGCAACGCTGGCCGCGCATTTCAACGAGGGCCAGATTTATCGGATCGATCACTATCTGGGTAAAGAAACCGTCCAGAATCTGATGGCGGTTCGGTTCGGCAACATGCTGTTCGAGCCTCTCTGGAACAGCCAGTACGTTGATCACATTCAGATTACTGTGGCCGAATCCGTAGGAATTGACGGGCGGGAAGAGTATTATGAGCGTGCAGGTGCAATGCGCGACATGATGCAGAACCACCTGATGCAGTTGCTCTGCCTGATCGCGATGGAGCCGCCGGCAAAGTTTGACCCGGATGCGGTGCGGGATGAAAAGCTCAAAGTCATCCGGGCGTTGGATCAGGTCGAACCGCATCACATTGTACGCGGACAGTTCGATGGCGGTGGCAACGCTTCGGGCTATCGTGAGGTCGTTGGCAACCCACGCTCGACCACGGAAAGCTATGTGGCGCTAAGGGCGCATATCAGCAATTGGCGATGGGCGGGTACACCGTTCTACCTGCGAACTGGTAAGCGGCTGGTGGCGCGGTCTTCGGTGATCAATGTGATGTTCAAGGATGCGCCGCATTCGATCTTTGGCGAAGTGGCCGGGCGCCACGCCAATGTCCTGTCGATCCGGTTGCAGCCGAACGAAGGCATAACTTTGAAAGTAACGATCAAGGAACCGGGGCCGGGTGGGATGCGCCTGGTCGACGTGCCCCTGGACATGAGTTTCGCCGAGGCGCTGGGACCGGAAAATCAAGACCCGCCAGACGCCTATGAACGGCTGGTCATGGACGTGATACGGGGCAATCAGACCTTGTTCATGCGCGGCGATGAGGTCGAAGCCGCATGGGCGTGGACCGATCCGATCATTGCGGGCTGGCAGGCCCGTGGTGACGTACCTAAACCCTATGAAAGTGGCAGCACAGGTCCGGGCGACGCCGAGCTGCTGATGAAACGAGACGGTCGCCGCTGGCAAGGAATAAACCCATGAAGATTCAGGAATATGCCGACCGCGACATGCTGGCCATCGACGTCGCAAACGCACTGGCCGGAGAGCTGGAATCCGCCTTGCTACATCATGATATGGTCTCTCTGGCCGTGCCGGGCGGCACGACTCCGGGTCCGGTGTTTGACGGGCTTTGCGCGGCGGATCTTGAATGGGACCGCGTGCGGGTTCTGCCTACGGATGAACGGTGTGTCCCGGGTGATAGCGAACGGTCGAACGAGCGTTTGATCCGTGAACGCTTGCTGACAAACCGTGCCTCAGTCGCCCAGTATGTTCCGCTGTATCTTGAGGGTAAGGAACCTGAAGATGTGCTGCCTGAGATCGAAAGCCTGATAAATCCGGTGCTGCCGTTGTCGGTCCTGGTGTTGGGAATGGGCGAGGACATGCATACCGCCTCGTTGTTTCCGGGGATGGAGGGGCTTGAGGCAGCCTTGGACAGTCACGCGCCAACCCTCGCGGTCGCCCGGACCGAGACACAGCCCGAAGCGCGTATTACTCTGACCGCGCCGGTGCTGGATGGTGCACTGTCCAAGCACCTGATCATCTATGGGGCCGCCAAACGCGATGCGTTGGAAAAAGCCATGTCCCTGCCGCCGGAAGAGGCCCCAATCGCCGCCGCGCTGAGCGGCATAACGGTTCATTGGGCGGAGTAATAAAGATGGAACTGACCCCACTCAAAACCTTGGCGTCCGACGGTCAAAACCAGGCCATTCTGGACCTTTTCGAAGCCGATCCGAACCGCGCGCAGGGCTATTCGGCCTCGACCGGTGATCTTCTGTTTGACTACTCGAAAACGCAGATCAACAGCGATGTACGCGACGCGTTGATCCGATTGTGCGATGAAGCCGGGCTAGCCGAGCGGCGCGAGGCGATGTTTACGGGGCAAAAGATCAACGAAACCGAAGGGCGTGCGGTGCTGCATACGGCATTGCGCAATCTGGATGGCGGCCCGGTCGAAGTGGACGGTCTGGACGTCATGCCCGATGTGATGGACACGCTGCAACGGATGCGGGTCTTTGCCGAAGAGGTGCGCGGCGGCGCGGTTTCCGGGGCAGGGGGCAGCTTTACCGATGTGGTGAATATCGGCATCGGCGGCTCGGATCTGGGGCCGGTCATGGCAACGCACGCGCTGGCGCCGTATCACGACGGGCCACGGCTGCACTATGTTTCCAACGTGGATGGCGCACATATCGCGGACACGCTGCGCCAGCTCGATCCGACGCGCACGCTGGTGATCGTCGCGTCCAAGACCTTCACGACCATTGAAACCATGACCAACGCCCGGACGGCCCGGGCCTGGATGGAGGATGGCGGCGGCGATCCAACCAAGCAATTTGCCGCCGTATCCAGCGCGTTGGACAAGACGCAGGCCTTTGGCATCCCCGAGGACCGGGTCTTCGGCTTTGCCGATTGGGTTGGTGGTCGTTATTCAGTCTGGGGTCCGGTTGGCCTGCCGGTGATGATCGCCGTCGGGTCGAACGCCTTTGACGCCTTTTTGCGGGGCGGGCAGGCGATGGACGTGCACTTCCGCGCTGCCGATTGGGCCGAGAATATGCCGGTCATGTTGGCGCTGGTCGGCGTCTGGCATCGTCAGGTGTTGGGCCATACCAGCAGGGCCGTACTGCCCTATGATCAGCGCTTGTTACGTTTACCTGCGTATTTCCAGCAATTGGAAATGGAATCGAACGGCAAATCCGTCGCCATGGACGGCAGCGATTTGACCATGCCGTCCGGGCCTGTTGTCTGGGGAGAACCGGGTACGAATGGCCAGCATGCGTTCTATCAACTGATCCATCAGGGTACCGACGTGGTTCCCTGCGAGTTCATGGTGGCCGCCGAAGGGCACGAACCCGAACTCACGCACCACCACCGCCTATTGCTCGCCAATTGCCTTGCCCAGTCCGAGGCGCTGATGCGCGGCCGTTCCCTGGATGAAGCGCGGCAGCGGATGGCCGAGAAGGGATTGGAGGGTGCTGAATTGGAACGGCAGGCGCGTCACCGCGTTTTCCCGGGCAACCGCCCATCGACAACGCTGATCTATCCCAAGCTCACACCCTTTGTGCTGGGCCAGATCATTGCCCTTTATGAGCATCGCGTTTTTGTAGAAGGGGTTTTGCTGGGTATGAACTCCTTCGACCAGTGGGGTGTGGAATTGGGCAAGGAGCTGGCAACGTCACTCGGCCCGATTGTAGACGGCGAAGAAAACGCATCCGGCAAGGACGGTTCGACTGCGGCTCTTGTTGCTTACGCAATGCGCCATCGGGATTAATAAGGCGTTTTTCCGCAGCCTGTCGCAAGGGCAGGCTGCATTCTCTTATTGTCAGACAATTAAATGATTGGCAGGGTCTGTTCTTAGGGAACGCCCTGAACCCCCCGTAACGCGAACGCGGGCTAATGTGTTCAGGCTGGCAGACGGCGCTGCCGCACAGACGTGGCGCTGACATAGGGAGGATGCCCATGCTGGGACAGATGATGACGCAGCCTTTGCTGATCTCGTCGCTGATAGATCATGCCGAACACTATCATGGCCAGACCGAGATCTACTCGGTCGAAACCGATGGATCGGTCACGCAAACAAACTGGGCAGAAGTGGCAAGGAACGCACGACGACTCGGGTCCGCGCTGACCAAGTTGGGTCTGGAGCCGCAGGATCGTGTCGGCACGTTGGCCTGGAACAACCGGCGGCACCTGGAAATCTATTATGCAACCTCGGGCGCTGGTTTCGTGTGCCACACGGTCAATCCGCGTCTCTTCCCAGAGCAGCTGACCTACATCATCAACCACGCCAAAGACCGGGTTCTGTTCTTTGATGCGACCTTTATCCCTCTGGTTGCTGCCCTGCGCGAGCATTTGACCGAGGTTCGCCATTTCGTGCTGATGGGACCGCGTAACGAGGACACCATTGCCCAAATCCCGGGCGTCGAATTCTATGACGAACTTATCGAGACTGGGGATGCCGATTTTGAATGGCCCAGCTTCGACGAAAACACCGCGTCGAGCCTATGTTACACGTCGGGCACCACGGGCAATCCTAAGGGGGTCTTGTATTCCCACCGCTCGACAGTTCTGCACAGCTTTGCGTCGAATACCCGTGATGTGATCGGGTTTTCCGCTATGGATGTCGTGATGCCAGTGGTCCCGATGTTCCATGTGAACGCGTGGGGATCACCGTATGCCTGCGCCATGTCGGGCTCGCGCATGGTGCTACCGGGGCCGGGGTTACATGGCGAAGCACTGGTGAATCTGGTCGATACCTATGGCGTGACGCTCGCCATGGGCGTTCCGACGATCTGGCAGGGATTGCTGGCCCATGCCGAGAAGTCCGGCAGCAAACTGGCCAGCCTGAACCGCACTGTGATTGGCGGGGCGGCTTGCCCCCCGTCGATGATCGAAACGTTCCGCGACACCTACGGAGTCGACACGGTTCACGCCTGGGGGATGAGCGAAATGAGCCCCTTGGGCACTGCAAACCATCCATTGGCAAGGCACTTCGACCTCCCAATTGAAGAGCAGCACAAGCTGCGCGAAAATCAGGGCCGCCCGCCGTTTGGGGTCGAGTTGAAAATCGTCGATGATGATGGCAATGATCTGCCCCAAGACGGTATCACGCAAGGTGATCTGTTGGTGCGCGGGCATTGGGTGCTGGACAGCTATTTCCAGATGCAGGATGAGGAACTGCTGCAGGACGGCTGGTTCGCCACCGGAGACGTCGCCACATTGGATTCTGACGGTTACATGACGATCCGTGATCGTTCCAAGGACATCATCAAATCCGGTGGTGAGTGGATCAGCTCGGTCGAATTGGAAAACATCGCCGTTGCGCACCCGAAACTCGCCACAGCTGCCGTTGTTGGCGTGCCGCACCCGAAATGGGATGAACGTCCGCTACTGGTGGCGGTCAAGGCCGAGGGCGAGGACCCGTCCGAGGACGAATTGCTGGCCTTCTTCGACGGCAAGATTGCTAAGTGGCAGGTGCCGGACAAGGTTGTCTTTGTGGATGCGTTGCCGCTGAATGCGACGGGCAAGGTTCTCAAGCGGAATTTACGCGCGGATTTCGAGGACGCCTTGAAGGACTAAGTGCCTGATATTGTTGAGAATGGCTCCGGCGGTAGGGATCGAACCTACGACCAATTGATTAACAGTCAACTGCTCTACCGCTGAGCTACGCCGGAACGGTTCGCGCCGTATAGCAACCTGTTTCTGCGGCGTCCAGAGGGTGCGGCACATTTTTTGGAGGAAAAAACGAGGCGGGTCCCGGCGTAGTTTCCGAGCTCAAAACGTGTATGCCGTTACCGCTAATTCAGCTTCGCTCAACGCGAGTGAAACTACAACTTATTGGTCGACAGCTCGAGATCCTTTGACCGGCAGCAAGGTGTTAGTTTTTGGCTTTTGATCCGCCGCCCGGATATTCTAGGGGCATCTATACGCGTCGCCTGATACGAAAGTTCCGCCATCGCTGGTTGAACTCTGGGTCAAAACGAACCCATTACCACCCATTGACGCCACGGCGTTGCGCATTTTGTTCTGCGCGCTTTGCGCATCCATCGGTGTGTCTAAGCCAAAAAGCTCCATTCCACTTACTGGTCCCAAAAACTGACAGTTTTGAACGGTCTGAGGAGAGAGTTGCCTGACTTGCTGACCCTGTGGCGTTAGGTCTGTGCTACATGCCGCCACCGACGCCAAACAAACGAATACCAAAACTCCACGCATCTCTGTCTCCCTCACTGTCTCTCCCGAGAGAACCATAATCATTGGCGGGACTATCTCCAATTGAAATATGAAGAATAATGAATATCAGCCAAGTTGTGCGGCAAAGTGGAGGGTTTCTGCCGGCTTTGGGCTGGGTATTTCAGGTTTCTAAAGGCTCGCCGGCTAAACGTCGTCGTTTGGTGAAAGTTCAGGGAATCAAGCCGTTACGTGACCAATTCATATCACGATGAAGCGCTGCGCATGAGAGATTTGCGATTATAGGATTTTGGCTCCGGCGGTAGGGATCGAACCTACGACCAATTGATTAACAGTCAACTGCTCTACCGCTGAGCTACGCCGGAACTGAGGGGCGTATAACAATCCCATTTTTCGCCGTCCAGAGGGGAACTGCATCAAACGGCAAAAAATTTCATTTGCTCATGCCGACCTGGAAAATTTGGCGTCCACCGACAGCCCTTTAGGTGCGGTGACTTGTGATTTTCCATATAGATCAACCAGATGCGCAAACACGTTTCTTTCGGCCGCCGGCAGAAGCGCTGCAGGTGTATCGGTGTAGATACGCTTGGCAAGTTGGCGGGCTGTTCCGGGCTGAGTCTCCAGCGCCGCCAGTATCTGAGCCTCGCGTGTCAGCCGGTGATTGATCAACCAGTCCAACCGTCCCGCCGGATCGGTGATCGGGGCGCCGTGCCCAGCGTGAAACACAGACCAGTTCCGGTCGCGCAACTTGCGACAAGCCTGCATGAAATCCGTCAGATCCCCGTCGGGTGGAGAGACCAGAGAACTGGCCCAGCCCATGACGTGATCGGCGGTAAAGCAAACTTCGCCCCAGCCCAGGGCGATATGGTTGCCAAGGTGGCCAGGCGTGTGAATTACCTCAAGGTCCCAACCTCCGCCCTTGATGATCTCGCCATCGACGACTTCGATGTCCGGGCGGAACGCCGCATCAATCCCTTCGCCGCCGCCGGCCAGGCCCTGGTGTGCCAGTTGTGTCATCACTGCGCTACGCCCCGCCTGAGGCCCGCCAAAGGCCAGAATCGGCGCACCAGTACGGGCTGCCAGCGGCGCAGCAAGGGGAGAGTGATCCAGATGGCTGTGCGTTACCACGATATGGCTGATGCGCTGGCCGGGCCGCAGGGCGTCCAGAATCGCGTCGAGATGCGCGTCGCCTAAGGGGCCGGGATCAATGACTGCCAGATCGCGCTCGCCCAGCAGGTAGGTGTTGGTGCCACGATAGGTCATGGGTGAGGGGTTGGGGGCCAGAATCCGTCGCAGACCGGGCTGCAATTCAATTGCTTTGCCAAGGGGCGGGTTGAAATCGTCGGGCGCCTGCATTCTGCACTCTTTCTCTTGCCGGATCAGCCCGTTAGGTTTAGCGCATGTCCAGTCAATGGCTCAAACACTATATGCCGCGCAGCCTCTACGCCCGGGCAGCACTGATTCTGGTTCTTCCAGTGATCGTTTTGTTGCTGGTCGTGGGTATCGCATTCCTGCAAAAACACCTCGAAGACGTCACGATGCAGATGACCAGGACCGCCACGCGCGAGGTGACCCTTGTGCTTGAGACGATGGAGGGTACAGAAACTCAGCAGCAGGCTTTGGCCGCCATTCGTCTCGATCTGATGGCGCTGGACATGAAAGCGCGCTTCGTGGACGTTGACGATGAGCCTATTGTGGACCGGCGGCGGTGGTATGACTTTATCGCGCCACAGGTCGAGACCAATCTGTACGCTTGGCTACCTGATCTGGTCGACGTCGCCTTGCCGACCGGGGATGAGGCACGGTTGTATCTTCAAACCCATCTGGGCGTGTTGCAGTTGACGCTGGACCGGCGACGTCTGTCGCCCACCGCACCGCACCAATTGATCGTTACAATGGTGTTTTTTGCCGTCGTTATGACCTCGATCTCTTTCTTGTATATGCGGAATCAGCTGCGGCCGATCACTCGACTTGCCGATGCGGCACAGGCCTTTGGTCGCGGCAGGGTCGTGCCCTATTCGCCCGGAGGGGCCATCGAGGTGCGCGCGGCTGGAAACGCCTTTCTGGATATGCGGGCCAGAATCGAACGACAAATGGAACAGCGCACGATGATGCTGTCCGGTGTAAGCCACGATCTGAGAACGCCGCTGACGCGCCTGAAGCTGGGACTTTCAATGCTGCCCGAGGATGAAGCGGCCCCAATGCAGCAAGATGTGGATGAAATGCAGCTGTTGTTGGATGCTTTTCTGGATTTCTCACGCGGGGCGTCCGAGGGCGCGCCGGAAGAAGTGGAGCCGGAAGAGCTCTTGGGTCAGATTGTCGAAGATGCTCGGCGGGCGGGTTACAAGGCCCGACTGGTCTCGGTCGAAGGGCAGGGTACTGTCATGCTACGACCGTCGTCCATTCGTCGTGCGGTCGAAAATCTGATCGGGAATGCCGTTCGTTACGGTAATCAGGCCGACATCAGCCTGTCCATGACCCCTAAGACGCTGCGCATCCGGGTCGAGGATGATGGGCCGGGCATTCCCGCGGAACAGCGGACCGAGGCGTTAAAGCCGTTTTCGCGCCTGGATCCGGCACGCAACCAGAATCAGGGCACCGGAGTTGGTCTTGGTCTGGCGATTGTATCGGATATCGCGCGCGCGCATGGCGGCGTTCTGCGCCTTGGCAAAAGCGAACGTCTGGGCGGGTTGTGCGCGGATATCATCATCGGACGGTGATTTGGTAGGCCCGGCAGGACTTGAACCCGCAACCAAAGCGTTATGAGCGCTCTGCTCTAACCAATTGAGCTACAGGCCCGCCTGAGCGCTTTGAGTATCACGGTGAACGCCCGCGTCAAGCCTGACCGTTGCAACATGTCCAACAATCGAATAACCCGCGCGGGAACCATTCATAAGGGGTTGGCCATGACGACGGGCAAGAACGGAATCACCTATGCCGATGCGGGCGTTGATATTGATGCGGGGAATGCTCTGGTCGACCGGATCAAACCGGCGGCAAAACGAACCAACCGCTCGGGGGTCATGAGCGGGCTGGGCGGATTTGGTGCGTTGTTCGATCTGAAGGATGCCGGATATCAAGACCCGATTCTGGTCGGGGCCACCGATGGCGTCGGCACCAAGCTGCGCATTGCTATCGACACAGGCGTAGTTGATGGCGTTGGAATTGATTTGGTCGCAATGTGCGTCAACGATCTGATCTGTCAGGGTGCCGAGCCTTTGTTTTTCCTCGACTATTTCGCCACCGGCAAACTGGATACCGATACCGCGGCGCGGATCATCGAAGGCATTGCCGAAGGCTGCGTGCAATCTGGATGCGCCTTGATCGGTGGTGAAACTGCCGAAATGCCGGGGATGTATCCGGATGGTGACTTTGATCTGGCCGGTTTCTCGGTCGGCGCGATGGAACGCGGTGCCCATCTGCCTGCCGGAGTGCAGCAAGGCGACGTGCTGCTGGGGCTGGCTTCGAACGGCGTGCATTCCAATGGTTATTCGCTGGTGCGCAAACTGGTCGAGATGTCCGGCCTTGGTTGGGATGCAGCCTCGCCCTTTGGCGAGGGTTCGCTGGGTGAAGCGCTGCTGACGCCCACGCGCCTATATGTGAAGCCTGCGCTGGAAGCGATCCGTGCAGGGGGCGTGCATGCTCTGGCCCACATCACTGGCGGTGGCCTGACAGAAAACTTGCCGCGCGTTCTGCCCGATGACCTGGGTGCCGAGATCGATCTGAACGCTTGGGACCTACCGCCCGTCTTCCGTTGGATGGCTGAAACCGGCGGGATTGTCGAATCCGAAATGCTGAAAACCTTTAACTGCGGCATCGGCATGATCGTCGTATGTGATGCGGAACGCGCAGATGATCTGGCGGCGTTGCTGTCTGATTCCGGTGAAACGGTCGCGCGTCTGGGTACGGTAACAAACGCGCCGGGAATGGCCTATTCGGGCAACCTGCTGTGAGCCACAAGCGCGTCGCAATCCTGATCTCGGGCGGCGGCTCCAACATGGTGTCGCTGGTCGACAGCTTGACCGGCGATCACCCGGCGAGGGCCTGTCTGGTCTTGTCCAACGATCCGAAAGCGGGCGGGCTGAGAAAGGCGGCGGACCGTGGCATCCCCACGGCGGCAGTGGATCACCGCCCGTTCAAAGGGGATCGCGCCGCGTTTGAATCGGAATTGTTGAAACCGCTTGAGGCTGCGCAACCCGACATCGTCTGCCTCGCCGGGTTTATGCGGGTCCTGACAGGCGAATTCGTTTCCCGCTTTCAAGGGCGGATGCTCAACATCCACCCCTCTCTGCTGCCGAAATACAAGGGTCTGGACACCCATGCGCGCGCTATTGAGGCCGGGGATACCGAGCATGGATGCTCGGTTCATGAGGTCACAGCTGCCCTGGATGACGGGCCGATTTTGGGGCAGGCACGGGTGAACATTGAACCCGGTGATACGCCCGAGGCATTGGCCGCACGAGTATTGGTTTGGGAACACAAGCTTTATCCCGCAGTGTTGCGCCGTTACGCCAGTGGGGATCGGACTCCGGTGTTGCTGCCCTGAACGTCTCAGGGTGATTTACACGCGTGTCATATTCAGCCTATGGTCCGCAATACGGCCAGGTACGGTATTGATCGGCCGCACAGAACAAGAGCAAGAACAGCATCGCGCATGAAAACCCTGACAACGACGCAAGAGCTGGCCGACTTCTGCAAGGCCGCGGCGGAATATGACTATGTCACCGTAGATACTGAGTTTCTGCGCGAACGAACCTACTATTCAAAGCTTTGTCTGGTGCAGCTTGCGGTGCCTTCCGATGACGAGGACAGCGCGGTTCTGGTCGACCCCCTGGTCGACGGCATGTCGCTGGACCCGCTTTATGATCTCTTCCGTGATGAAAGCGTGGTCAAAGTGTTCCACGCCGCGCGGCAGGACCTTGAGATCTTTTGGGTCGAAGCGTCCGTGTTCCCCAAACCTCTGTTCGACACGCAAGTCGCCGCGATGGTCTGTGGGTTTGGCGAGCAGGTGGGCTATGAGACGCTGGTGCGCAAAATCTGCAAGCAGGGAGTCGATAAGACCTCGCGCTTTACCGATTGGTCGCGTCGACCCCTGTCTGATGCGCAAAAAACATATGCACTGGCTGACGTGACGCACCTGCGCCAGATTTACGAACACCTCGCGGCCCAGCTGAAAAAGTCACAGCGCAGCCATTGGGTGTCCGAGGAGTTGCAGACGCTGACCCAGCCCGAGACCTATAACATTCGCCCCGAGGATGCGTGGAGACGGGTAAAGACCCGAACGAACTCGGCCAAGTTTCTGGCCGTGGTGCGCGAATTGGCGCAGTTTCGCGAAGCCTATGCACAGGACAACAATGTCCCGCGCAGCCGGGTATTCAAGGATGATGCGCTTATCGAGCTGGCCTCGACCAAGCCCAAGTCTCCGTCCGATCTGGGCGGATCCCGCTTGTTGCTACGCGAGGCGCGCAAAGGCGCGATCGCTGACGGTATTCTGGCTGCCGTAAAGAAGGGTGTGAATTGCCCCGCAGACCAGCTGCCACGTGTTGATAACAGCCGCGATAAGCTCAAGGTCAATCCCGCGCTGGCGGATTTGTTGCGAGTCTTGCTGAAGTCCAAGACTGAAAGCTCAGGCGTAGCGGCCAAACTAATCGCCACAAGCTCGGAACTGGATCAGCTTGCCGCCGGCGAGCGCGAATTGCCCTCGATGTCAGGGTGGCGCTTTGAAGTGTTCGGCGAAGATGCCCTCAAACTGTGTGATGGCAAGATCGCCTTGGCCGCAAAGGGGCAGTCCGTAAAGGTCGTATCGCTTTAGCGGCGATTAACGCCGCCGCGATTCCAGTGCGTTTTGTTCCCCCCGAACACGGACCAAACGTACGTTCTTCAGTTCTTTCAGGCCGATATTGGACGCGTCCGTGACCTGCCGCGATCTTTCGGTGCCAAGATTTGTTGCGTATTCCGGGTAACTGACCTCGAACGTGTATTCCAGAATACCGTTCTTTGCGTTTTCGTCGTTTTCCACACGAACGAGGCGGGCGTTATAAGCACCCTGCCTTGCGGCCGTGCCCGTAGCATAGACGATTGCACCGGATGGCGTCGGCTCAATCCGCAGCTCGTCGATCTTGGTGATCGGAAAGGTGATTTCTTCTTCTTCGGGTCTTCCAAACAGCCTGACACCATCGCGTTGCTCGGGTACCAAGGCATTGGCATCATTTGCAGATACCTGAACGGGCGCTGGTGTGCTTGACTCGAACCAATTGGACGGGTTGACCCGCGACTCGCTCCAGCCGCTGCAGGCGGACAGTGCCAGTGCGCTGACCATTAGAACAGGTATTGATTTTTTCATGGTCCCAAAGCCCAGAGAAGTAATTTGAGCAATGGGTTATCGCAAAATCCGAAGTTTGAAAACCCACGCCGGGACTGGACAGGTGCGCAATGGAGGCATAGGTCACAATTGTGATCGTAACAAAAAGGACTGCCCCGAAATGGCAACGCCCGCCTTTGAGGAAATCGTCGAGGATTTCGAGTTTCTGGATGACTGGGAAGACCGGTACCGCCATGTCATTGATCAGGGCAAGGCGATGGAGCCGCTGGACGAGGCCTTGAAAGTTCCTGCAACCAAGGTGCACGGCTGCGCCAGTCAAGTTTGGCTGCATCCGATGATCGAAGGCGGCGTGTTCCGGTTCGACGGGGACAGCGACGCGCTGATCGTGCGAGGGCTGATTGCCGTGCTGCGGTCCCTATACAACGGCTTGCCCGTGAATGAGGTTCCAAAGGTCGATGCCGGGGGCGAATTGGCGCGTCTGGGATTGAACGACCACCTGTCGGCCCAGCGCTCTAACGGCTTGCGGTCTATGATTGAGCGCATTCGAGAGGTCGCGCAGGAAAACGCCTGATCGCTTATCCAGTTGGTCAGCCGTGGCGCGCGGCCCATTCGGTAAGTGTCGATTCCAAATCGCCATACCCGGTAAAGCGGCGTTCGAATGCCAAGCCCATCCGCTCGGCGCAGTCGCGGGCGCGCGCGGTCAGGTCCGGATCGTCGGTCTGGGCCTGATAGACAAGCTTAGTGTAGTTGCCGAAATACATGTCGCGCAGTTCAGGGTGGCGATCCAGCCCCAAGGGTTTCCAGACGAATGCGTCGAACTGCCGAGCCAGAAAATCCGTCAGGTAAAACGCAGTCGTTTCATCGTCTCCATGTTCCTCAAAGGCCTGATTTCCTTCGAAAAAGGAATAACAATGCGGACCTTTGATCATTTCGATGCCCATTTCCTCGCAGGCCTTCTGCAACAGACCTCCGGTGCCGCAATCGGCGTAGACGACATAGATCTGGTCAAAGTTTCCGCGGTGTTTGGCGACGGCTTCCTCGACCGCTTGGGTGATCCGTTCGGGGTGGACGTGCAAAATGGCGGGCAGGCAGGTCAGGGTTATGTGATCCCAGCCATTGAGCTTTTTCAGATGCAGGATTTCGCGTGCGAGCGCGCCGCAGGCCAGCAGCAAAATACCGCCCTGGCGACCGTTTTCTGTGTAGCCCTTTGACGTCAGGCTTTCGTCATCCGGTGTGCTGTTCTGCTGCATCGCTAATTCCCCAAAGGATTGCAGCATCAAAGAATGAATGCCGGATCAAGGCAAGCCCGCATCCGACATCCTGTGTCAGGCCACCGACGCGCGGGTTTCAAAGGATTGAAGCGACGGACGGGCAGGGGGGCCATAGGCGGTGATACCTTGATCCGCAAGTTCGGGAAACAACGTCAGTATCTCTTGCCGGGTTGCATCCTCAAGACTGTTCCATGCCTGTATGCCCGGATGGAAGCTCTCACTCAGGCAGCCTTCGGCCCAGATCAGTTCGTGTTGGTCGAACATTAGGTGGTAATAGGTCACCAAGCCGCCAGCCCGCATCACGATATCGTGGCCGTTAACCAACTGTTTGGCCGGCGCGAGAGCCTCGGCATGGCCGGTGTGCAGTTCGACCCGCCAATCGCTGACCAGCATTCTGTGCTGTTGCGACACGATAAGATCACGGTCATTGCCAAGCGCGCCCTTTTTGATCAGGACCGGAGCAAACGCTCCCGATGCGCGAACCGTGCGCTGCCCGACCCAACGCAGGGTTTGCATCCCGTGATCCAGCGTTTGGACTTTATCGCCTGCGCGAAGATCTTGCACGGCAATTGGACCTTTGGCCGTTTCAATCAATGTCCCGGTTGTAAAACAGGTAACCAGATCCCACGTCTCACGATCCGCCGTGAGGCCGGAGAAAGAGTTACCTTGTACACTGTTAAAGGTGATGGATCGGATTGGTCCGGCTTCCAGTGCTGCCTGGTCAGTGTTGTCTGAAAACTCGGGCATCAAATACGTGTTACCGTTGATGTCCTGAGCCACGACTGCCGAAATGTTGGCCGTTGTTCCGTCGATATAGGTAATTGTCGCGTTGTAGATTGAGGTGCCGTCAAACGTCTGTGCGGGGCCGCCGTTAATCGAAAACTGCTCAGTCGGGGAGCCATCCATATCGTAGACACCGCCAGATACTTGGACGGGACTCCATGTGACGGCATCGTTCAGAAGGGCATCACCGGGCCCGCCGAAAGTCAGTCCGACAAGCGCAGAGGCATTTTCGGCAACATCGTTGCCTTCAGTTGTGTCAATATCCGGGAGAACGCCAAGTGAAATGGCAGTAAAGGTGGTAGGCACGGGAACCTCGTAACTCGTTTAACATCTTGTAGTAAGACCACTATTGAAAATTTGTAAAGGTTGTTATTCCAAACAATCTTTAGCTCTCCGGAAAGTGAAAGGGCCGCCCAACATGGACGGCCCACTCGAAATGCTTTCTGAGGGTGTCACCCAGCCAGCTGATTGTGCTTGCGAGAAACAAAATCCTTGGCAGTCTCCACGGCAACAGCAGCGTCACGGCAATAGGCGTCTGCACCGATGGCCTTGCCGAATTCCTCGTTCAGAGGGGCGCCGCCTACAAGAACGATGTAGTCTTCACGCAGGCCCTGTTCGACCAGCGTATCGATGACGACCTTCATGTAGGGCATCGTGGTGGTCAGCAGGGCGGACATGCCCAGAATGTCGGGCTGTTCGGTTTCCAGCGCTTCCAGATAATTCTCGACCGGGTTGTTGATGCCGATATCCACGACATCAAAACCGGCGCCTTCCATCATCATCGAAACAAGGTTCTTGCCGATGTCGTGGATGTCGCCCTTCACAGTACCGATGACCATCTTGCCAACGCGCGGCGCACCGGTTTCGGCCAGCAACGGTTTCAGGATGGACATGCCACCCTTCATGGCGTTCGCGGCCAGCAGAACTTCTGGAACAAACAGGATGCCGTCGCGGAAGTCATGGCCCACGATTGTCATACCACCGACCAAGGCTTTGGTCAGGATGTCGTATGGTGTCCATCCGCGTTCCAGCAGGATGTTCACACCTTCTTCGATCTCTTCTTTCAGGCCGTCATAAAGATCGTCGAACATCTGTTCGACAAGTTCGTCGTCGTTCAGTTCGGACAGGACGATGTCTTCTTCATCGGACATGGGGCATTTCCCTGTGCTGGTCGGGCATTGCGCCCGTGGTGGCATTTTTTCCGTTTTGGCCATTTCGCCGCAGTTCGACTGTGACGATTGCGACCTTGGCGGTTCCGGGACCGACCTATACGGCAAAATCTTTGCTGTCTCGATGGAATTTTCTGCAACAACATCCTGCAATTTGTTCACAACCGGCGAAATTCGACGGACGGTGGCATGGCGCGCGGGCAAGGCAGAGCATGTGCTTTTGCTTGTCGTGCGAACAAACAGGGTATATCTGTTTAGGGGTAGGAACGTAACGGGAACAAACATGCCTGCACTCAACATACGGGCTCGTGGAGTGGCGACCAATGACACAGGCAGATTCGAACGGTTTGAAACTGTGCCCTGCGACGATGGGTGGGAGCTGGACGATGACCTTCCTCCGCTAAGGACCGAGGTCCGCGAAGAAGTCGCGCGCAGTGTGATTACCTATAACCGCTCGCCTGACCTGCCATTCGACCGTTCGATCAACCCGTATCGGGGTTGCGAACACGGCTGCGTGTATTGTTTTGCCCGTCCAACGCACGCCTACCTTGGGCTGTCTCCTGGGTTGGATTTCGAAACCCGGCTGATTGCCCGGCCAAATGCCGCGGATGTTCTTCGAAAAGAGTTGTCGTCGACGCGGTACAATGTGGCCACCATCGCGATGGGAACGAATACAGACCCGTACCAACCTGTTGAGAAAAGCCAATTGATTACAAGGTCATGCTTGTCGGTCCTGCAAGAGTTCCGGCATCCGGTGGCCATCGTGACCAAAGGGGCGATGATCGAGAGGGATCTGGATATCCTGGCCCCGATGGCACAACTTGGCCTTGTCCGGGTCGGTATCTCTTTGACCACTTTGGACCCCGACCTGTCGCGCCGGATGGAACCGCGTGCCCCGTCGCCCTTGCGTCGTTTGGCGACGATCCGGCGGTTGACTGAAGCGGGCGTGTCTGTGCGCGTCATGACATCGCCGTTGATTCCGGGGCTGACCGATCACGAACTGGAAAGCCTGCTTGAAGCGGGTCGGGACGCGGGCGCCGATTCAGCGAGCTGGATCATGCTGCGTCTTCCCCGAGAGGTCTCGTACCTCTGGCAAGCGTGGTTACAGGATCACGAGCCGGCTCGGGCCGAGAAAATCATGTCCAAGCTGAGGGAAATGCACGGCGGCCGCGATTACGATCCACGCTGGGGGCATCGCATGCGGGGCGAGGGGGAATATGCCGGGATCGTCGCCAAGCGATTCAAACTGGCCGTCAAACGCCTTGGGCTTGCAACGAAAACGCCGTCATTGAGATGTGATCTGTTTTCCAAACCTGCTCAGGCCGGCGACCAGTTGAGCCTGTTCTGAAAAAAACGCCCCGGACTGAAGACCGGGGCGCTTCCAATACGTAACCAGCAATCAGCGGTTTTCGATGTCCACGTAGTCGCGCTTGGTTTCGCCCAGATACAGCTGACGCGGACGGCCAATCTTGTTCTGAGGATCGGCGATCATTTCTTTCCACTGGCTGACCCAGCCGACTGTACGCGACAGAGCAAAGATCGGGGTGAACATGGATGTCGGGAAGCCCATCGCCTCGAGAATGATGCCCGAGTAGAAGTCCACGTTCGGGAACAGTTTCTTCTCGGCGAAATACGGATCTTCCAGCGCCTGTTTTTCCAGCGCCTTGGCGACCTGCAGTTTCGGGTTGTTTTCCACACCCAGCAGATCGAGAACTTCATCCGCCGACTGCTTCATCACTTTCGCGCGCGGGTCGAAGTTCTTGTAGACGCGGTGACCGAAGCCCATCAGTCGGAATGGGTCGTTCTTGTCCTTGGCGCGGGCGATGTACTCAGGTATACGATCGACGTCACCGATCTCTTCCAGCATTTCCAGACAGGCCTGGTTCGCACCACCATGGGCAGGACCCCAAAGGCAGGCAACACCGGCTGCGATACAGGCGAACGGGTTTGCGCCCGAGGACGAGGCGAGACGCACAGTCGAGGTCGAAGCGTTCTGTTCGTGGTCTGCGTGCAGCGTCAGAATACGGTCCATCGCGCGGCTGAGGATCGGGTTCACCTCATATTCTTCCGCCGGAACGGCAAAGCACATGCGCAGGAAGTTCGACGCGTAGTCCAGATCATTTCGCGGGTAAACGAAAGGCTGACCGATGTGGTACTTGTAAGCCCAGGCCGCAATGGTCGGCATCTTGGCGATCAGGCGGTGCGAGGCGACTTCGCGCTGATGCGGATCAGAAATGTCAGTCGAGTCGTGGTAAAAGGCCGACATCGCGCCAACTACGCCCACCATGATCGCCATCGGGTGCGCATCCCGGCGGAAACCGCGGTAGAAATACTGCATCTGCTCGTGCAGCATCGTGTGGCGAGTGATGGTGGTTTCGAACTGCTCAAGATCCTTGGCGACCGGCAGCTCTCCGTACAGCAGCAGATAGCAGACTTCCAGGAAGTGCGATTTGCTGGCCAGTTGATCAATCGGATAGCCGCGGTGCAGCAGCTCGCCTTTTTCGCCGTCGATATAGGTGATCGTGCTGTCACAGCTCGCAGTCGACGTGAAACCGGGGTCGTAGGTAAAGACGCCCGCGGTGCCATAAAGCTTGCGGATGTCGATGACGTCAGGCCCAGCGGTCGGAGAATGAACCGGCAACTCGTATGTTTCACCATGGACTGTCAGAGTGGCTGTTTTATTGCTGTCGGTCATAGTGTCCCTTCCTCATTCTTGCGCAAGTCGGATCGCTGTCCGACGCTGCGGGCAACGGCTGCGCGAAGGACGCGCAGTCCGGGTGTTAGCGGAGCAGCGTTACCCAAATATAAAGTTTGGGTTTAAGTCGCTGCGTCAGAAAGCCGTGCAAGGGTTTCTTCTTTTCCCAACACGAGCATCATATCAAAAACTGAAGGCGTCACTGCCCGACCTGCCAACACGGCCCGCAAGGGGCCTGCCAGTTTGCCGAACTTAACCCCTTTCGCTTCTGCAAACGAATTTAGGGCTTGCTCCAGTTCGTCTCGCGTCCAGCTAGCATTTTGCACGTGCGGCGTCAATTCTCTCAGTATACCATCGGATACTGAGGTCAGCGCTTTGGCGGCCTTTTCATCGGGTTCGATTGGCCGTGACGTCAAAACAAAGTGCGCTTTTTCAAGTAGTTCCGGGAACATGCGCGCCCTATCCTTGAGGCAATACATCGCACGTTCCAGATCACCGGATTGTGTTTCCGTGAGGTCAGGCAAATTGGCCGCTGCCAGATAGGCCTCAATCTCTTGCCGCAGTGCAGCATCATCCGCTACCGCGATGTGCTGTCCGCAAAGGTTTTCCAGCTTTTTCAGGTCAAACCGGGCAGGGCTTTTGCCGATTCCATCGAGGTCAAACCACTCTTTGGCCTGCGCGTCGGTAAAGTACTCATCGTCGCCGTGGCTCCAGCCCAGACGCGCAAGATAGTTGCGCATTCCGGCGGCGGGATAACCCATGGCTTGATATTCCTGAGCGCCCAAAGCGCCGTGGCGTTTGGACAGCTTCTTGCCATCAGGCCCGTGAATCAGCGGGATATGCGCCCATACGGGCACGTCCCAGCCCATGGCCTCATATATCATCATCTGGCGCGCGGCGTTGTTCAAATGGTCGTCGCCCCGGATCACGTGGGTTACACCCATGTCGTGGTCATCCACCACGACCGCCAGCATGTAGACCGGCGTTCCGTCCGAGCGCAGCAGGATCATGTCGTCCAGTTGGTCGTTGCGAATGGTCACGTCACCCTGAACCTGATCGCGAATTACCGTCGTGCCATCCTGCGGGGCCTTGATGCGGATCGCGAACGGCGCGTCCGGGTGCGTCGACGGGTCTGCATCCCGCCATGGGCTGCGGAACAGCGTCGATTTCCCTTCTGCGCGGGCCTGTTCACGGAACTCCGCGATTTCTTCCTGCGTGGAAAAGCACTTGTACGCTTTGCCCTCGGCCAGCAGTTGATGCGCAACCTCGGCATGGCGTTCCGCACCTTCGAATTGGCTGATCACGTCTCCGTCGTGATCCAGCCCCAGCCACTCCATGCCCTGCAGGATCGCAGCCGTCGCTTCGGGCGTGGAACGTTCGCGATCGGTGTCCTCAATCCGCAGCAGGAATTTTCCGCCGCGCCCGCGGGCGTACAGCCAGTTGAACAGCGCGGTGCGGGCCCCGCCGATATGCAGAAAACCGGTAGGCGATGGAGCGAAACGAGTGACGACCTGATCGGACATTGTATGGATTAACCTTTTGGTAACCGTGTCGGGCATAGATTGGCGCCTGTCTAACGAGCCCGAAGGACGGGGGCAACCATGCGTGTTCTGGCACGGGTCGAGACCTCATTGCTGAACCAGACAGGGTATTTGTTTCAGTGGTCTCCGGTGTGTCTGGCTGGCGGAATTGGACTGTATTTTAGCCTCCGGTTCGAACCGGATTGGGTGGTTTATGCAAGCCTCACGGCTGCGATTGCCATTTGCTTGGGGGTGGCACGCATATTGTCGTCTGGCTGGACTGCGTTGGCAACAGGGGGGGCGCTGATCGCTGCCGGGTTCATCCTGGCGGGTGTACGCGCCCATACGGTGGCAGAGCCGGTCCTGTCGTGGCGTTACTACGGCCCGGTCGAGGGGCGGGTCGTAGCCATGGATCGCTCTGCGTCGGACGCGTTGCGGGTAACGCTGGATCGGGTGCGTATAGGGGATGTGCCCGGTGATCAGCGGCCGCAGCGCGTCCGGCTTTCCTTGCACGGTGACGCGGTTCCACTTGCGCCGGGGCAAAGGATCATGACAACCGCGCATCTGTCTCCACCGCAAGGCCCGGTTGAGCCTGGCGGGTTCGATTTTCGACGACATGCCTGGTTTCAGCGCCTTGGCGCCGTTGGATACACGCGTGTTCCTGTGCTGACTGCGGCACCTTCACAGTCCGACGGCGTCCGTGTCACTGCATGGCGAATGGCGATTTCCGACCATGTCCGAACGATCCTGCCAGGTGAGATCGGCGGGTTTGCAGCCGCTGTTACGACCGGAGATCGCAGCGGAATAGGGCAAGACACCTTGAAGACGCTGCGCGCATCGAACCTGGCGCATTTGCTGGCGATTTCAGGCCTGCACATGGGATTGCTGACAGGCTTCGTCTATCTGATGTGCCGCGTGATGCTGTCTGCTGTCCCAATGCTGGCGCTCAGGTTGCCAGTGCGGAAACTGGCGGCTGTCTGCGCCTTTGTTGCGGCAGTCGTCTACTTATTGCTGTCGGGTGGAAACGTGGCCACCGAACGTGCTTTTGTCATGGCCAGCGTCATGCTGGGCGCCATATTGGTTGATCGGCGCGCCATCTCGTTGCGGGCTGTGGCGATTGCAGCGTTGATCGTTCTGATCCTGCGACCAGAATCCTTGCTGAGCCCGGGGTTTCAGATGTCTTTTGCCGCGACCACGGCACTTGTTGCGGTGTTCGGAGCGTTGCGGGATATCGGTCCGCTGCCTGGGCCGGGATGGTTGAAACCGGTTTTGGGGTTGTTGCTGTCCTCGGCCATTGCGGGCCTTGCAACAGCGCCGATCGGCGCGGCTCATTTCAATACGATGTCCCACTACGGGTTATTGGCCAACATGCTGTCGGTTCCGGTGATGGGCACGATCGTTGTGCCTTCGGCCGTTGTTGCGGCATTGTTGGCACCATTCGGGCTTGAAGCCTTGCCGCTGGTCATCATGGGATTTGGGCTGGAATGGATCCTCGCGGTATCCCAATGGGTTTCCGGGCTGGACGGGGCGCAGGGGTATGTCGTCAATCCGCCATTCTACGTCCTACCTCTTTTTGCGCTCGGCGGCCTGTGGATCGCGCTGTGGAGGGGGCACGCAAAATGGGTGGGTGGTTTCCCGGTGGTTGCAGCATTTTTGCTTTGGGGGCAGGGGCATCGTCCGGATGTTTTGATCGCCGACACCGGCGGGCTTGTCGGGGTCATGACCGAACAAGGGCGGGCACTGAGCAAGCAGAAGGGAAGCGGGTTTGTCGCAACCATATGGTTGGAAAACGACGGAGACGGTGTGGATCAGCAGCAGGCGGCCGCGCGGTGGCCGCAGGGTTCGGGCGGTGTTCAGCGTTATGATTGGCGCGGTAAAGAGGTGCTTCACATCACAGGTAAACGCGCGGCGAGTGGCTTCAATGAGTGTTCAGGGAACCAGATCATAGTCTCGGCCGTTGCGCTGCAGTTAGACGGCGGTTGCAAGGTATTCGATCCGGAAAGGTTGCTGGAAACCGGAAGCCTGTCCCTGTCGGACGGCAAGATCACAACCAGCAAAGAGGCGATTGGAAACAGGTTGTGGTCCCCGGACGCGTCCGGAGACCGCGATATCAAATGAGATCAATAGCTGCGGATCAATCCGACCAGTCGCCCCTGAACCTTGACCTTTTCCTCTGGCAGAACGCGGGTTTCGTACGCTGGGTTGGCGGCCTCAAGCGCGATGGCCTGACCCCGGCGGAAAAACCGCTTCAGAGTGGCTTCCTGATCCTCGACCAGCGCGACAACAATGTCGCCGTTATCGGCAACAGAGGTTTCGCGAATTACCACCACATCCCCATCGTTGATGCCCGCGTCGATCATCGAGTCTCCGCGCACTTCCAATGCATAGTGCTCGCCCTTTCCCGATACCATCGTACCGGGCACTGCAACACGGTGTGAGACGTGACTGATAGCTTCGATCGGTACACCGGCAGCGATGCGACCCATCACGGGCAGTTCCAGTGCATTCACAGTAACGGGTTCAAAATTCGCTGGGCGCTGTCCGTCCGGTTTGTCACCCTCAATCACGCGGGGCTTGAACGCTGCTGTCGGCTCTCCGCCCAGGCTTTCGGGGAGTTTGACGATTTCGATAGCGCGGGCACGATGTGCCAGGCGCCGGATAAACCCACGTTCTTCCAACGCGGTGATCAGCCGGTGGATACCGGATTTGGATCTGAGGTCCAATGCGGCCTTCATTTCATCGAAACTGGGCGGAACACCGTCCGCCTGAACGCGTTTGTGGATGAATTCCAACAAATCCAACTGTTTCTTGGTCAGCATTGCTCACACCTCGTCGGTCATGCGTTTTCTTTTGTTCTACGCATGTTCACGTTTTGTGTCAACGGAATTGAGCAACGCCTATATCGGCAGATACTGAACTTCTTCCCCGATGGAGCGGTCGGGATCATGCGGGGCGCGCACCAATAGCGCGTTCGCCTCAGCCAAAACGCTGAGCAGCGAACTGTCCTGATCGGGGCAGGCGCGGATGCCGGATTCGTCCCGCACCGCACGCATGTAATGCTCTCGCGGTCCGTTCTTGCCTAGCGGTTCAGTAAGACGCGCGCTTTGAAGCGGGGGTAGAACCTGTTCGATGCCCAGCATGCGCCGCACCATTGGCAACAGGAAGAGATAGCCGCAAACCATTGCACTGACAGGATTTCCCGGCAATCCAACCATCGCAGAACGACCCAACCGACCAGCCATCAGGGGCTTACCCGGTCGCATTCGGATCTTGTAGAACGACTGCTCCATCCCGAGGCCGGAGGAGACATCGGATACCAGATCATAATCGCCGACTGAGGCACCGCCGATGGTGACCACCAGATCAGCACCCTCCGCAAGTCCAAAGGCGGTCTCAAGCGACGAGACGGTATCGCGCGCGATGGGAAGAATGCGCACATGTGCACCGGCTTCTTCCAGCAACGCTTTCAGACCAAAGGTGTTGGAGGCGATGATCTGGTCGGGGCCAGGTGTTTCGCCGGGCATCACCAACTCGTCGCCCGTCGAAATCAACGCGACCACAGGCTTTCGCGCCACTGGTATTCTGGCCACGTTCATTGCCGCCATCAGCGCGATGTCTTCCGCGCGCAAGCGGCGGGGCGCGTGGATTTTTGTGCCAGTGCTGAAATCGACGCCGGCCGGGCGGATGTTGGTTTTCGGGCCGGGCAGGTCCGAGATTGTGATCAGATCGCCTCGCCGTTCAGTGTCTTCCTGTATGACAACGAAATCTGCCCCATCAGGAATGGGGGCGCCGGTAAAGATGCGAACAGCTTGCCCAGGGCCAACGCGGCCTTCGAAACGTTTGCCAGCGGCCGACTCGCCGATGACCTTGAACATCGCATGCAGTTCAACTTCGGTCGATTTCAGGGCGTACCCGTCCATCGAGGACGCGGCAAAAGGCGGCTGATCGCGTGTGGCGACTACGTCCTGTGCAAGTACACGCCCGGCGGCTTCTGACAGTTTTACGGTTTCGGCCGGCAGGGGCGAGACCAGATCAAACAGCAGCGCACGGGCCTCTTCGACAGTAATCATTTCGCCTCGTAACGTCCTGACTTTCCACCGTCTTTCAACAATACGCGAATACCGCCGATCTCCATTGCCTTATCGACGGCCTTGGTCATGTCATACACCGTCAAGGCGGCCGTCGACACGGCGGTCAGAGCCTCCATCTCGACCCCGGTCTGGCCGGACGTTTTGACGGTAGCCTGGACCTGAACGCCAGGAAGGTCCGGGTCCAGTGTCAGTTCGACGGATACCTTCGTGACCGGCAGCGGATGGCACAGCGGGATCAGGTCGGGTGTTTTCTTCGCCCCCATGATACCCGCGAGGCGCGCAACACCCAGAACGTCACCCTTTTTGGCGCGGCCTTCCGAGATCAGATCAAAGGTTTCCTGCGCCATTTTGATGTGGCCAGCCGCTACGGCGACGCGGTCGGTGACCTTTTTGTCGGAGACATCGACCATATGGGCCTGTCCCTGCGCATCAAAATGGGTCAGTGGCATCACATAACTCCGGGGATCAGAGGGCTTGCCAGCAGGTGGCGGGTTGCCGCTTCAACATCGTCCTGACGCATCAGGCTTTCGCCGATCAAAAAGCAGCGTGCGCCATAACGCGCGATATCCGCCAGGTCTTCGGGTGTGCTCAGTCCACTTTCGCAGACGATCGTCCGGCCCGCTGGGACCAGTTTCGACAAACTCCGTGTTGTATCAAGAGAGGTCTCGAACGTCTTGAGATTGCGGTTGTTTATCCCAATCAGAGAGCTTTTCAGTTTCGAGGCGCGTTCCAGCTCTTCCGCATCGTGGACCTCGATCAAAACGTCCATGCCCCATTCGAAAGCCGTCTGTTCCAGTTCAGCCGCCTGAGCGTCATCAACCGATGCCATGATAATCAAGATGCAGTCCGCGCCCAACGCCCGTGCCTCAACGACCTGATAGGGGTCGTACATGAAGTCTTTGCGCAATGCGGGCAGTGAAGTGGCCGCGCGGGCTGCGGTCAGGTACTCTTTTGCGCCCTGAAAGCTGGGCGTGTCGGTCAGCACCGACAAACATGCTGCTCCGCCTTCTTCATAGGCTTTGGCCAAAGCAGGTGGATCGAAGTCCGGGCGGATCAAACCTTTGGACGGGCTTGCTTTCTTGACCTCGGCAATCAAGCCATAACCCCGACGCGCCGCTGTCCGAAGCGCATCGGCGAACCCACGGACCTCTGGGGCATTGCGAGCTTCGTTTTCCAGTGTTTCCAGCGATTTCTGCGCTTTATCTGCCGCAACTTCTTCGAGTTTATAGGCTTTGATCTTGTCCAGAACCGTCTCGGTCATGCGGCCTCCTGCGTAATTCGGGCCAGTGCCGCGATTTTGTCTTTAGCTTTCCCGCTGTCGATACTTTCAGACGCCTTGGCGACGCCGTCTTTCAAGTCATCGGCAGCGTCCGCAACCACCAGGGCTGCGGCAGAGTTCAACAATACTGCGTCCCGGTATGCCGATGGTGCACCGTCCAGCAAGGCGCGGAAGGCAACAGCGTTTTCCTCTGGCGTACCGCCGATGATGTCCTCGAACGGATGCACGGGCAGCCCGGCGTCTTCGGGGTGCAGTTCAACTTCTTTGACAACGCCGTCTTCCAGCGAAGCAACCCAGCTGATCCCGGTGATTGTAAGCTCGTCAGTTCCGTCTGACCCGTGGACCAACCAGGCGTGTTCCGCACCCAGCAAGCCCAAAGTTTCGGCCATCGGGCGGATCAGGTCGCGGCTGAACGCGCCGGTCAACTGCCGCCGAACACCTGCAGGGTTGGTCAGCGGGCCCAGGATATTGAAAATCGTGCGCGTCCCAAGCTCTTGCCGGCTAGGCATGACATGCGCAATTGCGGGATGGTGCATGGGCGCCATCATGAAACCGATTCCGACCTCTTGTAAAGCCTTTTCAACGGTTTGCGGGCCGACCATTACGTTGATTCCCAGCTGACCCAAGGCATCCGCCGCACCAGATTTCGAGCTGAGGTTACGGTTGCCATGTTTCGCAACGGTGACACCAGCACCGGCTACGACAAACGCTGTTGCCGTCGAGATGTTCAAAGTACCTTTGCCATCGCCGCCTGTGCCGACGATATCCATAGCGCCCGCGGGGGCTTGGACTGCATTGCACTTTGCGCGCATCACGGCTGCAGCGGCGGCGTATTCGTCAACCGTTTCTCCGCGCGTGCGCATCGCCATCAACAGCCCGCCGATCTGGCTGGGCGTGGCTTCACCGTTGAACAGGATACCAAAGGCCTGTTCGGCCTCGGCACGGGTCAGGGGCCGGTCGGCTGCGGCTCCGATCAGTGGTTTCAGAGCGTCGCTCATGCAGGAACTTTCATCTCGGACAGGAAATTCTTGAGCAGGGCGTGGCCATGCTCGGAGGCGATGGATTCCGGATGGAATTGGACGCCGTGAATGGGCAGCTCTTTGTGCTGCAGGCCCATGATTGTCCCGTCATCCAGTTTCGCCGTGATTTCAAGGCAATCGGGCAGGGTGTTCGGTTCAACCACCAGCGAATGATAGCGGGTCGCCTCAAATGGCGACGGCAGTCCGGCAAAAACGCCTTTTCCGGCGTGGTGCATTGTACCCATCTTGCCATGCACGATCTCATGGCAGCGAATGACATCTCCACCAAATGCCTGACCGATGGTCTGATGCCCCAGACAGACGCCCATAAGCGGCGTCTTCGTCTCAGCCGCAGCTTCGGTCAAAGCCAGGCAAATCCCCGCCTGATCCGGGTCACACGGACCGGGGCTCAGCAAGATCCCCGCCGGGTTCATGGCCATGGCTTCCTGGACATCCAAGGCATCATTCCGCCGAATGACCATTTCGGCGCCAAGTTCGCCTAAATAATGTACCAGGTTGTAGGTAAACGAGTCGTAGTTGTCGATCAGCAGCAGCATTTGGGCACTTGTCTCGGCTTGGGCATTTCGGACTGGCGATACAGCCCCTGGCCACGGTATAATGTCGGGACATACATGCTCAGGCTTGTGGGGCAGCGTCAAGGGGACATCCTGTTCCGGGCGCAATCACAAGCTACAAGCGCGGCGAACGGCGTTGAGGCGACCGAAGCACGATGAAGGCGAGAGGCAGTTAAGATGGGCGGATTTTTAGGCGGAATGATCGCGGGGGCGGTCGTTGTAGCGCTGCTTGGAGCGGTACTATCCCTGAACACCCCTTTGACCCGAAAACCGGTAGTATCCGCAGAGGCACCGGAACCCGCGTCGGCCGAGGTTCCTGAAGTCAGCACGGACGCCGCTGAGTCAATTGCAGATGCCGATCTGGTAACCCTGCCTCCGGTTTCGGTGGATGCCTCTGCAGAACAGACGGACAGTCTGGCCGGGCTGGCCGAGGTGGAAATCGCTCCGGACACCGAGCCCAAGATTAGCGTGGTGGTCGCACAGGTCGAAGCCCTGGAAACCACCGAAACGTCGGAGGTGACCATCTCGGCCGAGGCACCGGTCGTGCCTCAGGCACCTGCACCCCTGCAGCACTTACCGAACACCGAGGATGAGCCGGTTCTGGCAGACGCCGCGCCCGAGCCACCGGCACCCGTCGTGGAAGAGGAAACCGTTGTCGAGGTTGAGCCGCAGCCTGAACCCGAAACTGTCGAGATACAACCAGAGCAGCTGACGCAGCCGGAAGTTGCTGAGACACCGACGGAACCCGAGCCGCAGCCGGAAATTGCCGAAACACCCACCGAACAGGAGCCTGAAGTAGCGGCGCTGCAGCCAGAGCCTGAAACGCAGCCTGTCGCGGCGGAACCTCAGGAGCCGAAGGTAAAGCCGCTAGAGGACAACCCGATTGCTGTGGAAGGTGAAGAAGACCCGCAATTGCGGAAATTGCCCCGGATCGCGGCCGTTCCGCAGATTGGCGGAGCGGAGACAGCAAACACAGGCCTCACCATCGGCAAGCGCGTGGTTCCTTTGACGGAACGCGATGATACGACGGAAGCAGGACCTGACCCGGTAGAGATCATCCAGCCTGGAAAACCGATTGATGCCTACGCCGCCAAGTTCGACAACCCCGAAGCCAAACCCCTTATGTCGATCATTCTGATCGACGACGAGGGCGCGTACGGGGCCGAGGCGCTGCAAGACTTCCCGTATCCGCTCAGCTTTGCGGTCAGCCCGTCCGATCCGGAGGCAGCTGAAAAGATGGCTAAACACCGTGCAGCCGGTTTCGAAGTGCTTGCCCTTGCTGACCTGCCCCGGGCCGCCAGCGCTCAGGACGCCGAGGTATCGTTGGCGGTCTGGCTGGAAACCCTGCCGGAAACCGTTGGCATTCTGGAAGGCGTGGACACGGGAATTCAGGGCAACCGCAAACTTGCCGATCAGGTCGCCGCCATTGCCGGAGATACCGGCCGTGGTCTGGTCACGCAGGATAACGGTTTGAACACTGTACAAAAGCTGGCAGCGCGAAACGGCGTCCCATCGGGTGTCATCTTCCGCGACATCGACGGGGCGCGTCAGGATCCCAAGATCATGCGGCGTTTTCTGGACCAGGCCGCGTTCCGCGCCGGCCAGCAGGGAACGGTGGTGATGCTGGGACGTTTGCGCCCCGACACCATCTCGGCTTTGTTGTTGTGGGGTTTGGAAGACCGGGGCAGCCGTGTGGCGATGGCTCCGATCTCTGCGGTCATGATGAAAGAAGCTCAGTAAGGCCAGAAAATGTAAACGGCTGACCGTTGGGGTCAGCCGTAAATCTTAAGAATTGCCAGATCCTGTGAACCGGGCGGCATCTGCTGCGGCGCGCCGGATGGCGTTGGATTTGTGGACCGTTTCCATGAATTCAGCCTCGGGGTCGCTGTCATAGACAACACCGCCGCCTGCCTGAATGTACAGTTTCTGATCCTTCACGATGGCCGTACGCAGGGCGATACACATGTCCATGTCACCGCCTGCACTGAAATACCCGACACCGCCGCCATAAATGCCACGCTTTTCCGGCTCCAGTTCGTCGATGATCTCCATCGCGCGTACCTTCGGAGCACCCGACACAGTGCCCGCAGGCATTCCGGCAAAGAAGGCATCCAGCGCGTCTTTGTCCTCGGCCAGTTCGCCGACCACGTTCGAAACGATGTGCATCACGTGGCTGTAGCGTTCGATGATGAACTCTTCGGTCGGTCGCACTGTCCCGATCTTGGAAACCCGACCCGTGTCGTTTCGGCCCAGATCCAGCAGCATCAGGTGTTCTGCCAGCTCTTTCTTATCGGCCAGCAGGTCGACCTCGTTAGCCTTGTCCTCTTCGGGGGTGGCACCGCGCGGGCGTGTACCTGCGATGGGGCGGATTGTGACTTCGTCCCCGAAGACGCGCACCAGAATCTCGGGGCTGGCCCCTACGACCTGAAAGCCACCGAAATTGAAGTAGAACATGAAGGGCGACGGGTTTGTGCGCCGCAATGAGCGGTAAAGAGCGAAGGGTGGTTGGGGGAAGTCTTGCGTCCAGCGTTGCGCCGGGACCACCTGAAAGATGTCGCCCGCGCGGATATATTCCTTAGCCTTCTCAACCGCTTCCATATAGCCGGATTTGGTGAAGTTCGACACCGGTGGAGCCACCTCGGACGCGTCACCCAAATCCCGGGTTTCGGCTGGCATGGCGCGTTCCAGATCGCGCACAGCATCCATCACGCGTTCTGCGGCCTGAGCGTAGGCCGCCTTGGCGGATTGCCCTTCACTGACCCAAGCCGGGGACACTACCGTGACTTCGCCCTTTACACCGTCGAGCACCGCGATGACCGACGGCCGCAGCATGATCGCATCGGGCAGGCCAAGCGGGTCTGGGTTCACATCAGGCAAGTATTCGACCAGACGCACCATGTCATAGCCGAGATAGCCAAACAGACCCGCAGCTGCCTGCGGCAGGTCATCTGGCAGGTCAATTTTGCTTTCGGCCAGCAGCGCCCGCAGGTTGTCCATCGGGTTACCGTCCTGCGGCGAGAACGCCTCGGGGTCGAACCGGGCCGAGCGGTTCAGTTCAGAGGATTTGCCGTGGCAGCGCCAGATCAGGTCCGGTTTCATGCCGATGATCGAGTACCGGCCGCGAACCTCACCACCGGTGACCGATTCCAGCATGAACGCGTCTTTTTGCGCGCCCGTCAGCTTGAGCATCAGGGAAACCGGCGTATCCAGATCAGCGGCAAGGCGGGTGTATACGACCTGGTTCTCGCCAGCTTCATAAGCGCGTGCGAATTCGTCAAAATCGGGGGTCAGGGCCATATCCGGTCTCTTTTAATAGCTGGCCTGAACGGCATTCAGGGCCTGCTGATCCACGACGGGACGGGCACGGACCTGCGCATCGCGGACGTAGGCGTCAAAGATATTTTGCGCCAGCGCCTGGTCCAATTGCGCCGCCAGCGCCTCTTGCACCTGACGCAGCTCATCTGTTTCGGCAGGCGGCAGCAACTCGTCCACGCGCACGATGAATGCGGTACCGGCACTCGGAATGACGCGCAGGTCACCTTGTTCCATTTCAAAGACCTGCGTCATGAAGTCTGCGGGTACGTCTTCCAGGAAAGCAGTGCGGGTCAGGGCGTTTTCCACCCGGAAAGGTAAGCCGGTCACTGTGAAATCACCATCGGCTTTCACTTGCTCCAGAACAGTGTTCGCCTGTTCTTCCAGCGCCTTGTTGGTTTCAGCGAACGTCCATGCTGCAACAACGCGGTCGCGCGCGGTGTCCAGAGGTTCTGGCCGCGGCTCAAGCACCTCGTTCAGACGCAGGGCAAAGATGGATCCGTCCTCAAGGAACGCGACCTCAGGGAAATCGCCGTCCTGCACGGCTTCGGCGGCACTGCGGAAACCTTCGTAGGCTGCAACGCCATCTTCGCTCTGGCTGGTCCAGTCGATTTGGCCCAGCTCCATTTCAGTCTCGGCACCCAGCTCTTCCAGCGTTGCACCGCCCGCCAGCAGATCGTTGATATCCTCGGCCTGTGCTTCGATCAGGCGACGCGCGCGATCTGCGGCCAGCTCCTCACGCAGGGCGGCGGCGGCATCTTCGAACGGGGTGTTGTTTTCGGCAAGCGTACCGTTGATCCGGAACAGTGCGGGGCCAAATGTCGAAGGCAGCGGGCCGACCACAGCGTCCAGTTCGGCGGCAAACACGCCATCGGCGGCGTCGCCCAAGTCTTCACGGGTGACATCGCCAAGATCGATATCGCTCAGCTCCAGCTGACGATCCCGGACCAGTTGTTCGAAAGTTGTGCCGCCAACTTCAAGCTGCGCCATGGCGCTTTCGGCCTCATCCTCACTTGGGAAGGTGAGGCGCTCGACCAGCCGACGCTCAGGCTGTTGGAATTCAGCCGAACGCTGATCATAGAGGCGCTTTACCGCGTCCTCGTCGATTTCCACTTCGTCCAGCAACATTTCGGGTGACAGGATCGCATAGGTCAGCTTTTTGGTACGGGGCAGGGTGAACAGGTCGGTATTCTCGTCGTAATAGGCCTGAACCTCTTCGCCGGTCGGCTCGGCAACGGGCGCAAGCAGCGCATCCGGCGCTACGGTGGCGACGGTAAAACTGCGACGCGCGCCGACATAATCCGTCAGCACCTGTGTCAGGGTTTCCGGCATCTTCACACCGCTGACCACTGCGTTTTGAACGATGGTGCGGGATGTTTCCTTGCGCAGGTCCGATTCGAACTCGGTATCCGACATACCGACCTGATCCAGTTGGAACTGGTAAGCGTCACGGTCAAACGTGCCGTTGACGCCTTGGAAAGCGGGAATAGAAACGATTTCCTTTTGCAGGTTTTCATCGCCAATCGAGATGCCGAGCAATCCGACCTCATTATCCAGCGCGGCCAGCGCGGTCAGGCGCGACAAGGCCAGCCGGTCCAGACCGAATTCCATCGCCTGCGAAATCTGTATGGGTTGACCCGTCTGTTGCTCAACAGCGCGGATCTCGCGCTGCAGCTCACGGACATAATCGTCGACCGAGATATCCTCGTTCCCGACTTGGGCCACTGTGCGAACCGTGCCGGTCAGGCTGGTCGCGCCAAATCCCGCGAGGCCAAGCATCAAAAGGCCCATGAGAATCCAGACAAAGGTCTTCGATAGGTTTTTCATGCCTGCGGCCATGGTGCCCTCTTCGTGCTTATTCGGCAGGTATCTGCCCTGTCGGTTGCGGCCCTGAATACGACGCGCACCGTCGGGGGGCAAGATCAGAAGGACAGCGCCTTCAGCCGTTCGAACAATTGGCCCAATCCGGCGCGGTCAAGATTGGCGAATGCGATGCGCACCTGACATTTACCGGCCGGATCGTTTTCGGGCATGAACATGGTTCCGGGCAGCAGCAGAATGCCCGCCTCGGGCACCAGACGTCTGGCCAGCTCGTCCGAGGGGATATCGAACGGGTGCTCGAAATAAGCAAAGTAAGCGCCCAGACCCAACAGCCGCCAGCCCTTGTCGGTCAGGCTTGGCAAAAGCTCGGAAATTGCAGCGCGTCGATCAAGGATTTCATCCCGCTCGCCCGCAAGCCACTGAGACAGGTTCCGCATCCCCCAGAGGGCTGCGTACTGGCCGATCTGACCCGGGCAGATGGCGACGGTATCCAAAAACTTCTCGATCTCGGACAGCAGTCCCGAGTGGGTTGCAATCGCGCCGACGCGGTGACCGGTCAGACGATACGCCTTAGAAAACGAATAAAGATGGACCAGCGTTTTGTCCCAGTCGGGCTGACTGAACAGCTCATGAGGTGGACCGGTGCGGCTGTCGAAATCGCGGTAGGTCTCGTCCACGATAAGGCGTATACCCACCTCTTGCGCCAGGTCGAAGAACGCGCGCACAAGATGGGCTGGGTATTCAACACCGCCCGGATTGTTAGGGGTCACCAAAACAATGGCGCGGGTTTTGTCGGTGATCAGCTCTCGTGCCCTTTTGGGATCAGGCAAAAGGTCATCGCCCGTGGGCAAATCCACGGCCCGGACACCAGCCATGTCCAACCACATTTTGTGGTTAAAATACCAGGGCGTAGGCAGGATAACTTCGTCATCCTGATCGGTTATGGCGGTGATTGCAGCGGAAAAAGCCTGATTGCAGCCCGAAGTGATCGCCACCTGATCACTGGCAATGGTCGCATCATAGTGGAAACCGATTTGCCGGGCGAGCTCGGCGCGAAGATCAGGGTTGCCCAAAACCGGACCGTATAAATGGGCGCTGTCTTCGGTTACGGCGAATTCGGCCAAAGCTTCGCGCAAGGCCAAGGGCGGCGGGTCGACCGGAGCTGCCTGACTGACGTTTACGAGCGGCTGGTGGTCAGGAAAGTCCACGCCCTCCAGCCAGCGCCGCGCCTCCATCACCGGAGGGGCGAAGGTTGCGGCGGTGCGTGTCCGTGTCATGCGAGATCTCTGATTTGAAGACGGGGCGCGTCAGTCGGTGCCGCGATAGGGCTCGACATATTGCAGGGCCATATCCCAGGGGAAGAAAATCCAGGTGTCCTGGCTGACCTCGGTGATGAACGTATCAACCATCGGGCGGCCCTTAGGCTTGGCGTAAACCGTCGCGAAATGCGCCTTGGGGTAGAGGTCGCGCACCAGTTCCAGCGTTTTGCCGCTGTCGACCAGATCGTCGATGATCAAAACGCCCTCGCCATCCCCCATCAGCTCGGCATCGGGGGCTTTCAGAACTTCTGCCTCGCCTTGTTCCTGATGGTGGTACGAGCGCACGCTGATCGTGTCGACGGTGCGAATGTCCAACTCACGGCTGACAATCATCGCAGGGGCCATACCGCCGCGGGTGATTGCCACAACAGCGCGCCAGGCACCGTCATCCGGGCCTTGCCCGTCCAGACGCCAGGCCAATGCGCGGGAATCACGATGGATCTGATCCCAGCTGATGTGAAACCCTTTTTCGTGGGGCAGGCGGTCCTTGGCACTCATGTCATTACCCCTTTTCAACGTCCGGTGCGTCGACGGCCTTCATGCCGACGATGTGATAGCCCGAATCTACGTGCAGATTCTCGCCGGTCACGCCGCTGCTGAGATCGGACAGCAGATACAAAGCCGATTTGCCGACATCGTCGATGGTCACGTTGCGGCGCAGCGGCGAGTTGTACTCGTTCCACTTCATGATGTAGCGGAAGTCTCCGATGCCGCTGGCGGCCAGAGTCTTGATCGGACCCGCCGAGATCGAGTTGACACGAATACCGTCCTTGCCCAGATCCTCGGCCAGATATTTGACCGACGCCTCAAGCGCGGCCTTGGCGACACCCATCACGTTGTAATGCGGCATCACCTGCTCGGCACCGTAATAGGTCAGGGTGATTGCGCTACTGCCTTCGGACATCATCTTTTCGGCGCGCTGCATCACCGCGGTGAAGGAATAGACCGACACATCCATGGTGAGCTTGAAGTTCGCGCGAGACGTGTCGACATAGCGGCCACGAAGTTCGTTCTTGTCCGAGAAACCGATGGCGTGAACCACGAAGTCCAGCTTGCCCCATTTCTCTTCGAGAGATGTGAACAGCGCATCAATCGATTCTTCGTCACTGACGTCGCAGGGCAGGACGATTTCGCTGCCAAGTTGCGCTGCCAAAGGATCGACGCGTTTCTTAAGTGCGTCCCCTTGATAGGAAAAAGCCAGCTCTGCTCCGGATTCGGACAAGGCGCGGGCTATTCCCCATGCGATTGATTTATCATTGGCCAGTCCCATGATGAGGCCGCGTTTGCCGGCCATCAACTGATTTGACATGTTCGGTTCTCCGCCTGTCTTCGCGTCATGTCTGGATGGTTTATGCCATTGGATGCGCTGCATCAAGGCCGTGCGCTCTTGCCCGTGGCGGGTTCTCGCCCTAGGGTGGGCCACAATAGTTTCCAGGGGATGGGAATGAGCGAACGTGACGGCATTTTCGCCGGCACCGATCCGTTTGTGATAGCGGAGCGGTGGCTGGCCGAGGCCAAGGAAAAAGAACCGAACGATCCGAACGCGATTGCGCTGGCGACCGTGGACCCGGATGGTATGCCGAACGTGCGCATGGTTCTGTTGAAAGAGATCGAACCGGCGGCTTTTGTCTTTTACACTAACTATGAAAGTGCCAAGGCGGCCGAGCTGGACAGCGCAGGCAAAGCGGCTTTTGTGATGCATTGGAAATCTCTGCGGCGGCAAATCCGAGTTCGTGGTACAATCACCAGAGAAAGCGGGCCGCAGGCGGATGAGTATTACGCGTCCCGCTCGTTGAAAAGCCGACTGGGGGCTTGGGCATCCAAGCAATCTCAGCCGCTTAGCAGCCGGTCAGCTCTGATGGCTGAGGTGGCCAAGGTGACGGCCAAATTGGGTCCGAACCCACCACGTCCGCCTTTCTGGGGTGGCTACAGGCTGGTGCCAACCGAGATCGAATTTTGGGCCGATGGGGCGTTTCGGTTGCACGACAGGTTCCGGTGGCAGCGAGATCAAGAGGGTTCCGACTGGCAAATACAAAGGTTGAATCCATGACGTTCGCGTATCGTGAAATGCAAGCGACTGAAACAAAGGGATTTTTTCAGCTTGAATTTGCGGGCCATTCCCATACACATCGGACCCTTAACGAAATGATAATTTTCGCGATGGGAACGCCGTGCCAGAAGATCTGAACAACATGTACCGCGTCCGTGGACACGTGAAATGGTTCGACCCTGCAAAGGGTTACGGATTTGTCGTGTCTGACGAAGGCGGTCCGGATATTTTGTTGCACGTCAACGTATTGCGCAACTTCGGTCAGAGTTCGGTTGCGGATGGTGCTGGTATTGAGATTATGACTCACCGCACCGACCGTGGTGTTCAGGCGGTCGAAGTCATCAGTGTTGATCCGCCTGCGCGCACGGACACGATGATGCTGGCAGATTTTGCCGAGCTTGATCCGGTTGAGATCGCCGCAGCCCCGCTGGAGGCTGCGCGCGTCAAGTGGTTCGACAAAGGCAAAGGCTTTGGTTTTGCCAATGTTTTTGGTCGCGGTGAAGACGTATTCCTGCATATCGAAGTCTTGCGCCGCTCGGGGCTGTCAGACCTGCAACCGGGCGAAGCGCTTGCGATGCGAGTCATTGATGGCAAGCGTGGGCGAATGGCCGCACAGGTTCTGGCCTGGGAAGCGGCACTGGATGACTGAGTGATTCATGTCTAAGCTTGTTCCGGGTCTTGTTGTATCTTTGATGCTTTGGTCCGGAATGGCTTTGGCAGAGTGTCGACCGGATCGGGTCGATATTCGAAACGACTCGGCACAGATTCGATTCAATATTGAACTCGCGGTCACTCCGCAGGAGAGGTCGCGGGGCCTGATGTTCCGCGAGAACCTTCCCAACCGCTCGGGCATGTTGTTCGTTTTTGATCCGCCTCAGCCGGTCGTATTTTGGATGAAGAATACGCTGATTCCCCTGGATATCATTTTTCTCGACCGATCCGGCGTGGTGACTCGTGTCCACCAAGGGGCGATTCCCGAAGACCTGACGCCGATTGAAGGCGGCGATTCTGTCTTTGCGGTGCTCGAAATCAACGCGGGACTGGCGGCGCGCTACTCGATTAAACCGGGAACCGAGATGCGGCATGAAATTTTTTCGCAAGGTCCTGCAATTTGGTCCTGTTAGGGCTTTTCAAATCAGATCGGCATCGTTAGGAAGGCGCACGGTCCGGGGCGTGGCGCAGTCTGGTAGCGCACCTGTTTTGGGTACAGGGGGTCGTAGGTTCGAATCCTGCCGCCCCGACCACTCTTTTCACTTACGTTGGTAAACCACCCATCGCTTGGTAAAGCGCGCCAAGCGCCTTATCGAGTGTTTCGCTTTCCACCGGTACGCGGACCGATGGGCCGTTTCTTTGTGGTACATTGAAGAACAGCTCGGCATCCACGCGGTAGCCCATATTGTTCTTGGTCGACGTCAGGCGCATTACGCTTTTGGGCAGGTCCTGCGGATAGCCGTCATAGTTAAGAATCAGAAAGGCCGTTGTTTCCGGAGGGAGAAGCTCGGTACATTCGAAAACCCGATTCCCAACATTTTCAAACCGCTCACCGGGGCCGTCGCAGCTGATTTCAAACGTATCGAACAGTTTTTCAGGGTATTTCTCGAATTGGGCACTGCGAGTGGGCGGGGGCACATCTTGTGGTGTGCAGGCCACGATCAGAGCCAGAACCGGAAGAAAGCGTAACGATAACATCAGTTCTGATTCCTTTTACTGATTACGCTCAAAGCCCGAACTGGCGCATGGCTTCGGATGAGCTCTGCCCTGATTCTTAAACAGCCTACCCATCTTAGCGTTGGTTTATCAAATGCCGATAACTATGCCGGGAAACAGGGTTAATTCGTCTGGGGTTTTACAAAGGCGCAGTGGATGAACCTGTGGAGGAATCGGGCCTCAGCGCCGCGCAGGCGGGTGTCAGAATTCGGTCAACACAAAAGATATCAAAAATGGCTTAAAAATGGCGTTGACGATCTATGGGTAGATACGCCAAGTTGTATGGGCCGGAAGCGATGCCACAAAATCTGGTAGAAAAACCAGGGTAGGGCACAGGGCGAGGGTCGGAAAGCACATCATAGTAACGTGCAACCGTTAGGTCGGTATTGCGCTGCGGAATGCAGCGTCCGGTCTATTGCGCCTGAATTATTACGGCAAGGCGATCGGTCCGTGTCTCTGGACCAGATGCCAACGGACAAGTTGATTGAATCTAGGGCGGCGGACATGAAGATTGACAGGAAATTTACGAAACCGGGGCAGGATGCTTACGCAGATCTGGACTTTGTCTCTGCGACCTCCGAGATCCGAAACCCGGATGGCACAATCGTCTTTCGCCTGGATAACATCGAAGTGCCCGCGCGCTGGAGTCAGGTTGCAAGCGACGTTATTGCCCAGAAGTATTTCCGTAAGGCGGGCGTGCCGTCCAAGCTGAAAAAGGTCAAGGAAAAGGACGTCCCCGAATTCCTGTGGCGCTCGGTCCCCGCGGAGGGCGCTGAGTTCGATGGCGAGACGTCTTCCAAGCAAGTGTTTGACCGTCTGGCCGGTGCATGGGCCTATTGGGGCTGGAAAGGCGGTTATTTCTCGACCGAGGAAGACGCACGCGCCTATTTCGATGAGATGCGCTATATGCTGGCAACCCAGCGTGCCGCACCGAACAGCCCGCAGTGGTTTAACACCGGTCTGCACTGGGCATACGGAATCGATGGCCCGGCGCAGGGGCACCACTATGTCGACTACAAGACCGGCAAGCTGACCAAATCGAAATCCGCTTACGAACATCCGCAGCCGCACGCATGCTTCATCCAGTCTGTCGATGATGATCTGGTGAACGAAGGCGGCATCATGGATCTGTGGGTGCGCGAGGCGCGCCTGTTCAAATACGGCTCGGGCACCGGGACCAACTTCAGCCATCTGCGTGCAGAAGGCGAGGCGCTGTCGGGTGGCGGTAAGTCCTCGGGCCTCATGGGCTTTCTCAAGATCGGCGACCGCGCCGCTGGCGCGATCAAATCAGGCGGAACAACCCGTCGAGCAGCAAAGATGGTAATCGTCGATGCAGATCACCCCGACATCGAGCAATTCATCGAATGGAAGGTGATCGAAGAGCAGAAGGTGGCCTCGATCGTTGCCGGATCGAAGATGCACGAGAAGATGCTGAACGGCATTTTCGAGGCCATCCGCAGCTGGGACGGCGCGCAGGACGACGCGTATGATCCCAACAAGAATGACGGCCTGAAGAAAGCGGTTCGCGAAGCTAAAAAGGTTGCGATCCCCGAGACTTACATCAAACGTGTTCTCGATTACGCCAGACAGGGTCACGACAGTATCGAATTCCCGACCTATGATACGGACTGGGATTCGGAAGCCTATAGCTCGGTTTCGGGCCAGAACTCGAACAACTCGATCCGTGTAACCAACGCGTTCCTGACGGCTGTTGAAAAAGACGCCGATTGGGAGTTGATTAACCGCACCGATGGCAAGGTCTCCAAGACCGTCAAGGCGCGCGACCTGTGGGAAAAGGTTGGCCATGCGGCATGGGCCTGTGCCGATCCGGGCATCCAGTTCCACGACACCGTCAACGAATGGCACACATGCCCCGAAGATGGCGCGATCCGCGGTTCGAATCCATGCTCGGAATACATGTTCCTCGATGATACGGCCTGTAACCTGGCGTCGATGAACCTGCTGACCTTCCTCAAGGATGGCGAGTTCCAGGCGGCGGATTACATGCACGCTTCGCGTCTGTGGACCCTGACGCTGGAAATCTCGGTGACAATGGCGCAGTTCCCGTCGAAGGAAATCGCGCAACTGTCCTATGACTTCCGCACCTTGGGTCTGGGTTACGCCAATATCGGCGGTCTGCTGATGAACATGGGCTACAGCTATGACTCCGACGAGGGGCGGGCGATTTGTGGCGCACTGACTGCGATCATGACCGGTGTGGCCTATGCAACCTCGGCAGAGATCGCCGGTGAGCTTGGCCCGTTCAAAGGTTATGAGCGCAACGCAGACCACATGCTGCGCGTCATCCGCAACCACCGCCGCGCATCGCAGGGTGTGACCGAGGGCTATGAGAAACTGGCCGTAAAGCCGGTGCCTCTGGACCACGACAACTGCCCAGACAAGCGTCTGATCGATCTGGCCATGTCGGCTTGGGATGAAGCGCTGAGCCTCGGCGAAAAGAACGGCTACCGCAACGCGCAGGCGACCGTGATCGCACCCACCGGCACCATTGGTTTGGTGATGGATTGCGACACCACCGGGATCGAACCTGACTTTGCTCTGGTTAAGTTCAAGAAGCTGGCCGGTGGCGGTTACTTCAAGATCATCAACCGCTCGGTGCCGTCGGCGCTGGAAAAGCTGGGGTATTCCTCGTCTCAGATTGAAGAGATTGTGGGTTATGCCGTTGGTCACGGCACAATCGGCAACGCGCCGGGGATCAACCACACCTCGCTGACCGGCCACGGGTTTGGCCCGAATGAGCTGGCCAAAGTGGATGCCGCGCTGGAAAGCGCCTTCGACATCCGCTTCGTCTTCAACCAGTGGACGCTGGGCGAGGATTTTTGCACCGGCGTTCTGGGCATCCCGGCGACCAAGTTGAACGACCCGACCTTCGACCTGCTGCGCCACTTGGGCTTTACCAAGGCCGATATCGACGCAGCGAACGACCACGTCTGCGGAACCATGACGCTGGAAGGCGCGCCGCACCTGAGGGAAGAGCACTATTCGATTTTTGACTGCGCCAACCCTTGCGGCAAGAAAGGCAAGCGTTTCCTTGGGGTTGATAGCCACATCACTATGATGGCCGCGGCGCAAAGCTTCATCTCGGGTGCGATCTCGAAGACGATCAACATGCCGAATGACGCAACCATCGAGGATTGCCAGAAGGCTTACGAACTTTCGTGGTCGCTGGGTGTGAAGGCCAACGCGCTCTATCGCGACGGCTCGAAACTGTCGCAACCGCTGGCGGCGGCGCTGGTCGAGGATGATGATGAAGCGGCCGAAGTGCTGGAAAGCGGATCGGCGCAGGAAAAAGCAGTCGTCTTGGCCGAGAAAGTGATCGAGAAGGTTGTGGTAAAAGAAATGATCCGCAGCCATCGCGAGAAACTTCCGCATCGCCGCAAGGGCTATACCCAAAAGGCAATCGTGGGCGGTCACAAGGTTTACCTGCGGACCGGTGAGTTCGAGGACGGCAAGCTGGGTGAGATATTCATCGATATGCACAAGGAAGGCGCTGGCTTCCGGGCGATGATGAACAACTTTGCCATCGCGGTGTCGGTCGGTCTGCAATACGGCGTGCCGCTGGAAGAGTTCGTGGATGCCTTTACCTTCACCAAGTTCGAACCGGCAGGGATGGTGCAGGGCAACGACTCGATCAAGAACGCGACTTCGATCCTGGATTACATCTTCCGCGAACTGGCCGTATCCTATCTGGACCGCACCGATCTGGCCCACGTGAAGCCCGAAGGCGCAACCTTCGATGATCTGGGTCGGGGTGAAGAAGATGGCCTGTCCAACGTGTCCGAGATAAGCGATAGTGCTGCGTCCAAGTCTTTGGAAGTGCTGAAACAAATCAGTTCGACCGGATACCTCCGCAAGCGCCTGCCGCAGGACCTGATGGTCTTCAATGGCGGTCAGGCCGAGGTGAACGGCATGGCCGAAACCGCGCCCACATTCGAGGCGCCTGTTACGGAAACCGCGGTAGCAACCAGCATGGATGCCCGCACCAAGGCCAAGATGCAGGGCTACGAGGGCGATCCCTGCGGCGAATGCGGAAACTACACTCTAGTACGGAACGGAACCTGCATGAAATGCAACACCTGCGGCGCAACCAGCGGGTGTAGCTAAGGCAAACGCCCCGCCACGCGGGGTGTAGGGATCAGGATTTCCCCTCGGACATCCGATCCCGACGAACACGGAGCAAGGCGCCAAGACTTACCAAGGATGCCTTGTTCCACTCGGTCGACATGCCCGTGTTGGCCGGGAACAGGGTGGGGCGGAATATTTGCTCCCTCCCACTCTTTCACGGGGCGGGTGCGCTCGTCCCATGCGCAGTCCAGGCCGCAGGCAAAAAAACACCGGGCGGTCAACGAAATGAGCCTGGAAGGCGAAACTGACAGGGGGCTTCGGCCCCCTTTCTTTTTGGGCTGCCGACTCGCCGGTTTAGGCAGGGCCTTGCCGGATCGGGTAAGGCGCGTCGGGCAAGATTCGCCGAAACTCGTTTCGCGCATTTCGTCCAGCGGTTGATTGCGGACGCGACTCAGACAAACACGCGGAGAATAGCGCGAATTCGGTTGCCTCGACAGTTTGGGGTGACGGCGTAGGGCCAATGGGTGTTTCTGGTGCCTGTCCGGACGCAAAACACACATACAAATCTAATCAGGAGGCATCACAATGAAACCGCAAAACCTCGCACTCATTTCCGCAATCGCAATTGGTCTGCCGGCACTGGCTTCGGCGCAGGCATCAGCAGATACAAATGGCGATGGAGTTCTGACCATCGAAGAGGTTCAGGCTGTTCTGCCTGAAGTCGACGCTGACGGTTTCTCGGCTATGGACGCAAATGGCGATGGTTCGCTGGACGCAGATGAAATTGCCGTCGCACAGGAAGCTGGATTGCTACCGCCCAGCAACGGCTGATCCTACGAAGGCATCGGCGGCCCGATCCCCTCGGGCCGCCTTATTTCAATTAGTTACGACGGTAAGTGAATGTTGAATCTGCCGCGAAGCTCGGCGTCCAGAAGCGGATCGAACCGGGCGGCGGACGGGTTGGACAGAATTTCTTCCTTCCGTTTGATCGCCTTTTGGATCAGGTCTGGTTTACCCAATTCCACCCATTCCTTAGGGGAAGACCGATCGCCAAAGGTCGGATAGACATAATCCGCCTGCATACGGCTGAGTGTGGCATCTGTTCCAAGATAGTGGCCCGGTCCGCCCAGGCAGACTTCGGCAATCTGATCCAGCGCCAGTGTTTCGTCCGTCACTTCGATCCCGCGCACGCAGCGCTGCGCCTGACCGATCAGATCATCACTAAGGATAAGGCTTTCAAAGCAGAAGCCCAGTAGTGAGGCGTGCATACCTGCGGCCTCATACACCATGTTCAGCCCGGAAAGTCCGGCCATGACGTTTGAGCACATCTGCTCCCATCCAGCCTGCATGTCTGGCAGTTTCGCGTCCGACGCTCCCGCTGCGGCACCGCCCGGTAGGTCGTAGAAATGGTGCATCTGGGCACAGCCAGCGGTCAGCAAGGCCTGCTCGCCCGAACCGATGGACATCGCGCCGGTGCGCAGGTCCAGACCGAAGGGCCAGGTGCCAAAAACTGCGGGCGCGCCGGGCTTTACGGCGTTTACATAAACCAGGCCGGCCAGGCATTCAGCTGTGGCTTGCGTGATCGCACCAGCGACAGTCGAAGGCGCGGTTGCACCAGCCATGCCGGCGGACAGTAGCAAGACGGGCATGCCGGCCTTAATGCACTCTTCCATCACTTCGCAGCTTTCCGTCGCGAATTTCATGGGGGGCACAACGAAGCAGTTCGAATTGGACATGAACGGCCGTTCGCGCCACTTATCCTCGCCACCGGCAATCATATGGAGCATTTCCACCGCGGGTGCGACGTGGCTCGGTTCGGTAAACGATGTGCCGATATGTTTGAACGTGCCGGATGTCGTTGCGTAGATGGTGTTCAGGTCCATCTCAAGGTTGTCAGCGATGTCGCGGCACACCATTGGACGCTGGACAAAGTGAATGTTTTCAAGTTGTTCGCAGATCCGGGAGGCGTCGTGCAGGTCCTGAACGGTTGAATCGCGGTATTCCTGTCCGTGAACGTCGACCATGCTGACGGCTGCGCCGGCGGTGCCATAGTGCACCCGGTTTCCCGACAGTTCCAGATCGGTTTTGCCGTCCCGACTGTGTAAAGTGACCGATCGATTGGCTTTGGCGATGGTGTCTTCGACCAAAGCCCGAGGGAATCGGATGCGGCCGTCATCACCCAAAATACACCCGGCGCCGACAAGGTAGTCGATCCCGCTTTGGGGGGCGTCGGCCAGGCCGATGGTTTCCAATGCAGTCAGCGCAGCTTCATGGATTTTTTCGACTTGTGCTTGGGTCAGCACTTTCAGAGTTCCGCCCTCCATTCCAGGACGAATGGGGCGCAGATGTTCCGGCAGTGCCGATGCACGGGCTGCACGGCGCGCGGCACGTCCGCCGCTGCGCGATGTGTTACGGGTTTGTTCGTTCATAGTTTAAGAGTCCGGTCGATAAAGTACGTTCAGGGTGAGTGTACTCAGACTGTTTCCGGCCGCCCCCGCGCGGCACGCCCGCGATCCGCACCAATGGTACGGCTGATCAGGCGAATTTTCCAAATGTCACTTTGCATGCGGGTCCTCAGTTGGTGAGGCGCAGTTTTTCAAGATGGGGAACAACAATCTGTCCTGTTTGCGACCTGAGGAGCCAAAAGCGAAGTGTTGTGCCTTGGCGGCATCACGTTCTTGCCCTTGGGTAAAGTTTTTTACCGAAGTTGGAAAAATCTGTTATGCTTCTATAACTTATTTAAGGCCGGTTTGTGATCTCAACTTATTGTTAAGGATTGCCGACCAAGTTTGATGTGACGGTCCCCGGTAACGACCTAGGCTTTTTGCAAGGTTATTTGGAGAGGTTGATGAAAGCCCTGACGACCCTCATTTTTGCTTGGACGGCGATCGGCGCTGTACCTGCTTTGGCCGAGGATTGGACAGGTGCATATGCGGGTTTCAGCTTTGGCTATGCGGATGCAGATGGCCCCGGCGGGTCCAGCGGAAACGATACGGTCTTCGGACCCCTCGTCGGCTATGACTATGACTTCGGCAATTTTGTTTTGGGCGGCGAGCTTGAATATAATCGTCTTTCGCTGGATTTGGGGCAGGGCGAAGGTAGCCTGGACAGCATGACCCGCCTGAAACTGCGGGGCGGCTATGATTTTGGGCCCGCCCTGGGTTATGTCGTCGTCGGCGCGGCCCGGTTGGACGCGTCGGAAGATAATGATACCGCAGCTGTCTACGGCATCGGCCTTGCCTACCCGATCGGCGAAAGCTTTGTGATCAGCGGCGAGGCCTTGCGTCAGAACTTTGACGATGTAACCCGGACCGAGGGCGGAGTTGATGCCAACGTTTTCAACCTCCGGACCACATTCCGCTTCTGATTCCCTCTATTCCGCCGCGTGACTTTCCGCCAACCCAGTTGCGAAATCGCAGATCGTCTTGAGGGCTGCGGCGAAACGGTCGTCTTCTATGGTCATTGCAACCCGGACATGTCCGGCGGCCGCTTGACCAAAGCTTTCGCCCGGCATGACCGCGATCGCGTGGGTATCCAGCAGTGCGTTGGCAAAAGCCTCACCGCTCATCCGGGTGGCGCGGATGTCGAGCATCAGGTACATCGCGCCTTGCGCGGGAACCAGGCCGACGGTGTTTTGCGCGGCCAGAATGTCAATCGCCAGTGCGCGGCGACGGCGGAACGGAGCCGCAATTTCTTCTTCAAAGTCGGTACCCGCATTCAACGCAAAGCTGGCCGCGTCCTGAATGAACCCGGGCACCCCGTAAGTCGTATGCGTGGCGAGGTTGATCAGATGAGAGATCACCTCTTCCGGCCCGACAACCCAGCCACAGCGCGAACCGGTCATGGCATGTGATTTAGACATCGACCCGACCACCAGCGTTCGCTCGGTCATGTCGGGCAGGGTGCGCGGGGAAATATGCGCGCCATCCCAGACTTGTGTGTCATAGACCTCATCCGAAATCAGCCAGAGGTCGCGTTTGCGGCAGACCTCGGCGATTCCTTCAAGTGTCTGCTTTGAGTAGACGACTCCGGTGGGATTGTTGGGCGTATTAATCAATAGGGAAACCGCACCGTCAGCCGCCGCGTCGACATCTTCGGCGCGTGGTTGGAATGCGTCTGCCGCAGACGCCTGGATTGCTCGCGCCGTCGCGCCCGAGCCCCGAATCGTTCCGGGATAGGTGGCGTAGTAAGGATCGAGATACAGACCGACATCCCCGGGGTCGCACACGGCAACATGCGCGGCAAAAAGGGCAGACTGGCCCCCCGGAGTTATGAGCACATTGTTGCGGGTTGTCTTTGTCCCGGTGCGGGCCTGAATGCGCGCTGCCACGGTGTCTCGCAGCAAATCGGTGCCGGGGACCATGGCGTAGCCGGTGTTTCCTTGCCGGGCAGAGATATCCATGGCGTCCAGAATGGTTTCGTCCGTGCGGATATCATGCTCACCGATCGTCAGTTCGGTGATCGGATGACCTTCGCTGATCAGCCGGCGCGCGCGGTAGAACACATCCCAACCGTCGCTGCCGCCCCCGGTCAGATGAGTGATACACTGCGACAGTTTCATGGCACGCTCCGTTCTTGTCTTCAGCGCAGACAGGGCCAGAGGCCTTGGGAAAAGTCAATCAGCTTCGCGGGGGAAGAGTGGCCTGCACTTTTTTGGTCAATGACGACCGGACCAGATCATAGGATGAGGTCAGTCGGTGGCGCAGTTCATCCTCGTCGCAATCGAAGGGCAGCCGAATCCAACTGCGGTGAAAATAGGGGGCCTTTGCACCAATTCCGGCGTCTATCAGCATCTGTGCCGTTTCAATTTCCGGAGTTTTGACGGACACACCGTCGTTGGCGGTGCCAATGCACGCAAACATCTTGTCACCGACTTTCCAGGCGTCATGGCCTCCGCCCCACGGGTCGGACAGATCAGCTCCGGGCAATGCACGGCAGATCGAATTAACAAGATCTCGGCTCATATCAACACGGTGCGCGAACCGGTGGTCGAACTCAAGTCTTGGCTCGACCTCCTGTCCGTGCTAGGGGGAGATCATGAACCGGATGACTTGCATCATTATCTGCTGCATTACCTGCTGATTTATCAAGCGGGCCGGTTTCTTTCGTTTTCATCCCTGAGACAAGTTGCTAAGCCCGCGTCAACGCGACACGCTTTGTTGTTCTTAGGAGCCGACTGATGACGACGATCAAACTGCACAATACCCGGACGCGGACGAAAGAGGATTTCGTTCCGATCGATCCCGAAAACGTGCGGATGTATGTCTGTGGTCCAACAGTTTACGACCGCGCCCATCTGGGCAATGCCCGGCCCGTTGTTGTGTTTGACGTGCTCTATCGTTTGCTTCGCCATGTCTACGGCCCGGATCATGTGACCTATGTTCGCAATTTCACCGACGTCGATGATAAGATCAACGCAACGGCTTTGGCGCGTCAAAAGGCGGGTGCCGACGGAACGCTGGAGCAGTTGGTGCAGGAACGGTCGGATGAAACCATCGGCTGGTACTTGCATGACATGGGCGCATTGGGTGCGCTGGAGCCCGATGAGATGCCGCGTGCGACTCAGTACATCGCGCAAATGATTGCGATGATTGAAGATTTGATCGCAAAGGGTCACGCCTATGCGGCCGAGGGGCATGTTCTGTTCGCGGTGGATAGCTGGAAAGAGCAGTATGGTTCGCTGTCCGGCCGATCCGTCGATGACATGATCGCGGGTGCCCGCGTCGAGGTTGCGCCCTACAAGAAAAACCCGATGGATTTCGTGCTGTGGAAGCCTTCGACAGATGATCTGCCTGGGTGGGATTCTCCTTGGGGCCGAGGTCGTCCGGGCTGGCACATCGAATGCTCGGCCATGAGCTATGAGCTGCTGGGCGAAAGCTTTGACATTCACGGCGGCGGCAACGACCTGATGTTCCCACACCATGAGAATGAGATCGCGCAGAGCAAGTGCGCCCACCCGCATGGTGAGTTCGCGCGCGTCTGGCTGCACAACGAAATGCTGCAGGTCGAAGGCAAGAAGATGTCCAAATCTCTGGGCAACTTCTTCACTGTACATGACTTGTTGGAGCAGGGCGTGCCGGGTGAGGTGATCCGCTTTGTGTTCCTGCAGACCCATTATCGCAAGCCGATGGACTGGACCGAAAAAAAGGCCCGCGAGGCTGAGGCGACGCTACGCAAGTGGCGGGCGCTGACAGCGGGCATTGAGCCCGCCGCCAGCGCGGCACCCGCGGTTGTTGCTGCGCTGAGTGATGACCTGAATACTGCGGGCGCTTTGACCGAACTGCACCGGATGGCGGCCGAAGGTGACGCTGCCGGGTTGTTGGCGAGCGCTCAGGTGTTGGGTTTGCTGACCGAAGAGATCGGAGCTTGGGCGGATACCGGGTCATTGGATTTGTCTGCTCACGCGACGAAACTTGCGGATGCGCGCGCCGTTGCGATGCAAAACAAGGACTTCTCGGAAGTGGATCGCCTGAAAGCTGCCTACCTAGCTGCTGGCCTAGAAGTTCGTATGAGCAAAGAGGGCGTAGAGCTGGTGCCCGGCGCAGGCTTTGATGCGGCAAAATTGGAGAATGTCTGATGGTTGACCAAAATCATTCCTGCCGCGCCAAGCTGGCGTAAACGATGACTGAGGGCCAGCGGGAGCAAGCGATGACCAAAGAACGCCTCTACCTCTACGACACAACCCTGCGCGATGGGCAGCAGACGCAGGGTGTCCAGTTCTCGACCGCTGAGAAGGTGCAGATCGCGCAGGCACTGGATGTGTTGTGTGTGGACTACATCGAAGGCGGTTGGCCGGGTGCAAACCCGACGGACAGCGCGTTTTTCGATGCGGCGCCGAAAACGTCGGCCCGTTTGACCGCCTTTGGGATGACCAAACGCTCCGGCCGGTCGGCCGAGAATGACGATGTGCTGGCGGCGGTGATGAACGCAGGCACGCAGGCGGTGTGTCTGGTGGGCAAGTCGCACGACTATCATGTGACCCATGCCCTTGGCATCCCGCTGGAGGAGAATGTCGAGAACGTACGCGCCTCGATCGCGCATATCGTGGCGCAGGGGCGTGAAGCGCTGTTTGATGCCGAACATTTCTTTGATGGGTACAAGGACAATCCCGCCTATGCGATTGAGGTGTGCCGGGCTGCGCTGGAAGCGGGCGCGCGGTGGGTCGTTCTGTGCGACACCAACGGGGGGGCTTTGCCCGCCGAAGTGTCGCGGATCGTGTCCGAGGTGATTGCCACGGGCCTTCCGGGGGATCGGCTGGGCATCCATACGCATAACGATACGGAAAACGCGGTAGCTTGTTCTCTGGCTGCCGTAGATGCGGGGGCGCGACAGATACAGGGCACTTTGAACGGGTTGGGTGAGCGTTGTGGCAATGCAAATCTGACCGCTCTGATCCCGACCTTGCTGTTGAAAGAGCCTTACGCGTCGGGTTTCGATATCGGTGTCAGTGTCGAGGCTTTGGCCGGTCTGACGCGTGTCAGTAGGATGCTGGATGACATCCTGAATCGGGTGCCCAGCAAGCAGTCAGCCTATGTCGGTGCCTCGGCCTTTGCTCACAAGGCGGGGCTGCACGCGAGCGCGATTCTGAAAGACCCTTCGACATATGAGCATGTCGACCCGGCGTCGGTTGGCAACACCCGGATCATCCCGATGTCGAACCAGGCGGGGCAGTCGAATTTGCGCAAGCGTCTTACCGAGGCGGGTTTGACCGTCGAGGCAGGCGATCCAGCTTTGGGGCGTATTCTTGAGCGGATCAAACTGCGCGAGGCGGACGGCTATTCCTACGACACAGCACAGGCCAGCTTCGAACTGCTGGCGCGCGACGAGTTGGGGCAATTGCCCGAGTTCTTTGAGGTCAAGCGCTATAAGGTCACCGTTGAACGGCGCAAGAACAAGTACAACAAGATGGTCAGCCTGTCTGAGGCGGTTGTTGTTGTGAAAGTCGATGGTGAAAAGAAACTGTCGGTCAGCGAGTCGCTGGATGGCGATGGCAGTGATCGCGGCCCGGTAAACGCTTTGGCGAAAGCTCTGGCCAAGGATCTGGGGCAGTACTCTCCGATACTGGATGACATGCATCTGGTGGACTTCAAGGTGCGAATAACTCAGGGCGGCACCGAGGCCGTGACGCGCGTCATAATCGACAGCGAAGACGGGCAGGGGCGTCGGTGGTCCACGGTGGGCGTCAGTGCAAACATAGTCGATGCTTCGTTCGAGGCACTGCTGGATGCGATCCAGTGGAAATTGGTACGGGATTGCGGTCCACAGACAGCGGTGGCCGAGTGAGCGTGCAGTTTGACGATGACGTCAAGGCGTGCGCCGCTTTGCTGCATCGGGCTGATCCTGACCGATTCATGGCGGCCATGGCCGCGCCGGTTGCGGCGCGGGCGGTTTTGTTTCCGATCTATGCTCTGAACGTCGAGGTGGCCCGCGCGCCATGGGTCACGCAAGAGCCGATGATCGCAGAGATGCGCCTGCAATGGTGGCGCGACGCCTTGCAGGAGATCGCCGAAGGTCCAAATGTACGGCGGCACGAGGTGGTTACTCCGCTGTCGCGCGCGTTATCCCCGCATCTGGCGGCGATGTTTGATGAATATGTCGCTGTAAGGCGTTGGGATATTTATCGTGATCCGTTTGAGGATGACGCGCATTTCGACGCCTATATCAACCACAGTGCGGGGACGCTCATGGTTGTATCCGCACAGGCTTTGGGTCCGGCGGATGAGGATGTCGTGCGGGATTTCGGCTATGCCATGGGCGTCGCCAATTGGTTTCGTGCCATTCCAGACCTTGAGGCGCGCGGACGAGTACCTTTGCTGGATGGGACGCCTGCGGGTGTTCGGCGTCTGGCCGAAAAGGCGGCTGAAAGATTGAACCGGGCCCGGTCAAATCGACAGGCCGTTTCGAAAAAGGCCTCGGCTGCGCTTCACGCAGGGTGGCAGACCGGATTGATATTGAAGCAGGTCATAGAGCGCCCTGAACGGGTGGCTGCAGGCGCGCTTGGTCCGGGGGAAATTCGCCGCCGCCTGTCCTTGATGGCCCGGGCGGCGACGGGACGCTGGTAGTTATTCCCAGCCGCCGGCACGCATTTCAGCCGAGATTTTCAGGTCGACCATGTCCGATGTTCCCGGTGCGAACATCCCAACGCCAAAATCGCTGCGCAACAACTGGCTTGAGGCTTCGACCCCGACCCATTCGCCTTTGTAGTAGTCGAAGAACCCGGCCAAGGGGTGTGCGCCCATAAAGGTCAGATTGATCTCAAGCGATGCGGGTTTTGTCTTATCCTTGATCGTCAGGTCTCCGATCATCCGCAGGGTGCTCGCACCGGTTTGAACCGCCGAGGTCGAGACAAAGCGGATCTCGGGGTAAGTTTCGATTTCGAAGAAATCACTGCTTTTGAGGTGATCGTTGAGCGGCCCCCAACCGGTTTCAACGCTGGAGGCATCAATCGTAATATCCGCGCTGGTTGCAGTAACGTTTTCAGGGTCAAACTCGACTGTGCCAGAGACCGCGGTCCATTCACCGGACTGCTCGGTCAAACCGGCGTGGTTGTAATAAAACCTGATTTCCGTGTGTCCTTGATCGAAATGATATGTTTCGGCAACGGCAGGGGTCGCCAGTGCTAATGCAAGTGCGGTTGCGTAGAGCGGTTTCATAGTGTTTCTCTGATTTGCTGGGTTGATAGAAAAACATGTAAATGCATCTAAGTGGATGAGCAAAGCAAAAACACAATCCTCGCGGAGGCGTGATGAGCGGATTTGACGAAAGAGAAGCGGCCTGGATTGCGCTGAACCAAACGCGCACCCGGATCTTTTCCCGGGCCGAGCGTGCGTTGGTGGCGGCCGGATACCCAAGACTGCATTGGTACGACGTGCTGTGGGAGCTTGAAAGGGCGCCAGACGGCTTGAGGCCCAAGCAGTTAGAGCAGCAATTGTTGTTCGACCAATCCAGCTTTTCCCGTCAGGTCGCGAGAATGGCAGAAGGCGGTTTGCTGACGCGTCACGCGGCAACAGGCGATGGGCGGGGGAAGATTCTGCGTGTCACTGACAAGGGCCGGGCCCTAAGGCGGCAAATGTGGGACATTTACCGTAAGCATATTGATGAGGGCATCGCTGAGGCGCAGAAAAACGATGCATTTGCCGCGTTGAAACGGCTTGACGATTAAGCTGTACGGGGCCGCATCGTTAGCCACAACAGCGCGCCGCCTGCCAAGGTAAGCAGCGGTACCATTGCGACGTTCACAGCGGTCCAACCTTCAATCGCCGAGCCACCCGAGCAGTTCATCAATCCGCCTGAAGCCAGCGAGGCAAAGGTCACGCCGCCGAACACCAACAAGTCGTTCAGGCCCTGCATGCGACCGCGCTCGCTCACGTCATGCGATTCAGCCAGCATCGTGGTGGCGCCAATAAAGCCAAAGTTCCAACCGATCCCCAGCAGGATCAGCGCAACAAAGAAGTTGCCCAGTTCAACCCCTTGCAAAGCAACGGCTCCGGCCGCGGCGAGAATGAACAGGCCCACAGCCACGATCCGTTCGACGCCAAACCGCGCGATCAGTTGACCGGTGAAAAAGCTGGGGATGTACATGGCCAGCACATGGCTGGTGACGACATCTGCCGCATCATTGGCGGTGAACCCACAGCCCACAACCGCCAGCGGCGTGGAGGTCATAACAAGGTTCATCAGCGCGTAAGATACCATCGCGCAAATGATGGCGACCGCGATGCGGGGCGTTTTGAGCAACTCGATCCGCGACCGACCTTTGGGCGCATCAGCCGCGGGTTTGGGCGGTGTCGGAATATCGAGAAAAAAGAACAGTGCCGAACCGACGACGTTGACTGCGATGACGGCGATATAGGTGCCGAGGAACGGAATGACATAAGCGGTCGAAGTCAACTTGACGATCTGCGGCCCAATGATGGCCGCCGCCAGCCCTCCGGCCATAACGTAAGAGATTGCTTTTGGGCGAAACTCGTCCGATGCCGTGTCGGCGGCTGCAAATCGGTAGAAACCGTGCGCGCTCATGTAGATTCCTGTCAGCAAGCTTCCAACCAGGAAAACCGGGAACGATCCCAGAAAGAGGCCATATGCTCCGACCAGACCACCGCAGGCACCCGCTGTTGCGCCAACCAGAAACCCGGCGCGGCGCCCCCACCGCTGCATGATGGCCGAAATCGGGGTGGCGGCCAGCATCGACCCCAGCACGATCAGAGAAATAGGCAACGTCGCAAGGCATGCATTTGTCGCCAACGACTGACCTGCCAGCCCTCCGACAATGAAAATCATGGGCATCTGCGCGCCCAGCAAGGCTTGCGCGGCGACCAGAACAGCGACGTTGCGTTTGGCCTGACTGTTGTCCGGGGTGATCGATGTCATCGTCATGGGCACATGCGTATCGGCGAAAACGATTGCGCACAAGCGGGTTGCATCTGCGGCAAAGCAGCCTAACGTGCATCCGAAACCCAAGGCCGGAGGGCACATGTCCGTAGGGCGGATCATCGAAACATCTGACTGTGTCGAGGAAGGAGCGGGCTGGCTGGCCGACACTTGCCCGCGTATGGCCTACGCGATGGAGCAGACCGGTCCGTTGCCCCTGCGCCGTCGTCCCGACGGGTTCGCGCAATTGCTCAGCGCAATCGTCAGCCAACAGGTCAGCGTCGCCTCGGCCAATGCGATCTGGAAACGACTGAAGGATGCGAAACTGACCGGCCCTCGCAAAATCATGTGGGCCACGGATGATGAGTTGCGCGCAGTTGGGTTAAGCCGCCAGAAGATCAGATACGCGCGCGCCCTGGCCGAGGCGCGTATTGATTACAACGCGTTACGGGACGCTTCTAATGAAGATGTCGTGGCTATTCTGACCGAAGTGCCCGGTATCGGTGTTTGGACCGCCGAGATCTACGCTATGTTTTCGCTCGGCCGCGCCGATGTGATCGCACCCGGCGATCTGGCACTGCAAGAAGCGGCGCGCATCCTCTACGATTTGCCCGAACGGCCAGCAGACAAACAGTTGCGGCAAATGGCCGAGGCGTGGTCGCCTTGGCGTTCGGTTGCGGCGCGGGTTCTGTGGGCCTATTACCGGGTGGCTAAGGAACGAGAAGGGATCAGATGACACGCGTTTTGAATGCACTCCGAAAAGAGCCGGTTTCGGGCGACACACGCTCGGTCGTAGTGTTCGTGCACGGATATGGCGCCAACGGGGCAGACTTGCTGGGGCTTGCCGATCCGCTGGGCGAGCATCTGCCGGACACATTGTTCGTGGCGCCAGATGCGCCAGAACAAATTCCCGGAATGCCCAATGGGTTCCAGTGGTTTCCGATCCCTTGGATCGATGGCTCTTCCGAGGAAGAAGCGCGTCGTGGCATGGAAATGGCGGTCGAGGATTTCAACGCTTTTCTCGATGCCCTGATGGTGGACGAAGACGTGCTGCCCGAGCAGGTGGTTCTGTTCGGCTTTAGCCAAGGCACAATGATGAGCCTGCACGTCGCCCCGCGCCGTGAAGACCCTGTGGCCGGGATCGTCGCATTCTCGGGCCGCTTATTAGAGCCGGATCTGTTGCCCGATGAAACCGTTAGCCGGATGCCTGTTTTGCTGGTGCACGGCGACGCCGATGACGTGGTGCCGCCTCAATCGCTGCCCGAAGCAGCCGAAGCGCTGCAGGCCGCAGGGTTCAAGGAGGTTTATGCGCATGTGATGAAGGGGACTGGTCACGGGATTGCTCCGGACGGCCTCAGCGTTGCGCTGGCCTTCATGCGCGACAAGCTGAGCCTGTAGCGATGATCGCGGTTCGCCCCATGATGCAAGAGGATGTGGTCGCGGCGTGTCGCATCCTCAATGAAATCATTGCGATTGGATGCACGACCGCGTTGGAAGAACCGTTTACAGAAGCGCTGTTTGCCCAAGCCTACCTGAACGGGGTGGACAAGATTTGTTGCCACGTTGCTCTCGACGATCAGGGCGAGGTGGCCGGATTCCAATGGCTTGGAGTTCATGACGACCTGCCGGATGATTGCGTTGATATCGCGACCTTCACCCGGCGCGAGCCGGTGCTGAAAGGGGCAGGGCGCGCCCTTTTTGCTGAAACTTCGACCCAGGCAGCGGCGCTTGGGTTCACCGCGATCAGCGCGACCATCCGGGCCGACAATCGGCCGGGGCTCAACTACTACGACAAGATGGGATTTCGGGACTACTCGGTCGCGTATGGTGTCGCCCTGCAGGACGGTACGCCGGTTGACAGAATCTCGAAGCGATTTGAACTGACGAGAGGGGCGGCATGCTGATTGTTACGGGAACAGTCGAGGTATCACCGTGTGGTGTGGAAAAAGCCGCAACCGCAGCGCGGCGTATGGTGGCGGAGACCGTCAGAGAACCCGGCTGTCTCGTCTACGAATTCAGTCTGATTCTTGGTTTTGCCAACCGGTTTCGCGTCTATGAGGAATGGCAGGATCAGGCCGCGCTCGAGGCGCATTTTGCGGCCCCTCACATGGCAGAGTTTCAGGCTGTACTGGGCGAGGTCGGAGTTGTTTCCAGCGACATCTACCGCGTCGTTGGCGGAGAGAAGCAGCCGTTGCGCTAAGGGATCAGGTCCACAGGTGGCCCTCGGCAAACTCGACTGAATTGCCCGCCGGGTCCCGGATGTACAGCGATCGTGCTCCGTTCGGCCAATCAAACTCGGCATCGATGGGGATGTTCCATTCCAGCAAGTGCTTGCGCATTTCGTCGATCTGAGTGCGCGATAGTGTCATGCAGACATGTCCAGGCCCACGGGCGCCGTGCGGCGGGACAGGAAGATCGGGATTACCCGGAAGCTTTTCCGTCTCATCCGCGTTGAACAATAACAATACCGAACCGCCAACTCGAAAAAAAATGTGCCGGTCGGCGACGCGTTGAATTTGCTCCAACGCCAGTATTTCCCCATAGAACCGTTCGGCTGCGTCCAGATCGTCAACATAGAGCGCAGCTTCAAGGATGCCTTCAGGGGGCGGCGTGTTTCGGGTGACTTTCATGCCCTAAGCCTATCACAAAAGGGCGTTTTCGTCACCTGCGCGGGCGGCGGTCTCGTTTGCGCTGCGGCGGCGCGGTCAGTGCAGGTGCCGACAGACTGTCCCATTGGCCGGGTTCCAACCCGTCCAGCGTCCAGTCACCGATGCGCGCCCGGATCAGGCGCAGGGTCGGGTGGCCGACAGCAGCGGTCATGCGCCGAACCTGCCGGTTTCGACCTTCGCGCAAAGTGAGTTCGATCCAGCAATCCGGCACGGTCTGGCGAACACGTATCGGAGGATTGCGCGGCCACAGCCCTTCTGGCTCATCCATCATGCGGGCTTTGGCAGGGCGAGTCGGCCCGTCCTTCAGGTCGACCCCGTCACGAAGCGCTTTCAAGGCGGTCGCATCTGGCACGCCTTCGACCTGAACCCAATATGTTTTCGCCATCTTGTGCTTAGGGTCAGATATCTGTGCTTGCAGCCTGCCATTGTCGGTCAGCAGCATAAGGCCCTCGCTGTCCCGATCCAGGCGCCCGGCCGGGTAAACACCGGGCAGGTCGATGAAATCCGACAGCGTGCTGCGCGGAGTCTCCGCGTTTGCGCGGTCCGTGAACTGCGGCAACACATCGAAAGGTTTGTTGAATCGGATGAACCAGCTCATGATCTCGCCTTAGCCTGTCGGGCACATCGAACGCAACCTGTGGATAACTGTCACGATGTTGTTACGGATTCGGCTTTACCAATCCCCGAGATATTGTGGAAACTCAGGGCTTGTCAGAGTTTTAACACGATATATAGTTAAGCTAAGGCCGGGGCGGGTGTTCCCCGCTCTGATGTCAAAAACGGGCAGAGCAGAGCGAGGAGCGATTCTGATATGGACGGAGACTTCAGAACCGAATTTGTCAGGGAACCGGGTGCCCTAAAGCACCATCCGGCATTGGTTTTGAACGCCGATTATCGCCCCTTGTCCTACTACCCACTGTCCCTGTGGCCCTGGCAAGAAGCGATAAAGGCGGCATGGCTGGACAGGGTCGACATCGTGGCCGAGTACGACGAGGTCGTTCGAAGCCCGAGTACCGAGATACGAATACCGTCGGTCGTTGTCCTCAAAGACTATGTAAAACCCAGAAAGCGCGTGGCCTTCACGCGCTTTAATTTATTTTTGAGGGATGAATTCTGCTGCCAATACTGCGGCAGCCGCGGCGACCTGACCTTTGACCATGTTGTTCCCCGTGCCGCAGGTGGTGTCACAAGCTGGCAAAACGTGGTGGCAGCTTGCAGCCCCTGTAACCTGAAAAAGGGCTCAAAATCGTTGCGGCAGGCGGGTATGACCTTGCGCAAACCCCCACGCCAGCCGGATGCCGAGGCACTGCGGAATATCGGCCGGAAATTCCCACCGAACCACCTGCACGATAGCTGGATCGACTTTCTGTATTGGGATGCCGAACTGGACGAGATGTAACGTTTACTTCGCGCGGAACGCGGCCAGCCAAATCAGGACCAGACCAGCCGAGAGCAGAGCGTTCCACCCGGCCATCGACAGGCCGAACATCTCCCATGGGATATCATCGCAGCGCACCAGCGGCGCGGACATGATCTGATCCATCAACTCTTGCGTCGACAATCCGCCGATATCACCAGAACTACAGCTGGTTGGGCCTTCCCACCATTTCTGCTCGACACCTGCATGAAACATGCCGATGCCCGCTGTGGTCATTGCCGCGGCAGCACCCAGCAGAAGTAATAGCCGAACACCGGGAAAGGCAAAGGCTAACACGCCGATCACGACGGCCGCGCCATGCGGATAGCGTTGCCAGATGCACATTTTACACGGGGCCATCCCGCCCAAATATTGGAAGCCCCATGCGCCAAGTAGCAGCGCAGCGGACCCGCCAGCGGCAATCAGGATCAGTAAGTTTCTACGCGTCATAGATACCGCACCACTAAGAACCCACCGAACAGCAGGATGATGAACAGGGTAAACATAAGGCCCAGACGTTTCTCGATGAAGTTACGAATGGGATCGCCAAAGCCCCAGAGCAACCCGGCGACAACAAAGAACCTGAGCGCCCGCGCCAGAATCGATGTGGCGATGAACGTTCCCAGTGGCATGCCCGTCCAGCCGGACATGATGGTGATCACCTTGTACGGGAAGGGGGTTACGCCCGCTCCCAACACGGCCCAGAAGCCGAAGTCGTTGAACTTGGCGTTGAACTCTTCCATGGCCTGCGCCTTGCCCATAGATTCGAGGATGGGCTGGCCGATGCTCTCATAGAAAAACGCGCCGATCGCATACCCAAGCATCCCGCCCAACACTGAAGCAACCAGCGCCACGGTGGCGATCAGCCAGGCGCGTGACGGGCGCGCAAGGATCATGGGAATCATCAGGACATCGGGTGGAATCGGAAAGAACGAGCTTTCGACGAATGCCACGATAGCCAGCGCCCACAGTGCATGCGGATGTTCGGCCAGACGGATGGTCCAGTCATATAGCGATCGCAACATAAGGTGCCAAAATCCCGTTCTCGTGTCGGGCAAGCCAAACCATGCACCCGAAGGGGCGTCAACACTGTCCAGGGAAAACAAATTGAATATCGGTTGATTTTTGCCTCTGGACCTTCCCGAACATGAACGCTAATCCAATGTTCGTGGCCCAAGTGGCGGAATGGTAGACGCAGGGGATTCAAAATCCCCCGATGGTAACATCGTGAGAGTTCGAGTCTCTCCTTGGGCACCACACCGCATCCGAAAACCAAAAAATGTCTCCCCAGACGTGCGGCAGCCGCGTATTGACGTGTTTAGCGCCGGTCGTTTCGCAGGATCAGCCATGCCAAAAAACCGATATAGGCAAAAACGCCGAGGTTCAGTGCGGTGTCGATCAACTGGCCGCTCATGATTGGTCCTCCTGCGCGAGACATTTGAACAGGCAGATAACGAGGATCGGCACGATAAACACGAAGGCAATGGCAGACAGGGCGATGATGGATCTGACCAGTGAGATGTCGCCAACCAGAATCATGGCCAGCCCTAAAGCGCCGAGGATTATGCCCCAGATCGTTCGAATCCTTGGGGAAGGGTTATCGTCGCCTCCGGTTCCGATCATTGCGAGCGTAAATCCCGCGCTGACGACGCTGGTAACTACGAAAAGAAACGCCGCCAGAATTGTTGCTGTCCTTGTAATGCCATCCAGTGGGAACCGTTCGAGCAGTGCAAATGTGGTTGCGTCAAGGTTTTCAGCGTTGACCGCCGACAAGGCTCCTTCCTGACGCAGGGCATCGAAAAAGCCCAAGCCACCGAAAACCCCGAACCACAGGATTGAGAACAGTGTCGGGGTGACAACGACCCCGATCAGAAATTCGCGGATCGTACGACCGCGCGAGATTCTTGCGATGAAGATTCCGACAAAAGGCGACCAGGCTAGCCACCAGATCATGTAGTTCAGTGTCCACCCCTGAAACCAGTCGGTTACGATGTCGTCGAAGAACTCTGCCGTTGAAAACCCTGCGGGTAGGACGCCGAAAAGATACCGTCCGAAACCTGAAACTATGCCATCCATCAAAAACGAGGTAGGACCCAGGACCAAAAGATATACCATCATCCCGACAGCAATCAGCATTGCCGCGTTTGACAGCAGGGCCATCCCGTCGCCCAAATCGCGCCGCAGAGGGATTATGAACGCGACGCACAGCACAGCAAAAACGGGCAGGGTCAGCACGCCCGGAGACTCGACACCGAGCAACCCGGCCAAGCCGGTTTGAATCTGGAAAACCCCCATTGCCATAGAACCTGCCAGTCCTACAGCAATCGCAACGATCGACAGCAGGTCAAAAACCCAGGCCATCGCCTTCGTCCATCCTGCCTCTCCCAGCGCGTCCGTGACTGGCGCGCTCAATAAAAGACTGCGATGGCGACGATAGGCGAAATAGGCGATGACTAATCCAACGATCCCGTAAATTGCCCAAGCATGAAATCCCCAGTTCAGATAGGTCACGAACATCGCATAGCTGGCGGCTTCGGGATCGCTATTGAACTGGCGCAGCACTTCGTAGTGCGTCAGGGGCTCGGCCGCCCCATAGAATAAAAGCCCCACACCCATGCCCGCCGCGAACAGCATTGCGATCCATGCGGAGGTCGAAAACTCCGGTTCCGCCGAGTCGGGGCCTAGACGGATGTCCCCGAACCGCGACAAGGCCAGATACAATGCCACAAACAATAGACCGCTGACCTCAAGCATGATGAACCAGCCTCGGCTGTCGAACTGCGTGGCCACAGCGGACGTAGCAATGCGACCAAGGCCCTGAGGGTCGGCTATGCCCCAAGCGGCAATCGATGCGCTCAGGGCAAGAGCGATCATTAGCATCGGGCTGGGAGATTTTCGGTCCACTGTCCAGAACCCCTTCCACCAGTTTTTTGAAACACTTGGTCGTTTGCTCGAGCCTAGATTGGCCGTTCCGACTTTCAAAGTGTTTATACGCATTTAGCAAGCCGCCGCTCGTAGGTTCCCAGGGCAGCGTCGATCTGTCCAAAAGCGCTGGATAATAGGGGGAAACTTGCGGATTTTCCCTCACATCTGCTGATCTGGGCGATCTGTCCCGGTGCAGGGGTTGACAAGCAGAGTGTCTGAATGAAACGTCAAATATGTTGGGAGACTTTGAATTTTCAGATGCTTGACCCGTTGCAAGACGGGTGTGCTTGCCGTACCGGCAAGGTCCCTGGATGGGGGTCGCTGATCGGTTTCCCATCCACAATAAGAGTTGGGAGTTCTCAAAAATGAAAAACAGCAGCAAGCTTAGCCTGGGTGCGGTCGTTACCGCTGCTCTTATGGCTCCGGCCGCTTATGCAGAAGAATTCATCACTATCGGTACCGGCGGCGTGACCGGCGTTTACTATCCCACTGGTGGTGCGATCTGCCGTCTGGTGAACAAGGGCCGTAAAGAGCACGGTGTGCGTTGCTCGGTCGAGTCAACAGGTGGTTCGGTTTACAACATCAACACCATCCGCGAAGGTGAGCTGGAGTTTGGTGTTGCTCAGTCCGACTGGCAGTACCACGCGTTTAACGGCAGCTCGAAATTCGAAGAGGCTGGCCCGTTCGAAGGTCTGCGCGCGGTATTCTCGGTGCACCCCGAACCGTTCACCGTTGTGGCCCGTGCTGATTCCGGCATTGCCAACTTCGAGGACCTGAAGGGCAAGCGCGTCAACATCGGCAACCCCGGTTCCGGTCAGCGCGGCACAATGGAAGTCCTGCTGGGCGAAATGGGCTGGACCACCGACGATTTCGAACTGGCGACCGAGCTGAAGGCGGCTGAACAGTCTGCAGCCCTCTGCGACAACCAGATCGACGCGATGGTATACACCGTTGGTCACCCGTCAGGTTCGATCCAGGAAGCCACGACTGCGTGTGACTCGGTTCTGGTAAATGTCAGCGGCGACGCAGTTGACAAGCTGGTCAACGACAACTCGTTCTACCGTACCGCAACCATCCCCGGTGGCATGTACCGTGGTTCGGATGGCGACACCGCGACCTTTGGTGTTGGCGCGACCTTCGTGACTTCGGCAGACGTGTCGGATGACGCGGTTTATGCGGTTGTCAGCTCGGTCTTCGAAAACTTCGACGACTTCAAAAAGCTGCACCCGGCCTTCGCCAACCTCAAGCCCGAAGAGATGATCGCAGACGGCCTGTCGGCTCCGCTGCATCCGGGCGCCGAGAAGTACTACAAAGAAAAAGGCTGGATTCAGTAAACCAGACCTAATGCAGGGTGCCTAACGGCGCCCTGCCACCCAAACCCGAACAAATCGGGTGGTTCAGAAGGCCAAAATGGCCGCGACGGGGAGACATTTCATGAGTTCCGACACACAATCCAACCAACCGCTATCCGAAGCAGAGCTGCAGGATCTTGTAGCCTCGTCCGATGCGGGCGGGCGTAATCCGGTCGGTAATGTCGGAGTTTTTCTAGCCGTTGTGGCCGCGATCTGGTCGATCTTTCAGGTCGTTCTGGCCTCGCCGCTGGCGAATTACGTCCTGCCGGGTAGTGTTGTGAACAACGCGCGGCAGTTTCACCTGGCCTTTGCGATGTTCCTGGCCTTTGCGGCCTATCCAGCGCTGAAATCCAGCCCGCGCGATTACATCCCGATTCAGGACTGGATCATGGGCCTGCTGGGTACTTTTGTCGCCCTTTACGGGTATTTCTTCTACAACAAGATCGTCGACGCAGGTGGTCTTGCGGATGATACCGACAAGTGGGTCGCACTGGTCGGTCTGCTGTTGCTGTTTGAGGCCGCGCGTCGCGCGCTTGGCCCGGCAATGGCGATTATCGCGACGATTTTCCTTGCTTACGTTTTCTTTGGGTCCTCAGAATGGGTGCCCGAAGTTATCCGCTGGAAGGGCGCAAGTCTGAAAAAGGCGATGAGCCACATGTGGATCACGTCCGAAGGCGTCTTCGGAATCGCCTTGGGTGTTTCCACCAAATTTGTGTTCCTGTTTGTTCTGTTCGGCGCGCTGCTGGATAAGGCCGGGGCAGGGAACTACTTTATCAAGATGGCGTTTGGCGCTCTTGGCCACCTGCGCGGTGGTCCTGCCAAAGCAGCCGTTGTGGGCTCGGCGGCGACCGGCCTGATTTCGGGTTCTTCCATCGCCAACGTTGTGACCACCGGGACATTCACTATTCCACTGATGAAGCGCGTCGGGTTCAGCAGTGAACAGGCGGGCTCGGTCGAGGTTGCCAGTTCCGTGAACGGCCAGATCATGCCCCCAGTGATGGGTGCTGCGGCTTTCCTGATGGTGGAATATGTCGGCATCTCGTACGTCGAGGTCATCACCCACGCCTTCCTGCCCGCCGCGATTTCTTACATCGCGCTGGTCTACATCGTGCACCTTGAAGCGGTGAAGCGGAACATGCCCACGTTGGGCGACCGCGACGTGCATCTGGCACGCACCGTGGTTGGGATGCTGTCCTTCTTCCTGATTTTTGCCGGCCTCTGCTATGGCTCGCAATTCCCGGTGGAAGCGGTGACCAATTGGGTGCCGTCGATGGCGGGTCTTGTCCTTAGCCTGATTGTTTGCGCGGTCTATGTAGTGCTGCTGAAGCTGGCGGCCACCGTGCCGGACCTGGAGCCGGATGATCCGAACGCCAAAGAAGTCACCCTGCCGGTCATCGCGGACATCTACAAAGCCGGTCTGCACTATCTGTTGCCGATAATCGTTCTGGTCTACTTCCTGATGATCGAACAGAAATCGCCGGGCCTGTCGGCCTTCTGGGCGACGGCGCTGCTGTTTGTGATCTTGCTGACGCAGAAGCCTCTCAAGGCGATCTTCCGTGGGCAAAGCAATGTGTACAACACGTTCATCGACGGTGTCGCTGACCTTTGGCAGGGCATGATCGATGGTGCGCGGAACATGATCGGTATCGCACTTGCCACGGCAACTGCAGGCGTGATCGTGGGCACCGTGACCCTGACCGGGGTCGGGCAGGTGATGGCCGATCTGGTCGAGTTCCTGTCGGGTGGCAATCTGATCCTGATGCTGGTGATGGTCGGCCTGCTCAGCCTGATCCTTGGCATGGGTCTGCCGACCACGGCGAACTACATCGTGGTCAGTTCGCTGATGGCTGGCGTGGTCGTGGAACTTGGCGCACAAAGCGGCCTGATCGTTCCGCTGATCGCGGTGCACCTGTTTGTGTTCTACTTCGGGATCATGGCGGACGTAACGCCACCGGTTGGTCTGGCTAGCTTTGCGGCTGCCGCCGTGTCGGGGGGCGATGCCATCAAAACTGGCTTCACGGCCTTCTTCTACAGCCTGCGGACCGTGGCGCTGCCGTTTGTGTTCATCTTCAACACGGACCTGCTGCTGATCGATGTGACGTGGATCGAGGGGATAACAGTGGCGATATTCGCCACAATCGCGATCCTCGTCTTCACCGCAGGTACTATGGGGTACTTCCTGACCCGCAGCCGCATCTATGAAAGCATTGCACTGATCCTGGTGGCCTTCGCGCTGTTCAGGCCCGACTTTTTCATGAACCGCATCTCACCGCCATTTACCTCGGTCGAGCCGTCGGCATTCGTGGAAACCATCGGAAACACGCCGCCGGGCACCGAAATACGAATGGTCATCAGCGGGCCGGACTTCGATACGCTGGAAATGACGGATACAACCGTGGTTGTGCCTGTTGGAAGCGAAGAGGGTGGTCAGGCACGCGTTGACGCTATGGGCCTTCTGCTGATCGAAGAAGACGGTCTGATGAAACTGGAAGAGCCGATGTTCGGGTCCCCGGTAGCCGACGATCTGGACATCTTCGATTATTACGGGGATGAGGCCGTGCGTCTGACCTCGGTCAGCTTGCCGTCCAGCCAGCCTCCGAAACAACTGATCTATATTCCGGCCCTTCTTCTGCTGGGCCTGATCGCTTTCCTTCAGCGCGGCCGAGCCGCCAGACAAGAGGTGCCCGCATGACAAACGCTGTTCTTTGTGCCATCGACATCAGCAACGGCGATCTTGATACGCACGTGCTGAAAAAAGCTGCTGCTCTGGCCGATCAAGAGAACGCACAGCTGGATGTTGTCACTGTCCTTCCGGACTTTGGGGAAAGTTGGGTTTCCGGCTTCTTCGAAAGCGATTTTCACGACAAGGCGATGGAAGAGGCCCATACCAAACTGGCCGAGATGTGCATCTCGGCCCTTGGGGCGGATAGGAATGAGAAGATCCGCCATGTGGTCGCGACCGGTACAGCCTATCAGGAAATCCTGAAAACCGCCGAAAGCGCGGGCAGCGATCTGATTGTGATCGGGGCGCACAAACCCGATTTCAAGGACTATCTGCTGGGCCCGAACGCCGCGCGGGTCGTGCGGCATTCGAACGTCTCGGTTTACGTGGTGCGATAGCGGAGTTCCTTCAAGGCGAGCGCATTGGGTGTTCGCCTCGGTCGCAGTATCGTTTTAGCCGCGGTCAGTTCTGATCAAAGGGTAGGTGCCAGGAACAACTTTGCGACTAAGTGTTCTTGGTTCGGTACGAAGAAAAGGAGACGGACACTCCGCTTCCCGTGATTCTGCCTTCAACCCCGACAGAACTTGTCCATCTGGCTTCCGTTGACGCAGGTGGCCCTAAAATCTCGAGAGTATAAACGATACCGATGTGTTCAAAGTCAAAATCTGACAATTCGATTTTGTCCACCTTTTCGAAAGCGATTTTCACAAGGGCGTGCTTGTCAGTTAGCCAACGCCCGTTGTCGTCAATGGAATCCGTAGTGTTTCACAAGTGCAGGCCCATGGAACTGGTCTTAGACTGCCTGAGGTCAAGGTTAACTATTTCTGCATCATGAAAGTTCGGGGTACGACCAAACCACTCAATTACAGAGTTGCTACCGGGTTACTGAGACAAGAGGCTGTATTTGATCATTCAAATTCTTCTGCGATTGGAAATTCATGAGCAACGTATGACCTTGACTGGGGAAAGGCCATTGTTTCATTGGGTGCAAAGCAGACTTGGCGCGAATACTCATCCTTGCACCTTGGATACGTTGGAAAAGCGTCGCCGTTGTCATGTGACGGCATACAGAGTGGGGCCTAGTACCCGGTCATCTCAAGATACCCGCGCCCGGAATGGCTGCCGGTGATTTGAACAGGACCTTCCCAGTATTCGAACCGTGTCGCCATCCAGGCGTCGGGCGTCAGAGCCGAAACCTCGACATCCAGATCACGATCGGGCAGCGTAACGCGCCATTGAACGGGAACATCTCGCCCGGCGACCCGGGCGGTTGTCAGTGGCTCAAACGCGACGGAGCCATCAGGTATTGCCGTGGTATTGCCGTCCGGCCCGATCCATGTGGCCGCGGTGAAGTCGCCACGGTCCCCACGCAGGCGAAAGGCCATCATCTTGTCGCCGTCGTCGAGACTGAGTGAGAACCAGTCCCATCCGCTTTGATCCGCTGCCAAAGGTTGTGAGGACCACTCCCGGTCCAGCCAGCCATTTCCTGTTACGGCGACATCTCCACCCGGCAAGTGCAAGGTACCTTCGACGTCATAAAACGGTTGAGAATAGTAATAGCTGGCCTGTCCATCGGCAGATTTGACCGAATATCCGTCCTCGCCGTGAAAAACGAGCGGTCCCTTGGCTTCAAGTGTCAGATCGTACCCAAAGTCCGCCCCATTTGCTGACAGGCTTAGGGTTTCCAAGTCCGGGCCGCGCATATGCCATTCGTCGATCCAGGCTTCAAACGGGTCGGCGGTAACGCCCGCCTGACCAATACCGCCACGCGACAGACGCTCGGCGAAGTAATGCGTGTCGGGTGTGGTTACGGCGGAATGGCCTAGCCAGAGTTGTGGGCTTTGCCAACCCTCAGCCTCAATCGGTTTCAGCGCCGACCGGAACAGAGTCCACTGAATTCCATAGTCGCGCCCGTCCTCACCCTTAAGGTTCGCCGTCAGATACCACCACTCAATCCGATAAGACGGGTGAGGGCCATGATCCTGCGGGAATTGAAACTGGTAGTCGGGCTGAGGCACCGTGAACCCTTCGGCGGAACCGCCAAGCCCTGCATAACCTTGCGCGCGGCCAATGCCCGGCAGGGTCAGGATTAGCAGGATCAGGCAAATCCTAACGCTCATTGGCAAACACCCTCAGCAGGTCCGCAGGGGGCAGACGCAACAATCGGATTGCGGGCAAGGCCGCTGCGATAACGGCTGCACACAGCGTCAACAGCAATAGGTACACCCAATCCGCCGGGAAAAGGTACATCGGCAATTGCCAGCCAAACGCCTCGACATTGATGACGGCCAACAAAGCCCAGGCCAGGACCAACCCCAACGGCAGCGCAAAGATGGCCGTCAGAGCGGCCAGCAGTACGCTGCGCAACAGCTCGAGCCGGGCCAGCTTGGCACGTGTCAGCCCCAGCGCCCAGACCGGAGCAATCTGCGGCAGGCGCTGCGTCCACAAGGTCAACAAGCTGGTCAGAATGGCGAACCCTGCGACCCCCAGCGTGAGTATGTTCAGCGCTGACGTCACCACGAATGTCTTTTCGAAAACGTCCATGGATTGTGCCTTCATCGCGGCCTGTTGCACGACCGCGCGGCGCGGCAGGTCGAATTGGTCTCGCAGGTCTTGCGCCAGATCCGTGGCCCGCTCGGGTGCGATACGAACGCCAAACCGGCGCGTCTCGGCCCCGGGTGCGATCTGGTCGAATTGAGACATTGAAACGATGGCCTGACCGGTTGGGTTGCCATAATCGGAATAGACACCCGCGATAGTCATAGAGGTGGTTGGAGTAATCGCCAGCACGTCTTCGGGCCACAGGTTTTCTCGGCGGGCAAGCTGTTCGTTGATCAGCACGGCGGACCCGTCTATGACGCGATCCCAAACACCGGGCGATGACGAAATCAGAGGCCATTTTTCCCGATAGGTCTGATCGTCAATAACACCATAAAGGAACAATGGCCCTGTTGGATGCGCCAGTTCAACACTGCGGATCGGCAGCACAGCGTCGACCTGAGGGGTCAGCCAGTCCGAGATGAGTTGACCCTGTTGATCGTCGGCAGCGGTCACATACAGCTCGGATGTCAGGCGCTGATCCAGCCAGCCGACAAAGGTAAGCCGAAAACTGGACACCATTGTCCCCACGCCGATATTCGCGGCCAACGCCAGCAAAAGCGCCATCAGTGCCAGAGACAGACCCGGCAGTTGCGCGCGCATGTCTGACCATACCCACTGGGCGACCGGCCCCCGTGCAGCGCGTTGGAGCACGATCAAAATGCGCGACAGGATAAAGGGCAAAACAAGCGCCGACCCGATCAGCAGCCCGGCCACCATTGCGAAGCCTGCAATCAATCCTCCAAGAGCAAGTAGGGTGGCAATCCCGCCAACAATGGCAGCCAATCCCGCGAGGGCTGTCACCCAATTGCCAGAGGCGGCACTGCGCCAAGCCTGCAAACCCGCTCCGCTGAGAATTGGCATGCGTGACAGTCGGAACAATGCGTGTCCGCTGGCCAGAAAAGTGCCTCCCAAAGCCATCGCGAGACCGGTCAGAACCCATTGCGGTTGCAAAGTTATCTGCCCGCTGACCGGCGCACCGTACAGACCCCGCAAGGTCGCCGCGACGTCTGGCAGCAAAGCGCCTGCAAGGAAGAAGCCCAGCAGCAGGCCAAGTGTGCCACCGATGATCGCCAACACCGACAACTCGGCCATGATCAGCCAGACAAGGCGTCGCACCGAAACCCCCAAGGCCCGCAGCGTCCGGATCATTGCCCGTCGCTGTGCAAAGGCCAGCCCCACGGTGCCGTGCACGATGAACAACCCGACTGCAAAAGACAGAAGACCAAAGGCCGACAGGTTTAGATGAAAGCTGTCTGTCAACTGAGCGGTTTCCAGCTGCGACGCAGCCGCTGTCCGCTCCAGCTCAGGCGCAATTTCCGCGAGCGGCGCCACATTGCCCGGTTGTTCCGGCAGAACAATGAGGCGGGAAATTTCCCCGCGCCGGTCCAGAAGAGTTTCCGCGACGCCGATATCTGTCAGAATAAGGTCCGGCGGCAGCGCGTCACTTGTCACCACCGGTGGAAAAGACGCCTGACCGACCAGCAGCGGCTCCAATTCTGGCCTTGCCAACAACCGACCGGGCGCAGTCAGTATGTCGGCGGGGTCGGGCGGTGTTCCGTTTTGCTCCATCTGCGTGACTGCGGGCAGGGTTGGGTAGGCGACCATGTCCACCCCAAGAACGCGCAGAGCTCGCCCGTCGATGCGAAGATGTCCGTCCAGTACGGCTGCGACCTGCCATCCGGCACGCCGTAGGTCGACGTAACGCGAGAGAGGGATCGGGCGGGTCGGGTCATGAAGCTCGTCATACTGACCAAGGGCCAATTGATCGGCGGCGCGGTCATAGCTCGCACGTGCCTCGGCGTTGATGGCCTGAACGGCGGACCACAACCCGGTCGCCAAAGCGAGCCCAATGAGCAATGTCGCCAGTTGCAGACGGTGTGCACGCCAGTGCGAGGCCAGCGCCTGTATGACGGTCAGTGTCATTCGACATGCCCGCTTGTCAGGTGCGCCCGCCGATCCAGTCGCGCCGCGATCTCGTGCGAATGGGTGACCAAAAGCAGCGCAGCGCCCGTATCGGCGACCAAAGCCAACATCAGGTCGAGCACGGTCGAGCTGGCTGTTTCGTCGAGGTTTCCCGTCGGCTCATCCGCCAGAAGCAGTTTGGGTCGTGCGGCCATGGCGCGACCGATGGCGACGCGCTGCTGCTGCCCGCCCGACAGGTTCTCCGGGTATCGATCCAGCATATCCGACAAGCCCAACCGATCAGCCAAGTGGGCACACCAATCCGGATCATGACACCCCGCCAAACGGGCATGAAAAGACAGGTTCTGGCCGGTCGTGAGTGAAGGGATCAGATTAAACTGCTGAAAAACCAACGACAAAGACGTGCGGCGCAGGGCTGCGCGTCCCGAGTCATCCAGATTTGACAGCGCAGTACCATCCAACGTGATTTCTCCGCCATCTGCTGTGTCGAGCGCGGCGGCAAGGTTCAGCAGCGTACTCTTGCCGCTGCCACTTTCGCCGGTCAGGGCCAGCGTCTGCCCGCGATCCAGTGACAGCGACACATTCCGCAGGACCGGGCGACCACCGGGATAGGATTTCTGAACCTGATCGAATTTCAGAAGCATGTGCGTCCCCATTTTCACAAGGATTTGCAACAGTTTCGCCAACTGTCCAGAGGTGACGCACCATCGGTTCCTTTCGCCGCACTAAGGATCGGCGCGGCGCGGGTTGTTTCACTGGTGCTCGCAGGTCATTGTGGACCGGTTGGCCGTCGGCGCAATTCAGGATGGAAAAACATGACCTTGTCGCAGCAGATTCTTTGGGGAAGCACCTTTCTTGGACTTTGCTTTCTGGTCGAAATCATCCTGCTGACAATGTGCACTTTGGCTATCAACAGGTTTGTCGAGCGATGGGAAAAGAAAGGCGTCATTCTTGCAACCGCTGGTCCGATCGCCATCGCCCTGGCCTTTATTGTTGCGACCCATACCATTCAGGTCTGGATCTGGGCGATTGTCTGGGTGTTCGGCAGCGTCCTGCCCGATTGGAACACGGCGCTGTATTTCTCTCTCGTGTCGTTCACGACGCTTGGTTACGGCGATATCGTTCTGGGTGAAGACCTGCGTATTTTCGGAACGTTTGCCGCAGTTACTGGCCTGTTGGCGTTTGGACTGTCGACCGCTTACATGGTCGCCCTGATGACACGCGTGTTTCAGGAACGGTTCATCGCCTAAAGGATCGGCGCAAACAATCGGGCAAGCGGCGCGCCAAGGCGAATTGGGGCAGGTTGCTGACCCAAGGTGCGCGTCAGCTCATAGCATTTCTCGAAATCCACTTGCAGCATTGCGTCAACGGCCTCGGCTGCTCTGGTATCAAAGAAAAGGGCCATGGCCTCAAAGTTCAGCCGGAATGACCGATTATCCAGGTTGGTCGTTCCGACTGCAGCCAAGGCGTCATCGACCACAAACACCTTTTGGTGCATGAAACCATCTTTGTACCGAAACACCTTGGCACCGCATTCGCGAATTTCGTCGAAATAGGCAAAGGCCGCCAGCCAGGGCAGGCGGTGATCAATGGAGTCGGGCACGAGGATGCGCACATCGACGCCCCGCAACGCCGCGTGCTTCAGGGCGGTCATGATGTCGATGTCAGGCACGAAGTAGGGCGACGCGATCCAAATCCGATTCTGAGCCTCGGTGATTGCGGCGAAGAACATCAGCGCCCCGGTTTCGTTTTCATCACCCGGCCCGGTCGCCACCAGCAGGGCGTTCATGTCCTGACCTGCCTCGGATCCGGCCCAGTCCAGCTGATCGATCAGGTCTTCTTCGTGGGCCCAGTGCCAGTCTTCGATGAAGATCAGTTGCAACTGCCGGACGATATGGCCAGTCATCTTGATATGCGTGTCGCGCCAGTGGCCAAAATGCGGATCCTTCCCAAGATACTCGACCCCGACGTTGTGCCCACCGATAAAACCTGTTTCGCCGTCGATAATCACCGACTTGCGGTGGTTGCGATAATTTAATTGAAAACGGAACTTTGGCCCGCGTTGTTCGCGTGGGTCTGCGATCGTGACTCCGGCCTGGCGCATTTCCTCAATGTAGTCCGAAGGCAGCGAATAGCTTCCGACACCGTCCATCATGAACCGGACGCTGACACCGCGCTTTGCTGCGGCGATCAGCCTGGCTTTGAGTTTTTGGCCCAACTCGTCGGCGCGCACGATGTAGAACTGGATCAGGATGTACGACTTCGCCGCATCGATAGCTTGGAATATCGAGTCGAAGGTCGCCTGCCCATCAACCAGCAGTTCCGCACCGTTGCCACGCGACACGGGCAAATGCGCCAGAGCCTCGAATGGTCGGGGGTTGATGAGCATCTTCTCAGGGTCCGGCCTTGAGTAGTCGGCAAAGGTTTTGATCCCTTCGACCACGCGCTGACTTTCCTTGCGCGCGATACGGTACCCGCTAAAGCGGTGGTGCCCCAGAAACAGGTAGAGCGGTACGCCTAACATCGGCGCAGAAATCAGAAAAACCACCCAACCGACCGCACCCTGAGGCGTGCGCGCGGTCTGGGCCGCCCGAACCGCGAAGACAACTGCCGTGACATACAGCGCGAACAGAAAGACGGAAACAAGCAGTGTCCACATGGGGTTATCGGGCTCCGTTACGGTTCAGTTCGCCCCAGTGTAGATGCGCGACCAGTCCTGCGCCATATCTACGATCACCCAGCCCATGTCCGGCCCTTTATCCAACCCATCGACCAGAGTCCCGATCGGGCTTTCGCGGTCGTAGGCCCATTCGCGTTCTGCATCCGTGTGGTGAACAAGTACGCCAAGCCTTGGTCCGTCGCCCGCAATGGTCCACTCCAGCATGGCGAAATCGCCGTCCGAGTTTCCGCCGGCCAATATCGGGCGTCTGCCGATTGTGCGCTCGATGTTGATCGGTTTGCCTTCCTTGTCATCAACAAATGCGATGCTGGGGGCCTTGGTGATGACCGGCGCACCTTCGGCGCTGTCATAGGTCGTGTCGGTATAGGTACCCAATACCTGTTCAGGCGGGATGCCATAGGCTTCTTCGGCAAAGACGCGCATGAAGTGCAGACCGCCGCCGGAAACGATGTAGGTCTTGAATCCCTCATCGCGTAGATACCGCAAAAGCTCGACCATCGGCTGATAGGTCATCTGATCATAGGGCAGGTCCGTGTCCGGGTGCCGGGCGGTGTCCAGCCATTCGGCAACCGCGTCTTGAAACTCATCCACCGAGACGCCGGAGTGCGAGGCATTTATCACCTCGATCAAACCGTCATGGCCGCCTTCCAGAACGGCTTTAATATCTCCGTTCGCGGCGGCCTGTAAGGTGGGCGTGGACAGGATCGATGGGTCGGCTTCGGCCAATTTGGCAAGACGATCCATGGCAAAGAACAGCTGAAAATAGACCGGCTGTTCCGCCCATAGGGTTCCGTCATTGTCGAACACGGCAATTCGTTCGGCGGGTGTGACGTATTCCGGTTTGTCCGGATCAGTGACGGCGGCGACAAACTCGATGATCCGCTGTTTGCTTTCAGTTGCATTCCAGCTGGGCAGCGGGTCCGCAAGCAAGGTCAACGGGGCGCAGGACAGCAGGGCGCTTAGAACAAAATGTCGCATGAACTTCTCATTAAATTTCAATGTGAAAAGGGCCGCCCTTTATGTGGCGGCCCCGAGATTTTCTTCGCTCGACTTAGTTGTTGGTCGGCGTTGTTAGTTTTTCCATGACCTGATCCAGGTTGAAGCTTGCCGCTTTCTGGCGCGGCGGGAATTCCTGGAAGGTTGCAAGGAAGTTACCCACGTATTGCTGGGCCGGAACCAGGAAGTAAGCCCGATCCAGAAGCCAGTCATAGTAGGTGTTGGATGTACGATACGCGCGCTCATACGGGTCGCGACGCAGGTTCACGATCAGCGGAATTCGCAGCTCGGTCCAGGGTTCGATCCACGCACGCAGCGTTGCCCATGCTTTCTGCTCAAGGAAGATCAGCTTCCAGTCGTCATAGCGCAACGCCGTCAGGTCACCGTCATCCGAGAAATAGAATATCTCGGCGCGGGGGCTTTCAGTCGTCTCGCCGGTCAAAAGGGGCAGGATGTTGTAGCCATCCAGATGCACCTTGTAGTCACGGCCCATGCCGGACGAGCTATACCCAGCTTTCAGCTTTTCCTTGATGTCGGGATCACCTGCAACCGCCAGATAGGTCGGTAGCCAGTCCATGTGGTGCACGATCTCGTTTGTGACCGAGCCGGCTTCGATCTGTCCGGGCCAACGAACCATTGAAGGCACGCGCCATCCGCCTTCCCAGTTGGTGTTCTTCTCACCCCAGAACGGCGTTGCCGCTGCATCCGGCCACGTGTTCATATGCGGACCGTTGTCGGTCGAGTAATGCACGATGGTGTTGTCAGCGATGCCGAGTTCATCCAACAGGTCCAGCAATTGCCCGACATGCATATCGTGTTCGATCATGCCAGCGGTGTACTCGTCCGCAACGCCGCCTACGATTTCATTCGCTTGCGCGCGCATCTCGTCTTTGACGTGGGTGCGGAAGTGCATACGCGTGCCGTTCCACCAGACGTAGAAGGGCTGGCCCTGCTCGTGGGCACGCTTGATGAAGTCAACCGCGGCCGCGACGGTTTCTTCGTCAACCGTTTCCATACGTTTTCTGGTCAGTGGGCCGGTATCTTCGATGGTGCCGTCCGACTTGGACTTGATCACGCCACGCGGTCCATACGCTTCGCGGAACGTGCGGCCATCCGCCAGAACCGCGTCGCCGGGGTAATCCTCGTTTTCGGGCTCTTCTTCCGCGTTGAGGTGGTAGAGGTTGCCAAAAAACTCGTCAAAACCGTGGTTTGTCGGAAGGTGCTCATCCTTGTCGCCAAGGTGGTTCTTGCCGAACTGACCGGTGACATAGCCGTGGTCTTTCAACAGGCCGGCAATGGTCGGGTCCTCGACCTGCATGCCCAGATCTGCACCCGGAAGGCCGACCTTGGACAGACCGGTGCGGAATACCGACTGGCCCATGATGTAAGAAGAGCGACCGGCGGTGCAGGACTGTTCGCCGTAATAGTCGGTGAAGATCATGCCCTCTTTCGCGACCCGGTCGATATTCGGAGTCTGATATCCCATCAGGCCCATCGTGTAGGCCGAGATGTTGGACTGCCCGATATCGTCGCCCCAGATTACCAGTATATTGGGCTTTTGATCCTGTGCCCATGCAGGCAGGGCCAATGCAACGGCAACGGAAGCTACAGCGAACACGCGCAGTTTGCTGCGCCAATTTTCTGCGATCGATCGAGGTGGTGACATAGTGTGCTCCAGAACTGACCGAGTCTTAATGACCCGTTGATAAAAAAGTAATTGAAGGCGCCCAAGTTCGTATTAGGTCCGCCAACAAGGTGTTGATTCTCGAACGGAAAATCTAGGATTAAGTCGAGAATCGAATAGCTATACCTTAAGCTATGATAATGACCGGAAACCTATCATATGATGAGATCGAAGAATACTAATGTTTGATAATCCCAATGACAGGAAACAGTTGTTGGCGTCGGGGTGGTTCGGGTCGCGCGGTGCTCGTTTTCAATCGGACCTCCTCGCTTGTGGGATTACCAAGTCGTTTGAGACCGGCGAGCCTCTTTATCACATCGGGGACCCGGCCAATGGAGTCTATGCGGTTTTGGAAGGTGCCGTTCAGGTCATGGCGCCGGCGGATGATGGTCAGGAATTCGTGGTTCACCGCCAGGGCGGCGGGTTCTGGATCGGTGATCTTGCGCTGTTTGCCGAGGCGCTAAGGCTGGTGAGTGTCTTCGCAACGCAGCACACGCGCGCTTTGTTCTTTCCGTCTTCGCGCCTCGACAGGTTGGTGCGCGATAATCCCGATTACGTCCGCGACTTTTACGCGTTGTCGCACGAGAACATGCAGACCGCTTTGCGCATCATGGCCAACCTTGCGGTAACGGGCACAGAAAAACGGTTGGTGCTGCGCCTTCTGCATCTGGACGAGGGGGCATCGAAGTCTGATGGGTGGATTGTTGTCTCACAGGAAGAGCTGGCAGCGATGGTCGCCGTATCTCAGCCGACACTGCACCGGAATCTGCACCGCCTTGCGGATCTGGGTTTGATCGAGCTTGGTTACGGCCGGGTTCGTCTTATAGACAGACGGCAATTGATCTCCAGCTGTCAGTGCTGATGCTACGGGTTGAGCGGTGGAAGCGGATCTGACTGGTGGCGATGTGTTTGCGCCAGGACCTTGAGTTCGGAAATCGCAGCTGACCAATCTGCACCTGCATCCCCCTTGTTTGTCGAGTATATCGCGGCCCCTATCTTGGCCAGTCTTCTCTCGAGGCCGAAAGCCATTTCGGGGAACGCACTCCGTGCTTTCCACATTTCCAATGCCGCGTAAGTGCTTGAAAAATCTCGTTCTTGAAGCGCGATCTTTAAAGCATTCAACGCAAACTCGGGGGACGCCTGGTACTTTTGCTGCCGTGTTTGGTTCCACGTTTTGACGCGAGGACCAAAGAAGCGCAGCCCGCCCCAGAATGCCAATACCAGCAAGGCGATCCAAACGAGAACGGTCAGAATGGTTTCCGCGTCTGGCGGCTGCCATTTGGGTGGCGCTAGGGTCAACTCGACCGGTTCGATGTCGATGGTTTCTACTTGATCGGTTTCCAGATTGTACCAGCGAACCGAAATGGGCGGCAGTTCGGTTTGGCCGCCGTCCTGCGCGAGATAGGTAATTTCATCCACGCGCTGCCCGGACAATATCCCCCGGTCTTCGCTTTCCGCAAAACGCGGTTCCTTTGGATAGGCGCGCAACAGAGGGTCCTGAATTTCGGGTATCAATTCGGGGATCAGGAAAGGTGTCGTCCCTGATATATTGGCGGTCAGACGGCGCGTGACAGCCCCGCCGTTTTCCATCTCGGTCGAGCCTTCGATCTGCTGATCCACCTCGAAACCCGTTGCGATGATCAGCGGGTCCAGATCACGGGCGCCATCAGGAACGATTGCGTTCAATGTCATCTCGGGCAGGGGGACGCTCACCTGCGTTGGCGCGTTCGTATCGGGATCTGCAAAGGTGACGACGATATCCTGAGCGCCAAACATGATTTGACCCGCTTGAAGCGGGTACAAGCGATAGCTGCGCTGGACACCCGTCCAGGTCTCGCCGTTCACCGTTTCACTGACCGGGCCCGAGGCGCGTTCTGGCAGGCGCACAAGCAGGTTCTCTTTCTCCAGAGAAGGATACACCGGCGGAGACGGCATGAACGTCGGGACAAGAACTTTTATCCGAACAATTGCGGGCTGACCGACGGTAACCGGCTCGGTCGGCGCTTCGGCAGTGACCTGAGGTTGGATCTCTGTTTGTGCCAACAGCGGCACCGGCAGCATTAGCATGAGAAGAAGGAGGTACCTCATTGCTGCTGCTCCTGATTTTCCAGAAGGAAGCGGTTGCGAAGAAAGTCCTGCATGTCCGTGTCAATGGTGCTGATCCACTGATCTGCCGACATGGTTTGCGCGCCTTCGGTCGGGGCCTGAACGGTTGTGTTCTCTCCTCGGCCGGACTCATTGTCAAAGACCGTATCGTCGGCGCCAATCCCCGCTTCTTCGCCTGTGTCCGACTGTTCGCGGGTCGTTTCGACGTATTCGAGGACGGCTTTGGAAACTTCCAGATTGTGCTGTGCTTCAGGCCAGTCCGGGCGACGTTCCAGCGCTGTCTCAAAGGCCGTTATGGCGGGGCGATACTCCCGATTTCGAATTCTGGCCATACCCTCGGAAAATGCGGCCTCTGGCGTATCAAGCTCCGCAAAGATTGTTGCTGCTTCGGGATACTGTCCCTCTTTCAGCCTTGCATACGCCTCGTGATAGGGGTCCTGGAACAGGTCAGCCGCCTCGTCATAGCGTTTCTGGTTCATCGCGATTTGTCCCTGCTGATCCGGGGTCAGGAACCAATCCCGCCATCCATCGGCCAACGCAGGACCCGAAGGGGTCGTGAAGAACAGCGCCAGAAAAGCCCATCTGATGACCCAACCCCGTCGAAACCACAGCAACGACAAAAGTGCGGCAGGCCACGCAAGAATCCAACCTCGGTCCTGCCAATCCACGCGGTCATCATCGTCCACTGCGGCTGAATAGGCGGACTGAATTTGACGTTGTAACCTGTTGATATCTCTATCATCGCCCGAAAACGGCACGACCGTCGCATTTTTTAGGCCATCCAATTGCGCGATGCGCTGATCTCCGGGCAGCATTGTGAGGAAGAAAAGAGGTGTAGTCGCGTCTTCGAAACCGGCCAGTTGCGATGGGGCGAGGTCATCCAAGACAAACAAGACCGCCCCGGGCGTTTCACTTTCGCCCAAAATTGAGTCAGCCATGGCCAGCGCGTCCGCAGCGGCGTCACCTTGTTTTGGCATGACGGCTGGCGAGAGACCTTCCAGCAGGGGGCGGAGGATATTGGCGTCCTCGGTCAAGGGCGCAACGCGATGCGGTGTCCCGGCATAAGCAATCAAAGCGGTGCGTGCGCCCGCACGGGCATTGATCAGGTCGGTAACTTTGAACTTTGCCCGTTCGAGGCGTGAAGGAGGAAGGTCGGGCTCGTCCATGCTGTCCGTGACCTTTAGCGCGATCACTAATGGCGCAGTATCCGCGACCAGCGGGTTGGGCGCACGGGACCATGTCGGTCCTGCCGCCGCCAAAGTGGTAAAGATTGCAGCAATCATCGCGACATCGATCGGATACACGCGCCGTTCGTCTTCGGCCCCTAATCTAAGTGCAGCGGCAAGATGCGGCGCGATGCCGGCGGATTGTTGGGATCGCGATTGTGGCTTAGGGCGCGTCAACCACCACAGTGCGGCTATCGGAATGAGGAAAAGCAGCCAATAGGCGCGAATAAAGTGAAATTCTGCCAACAATTCGGTCATGCGGCACCTTTGCGCCGCTGCGCGAAATGCAGGCCGGCAATGCTGCCAAGCATCACTACCAAGGCCAGAACAAGGGGAAAATGTGCAAGGCTTTCGCGCGGGCGGTAGCTTTGTGTTTCCACGACCCGGGGATTGAGCTGGTCAATGCGTTCATACGTCTCTGTCAATGCGTCCTCATCATCCGCAAAGAAGTACTCGCCCCCGGTCCGATCCGCGATTTCCTTTAGAGCGTCCAGGTCGACACGATCCTCGCCCGAAGCGTTCGGGTCCCCGACACCCACCGTGTAGATAACGACGCCCTTATCCGCGGCAATGGCTGAGGCGTTGACCGGCGTCATACGGCTGGACGTATCTGCGCCATCGCTGAGCACGATCATCAGGCGTTGATCGACCTCGCTTGACTCGAAGGTGCGAATTCCCAATCCGATGGCATCCCCCAAAGCGGTGTTCGGCCCGGCCATACCCACTGCGGTTTGATCCAGGAACCCGGTCAAACTATTCAGATCTTCCGTGAACGGAGCTTGTACAAACGCGCGGGTGCCAAAGATGATCAGCGCCATGCGATCCCCCTGACGTTCAGCGATGAAACTCCGCAGCACATCCTTGACGGCGGCCAGCCTCTGCTTGGGCGTTCCGTCTGACGACGTGAAATCGCGTTGATCCATCGAGCCGGATATGTCCAAAGCGAGCACAACGTCCCGGGCCGATTTTTCGATGACCACGGGCTCTCCCAGCTTTTCAGGGCGGGCCATTGCAGTCACCAGAAGAAGCCAGATCAGTACAACGATTCCGGTCTGCAGCTTTGCGCGGCTCAGGATGACGGATCCGGATTTAGGCTCGACCCCAGCAGCTTGCGCGACGTGGCGAAAGAACGGGATGCGGATTGAGCTGCTTTTCTCTCGGTGCGGAGGGGCGAACCAGTACACCATTACGGGCAGCGGCAGCAGGAGAACGACCCAAGGTGCTGCAAAGGAAAACATTACGTAGTCCTTTCTCGCTTGTGGGTTCTGATCCAGTCCCGCGCAAGCTTTGTCAGGTTTGGGTCAGTCGAATCCTCTCTGTAAGGTGCCTCGCTAAGGGCGCGGCATGTGTTTTCCTGAAATGATGTTTTTTCAGATGTTTGGTCAAGGAAGTTCACCCATTTATCACCATGCAACGAAGCAACTTGCTTGCGCGGGAAGGCGACCAGCGCGGTGCGGCGTAGAATCTCGGCCGTTTTAGCGGCGCTGTCGCCCGCGGCCGCCAGCTCTACCAGCGCCTCGCGCCTGTAGGCATTTGCCCGGCGGTGGCGCAGAACAGCGTTTACACCAAGCACGATCAATCCCGTGAGGATAAGCGCAAGCCCAGCCCAGCCCCATGTCTGCGGCATCATCGAAATCGGGTCGGGTGCCGGGGCGGGTTCAAGCATGTCCAGCAGTTCAACCAGCGATTTGCCTTCGACATCAACGCTCATCATCGGCCCCCGCGATGACCGAACAGCCTGAGGAGTTGGTCGAGTGTTGGTTCCGCTGTGGTCAAAGGCACGATCGGAAAGCCATAGCGGCGCGACCAGACTTGCAGTTGTGCTAAACGGTCCTTCAACGCTGCGCTTATGCGAGGCGACAATTCAGGGTCCGAGCTGTCGATCTCGATCTGGCGGTCGCCGTCGGACACGGTCATTCTGAGGTTCGGAGCTATCTCGCGAGAGCTCGGGTCGGAAATATTGAACAAGATAAGATCGTTGGACGCCGATAGTCTGCGAAGTAGTTTTTCCGAAGTCTCGTTCAGCCCGTCAAAATCCGAAAATACACTTACCAGCGAATTGGTATGCGCGATCCGTGCGGCCTGTTTCAGCACATCATTCAGAGTCACCGTCGGTTCTGGACGCAGCGACGCGTGAAGATTTGAATTCAAAGACCCCACAGAGGCCAGAAAGCGCGTCAAGGCGGCTGGTCGCCGTTGTGGACGGTGTTCGGCCAGATCGGTGTCGCCAAAGACGATCCCGCCGACCCGGTCGCCCTGTCCAAGCACGCGATGCGCCGCAGTGGCCGCTGCCTCGGCCGCGATAACCGATTTCATGTAAACCTGAGTTCCGAAGAACATCGAAACCCGTTGATCAACCAGCAACAGGGCCGGGCGGTCGCGCTCTTCGGTATAGACCCTAACGTGGGGCTCTCCTGTGCGAGCGGTCACTTTCCAGTCGATTGTGCGGATGTCGTCTCCGGGTAGGTAGTTTCGCAGTTCTTCGAAATTCAGTCCGCGCCCGCGCAGGCGCGAGGCATGTCGGCCGTTCAAGATTGATCGGGCCGGTTGTCGGGGCAAGAGGCTAAGCGCACGCGACTTGGGACCCAACCGCAACAGGTGGTTCGCATCAACGTGGATGCGCGGGTCGTCGGGATATGCGGCGGTCTGGGTCACGCGGTGTTACTCAGGGGTCAAGGCAGCGCGACAAGCTGCAGGATTTCCGAAATCACGTCATCCGCCGATTTGGCGTTACCTTGCGCCTCAAAGCTGAGCGTGACGCGGTGGCGGAAAACGTCGTGTGCGATCGCGCGAACATCGGCCGGGTCGACATAGTCGCGCTGGTTCATCCACGCATGTGCGCGGCCGCACTTGTCCAGAGCCAGCGAGGCGCGTGGGCTGGCCCCGATGTCGATCCAGCTTGCCAGTTCCTCGCTGAGCGCGCCCGGGGTTCGCGTCGCCTGCACGAGATCGGCCATGTACCGGTCCATCGCGTCAGACACGTGAATCTGTCCGATCTCCGCTCGCGCGGCGAAAACGGCGTCTTGTGGGATGGTCTGTGGGATTTGGTTGGATGCATTTATTCCGGCTGCGATCTCTTCGTTCCGCACCAGACGGATCACCTCAACCTCGTCCTCGACCGGCGGGTAGGTGATCTGCACATGCATCAGGAACCGGTCCATCTGTGCCTCAGGCAAAGGATACGTGCCTTCCTGTTCGATCGGGTTTTGCGTTGCCATCACGATGAACAGGGGTTCCATCTTATGCGTTGTGCCCGAAACGGTTACCTGCCGTTCCTCCATCGCCTCAAGCAAAGCAGCCTGGACCTTGGCCGGGGCGCGGTTGATCTCGTCCGCCAGGACGATATTGGCGAAGATGGGGCCCGGCTCGAAGCGGAAAGCACCGCCGTCGTCCGTCTGCTGAAAAACCTCGGTGCCGGTGACATCCGAAGGCAGCAAATCGGGTGTAAACTGAATCCGGCTGAAACTGGCGTCCAGATTTTTGGCCATGGCTTTGACCGCGCGGGTTTTTGCCAGACCGGGCAGCCCCTCGATCAGCAAATTTCCATTCGCCAATATTCCGATCAGAAGGCGGTCGATCACCTCGGTTTGCCCGATGATGGCCTGTCCCATACGGGATTTAAGTTCAATTATCTGATTAAGTGCATTCATCTCGTAGTTCCAATCGGCGCCAGATTACGGAGCTGACATCGAGTTTTGTCAGGATGCGGTGTGGTAAAAAAAGCTTTGTAACAACGGCAATTTAGCAGCGTTTGCTTCGGCATTCTACCGGGAAATTCGCGCGATCAGTTGACGCAGATCCTCCTTCAATTCAGGGCGGATTGGACCGTGATTTGGTGCGTCGCGCAAGGTCTGCACCCAGTGGGGCGAAGGTTGCCGGCCTGCCGCTCGGTTCCACGTCAGGCCCTCAAGGATCGCCTGTGCCTCGGCATCCAGGCCGTCGGGAATATCGAACCCATTCAGCGTGGCCCAAACACCGGTCCACAGCCGTCCGACGGACCATGGGTTGTACCCTCCGCCGCCCAGAACAAGTATTCGCGGGGCAAGGTGTTTTAACGCGGCGACCGTCTGCCAATGCGAGTTGTTTGACAGCGTCAGGCGCGACAACGGATCTTCGGCGACGGCGTCCGCTCCGCATTGCAGAACGATTGCCTCGGGCTGAAACGCTTCGGTCGCAGGCAGGATCAACTGGTCAAGAATGGCTGAAAACTCGTCGTCATTCAGGTTTTTGGGTACCGGTAGGTTCAAAGATGCGCCGCCTGCATCATCCATGAGCGTGCCGGAAAAGGGCCAACGTCGGTTTTCGTGGACCGAAATCATTCGGACCTTGTCTGCGCCTCGAAAGGCGGCCTCGACCCCGTCGCAGTGATGCGCGTCAATGTCGACATAGACGACACGATTCAGACCCATCTGCAAAAGCGTCATGATTGCCAGGACTGGGTCGTTCAAATAGCAAAACCCATTGGCGCGGTCGGGCAGGCCATGGTGCGTGCCACCGGCCGGATTGAATACGATGCCGCCGTCCCGGATCAACTCCGCGCCCAGCATGGACCCTCCGGCCGCTGTAGCCGGGCGTCGGTACATTTCCGGAAACACCGGATTTGACAGCGTGCCCAGCGCGTATTTGGTACGGACTTCATCCGAAACACTCTGATCGTGCTCTGCCATCTGCAGGGCAGCTATGTAGTCGCGTGTATGAAACCTTTGCAGGGCGCTTGGTTTCGCGCAGGGGCTAACCCGGTAATTTTTCGCCGTCAGCCATCCCAGCGCGCGGCAAAGGTCGATGACAGTGGAAACACGCGGAATAGCCAGCGGATGTTTGGAGCCATAAGTCGAATGGCGATAGATTTCGGACCCTATGAAAACAGGGCTCTGCATCGATCAATGCTGGCGCGCGGGCGCGTTGTCGTCGCCAAGACGGCCGTCCAGAGACATCAAAATCGCCACAGGCCTGAGCGCGGGGATATGGCTGAAGATGATCAGGATGCAGACCGTCAGGGGAACACTGAGGAACGCGCCGATCAGCCCCCAGACGGTTGTCCAGAAGGTCAACGCCAGGATCACCAGAAACGTGGACATATTCAGCGACCGACCGAGCAAGGCGGGGTCCAGAAAGTTGCCGATCAGAAACTGAATGGTGCCGCAACCGAAGACGATGATCAGGAAGGGCCCAATCGTTTCAAACTGAACCAGAGCGATCATGGCCGGAAAGATCACAGCGATAATCGAACCGATCGACGGGATGAAATTCAACGCAAAGGTCAGAACTGCCCATGTTTCCGCGTATTCAAGCCCAAGGACTTTGAAGACGGTATAGCTAATACCTGCCGTGACCAGGCTGATGAAAGTTTTTACGCCGACATAACGTTGCAGGCTGAAGGTGATCGCATCCAGAATTGACGTGAACTCGGCCCCGGTTTCAGGATTGCCCGCTGCCAGCTGGATCTTTTTTCGAAAGGCCAAACGCTCGGCCATCAGGAATGCCACGTAAAGGCTGATCAGAAAGAACTGGTTCAGCAGAGATGTCGCACCGCTGAGCAGCACGCGCGCGACATAGGACATGTCGATGCTGACGAGGTTGTCGCGGATGAACTTGGTAACGTCATTGCCCACCAGCCCGGTAATACGGTGAACCGCGCCGTCGAATTGGTTTTCATAGGTGCTTATCGACCGGGCGAACTGGGTCGCCTGACTGCCGAGAATGTACATGATCACGAACAAACCGGCCAGCACGACTGTGACTCCCGCCAGATTGGCCAGCCAGACCGGCACCCGTGTCAGCGCGATGACCCGGTCGCTGAGAGCGATGATTAGAACGTTGATCAGCAGTGCCATTGTAAGCGGGATCAGAAAGGCGGAACCTGCGTACAAACCCAGCACGATCAGCGTGGCTACAATCGTCGTGTCCCGAACAACCGACAGCTTCAGTCGCGGTGCCGCAGAGTTCTGGTCTGGTTCCAAAGTCATTGATTAGCCCGCCTGTCGTGCCGTTTGGCACATTACACCGATTGGTGATCGCTCTGGAAGGTGATCCTGCACGCGCGGGCAAGATTCTGCAATGTGCCCAGATATTTGAGCGAGATAATTTACACTTACGCGGGATTTGCCGTTTCAGAGGAATGGCGAGGCGGGTTAGGGTCTGGGAATGAGCGCACGTGTGATTCCCTCTCTTGGCCGGCCTGTTCAGGCGCTTTGGCTGGCGATCGTTCGATTTAACAATAAGAACGGTTTTGTGATGAGCAGTCACGTCGCCATGTCTTTGATGCTGGCCTTGTTCCCGTTCGTATTGTTCACGGTGGCATTGGCCGGGTCTTTGTCCCAAGGATATGTCACCGATGAATTGATCGAACTGATCTTTGGCGCCTGGCCAAAAGATGTCGCAGGCCCCATCGTGGCCGAGCTGCGTGCCGTGCTGCAAGAGTCTGGTTCAGGCGTCATCACCCTGGGTGGTCTTTTGGCGATCTTCTTTGCGTCGAACGGTGTCATGGCGGTGCGGGCAGCTATGAACCAAGCCTATCATGACAAGGATGTCTGGCCGTTCTGGAAAACGCGGCTGTTGTGCCTTGGTCTCGTGATCGTTGGCGGTGTGGTTATCCTGGCGATCGCAGCGGTCGAGGTCGTTTTACCGTTTTACACACAGTTGGTAACTGAGAAGACGGATTTGAACGTTTCCGACTGGTTGTCTGTGGACCGGTTGCGCTGGACGTTTACAGTTGCGGTGCCCGCAGGCATCGTTGTGCTGGCACATATGATCCTGCCAACCCGCCGACACAGGTTGATGCAAATCCTGCCGGGGGTGGTTTTGACACTGGGTCTTTGGGCCGCAGGAGGTTGGGGGTTTTCAATCTACATCGCCCAGTTTGCCACCTACAGTGCCACATACGCCGGTTTGGCTGGTGTCATGGCTGCCTTGATCTTTCTCTACCTGTGCGCTGCCATTTTGATCCTTGGTGCCGAATACAACGGTGCTCTGATGGATCTGGAAAAAGAACAGAATCGGGGTAATCAGTGAAATTTTTGGCGTTTGGCGTCTGTTTGTTCTTACCGATTGCAGCCTTTGGTCAATCGCCCGTCTATGTCGGGTCGGATCAATGCGTCGAATGCCACGAGGACGAAGCCGCGGCGTGGACTACATCTCACCATGCGCTGGCCTGGACCGAGGTCGACGATGGCGCGGTCGTCGCGGATTTTGGTGGGACGCGGTTCGACCATGACGGCATGTCGGTCGAGTTCACCGATACGAGTGGTTCGTTGCAGGCCAAAGTCACCGAAAAAGACGAGGTGGCCACCACCTATGGCGTTCACTCTGTTGTAGGCATTGAGCCGTTGCAACAATACCTTTTCGAAACCGAACCCGGTCGATTGCAAAGCTTTGATGTTGTCTGGGATACCGAGAACAAGCAGTGGTTCCACCTTTACCCCGATCAGGACTTGCCGCCCGACGATGGGTTGCACTGGACCGGGCCTTATAAAAACTGGAACGCGCGATGCGCGGAATGCCACGCGACTGGTTTCAAAAAGAACTATGAGCCTGAAACCCGGGCATACAGCTCAGTACAGGTTGAGATTGGCGTAGGATGTGAAGCCTGCCACGGGCCCGGTTCGGCGCATATTGACTGGGTCGGGGGCCAAAGCCTTGCCGCAGGTCTCGGCGATACGGGTTTCAGCATGGATTGGGGCAGGGGTCAGACCGAAGCAGAGATCCAGCAATGCGCGGGCTGTCATTCCCGCCGCGAGGCGCACCGGGATGGCAATCCTGTACCCGGAACACCCTACCATGACGCGTATAACCTCGCCGTGCTCAGACCGGGGCTGTACCAACCCGACGGACAGATTATGGATGAGGTGTACGTCTACGGCTCCTTCCTGCAGTCCAAGATGTATGATCGCGGCGTCGGTTGTATGGACTGCCACGAACCACACAGTGCAACGTTGAAAGCGGACGGAAACGGGATTTGTACTCAGTGCCATTCACCAGCCGGGAACCCAGATTTTCCGACATTGACGGCCAAAGAGTACGACACCCCCGAACATCATAACCACCCCGCGGGCAGCGACGGCGCGCAGTGCAAGTCCTGCCATATGATCGAGCGTGTTTACATGGGCGTGGACGGCAGGCGCGATCACAGCTTCCGTATTCCGCGTCCTGATCTGGGGCTGGGACAGGATGCTTGCACAGATTGCCATCAGGATCAGGGTCAGGCTTGGGCTGCGCAGCAAATCGAAAGCTGGTTCCCCGATAGCGCACACCGAGAACCGCATTTCGGATCGGCATTTGAGGCGGCCACGCTTGGGCGCGCTGACAGTCCCGAGGATTTGCTGGGCATCGCGATTGACCCGGAGCAGCCGGGCATCGTACGGGCAACAGCCGCTTACCTTCTTCAGCCATTTGGGTCCGCGGACGTGGCGGCCAGAACGGCCCCGTTGCTGACCGATGAAGACCCGCTGGTTCGCGCCAATGCGGCGCCTCTGCAGCGTCAGGCCAGCTTGCCCGACCAGATTCAGCGTCTTGAGCCGCTGCTTTCTGATCCTTTGAAGAACGTGCGCATCTCTGCTGCGAAAGAGGTCCTCACCATTCCGCCACAAGCCCTGACTGCAGAACAGCAGCAATTGTCAGGGCAGGGCATGTCGGAATGGCAGGGCGCGATTTCCAACCGTCTGGACTTTCCCGAAACGCATCTTGTGTTGGGCGGGATGGCCCTGACGTTCCGCAACTCTCTGGCTGCAGAACAGGCTTTTCAGGAGGTCGTTGCACTAGACCCGCAACGTGCCGAGGCGTGGCCGATGCTGGTGCAACTGGCGCAGATCAATCGCGGACCGCAGGCGGCGCTGGACGTTTTGGAACAGGGGTTGGAGATTGTTCCAGACGATCCAAACCTGCAACAGCTCAAGGAGCAGCTGGGCCGCTGATACGGCATGGCTTGGCCCGGATTCCGCCACGTTACCGGCAAATTTCAGGGATACTGATGAAGCTGAGGCAAGATTTGCGCCAGCTTACAGGTGACACATGTTTCTTAAACCGGTCCATACGTCTCAGTTGAAACGGCCGCTGGCCCTGTCACAGAGGGTCGAAGAGTTGCGGGCAAAGCCGCCCGAATACATCAACCACGGCGAGGCTTTGTTGCTGCAAGGCATAGCTTCTGCTTCGCTGCGCGAGCAGGTGCTGGCGGGCGATCGGAGCTGGCTGGACGATTGATTTCAGCCGCGAAATCCCGTCGCGACCACGAACTTTTCGGAACTGTCCGACCGTGATGCGGGGGGTTTAACATTCGCGACCTTGTCGAACTTCTGCTTCAACAGTTTCTGCAGATCGCCCTCGGCACCGCCTGCCAGAACCTTCGCGACAAACGTGCCGCCTTCATCCAGAACATCAAACGCGAAATAGGCAGCTGTTTCGCACAGGGCCATAATGCGCAGGTGGTCGGTTTGCTTGTGCCCGGATGAGGCCGCCGCCATGTCCGACATAACCACATCGGCCTTGCCGCCCAGCCAATCCTTGACCTTCACATCGGCGTCGTCTTCCATGAAATCCAGAACATGCGCTTCGGCACCGGCCACGGGTTCAACCTCTTGCAGGTCCACACCCAGTACCGTTCCGATGCGCTTACCCGACTTCTCACCCAGAGCATTGACGCGTTTCACTGCCACCTGCAGCCAGCCACCCGGGGCACACCCCAGATCGACCACGCGCGCGCCGGGAACGAGAAAACGAAACTTGTCGTCCAATTCCAGAATCTTATAGGCCGCGCGCCCGCGATACCCCTCGGCCTGGGCGCGCTTCACATAGGGGTCGTTCAACTGCCGCTCGAGCCAACGGGTCGAGCTGAGCTTGCGCCCGCGCGCTGTTTTGACTTTCACCTTCAGGTCGCGTTGGCCACGGCCCGAGGTGTTTTTGCCACTTGGTGTTTTGGCCATAGTTGGGGTCTCCTGAAGACTGCAAGGCGTCTATCTGTTCGCCGAAAGGGTATCAAGCCGATGATATCGGTGCATCTTTCAATAGCAAATCCGGCCAAGGAGAAGAAACGCCGCAGAATAGCCACCCCAGCCCATTCAATGCTCTGTCGCCAAGGGTGCTGTTTTCCATAGAGTTTTCTGAAAAACTCTTCAGCAACGCCAAGGCGTCTGGCATCTGGGCCGCTGGTACAGCGATGGATATACCACCGATGCCCAGCGCGAAGTGAGGAAAATTGTTTGCGATATGAAAGCCGGGGCAAAAAACGTCAAACCCAGCAGCCTCCAGGGTGCATACAGTAGTAGCTGCTGTGGACGAGCGATAGGCGATGGCAATTGTTGAAAGCGGCATATCGAATGCGGCCTTTGTCAAAACGGTCCGTCTTCCAACACGCCGTCCGCGCTCATCTGTGCATAAAGCAGGCCTTCGCGCAGCCCCCGGTCCGCCACAGAAAGGCGGTCGGTGGGCCAGCACCTTAACAGCGCCTGCAGAATGGCCGAGCCGGACATGATCAGCGCCTGCCGGTCATCCCCAATCCGGGGATCACGGCGTCGACCCTGCGGGCCGAGTTCCAGATACCCACGTATGACTTTGTCAATCTGATCACTGGTCATGCGCAGGCCGTCCACCTTGGTCCGGTCATAGCGCTTTAACCCCAGATGTGAGGCCGCAACGGTCGTGACAGTCCCACTAGTTCCTACGATCTGGAACCCTTCGCGGGCCTGTTCGTCCTTGTAGGGCGCGAAATCGGCGAGGTTTTCTTCGAAAAACCAGCTCATCAGGGCAAAGCGAGCGGAGTCGTTTTCGACGTCGTGGAATTGGTCTCGTAAAGTCGCAACGCCCAAGGGAACGCTGATCCAATCCACCACCTTAGCGGCAGGAAAGGGGCTTTCAGCGGGATGGAATCCATTGTGTAACCGCATGATTGCCGCTGGACGGTCGCGGCGTGGAACCGATGAGATGTCGATCCAGACCAATTCGGTGGATCCACCACCGATATCGACGACGAGCAACTGTTCGGTCTTGGTCGAGACGAGTGGTGCGCACGAGATGACGGCCAGACGCGCCTCTTCCTCGGGCTGGATGATCTCCAGCGTCAGACCTGTTTCGCGTTTCACCTGTCGGATGAAATCCCGCGAGTTTTTCGCGCGACGGCAAGCCTCGGTCGCGACCAGGCGCATCCGCCTGACTTTGTTGCGTTTCAGCTTTTGCTGACAGATGCGCAGCGCCTGAATGGTGCGCGCCATCGAAGACCTGGACAAACGTCCGGTCCGTTCCAAACCCGCGCCCAACTGCACGGACTTGGAGAAGCTGTCTACCACATGGAACCCGCTGCCCTTGGGCTGGGCTATCAACATGCGGCAGCTATTTGTCCCCAAATCCAGCGCCGCATACAACGCATCTGGATCGGGTCTTGCTGGCGCGGGGCTTTCGACCGCCTTCGGGAACGCGCCCGCACCTCTGGGACGCTTGGGCGCCATCTTAAACGCCCTCCGTTTTTCGAGTTACCCCGACCATAGGTCGCGCGATTGCGTCGTGCAAGACGCTCATTAAAGTGATGAGAATTTTGATGTGCGCGTTTGATGAAGAGTTCGTTACAAGCCCTGTATCCCATCGTGGGCAAAAAGGTCGCTGGAAATGCGCCGTGTGTCGAAATTCGACCGACTTGCCCCCACATAGACGTTTAGAACCGGTCCATCTGGTTAGGAGGAATCAAAGTCAATGCCTGACGTCACCATCGTATACTGGCGCGACATTCCAGCCCAAGTCATCGTCGGCAAAGGCCGCCGTGGCGCAAAGCGGCAGTTGGAGGAGCGGTTTGAGCAAGCCATCGACCGTGCGGCCATGAAGGTGAACGCCAAGGACAGCGATGCCTATCTGGCCGAATGGCGCAAGGCCAAACCCTTTGCAGTCGAAGGCGAACCGTCCGAGATTGCCGAGGCCGAAGCCACGCGTCTGGAAACGGAGTACGATCAGGACCGCATCAAAGCGCTGATCGCCAATGACGGTTGGGCATGAGCCCCAGATCTATATGGGAGGCCGCAATGGCTTTGCTGAACTTCAAAAAACGTGATGCGGTCGAAAACGGCCCTGTAAACCCGACCGTCGAAGCCTTTTTGCAAGGCTATTCGATCGAGGTGATGCCGCGCACCGCCGAAAAGGTCGAAGATTTCCGCGCGCTGCTGCCCGAAGGCACCCGCGTCTACATTGCCCATATCGAAGGCACGCCGATCGAGGACATGGTCAAGACCGCCAAGCGGATCGCGGACGAAGGTTATCCGGTCATGCCGCACTTCCCGGCGCGGATCATCAAGGACGCCGCGACGCTGGAAAACTGGATTTCCATGTACCAAGGCGAGGCAGGCGTTGATCAGGCTCTGCTGTTGGCCGGTGGTGTCGCAAAACCGCACGGCGATTTCGACAGCTCGATGCAGCTGTTGGAATCCGGTTTGTTCGACAAGGCGGGTTTCAAGCGTCTGCATGTGGCTGGACATCCGGAAGGAAACAAGGACATCGATCCCGACGGTTCGACCAAGAACGTCGACGACGCTCTGCGCTGGAAACAGAAGTTTTCGGAAACCACAGACGCCGAAATGGCATTGGCCACTCAGTTCGCGTTTGATGCCAAGCCGATCATCGCTTGGGCCGACAGCCTGAAAGAAGCAGGTATCGACATCCCGGTTCACATCGGTATCGCAGGCCCAGCCAAGCTGCAGACATTGATCAAATTTGCCATCGCCTGTGGCGTCGGCCCGTCGCTGAAGGTTCTGCAAAAGCGCGCGATGGACGTGTCCAAGCTGCTGCTGCCTTACGAGCCGACCGATGTGATCACCGAACTGGCGAACCACAAGGCGGCCAACCCGGATTTCAACATCACCAACGTGCACTTCTTCCCGCTTGGCGGCATCAAGACCAACGCCAACTGGGCTATCAACAACGGCGGCGCCTCGGCAAAGCCTGTAAACTCCTAAGGATCGGACATGACCCGTACAGTCGTAGAATCAAAAACAAAAACCGCCGTCCTGGGCTTTGACGAACCCTTCTGCGTGATCGGTGAGCGGATCAATCCGACCGGGCGCAAGAAACTGGCTGCAGAGTTGGAAGCAGGTGATTTCTCGACCGTTGAGAAAGACGCGCTGGCCCAGGTTCTGGCCGGTGCAACCGTCCTGGATATCAACGCGGGCGTTGTTTACAACTCGAACCCCAACCCGAACGAAACCGAGCCGCCGCTGATGCGCAAGATCGTTGAGCTGGTGCAAGGGCTGGTTGACGTGCCGCTGTGCATCGACTCGTCGGTTCCGGGTGCGCTGGAAGCTGGCCTTGATGCGGCCGAAGGCCGTCCTCTGCTGAACTCAGTGACAGGTGAAGAAGAACGTCTGGAACTGGTTCTGCCGCTGGTCAAAAAGTACAACGTTCCGGTTGTTGCGATCTCGAACGACGACACCGGCATCTCGGAAGACCCCGATGTCCGCTTTGATGTCGCCAAGAAGATCGTTGAGCGTGCAGCCGATTTCGGTATCCCCGCGCATGACATCGTCGTTGACCCGCTGGTTATGCCGATCGGCGCAATGGCGACCGCTGGCCAGCAGGTTTTCGCTCTGGTCCGTCGCCTGCGCGAGGAACTGGGCGTGAACACCACTTGTGGTGCGTCCAACATCTCGTTCGGTTTGCCGAACCGCCATGGCATCAACAACGCCTTCCTGCCGATGGCAATGGGTGCTGGCATGACCTCGGCGATCATGAACCCGGTGGCTCTGCCGATCACGCAGAAGAAGATTGCCGAGAAGAAAGAGGCCGTTGCAGCCGCTGGCGTCATTCTGCCCGAAGGCATGGATGACGAAGCCTTCGTGCAGATGTTTGGTCTGGGTTCGACCAAGCCGCGCGCCGGTAAGGAAATGGAGGCCATCCGCGCCGCCAACCTGCTGACCAACAATGACCCGCACGGCGGTGAATGGATCAAGTTTAACAAAGCTCCGGATGAAGCGGGTGCTGCTGCTGGTGGACGCCGCGGTGGAGGCCGTCGCCGTCGCGCCTGATCCAACAGCTTATCCTAACGACAAAGGCCGGGCATTTTTCCCGGCCTTTTTCATATTGATGCCGATCAACGTCGGATCCTGATATGTTTGCGAAACTGATTGCATGTTGCAACAAAGGTCAGGAGCGAAGATGGGCAAGCATCATCCACCAAAGCTGGCAGACGCTGATCTGGATAAGCGTTTAGGTAAAAATGAGTATTTCGAGAATCTGGTCGAACTACAGGCCCAACTTACACTGATCCAGCAGGCGTTTCTATTCCACGGTGTAAAGGGCGTCATCGTATTCGAAGGCTGGGACGCGGCAGGTAAAGGCGGAACGATCCGCAGGATCAGCCAGGCTCTGGACCCTCGCAGCTTTAAGGTTTGGCCAATTGGTGCCCCGCGTAATTACTATCTGAACCGCCACTACTTGCTGCGCTTTTGGGAGCGACTGCCGCCAGAAGGCGCGATATCAGCGTTTGACCGCAGTTGGTATGGACGGGTTCTGGTTGAGCGCCTCGAAAAGCTGACCCCAGAAGAACGCTGGCGTGCCGCGTATCAGGAGATCAATGATTTCGAACGCATGATGGTGGATGACGGAACCCGCATCGTAAAGCTGTTCTTTCACATCTCACCAGACGAGCAAATGGCGCGGTTCACCGAGCGCCTGCACAACCCAATGAAGCGGTGGAAGCTGACCTACGAAGATTTCCGTAATCGCAAAAAATGGGATGAGACAGAGGTAGCCGTCGATGAAATGCTGGCGCGAACGTCTACGGATATTGCGCCCTGGCATGTGGTTCCAGCCAACAACAAGAAATACGCTCGAATCAAAGCAATGCGGGCAATTGTTGATGCATTCTCAAAGGACATCGATCTGAACCCTCAGCATTTGGACAATCGCACTCTGGAGGCCGCGCGTCAGGTGTTGGAAGTCGACCAGGAGCTAATAGACAGTCTGCGTGCCCGGACGGAATAGCCCGATAGAGCAGGGCGATTTTTCCTGCTTCGACGGCTTGAAGTCAGCAACCGTGGGATGTTATTCGTGCCCGGCGCGGCGGGTATGATGTAATGGTAGCCTGTCAGCTTCCCAAGCTGAACGCGCGGGTTCGATTCCCGCTACCCGCTCCAAATAATCCACCTAAGAACTTAAAATAGTTTTATTAAGAAATGTGGCGACCTAAGGTACCCTATATTTGAATTGTGATACCTGTCAATCAGGCAGCCTTTCCTTAGATCAGGCTTTCCAGTTCAGCAAACTTCACCAGATTGACGCCTGTGCCCCGGTGCATCTTCAATTCGCCGTTTTTTCGGTGCGTAAGATCGGTTGATCCGATTGGCATCGGTGTATAGAACATTCACTTTTTATCCAGGGCGGACCCCTTAGCTACTTTCGCCCATTCGAGCCAAGCTTTTCGCTGTTCGGGGGAAAGGGCGCGGAACGCCTCGAGAAGAAGCGCCTCGTCGTCTTTGTCAGGTGCGCTGAAATCAACAAGCTCAGTTGGCTCCACATCAAGGGCCGCGGCAACAATAGCCTGCTTCTTAGTGGTGAGTGGACGTGTCCCCTTTTCCAATTGCGCCAAATAAGAACGAGACAAATCAACCTTCACCGCAAGTTCGTCCTGAGTAAGCCCTTTGGCTTGCCGGATTTCTTTAATGCGTATTTTCATGATCGATCTTTGGAGCCATTGTGGAGCCCGAATTGGCGGGTTTTATCGGGTTTGCTGTGCGGTGAATCGCATCTGCCTTGGAACCTGTCAATTGCGCCTTGTGGGTGGTTGCTTAGTATCGGTTGAGAGCTGCAGGTTCGGCGAACTTTGTTGGGGGATGATCCGTTTGATGAGTGCCATTGCCACTCCTTGCTGCATTGGTGGATCGCAAGCTCAGGGTTAGGCACTTTCTCGATCAATGACCTTTTCCATGTGTGTTCTCCTTGATCTCATCTAAATGGTAAACATGTCGCAAATTGCAACAACAAAGTGAGCAATGTGGGAGGTAAGTGATGTTCAAAAAGGTCAGCCGAATGGTCAGGAAAGGACCAAAACAGAGGTCAGGTAACTAAATGAATCAAAAAATATCAGTAATTCAGGAAATCATGGAGTGGTCCGGTCCGAGGTCGGCCAAAGGTCACTAAAGAAAGAAATAAACAAATACATTGGTGGTGGTAGGATTGCCGTGTTTACATATTGTTGCTTAAAGCAGAATGTGCACCAATTCTGCGGACGATTTTGATGTGCAAGAAGCACCGCCCCCGGAATGAGCAGCACAACCGACAATCCAGCCTTGGTAGACACAACCTGGCTCGATCGATTCGACCTGAACCCGCGTCAGCGGGCCTTTGTGCTTGACTACCTTGCTGATCCGAATGGGAAAAAGGCTGCAATCAGCGCTGGATACGCAAAAGGATCAGCGGAAGTCACCGCATCCAAACTGCTAAGCAATACTAAGGTCGCCCGCGCCATCGCTGAGGGCCGCAAACAGGTCGAAAGCAAGGCAATGCTCGAGGCAGTGGGCATTGTAAACCTCTGGACCCAAATAGCCACCGCAAACCCTAACGAGCTTACACAGCACATCATCGCGCCCTGCCGCTACTGCCACGGCATCTACCACCGCTACCAGTGGAAATCAGAGCGCGAGTTCACAGAAGACAAGGCCCGCGTGGTGTTCTCTCAGCTCCACGACGAGAGAGAGCGACGTTGCCATGTCAGGCACAATCGAAGATCCGCGCATCCCCGACGATGCAGGTTCCTACGGTTATCGTCACACAGGCCCGCCAAACCCCGATTGTCCCGAGTATGTTCCGGCACGGAAACCAAATCACCCGCATGGCCGACACACGTAGGCTCGGTGCAACCGCGCGCCTCTAGTTCGATGGCGTGAAGGAATCCAACCAGGGTATCCAAATCAAGGTGGAGGACTGTGCCAAGGCTCTAAAGAACATCGCCAAGCACCTGGACATGTTCGCGGGCGAGGTCGATCCGGAAGAGGCCAGCCCGCTGGGCCGCCTTGTTCAGCGCATGATGGGCGCAGGCAACGCAGTGCCCGTCAATCCCGGCAACGAAAGCCTCTAATCGTACAGCGGCAAAGCCCCGAATACGGAATTGCAAAGTCTAGTTGTGAATGCCCGCTTCGGGCTGACTGCGGTCCTTTGTTGTAAAAATGCGAATGGCTGAAAAGTCCGCATTGCAGTCATTGAGCGGAATTGAGCGAGCGTCTGCCTCGAGCCCAAGGCTGACAATCGGATGCCGTGGTAAAGACCAGTAGGCAAAGCCAGTGTTCCGAGTTGTTTAGTTCGTGGGGCTGACCGCGTGCAGTCTCCAAGAATTTGGAACGCCCTTCAACTCGTGCTCACCGCGGTCTTGAAACTCGAACGGCGCACCAAGCATCAGTTGCCGCGTGAGATCGGAGGCCAAAACCTGTCCTTTCTGGGCTTGGCCCATCACCCGCGCTGCTATGACCACGCCAAGGCCGCTGATATCCTCGCCGCGAATTTCAATCTCACCAGTGTGAGCGCCGAAGCGGGCGTTAAGGTCGATCGCAGACAATGCTTCTCGTAAAGAACCAGCGCAGGCCAGCGCACTTGTAGGAGAACTGAACGTTGCCAGCACGCCGTCGCCGGTGAATTTCACCAGATGACCACCGTGTCGAGAGATCTGTTTTGCGCAGATTTCATCGTGGCGGTTCATCAGTTCGCGCCAACTCTCATCTCCGATGCGTGCTTGTTGCGAGGTGGACGCAACGAGATCTGAGAACAGAACGGTAGCAAGGGTGCGCTTGGGTTGGGTCGTCGCCGGTGACAAACTCGACGATTGCGGCCGCATAGCTGTCCACGTCGCCTTCCCATGGCACATGCTCGTGGCCGGGTATGGTTTTGTACTTAGTGGATGGCATCAAACGCAGAAAATCCTGGGCACAATCAGCCCCGTTGGGTTCTTCGAGTTCGCGATGTATGACCAAAGTAGGTTGTGAAATAGACGGAAGCAATTCCCGGATATCTATCCGGGCAGCCAATTCGAACAGGTTGGCGACTGTAGTAGGGGTCGCGCTCATCCTTTGGAAATGCGCCCATGCTTCTTGAGCTTCAGCATCGTCCTCACTTGGGCCGAAAGCCGAGAATGGGTGAGGTTTATAGAGCTTCCCCCAATTCTCGCGGAACTGTTTCAACGCGATTTTAAGGCTTTCAGGGGTCAGGTAACCGCGTGTTAGACGGCCTTGAGCGTACCCACCGCACAAAGCCAGACGTTCGACGCGCTCGGGGCGCATCGCGGCATAGACACAGGCAAGTGAGGCCCCCTCGGAGAAAGCAATGACCGTTGCTGAGGTTATTTCAGTGACATCCATCACGGCCTCTATATCCATGACACGCTCTTCAAGGGTCGGTGTCCCTTGAATGCGGTCTGACATGCCGTTGCCACGCTTGTCGAATGTAACCAATCTTCCCACCGAGCTGAGAGCTGTCATCCACTGCAGATAGCCCGGATTTTCCATGGACGCTTCCAGATGCGAAATCATTCCGGGGACCAACACAAGATTGCGCGGCCCATCGCCCCAAACTTGATAGGCGATGGATAGCCCGTCGCTTTCGGTAAAAAGGGTCTCCACATTGGCAGTCATGCGCCCCTCCCAGTCGTTCTCTGGCCAATCCTCCGCCCATGTTTTCAATGTGGTTCGCGACGGAGCCAGCGCATGATCATTTTGAAGTTCGAACGGCCTATCGGTCAATGATCTCTTTGGTTGAGCGTAACGTGCGTCATGCCTGGATTGTAATAGTCAGGATAAAAAAACTGGAGGTCTGCATTGTCCGTACAGCAAACCTTGGCGCTTCACAGCGCTTGGTTCGCGATCCGCCGCTAAGCTGAAGTCTGATAAAATCGCTCAGATGACCGCGTTGGGCCCAGATTGGATACAAAGTTAGACGGGTAAACGTGCGTGAATCTCAATCGGGGCTATCAATCCGCCTTCTATATTTCGAACCATGTGTTGAACCTTCAGCGCTGTGTCATCGCCCATGATTAGATGTAGACCAAGGGGTGGAGGACCATCTGCACGGCTTTGCGCGGCCGCCAAATCTGCAAAGAACTGTTTGGCAAATGCAGTGCGGTCGATCCGGTCGCTAACCTCGAAACCAACGGAGTTCAACGCCGCCTCATATGTCTCCGGTGGTGCCAGCGCGCTCTGCTCAGAAGAAGAAGCCCAGGGAGCCGGATAATCCATGTGTCCTACTCCGACCTGCATCACATCGTAAATTGCAAAGATGCCCCCTGGCTTGAGAACCCGTTTCGCTTCCTGCGCTACGCCCACTTTATCCTCAATGTTCATACCTACGTGGATCATATACGCGGCGTCCATGGACTCAGCTTCTAGCGGCAAATCGAGCACGCTGCCTTCGAGGAGTTGAACCCTATCTGATAAACCGGTCCATTCGGTAAGGGCGCGTCCGGTCTCCACAAACTCTGCGGTCAAATCAATGCCGGTTACGTTCGCTCCAGTGACCGCCGCGATATAGCGTGCTGGACCGCCGAGACCACATCCCAAGTCGACAACCTGGCTTTCGGGCGAAAGGTCTAGAGCTTTCACAAAAGGTTCGGTCGCAAGGCGCCCGCCAATGTGAAACTCGTCAACCGGAGCCAACGCGTCATGAAAAAATGGCGGGGTTAAGTCCATAGCTGCGCAACCGTCAGAAATCCGTTTAAGCAAGTGTCCGGAGTGGTAATGGCGCGCAACTTCATCGGGATTGGTCAATTCGAAGCCCCCCTAATCAGTGCTGGTAGATTACACACGGTGATCCTGTATGTCATCTTTGTGCGCTCAGCAGACGTTCAAGAAATGTAGGCGCACGTTTGCCGGAGCCCAATGCGGACCAACTACGTGGCACAAACTACCGCGTTGGTTCGTACCAGATCGGCGATGTGTAGGCGCGTTCTTGGGTAGTCAATGGGACGCCTTCAGGCATTTGTATTCGGAATTTCACAGCATCATATGCTGTCCAGCGTGGGGTCGGAATTTCGATGACACGGGCATAATAGAACGCGCTTTCCGAGGGGTCGAAATCTGGGTCTTTCCACACGGCTCCTAGCTCAGAGGCTCCAATTGTGTTGGTCCAAGATGGGATTGCGAGGTCGACGGTGGTTCCTACGGATGGCAGCTTCCCTTGGGCATTTGGTTCGCGAGCTCCAGACCAAGCCACGTCATATACTTTCTCCTGTTGTTGGCCTTCTGCATCCAACCAACCCTTTATGATTTGTATGCGATCCAGGTTTGCTCCCATTGGATCGCGAAGCGCATAAATCAGAAAGGAAGGATCACCTGTCCCTTTACCAAGATCACCACCCATCGGCACGCCTTTGGTGTAACCCACCAGTGCTAAGTCCCGCCGCAAGGCATCCTCTTCGGTAAATGAATATCCTCCGAACATACGGACGCGCATTCGAGATCCTGTAGTTGCGTAGGTTTCACGCCGATGCATCGCATCCCAAATGGCTTCTCGGGAATTCTCCTGCGCCCATACAGCTGTCAGACCGCCAGTAATGTATTGCGACGAAAGCAGCGCAACTGTCCCGTCAGCATAGTTCTTGCTGACATGTTGGCTGCGCTCTTCGCTGGGCTCGTACCCGGTGAATTTTCCGAAGAAATTATCGTTGTCTGGTGCTGTCAAACCTGTGTGCGTGTCACTGGCTCCTCCCATACCAAACTTGAAAGGATTCACCCCCAAAGTCTTTTGTAGGGACAGCCCTCGAAGCAACCCGGATCGTGCATACTCGCCGGGTAACATTTCCGGATCTTTCGGAACCGAAGCATCCAGATTTCCGTAGTCCCAAGTCTCAAAGTCAGCAAATTCGTCGTCAGGTGACAGGTAAGGGTGGGCTTCACCATCCCCCTTTATCTGCGTTGGTTCGTACAGCCTTTCCCATTTGTGTCGCGCTTCTGCATATGCGGGATCTAACGGCACCCCATCCGCAAAGTCATCGACTAACGGGAACATCCAGCCGTTAGACAAGTTCCCATTGTGTGGAATAGCAAGAACACGCCCGCCTGTCGTTTGCTCATAGTTCTCCAACCACTTCCAAAGATCACGAGGGTTAGGTGAGCCCATAGGTGGCGTTGTTGTATAAGGCAGTATCTGTCTTGCGAGCTCAGGGCCGTCGCGAAAGATCACATTTCGGTGCAAATTGTTCCCTGCAACGAGAGATGTCCATTCATAAGCGATGAAGGTGCTGAACACGCCGGGGTCATTGTATTCCTCCGCGGCATCGATAATTTCGTCCCAAACACGGGCATACGCGGGATTGCCCGGTTGGTAGTTCAGCGCAGGGGAAACCTGTCCTTGAGCAAAAGCCGCTGTAAGCTCGAGCGCAGCCGCCAAGGCGGCTTCCCCGCCTTTATTGAACTCTTCATGGAAATACCTGCCTTGTTCATCCGCCAATATGTTTGGAGCGCCCCCAATTATATCGGTGATCGCACCCATCGCATCTGAGTGATCTGTAATCATGAAGAAGTCGAGCGGTCTCGACAATTTCACAGGTTGACCCGTATTCGACACAACTTCTTCGCCACGCGCAAATCGATATGCGTCACGCGGCATGAGGCGCGTACCGCCTCCACCAGCATCCCCTGAAAGACCAGTATGAACGTGGGTGTCACCAAAATAGACTTGAGTTGGATACGCGCGTTCGGCGTAGGGCGAATAAGGTCGACCGGCAGGACCGGAAAGACCTGACGGATTTATTGCATCCTGGGCTAAGACCGGGCTTCCCAAAATGAGCGCCGTTGGCAAAACATAGCGAAACAATTTTTCCTCCTTATATGGAAGCACCATAACACAACTCTGATCCGGAACTTATTCCGACTGAATTCGAATGCCTGCAAAGTCCGTGCAGAGAACGACCGCTTTGAGGCCAAAGTGAATGCTCGCCCAGATTTTATTGGATGGTCGAAACTAGATCAAAACCATCTCTTTTGCGGTCCGGTTGCCAGAATCGCAATCTTAGGTGATCTTTGGATAAATTGAAGGATCGCAATATGTTTAGATATCTAATAATTGCTCTCAGTTTTGCCACATCTACTGCCCTCTTTGCGCAAGAGGCTTCTGATGAAGCCATTGAGACGGAAGAGGCCTCGGCGACTTCATCAGACCTACTAACGGACGCAGAGCTGCAGACATTAGTCGCTCCGGTGGCTCTTTACCCCGACACGTTACTCATACAGATATTTGTCGCCGCAACTCAGCCACTGGAGATTGTAAAGGCAGAGCGATTTTTGCTGGACAACACTGACCGCAAGCCCGTCGAGCTTGAACCGGAAATCGAAGCCATGGGCTGGGATCCTTCCGTCACCGTATTGGCGACAGCCTTCCCGGAAGTCGTCGGTCAAATGGCCACTCATATCGATTGGACCGAGACGGTAGGAACCGCCATGCTGGCCCAATCCGATGATGTGATGAGTGCTGTTCAAGTAATGCGGGATCAGGCGATTGACAGCGGCGCTCTTGTTTCAGGGCCCGAGCAAACTGTCGAGGTAACTGATAAGGAAACTGTTGTAATTACTCCGACACAGCCCGAAACAGTTTACGTCCCGCAGTATAATCCTGAGACTGTCTATACTGGCCCCTCGACCGGAGATGTTGTGGGCGCGGCTTTGCTGACTTTTGGAGCCGTGGCTCTAATCGACGAGATTTTCGACGATGACGACGATTGGTATGACTATTGGGGATGCCGAAACTGCGGCGGCTGGGGTGGTGGCCCGATTTACAGAAATCCAGACATCGACATTGATGTCGATGGCAACGTCAATATCGGTAATGATATAGATCTGGGTGACCGAACGGATATCGGATGGAAACCCGATCCTGACCGTCAACAGGAGGCCCGAGACAAAATTGCCGATCACAAAAGACCTGAAGGTGGTCGTGGCGATTTGCCGGTTAACCGCCCCGAAGGTCGTACTGATGAACTGCGCGCTAAGTTGAGCCGCGAGTCCGGTGCTACAGACATTAGCCGGGACCGTGCGGCTGCTGCGGCCGCAGTCGGCGCAGGTGCAGGGGCTGTTGCTGGCGGTGCTCTGGCAAACCGGAGCAAAGGGAACAAGTCGCTGCCTCAGGTGAACCGGGGTATTGTCGATCTGGACAAAGCTGCCGCGAAACAACAGGCAATCGATCGTACCAAACGTCCGGATGCGGCGAAAAAACCTGTCGCGCAAAGGCCGCAGACCGCCAAGAGGCCGCAAGCGAAGAAAGCCGCAACCACCCAGCGCAAGCCAGCGGCGTCCAAGGGGCAAGCGATGAAGAAAAATGCGTCCGGCAGCAGAACACATAGCGCGTCCAAGCGTGGGCACTCTGCCAAGGGCAAGCGGAGAAGGTAACATGCTTAGATCGGCACTTTCAGTATTGTTGATAGCAGCGACCACAAGCCCGGCGCTGTCGGACATAGCGCGTTTTGATACTCCTCAAACCGCACTGGACGCATTTGTTGAGGCGTTGAAGGCCAGCGATCAGAGTAAGCTACTCGCAATTTTCGGACCCGAAGCCGAAGATTTGATTGGAACGGGTGACCCAGCGGAAGATCAAGAAAGACGGCAAGAAGTGCTCAGCATGTACGCTGAAGGGTACCGTTTTCAGCCAGAGAGTGATGGGGTTGTACTTCTTCTCGGTGAAGACAGTTGGCCCTTTCCGATCCCAATTCTTCGAGCAGACGACGGTTGGCGCTTTGACTTGGAAGCTGGAATCGAGGAACTCTCAGCCCGCGAAATCGGGTTGAATGAATTGGAAGTGATCGAATTGCTTGAAGCCTATGTTGATCTTCAAGCCGCATTCCGCCTTGAGGATCACAACGGTGATGGCGTCATGGAATTCGCACAGACGATCATTTCCGATCCAGGAACGCGAAACGGTCTTTTCTGGCCAGAAGACGACAGCTTCGTTGGTGCAGCACTTGCCCGAGCCGCCGCTTACGGGTGGAGCGACGGCGAGGTCGACTATGAAGCCGAACCATTCTTAGGGTACTATTACACGATCTTGCAGGGTCAGGGACCGAATGCACCTGGAGGTGCCTATTCCTACTTTGTCGGTGATCATTTCATAGCGGGACATGCCTTGCTGGCAGTACCTTCCGAATATGGGGAAACTGGAATCCATTCCTTTCTGGTCAGCGAAAACGGCATAATCTACGAAGCGGATTTTGGCCCGGATACATCCAATATTATAGGTGAAATCACCACTTACGATCCCGACGCTAATTGGTTACCAGCAGAGTAATACTTGATTGATAACGATACTTAACGTCGTGACCCATTGGTTTCCGTTTTGCGGCGTGATTCACGGTTCAAAAACGAGCGGTGAACATGTCTGATCTCTTCTGGCTTACGGATGCGCAAATGGCGCGTCTGGAACCCTTCTTCCCGAAGCCCCATAGCAAGCCGCGCGTCGATGACAGGCGTGTGGTGAGCGGGATTATCTTCATCAATCGCAATGGTTTGCGGTGGCGGGATGCCCCTGCTGCCCATGGACCGCACAAGACGCTGG